>CANKMW010000028.1 GCA_947483555.1 Myxococcales bacterium
GATCAACCCGGACCTCAAGAAGCCGGAGCTGGCGCTCGACGCGATCAACCCGGACCTCAAGAAGCCGGAGCTGGCGCTCGACGCGATCAACCCGGACCTCAAGAAGCCGGAGCTGGCGCTCGACGCGATCAACCCGGACCTCAAGAAGCCGGAGCTGGCCGGCGACGCGGTGATCGGGAAGCCGGCGCTGGCCGGCGACGCGGTGATCGGGAAGCCGGCGCTGGCTGGCGACGCGGTGATCGGGAAGCCGGCGCTGGCCGGCGACGCGGTGATCGGGAAGCCGGCGCTGGCCGGCGACGCGGTGATCGGGAAGCCGGCACTGGCCGGCGACGCGGTGATCGGGAAGCCGGCGCTGGCCGGCGACGCGGTGATCGGGAAGCCGGCGCTGGCCGGCGACGCTGTGATCGGCGCGACCGATCCGGCCCTCAAGGGCAAGTTCCGAGGGTTCGGTGGCTTCGGCGACGACGAGCTGCTCGACCCGTACGGCGACGAACAGCTCTATGACCCCGGTGCGTTCGATGTCGTGGCGCCCGACGAAGCGGGCCGGGCCACCACGCTCGAAGTCAGGGACCAAGGACTCGACGGCAAGGTCGCGCAGGTCACGGCGAACCCCCAGCAGTCCAAGCAGGTCCTCCAGGCCGTCACCGCCGACGCCACCGTCAAGAAGCAAGCGATCAACGCCAACGTCGAGGCCAAGACCGGCGCCGTCGGCAAGGTCGCGTCCAAGGGTGCCGCCGGCGCCGCCACCAAGGGTGGCAAGAAGGTCACGACGGTGTCGGGCAAGGGCCAGCTGGCCGTCGACAAGACCAAGGGCAAGGAGGTCGAGAAGAAGGTCGAGAAGGCCAAGAGCATCGACGAGCTCAAGACCCGCCTCAAGGCCAACTTCAAGACCGAGCAGGAGAAGCTCAAGACCGATCTCGGCACGCAGAAGACGGAGCTGGTCCGGCTGCTCGGTCTCGAAAAGAAGAAGATCGACGACGAGGTCGCGGCCCAGGCGTCCAAGCTCGCCACCGAGCTGGCGGCCAAGAACAAGGACCTCGACAAGCAGATCGCCGACAAGAAGAAGGCCTACGACAAGCAGATCGCCGACGACAAGAAGCAGGCCGAGAAGACCTGCAAGGACGAGCAGAAGAAGACCCGCGACACCACCACCAAGGAGGTCGCGAAGATCGAGAAGTCGGGCAAGTCCGAGGCCGACAAGGTCACCCAGCAGGGCCACAAGGACGCCGCCGCCGCCAAGGCCAAGGGCAATCAGAAGGCCAATGCCTGCGTCTCGCAGGCCAGCCAGCGGGCCACCGGCGTCGAGGACGCCGCCAAGAAGAGCTCGATCACGCAGCAGGGCCAGTCGCAGGCCGCGCAGGCGCGCAACGCCGCCAGCGGTGAGGCCAAGCAGATCGAGGCCGCCGCCAAGGCCGAGGCCGACAAGCGCAAGGCGCTGACCACGGAGCTGGTCGCCCAGACCAAGGCGCAGGGCGAGAAGGCGATCGCCGATCTCGACGCCAAGCTCGCCGCGTCACTCGCCGACATCGCCAAGAAGGCCACCGACGGCACCGCCAAGATGGAGGCCGAGCGCCAGAAGATGGTCGGCGAGGTCAAGGCCTTCGAGGAGAAGACCAAGGCCGACAACAAGAAGAAGAACGACGACGCCCAGTTCAAGATCCACACCCTCCAGCTCGAGAGCGAGAAGCGGATCAAGGACCTCGAGACCAACGGTCTCAAGGGCATCCAGACCAAGCATGACGACATGCTGATGAAGCTGGAGAAGGGCAGCGCCGGCGACCTCGAGGCGCTCGAGAAGGAGACCAACAAGGCGATCGAGGACATCCAGCAGGCGGTCAAGAAGACCAACGAGGACGTCCAGAAGGAGATCAAGGTCGCCCAGGACAAGGCGGCGTTCGAGGCCAAGAAGCGGGTCGAGGCGCTGCAGGCCGACGGCAAGAAGCAGATCGACGAGCTCAACAAGAAGGTCGCCGAGGTCCAGGCCAAGATCGAGGCCATCGACGCCGAGACCAAGGCCGGCATGAAGAAGGCCGCCCTCGACGCCGACAGCGCGCTCAAGAAGCAGGGCGAGGACGACCGCAACGCGATCGTCGCCGGTGCCGACAAGGCGACCACCGAGCTGAGCAAGACCAGCGAGCAGTACGCCAGCGACAAGGCGGCCGCGGAAGCGGCCGAGGCCAAGAAGGTCGCCGACGAAGCCAAGGCCAAGGCCGACGAGGAGAAGGCCACCGCCGACGCCGAGAAGAAGAAGGCGGACGAGGCGACCGCCGCCGAGGAGAAGAAGAAGAAGGACGACCAGGCCAAGATCGATGGCGCCGCCGCCGAGCTGTTCAAGGCGATGGACGGCATGGGCACCGACGAGGGCGCCATCATGCGCGCCCTCCGCGGCAAGTCGCCGGCCGAGATCGCGGCGATCAAGAAGGCCTACGCCGACACCCACAAGGGCCGCTCGCTGGACGCCGATCTCGCCGACGAGATGTCGGGCACCGACCTCAAGGAAGCCAAGGCCTTGATGTCGGCCGACCCGGTGCAGCAGGCGGTCGCGTCGCTGCAGAGCGCCACCGAGGGCTGGGGTACCGACGAGGACAAGGTCAAGGCCACGCTGGCCGGCATCACCGACCCGGAGATGAAGAAGAAGATCATCGCCGAGTACGAGAAGCAGACCGGCGAACGGCTGCAGAAGGTGCTCGAGGACGAGGGCATCGGCGCCGCCGAGGGCATCAAGCCGGAGGACTTCGCCAAGGAGGTCGCCCCCGGGGCCGAGGGTCCACAGCGCCCGCTCTCCGACGAGGAGAAGAAGGCCGCCAACCTCGCCGTCAACGAGCTCGAGGGTGCGATGCACCGCTGGGGCACCGACGAGGCCGGCGTGATGGGCGCGCTCAAGGGCAAGTCACCCGAGCAGATCGCGGCGATGACCAAGGCGTACAACGAGCGCCACGCCCCCAAGACCCTCGAGCAGACGCTCGAGGACGAGCTGTCGGGCACCGATCTCAAGGAGGCCAAGGGCCTCATGTCGGGCGATCCGGTCCAGGCCGCGGTGGCGCAGCTGCACAGCGCGGCGGACGGGCTCGGCACCGACAAGGACAAGGTCCTCGCCACCCTCAAGGACATCAAGGATCCCGAGGTCCGCAAGAAGGTCCAGGCCGAGTACGAGAAGCAGACCGGCGACAACCTGGGCGCGATGCTCGACGACGAGCTGTCGGGCATGGACAAGGACCTGGCCAAGGCGCTGGCCGGCAACGAGAAGGGCGAGGTCAGTCAGGGCAAGGTCGCGGCCATCGAGGCCGACAAGGCGATGCACGGCGGGTTCCTCACCGACATCTCCGACGGTATGGCCGACAGCATCGGCGTCGACCGCGAGAAGATGCGCACCGTGGTCGGCACCGTGGTGCTCGGCCCGGTGCTCGGTGGGCAGCTCGGCACCGACGTCGGCGGCACCGACGAGGAGGCCCTGTACAAGGCGCTCGAGTCCTGCAACGAGAAGGAGCGCGCCGATCTCCTCGCCGAGTACAAGCTCCGCACCAAGCGCGACCTCGACGTCGATCTCAAGGGCGAGCTCAAGGGCAAGGAGAAGGAGGTCACCGACGCCATCCTCAAGGGCGACAAGGTCGGCGCCGAGGCGGCGAAGATGGCCGCCGCCGCCGACGGCGTGGGCACCGATCGCAAGGCGCTCTACGCCGCGCTCGAGGGCAAGAGCAAGGAGGAGCGCGAGGCGATCATCGCCAGGTTCGACGAGACGTACAAGGGCGACTGGCCGGAGCAGAAGGACAAGAACGGCAAGGTCATCTCGCCGTTCCAGGCCATGTGCGCCGACGAGCTCGACGCCATGGACGCCAAGAAGGCGTCGCAGATCGCCGAAGCCGGCAAGATGGAGGACGGCTTCGCCCTCCACTACGCCATGAACGAGGGCTTCCTGGGCATCGGCACCGACGACGCCGCCCTCAAGGACAAGCTCAAGGGCAAGTCGAAGGAAGAGATCGCGGCGCTCGACCTCGCCTATCGCAAGGCCAAGGCCGAGGCCGACGGCGTCGTCTTCGACCCCAACGACAAGCGGTACCCGGCGGGCGCGCTCGCCACCGACGTCGGCGGCGAGACCTCGGGCCGCACCGGCCACGAGCTCACGCAGGCCCTCAAGGGCAACCCGACCACGCCAGAGGAGATCGCGCAGCGCGCCAAGGAGGACTACGAGTTCGAGCGCAAGGACTCGGGGTGGGTGGGCGACGTCGGCATGGCGGTGCTGCTGGGCCCGGCCGGCTACCTGGCGGCCAAGGCGATGGGCATCGACTCGACCGACATCGCCAACGGCATCACCGACACCTGGTCCGACTCGGGCAAGCAGCTCGACAAGGACTACGCCAAGCTGATCGCCGACATCGAGGCGGCCAAGAAGGCACGCGAGAACGATCCGGCGCTGGCCGGGCTCACCGGTGAGGACCGCAAGAAGAAGCTCGACGCCCTGGTGATGGGCGACATCAAGGCCTCGGGCCAGCTCGACTTCGTCGAGGGCTCGACCAAGCAGTTCGGCGAGGCCAAGGATGCCACCGCCGACGCGGTCGGCACCGCGGTCGCCATCGCGGTCGGCGCGCTCATCATGGTCGCCTCGGGCGGCACCGCGGCGCCCGCGCTGGTCGCGCTGATCTCCGGCCTGGCCGGGGTGTCGGCGAAGATGATCATCAAGGGCGGCTCGATGTCCAACGAAGAGTTGGTGCAGGAGCTGGCCCAGGTCGCGGCCGAGGCGCTGGCCGCCGGGTTCGTGAAGCTGCCCAAGGTCGAAGCGCTCATCAGCAAGCTGTCGTCGATCGCGCCGCCCGGGCTGGCCGCCAAGATCCTCAAGGAAGCGCTGGAGGAGGCGGTCGAGAGCGGTGCCGAGGAGCTCTTCAACGCGCTGCTCGACGAGAACTTGTACAAGGGCGACCTCGCCGACTTCGCGGCCGGCGTCGGTGGCCGGGTCGGCAAGGCGGCGCTCACCGGCGCGGCGGCGGCGGTGGTGTCGAGCGGCTTCGGCGACCTCATGCCGGGCATGAACAAGCTCGGCACCATGGGTCCGGTCGGCAAGGCGACCAACTCGGCCATCAACCAGGCGGTCGGCGCGGCGTTCACGACCGCGATCGATCCCAACACGTACAACGGCAGCGGTGCCGACGTGGCGATGGCGTTCGGCAAGTCGATGGGTTCGGCGGCGGCGCGCGGCTTCCGCGACGGCTTCAGCTCGGGCGAAGGGTTCAAGTCGGGCCCGATCACCAACACCGACACCCACTCGACCGACAGCAAGCACGCCAAGGCGACGGTCACCACCACCGCCACGACCAGCGACTCGAGCGTCACCGCGGTCACCAGCGCCGACGTCTCGAAGGGCGAGACCGCGGTCACCGTGACCGCCACCGCCGACACGACGATCGTGGGGCCGAACGGCACCAGCACCAGCGATACGACCACCCAGGTCATCCCACTCGACCAGAACAAGACCCAGCCGATCGACGCCGACACGCTGGCCGACACCGATCCGACCAAGGCCACGGTCACGCCCAGCGACGGCAAGCTGGGTAGCGATCCAGCTTCGACCACGGCGGTCGACGCCGATGCGGCGACCAACGCCAAGCTCGACGCCGCGCAGCAGGCGCAGGCCGGCGCCGATCCGGCGGCGCTCGACGCCGCGGTCAAGGCGTTGCCCGGTGGTCAGAACCTCGAGGTGGTCGCCGACGGGACGCCGGGGCCGCTGGCGCCCAACCAGATCAGCGCCAGCAACGCCAAGAAGCTGATCTCCATGCTGCAGGCGGCGATGAAGTCGCCGGTCGGCAAGGACGCCCTCAAGGCGCTGCAGGATCTGGGCGTCGAGCTGACCATGGAAGCCGGCAAGGGCTCCTTCCGGCAGGGCAACCGCATCAACATCGATCCGTCGATGGCCAGCGACGCCAACGAGCTGGCCGGCATCCTGGCTCACGAGGCGCACCACGCCAAGACGTTCGACAAGGACGTCGACATCAACGCCGACCGCGATGGATACATCGCGGCGACGCTCAAGAACGAGGCCGAGGCGCAGGCGGCGCTGTTCGAGCACTACCAGCAGACCGGCAGCATCGCGGGCGCCAAGCAGCAGTTCGGCGCCGCCGAGTACTTCGGCGCCTACGACAAGGCGGCCAAGGAGTTCAAGGCCGCCAACCCCGACGCCTCGCCCGACGCGGTCCACGCCCACGCCAAGGCGGCGGGCACCTCCGCGCTGGCCAGCGTGTTCGGCGGCGCCATCCCGTCGACGTCGGTCGACGAGAACGGTCAGCTCATCCCCGGCAAGCCGGAGAACTACGCCCAGCTCTACGGCGAGTTCCACGACCAGCACTCGCCGGCCGGCCTGGTGGCGCAGAACACCGGCAACCCGATCCCCAGCACCCAGGCGGCGCCGACCAACGTCACGCCGGTCGAGGGCCCCGATCCCAAGCTGGTCGCGCTCGCCCAGCAGGCCTACGACAAGTACTCGGCCACGCTCGGCGACGCCAAGGCGCTCCTGGAGGGGATGTTCGGCGACGTCGGCGAGGTCCAGGGTCGGGCCAAGGACGCCGTCTCGGCCGCCAACCGCCTGCAGCGCGCGATCGACAACTTCGGTGCCAAGGTCACCGACGTCGACAGCGTGATCTCGAACCTGTGGGACGCGATCGGCACCCGGCTGGTGGTCGGCAACGCCACCCCCGAGACCATGGCGCAGGTGGTCCAGAAGCTCAGCGACGCGATCGCGTCGGGCGAGCTCAAGATCACGATGATCAACAACCTCCACGGCGCCGACGCCAAGCCCTACCTCACCGCCGCGCAGGTCAAGGCGCTGGCCGCGCAGTCGGCGGCGGTGACCGGCAAGGAGATCGACACCGGCGCCTCGAAGGTGATGCCCGGCGGCTTCACGTCGGTGTGCATCTACGTCGAGTACGCCAACGGCGTGAAGGGCGAGATCCAGATCATCGGCGAGCAGGCGCTCGCGATCGCCGCCGTCGAGCACATCCCGTACGACGTGGGTCTGGGCAAGCCGCTGGTGCGCGGCATCGACGCCAAGCTCGAGCCCGAGCTGCGGGCGATCGTCGGGCCGATCGAGGCCGCCATCAAGGCGGTCAACGCCGACCCGGTGCTCAAGGCCGCCTACGACAAGTACATGTCCGAGATGTACGCCCACGCGCGCAACCTCGAGATGGGGCTGGACTCGACTCCGCCCGAGTTGCCGTCGGGCCTCGACAAGTCGCTGTCGGTCGAGTCGCTGCAGCAGGTGTACGCCGGCATCGAGGCCCTCAAGGCCAAGCAGAAGGCGATGGAGGCCGAGAACCGGCTCGGCAAGGACGTCAAGTCGCCGGCCCCGGTGGTGGTCATCGCCAACCCCGAGGCCGACGCCCTGCCGCCGCCGACCAGCAAGACCGAGCTGCTGGCGTTCGTCATCGAGAAATACGGCAACGTCATCAACAAGTACCTCGGCGCCGAGCACACCTCGAGCAACACCGAGTTCGACACCCTGATCACCGAGCTCGAGGCGATGGAGCCCGGCTCGCTGGGCAAGCCGGAGAACAAGGCCAAGGCCGAGGAGGTCCTGGCGGCCTGGATGAAGCTCAACGGAGAGATCGAGGCCCGGACCGGCAAGAGCGAGGCCGATCTGCGCGAGCTCTACAACATCGTCGAGAAGACCGACATGCCGCGCTGGCTGACGATGATGGAAGGCAAGACGGACAAGGAGAAGTCCGAGTTGCTCAGCGACATGCGCCGCGAGTGGCGCGTGCTGGTCCGCGATCTGATGACCGACGAGAAATCGAAGGAGGTGCTCTACCTCCGCGATCGCGCCCTGTCGAAGCACCGCACCGGCCCGTCGCTCGACGACCTGCTGGCCAAGAACCTCAAGGTGACGGGTGGCGACCTCGACGCGGCCTATCGCAAGATCATCGAGAGCGCCATGCGCTCGAACACGCAGGTCAACAAGGGCATCACGGGCAGCGAGACCGGCATCAAGACCGATACCGAGGTCAAGGCCGACAAGACCGACACCAAGCCGCCCGAGATCAAGTCACCGTCACCGGTGAAGACCACCACGCCGCAGCAGAGCAGCGCGGATCTCGACGTGCTCTTCCAGCAGGCCGCCGAGGCCGACGTGGTCCTCAAGGCGATCACCAACCAGATCGCGACCGAGACCGGCGGCACGCCGATGTTCCCGCCTGGCCTCAAGGGCAAGGCGCGCACGATGGAGAAGATCGCCGCCGACTACGGTGGCGACGCCTCGCGCATCCTCGATCTGTCGCGGGCGTCGATCGTCTACGACAACTTCGAGGCCCTGCAGAAGGGCCTGGCGGCGCTCGAGGGCCAGGTCGAGATCGTCCGCGGCAAGGACCGCTTCGAGAAGCCGACCGCCGGCGGCTACCGCGACATCGTGCTCAACGTCCGCATGCCCAACGGCCACATCGTCGAGCTCCAGCTGCACCTCAAGCAGATCATGGAGGTCAAGCAGGGCAAGGGCCACGAGATCTACGAGAAGACCCGCGCCATCGAGGCCAAGGCCCAGCTCGAGGGTCGTGACCTCACGGCCCAGGAGACCGCCGAGATCAAGGCGCTCGAGGCCGAGTCGCGCGCCGCCTACGACGCCGCGTTCGCGAGCGCGACGGCCAGCGCCGATGGCACCGCCGAGGCCGGCGCCACGGTGACGCACGGTGATCAGAGCATCACCGCGGCGGCGATCCCGGGTTCGACGTTTCATGGCAAGACCAGCCGGCCTGCGAGCCCGGCGGCCAACATCGCCGAGGGTGAAGCCAGGCTGCTGGCGTTGGCCGCGCAGGCCGGCCTGGCCAACGGCAGGAAAGGAAAGCCGGATCGCGACGGTCGTTACTCGTACGAGTTCGACGGCCCCGATGGCGAGGTGGTTTCGATCCGGATCGCGTCCGTTCCGCTGTCGGGTGATGAAGTCGCGCGTTCGATCGTCAACCCGACCAAGGACGCTCACGTCATCCAGATCTCGGACAAGGCGGATCCGAAGCACATCGAGCGGGCGGTCGCGCACGAGCTCGCCGAGATCATGGCGATCCGCGATCGCGCTGCCAACGACAAGGCCACCCGGGTCGATGACGATGCCCTGGCCAAGGGCAAGCCGGACGCCGACGCCGAGCTCTCGCCGCACGACATGGGCCGGCTGGCGGAGCTCGACGTCCTGGCCCGGCAACTCGCCGCTGCGCAGGCCAGCGCCGACAATGCAGCGGTCGCCGAGCTCACGAGCGAGATCCATGCGCTGATCGAGCACCTCGGGCTCCGCGCCGCCACCGAGGGCGCGCGAGCGCGTCGGGCGCTGGTCGACGCTTCGGCGACGGCCGCGGTCAAGCAGCTCCTCGACGCCAAGGCCAAGGTCCGGACCGAGCTCGATCCCGACGAGGCCGCGGTCGTCCTGCAGATCCGCAAGGACGCCAAGAAGGACGCCAAGAAGGACCAGGCGCAGCAGCACCACGAACGCCCGCTGCGCGCGGAGCACCACGTCAGCCGTCCCGAAGGCAAGAGCGAGTCCGATCTCTCCAAGGAAGCCGCCGAGGCGCGGCAGAAGAAGAGCGACGAGGTCGTCGCGCGGCTGCGTGACGAAGCGGCAGCGCAACCGCCCGGCAAGTACCCGAAGGTCAAGAATCCGCAGATCGGCGGCGGGGCCTCGGTGGCGGCCTTGAGCCCGGGCCAGCTGTTCGTCGACAACCGCGGCCGGTGGCAGAAGGACGCCAGCGCAGCGATCGCGCAGACCGCCCATCAGCTCGGTAGCATCAAGGACGCGGGCATCGGCGATCCGTCACAGTTCGCGGAGCCCGGTGCCCGGGTCGGACTGCACGCGATCAACTTCATGCAGGACTCGATCGCGGCGCAGGCCGACGTCATCAACGGCACGGCATCGATCGCAGTCGACGATCAGGGCCGCATGATCCTCACGATCCAGCCGCTGGACGCTGACGGGAAGAACGCGGGTCCGCCGATCAAGGTCGAGATCGAAGGCACGCCGGTGATCGCGACCGGCTTCCCTCCCGAGAACGTGCCGCGTGGCCGCCAGTCGATGGCGGAGAACCGCGCCGCGCTGATCGCCGGGCTCAACGCGCTCGGCACCGCCGAGGGCGACGCCGCCAAGGCGAAGTTGCTCGCGACGCCGACCCAGGACGATCAGGGCTTCGGCGCCGTCCTGGACGGATTGCCGCCGCCACAACGGGCGCTGCTGCTGGCTGGCGACGCCAAGCTGAAGGGCGCAGTGGCCGCGGTCGATGCCACCAAGGCGTTCATGGCCGAGAAGGCCAGGAACCCGTCGCGAGTCGTGCTGGGGCAGGACGCCAACCTGACCGACCTGATGAAGGACAAGGCCGCGTTCGAGGCGGTCGAGCACTGGGTGATCGCCGGCGTCGGCGGCACCAGCATCAGCGCGGCCGAGATCATCCTGCGCGCCAACCCCAACGCGAAGGTCACCATGATCGGCGGGAGCATCACCCCCGGTCTTGGCGACAATGACCAGTTCAAGCGGGTGATGAAGGACCACGGTCCCGGCGGCGACGGTCGGTTCCAGGTCGTCACGGGCCACGACGTGCCGTCGATCGAGACCCAGGACGACGGTGCAACATACGAGGCCGGCAGCAAGATCAAGGGCGACAAGTTCGTCGACGCGTCGACGCCTCTCGATGCCATCGACCCGGCCGAGAAGGACAGCTGGCTGGTCGACGCCAACGACCCCAAGATGCTCGCCGCCGTCGAGAAGATCCTGGCCGGGAATCCGAAGGCCAAGGTCACGATCGTGGGCGCCGCTCTGCCGGCGATGGATGGACCCACCAAGCAGAAGCTCGGCGCGCTGGTCGAGAAGCACGGCCCCACGGGCCGCGGCAAGCTCGAGGTCGTGACCGGAGACTACGCGTCGGCGGTCGCCGGCGACGGCCGCGGGGGGTTCGAGACCACCGGCAAGGTGGGTGGCGACGGCTACGTTGCCAGCCTCGGTTTCCGCGGCAACATCTCGCCGGTCGCGCAGTCGTTCATCGATCAGGCCGACTCCGAGGGCTGGACGAAGGCGGGCGAGCTCCTGTTCGACCAGGACGGCCAGTACATCGGCTACCGGGTCACGATCCAGACCCCGAACGGTCCGAAGTCGATCGACGTGACCGGAGCCGCGTCACGAACGGTGCCCGACTTCATCGGCAAGGCGACCGACGTCCGTACCGGCCGCCTCAACGCCGACCTGCTCGCCGAAGCGAGTGATCGCGATGCGCCGCCCGAGGGCGGCAACTTCGACGGTGGCTACGTCGCGTCGGCGACCCAGGCGGCACGCTACGGCCGCGATGCCCGCGCTCGGGCAGAAGCCAACGCCGACGCGGCGGACAACTTCGAGCTGCACGGCAACAACCACAAGGTCAGCCTCGATGGGAGCAAGCCCGACACCTGGTCGGACAGCGTCCGGACCTTCCTGGCGACCGAGCTAGGCGTCGATCCGACCCTGCTGGTCGTCAAGCGGCTCGGCGGTGGCGCCTCGGGCGCGATGGTCTTCAAGGTCAAGCTCGGCGACGCGGATGTCGGCGTGTTCAAGGTGTTCAAGGACATGGCCGAGGCTCGCAACGAGATGGCCATGATGAACCTCATGGCGTCGAAGGCGATGCAGCACTTCAAGGTCGTCGACAACAAGTCCACCAGCGCGTTGCGCGTTGGCGATACGACCAAGCCGGGCGAGACGAACAAGGGTGCGATGCTGATGGGCACCGCCGGCGGGCGGGATGTCAGCAGCCAGATCGAGAACATTCCGGCCGATCTCGGCTTGCGAGCCGAGGCGCTCGCGCAGATGGAGAATGACGTCAAGGTGATCGCGCGGGCGCTCGCCGAGTTCCATGGAACGATGGCGTCCGGCGAGATGATGACTCCCGACGCCAAGGCCGGCGCCGCCAAGTACATCATGGACAAGAAGATCGAGCCGCACGTGGCCGACTTCGCCCCCGATGGCGACGCGATCAAGGTGAAGATGTTGGCGCTCGTCGAGGCGTTCAAGCTGGCGCCGGTTCCCGCCACCGCCTATCACGGTGACGCCAACGCCGGCAACTTCATGGTCGCCGGCGAGACCGTCAACGTGATCGATGTCGGTACGATGAAGTACTCGCTCAAGAACGGCGTCGGCGCCGACACCGGTGCGGCCGACCTGGCGCGCTTCGAGCAGTCGCTGGAGACGCTGCACCCGGGCAAGCTCAGTGCCGTCGAAGCGGACCATCTGAAGGCGGCGTTCGAACAGGCCTACTTTGCGGCGATCGGGATTCCAGCCGCCGATCTCCAGGCCGCCAAGATCCTGTATGCGGTCGAGGTGGAGATCGCGGCCATGCGTGCAGGGAAGTACACCAAGGAGCAATCGAGGGACCGCATCAAGGCGCTCCTCGGCATCTAGGGGTAGGATTGCTTCGTGTCCGACGTCTGCCCTCGCTGCGCCAGCAAGAAGATCTCCGGCAAGAAGTTCGGGTTCGGGGACGTGACGGTTTACGAGCGGTCGTGCGAGACGTGCGACCTGTTCGAGTACCGACGCTCGACCGATCCCGACTTCGATGCGTGGTTCGCCCGCTGGTCGACGGGTGAGGACGACGACGAGCCGGACGAGGCCGCGAGCGGCCCTGGGGACGATGATCCGGACCCGGACAAGGGGCAGGGTACCTCGCCAGCGACGGCGCCCGCGGCCAGGGTCGGCGCGAAGAAGGGCGACCTTCTCCGCGACATCTGCCACGACGTCGCTGACGACGCGCCGCGTCTGGCCTACGCCGACGCGATCGCCGATCGGCTCGCGGAGCGCGCCGAGTTCATCCGGTTGCAGGTGAAGCGGTTCCGCGACGAATCGCAGCGCCAGGCGAGCCGCGGCGCGCCGAGCGCCCGCGAGGGCGAGCTGCGCCGCCGTCATGCGGTCGAGTGGGCCCACTATATCGAAGCGTACTCGCGGCCGTACGCCACCGACGCTCCTTACCGTGGCTGGGAGTTCGAGCGTGGGTTCGTCGCCGAGATCCGGACCGATCCGGACATGGTCGCGGATCCGCGCGGATATCTCTTCGACACGGCGCCGATCGAACATCTCGACCTGACCGCTGATGGGTCGGTGCTGGCGGCGCTGGCGGCGCCACGCGTCGCTCAGGTGCGGTCGTTCGGCCTGCGCGACCTTGCGCTCGGCGACGACGACATGGTCGCGCTGGCCCGCGACGCGCGCCTCGACCGCTGCGAGTGGCTCGATCTCCGCAGCAACAAGATCGGCTGGAAGGGTGTCGCGGCGCTGGCTGCGTCGCCAGTGGTCCGGGCGATTCCGATCGTGCTGCTGACCTACAACCCGTGTGATCCGGCGGTGCAGTACTCGGGCGACAGCCAGGGTGGCGGGGAGTCGTGGCTGCCAGCCGAGGGCAAGGAGCTCGAGGCGATGCACGGGCAGATCCGATGGCTCCACCTGCCGGTCGACCGCGCGCGCCCCGATCGCTACCACGCTCGCAGCGTCGACTACGTCGATCTCTGACGGCCGCCTGGGGTTCGCGGGCCCGCAGCATCACGTACGTCGTAGAATAGTCACCATGCTGCCGCTGGCTCGAACCCCCTCCGAGGCCCATGTCTTCATGGACCTGCACCCGTGCGTATGCGGCGAGACGAGCTTCGAGCGGTCCAGCGCGGTCGTCGAGGCGGAGGGCGACCTCGCCAGCGTCTATCGTGGGGGGTGTCCGAGCTGCGGGACGACCCGCGAGTTCCGGTTCAGGCTGCCCGAGCGTCCGCTGTTCCCCGTCGGTGCGGTGAGCTACGGCGACGAGCGGCCGTCGGAGCTGCTCGATCCGGGCGAGTGGCTGGCGCTGGCCGACGAGCACGCCCAGCGCACGCCAGCGACTCGCGGCGACGTCGCGATCGCGGTCGCAGCGCTCGAGGAGGTGTTGAAGTTCGGGCCCCCGGACGCCGAACGGATCTCCGACGAGGCGTTCACGACCCCACGCGGGCGCGCGGTCCGAGACGCCGAGCCGGGGCGGTTCCGCCGCAGCCGGCTGGAGGCGGTGCTCGGGGCCTATCGTGGCTTGCTGGACGGGCGGCGTTCGTGACCTTGCTCGGAGTATAGTCCGGTCGTGACGCCCCCACCCGTGGCCCCCGTGACCCGCCATTTCATCGTCGGGGCGCGCCCGGTGCGACTGGTCCCGCGCGACGACGGCGGTCTGGGCGTCGAGGCGATCGACTGGCAGACCGGTGAGATGGTCCGCGCGACCCAGTATCTCAGCCGCGTGCTGGCTGGCGATGGAGAGGTCGACGAGGTGACCCCGGAGGTCTTCGACCTCGCGGTTGCCGAGATCCGCGCCAGGCTCTCTCCACCCGACCGGTGACCATCAGGGTCTGACGACGCCATGACGACCGTACCACCTGGGGTTCGCGCGGCGTTCCTCGCGGCGCTCCGCCCGGAGTCCGATCATGCGGATGCCTTGCCCGATCCGCTGCCGGTCGGGCGCGTGCTGCGACTGGTCGATCCGGCGAAGGAGAGCACCGAGAAGATCCGGGTGCTGGCCGGCGACGACGGCGGCTACTACCTCGACTTCTTCCGGCGCGACGGTGAGAGCTCGTGGCACGGTCGCATCCGCGAGGACGGCACCGACGAGAAGCTCGAGAATTTCGAGGGTCAGTTCGGCACCAAGGTGTTCCCCGATCCCGCCGACACCGAGCGTGAGCAGCAGCGGATCTACCAGCACAACGCCCGGGTTCGAGAGCTGCTCCGCAAGAAGGGCTTCGAGGACTGAGATGTCGTGCCGGTGATCGAGCTCCCATCGCCGCCGCGTACGCGAAACGAGATCAAGTTCTTCGTCGACGAATCGGCTTGTCCGCGCTGCGGGTCGGTAGGCCTGGTCGACACCGGGCCGGCGTACTCGCTCGGTCGTTACACGGGCAAGTGTGCGCGCTGCGATGAGGCCCGAGAATTCACATTTCCCCCGATGGATCCGCCGGTGAACGCGCCCCCGTTCCACCTGGGCCCGCTGGGGGTGCCGACCCGGCTGCTCGACGCCGCCCAGCTGCGAGCGGTCGCCGACCGTGATCTGGCGCGAGTCGATCCAGAACCCACCGCGCACCCGACCCTCGACAGCTTCCGGTTCGCGCGCGCGCGCCTGGAGCATGCGCGGACCGCGCTGAACGAGCTGGCGAAACTCAGCCCGGACGACGCCGCGCTGGCCGCCGAGGTGGTGCGCGTCGCCGCCCTCCACGCGGCCTACACGGCGGCCGAGGCGGTGGTCGACGCCAAGCCCGGTGCCCATCCGACGCCGACCGAGCTCGACGATCGGTACAACGCGCACCGTCACTGGCTGCGGCGGGGCAGGGTTGGGGACGGTCAGCTCGTGCTCCGCAACGAGCGCCTGTCCAACGTGAGCAAGACGACCTTGACCTTCACCTCGGCGATCATCGAGGACTCGTCGTTCACGAACGTGAACCTGGCGTCGGGGGAATTCCACGACGCGGTGCTTCGCCGGAGTCGGTTCCAGGCCTGCGACCTCAGCTCGTCGATGTTCAAGCGGGCAACGCTCGAGCGGTGCGACTTTCCGGACTGCCGCTTCAGCCTCGCCGACCTGATCGAGGTCACCGCGGCCGGGGGCGACTGGCAGCGGATCGTCGCCGGTCGAAGCACCTGGAGCGGGCGCTTCGTGGAGCTCGACCTGCGCGACGCCGGCCTTCGTGACAGCAAGTTCGAGAGCGCCGACTTCCAGCGCTGCGATCTGCGCAACGTCGACCTCCGCCGGCGCGACCCGTACCTCGACGCGCTCGGCATCGCCCGCGGCTCCCACTTCATCGACTGCGATCTGCGCGGCCTCAAGGTCGAGGGCTGGCGACTCGCCGACGTGGTGTTCGAGCGCTGTCGGATGCACGGCCTCGAGGGCCGGCCGGTGCTCGAGGGCGACGTCCAGGTGATCGACGCCGATCTCTCGCCCGACGGCGATGCTGGCCCCGACGCGGTGGGCAGCGCGCGCCTGCTCACCTCCTGGCGCGGCGATCGAGTGGGCTGATGGTGGCGCCGGTCCCGACCCCGATCGAGCTCACGGCCGCCGAGCGGGAGGCGCTGCGCGCCGCGGCCGCACAGGACGCGCCCGAGCTGGCGGCGCGGCTCGATGGACCGGTCGACGTGGTGCAGATCGATCAGCACTACTTCCCCCACCACCGCATCCTCGAGGTGACGTCGCGGGCGCCGCTGCCGTCGCTTCGCGTCCACGTCGCCATCGGCCCGATCGGGACGAAGATCTTGACCGGCCACTCCCAGCATCTGCACGCGATGTGCGACGCCGACCCGATCCAGGAGTCGCTGGGCGCGCGCCAGCGAGCCCTCGACTACGCTGCGGCCGCCTACGCCTGGACCGACGATGCCCCACCTGGTGAGGTGGTGCTCAACTTCGTCGAGGAGCTGGTCTGGCCCAGCGATCCCAGCGAAGCCTTGCGGGCGCGGATCCAGCTCTTCCTCGCCCTCTATCGCGATCGGATCGAGCCCCAGACGCAGCGCCACACCAACCTCGGGTGGGAGCTCCGCTTCTACGTGATCTCGGAAGGTCGACTGATCGATCGCCGCCTCCACCTGCCGTTCGACGGCAAGCTGTTTCGCGACGACGAGGTGGTGACCACCAGCATCCCGATGACGGAGTCGGTGCCCGCCGCGACCCCCGGAGTCTCATGACCGCCGCCAACCCGACGATGACGATCGATCAGGCGCTCGCTCACCCCGGCGAGCTGCTGGCGGTGTGGGATCTTTCGGGCAAGGAAGAATACCTGTTCGTCTACGCCCATTCCAACGGCAAGCTCGAGAGGCTGGCGGCTTCGACCATGTCGAGCGCCCAGCGTCAGGACCGGACCGCGGAGCTCGCGCGGCGGGGGATCCGGATCGGCGCCTCGGACATGCCGGGGCCGTTCGTGTGGAGCACGGATCGGAACCTGTCGGTGTGGTCGCTGATCCCGCCGGTCGGCGTCGTGGCGGAGGGTCACGCCGACCGCATCAAGGCCAGCGGCGGCGCGCAGGTGCGGCGCGCCGACGTCGAGCGGGTGGTGTCGTTCCTCGACGACGACTCGCTCGGTCACCGCGGCGTCAAGGTGGTGACGCGCAGTGGCGTCGAGATCGTGATCGTCGAGGAGGACGCGGTCGCAGCCAGGCTCGACCCCACGTATGGCATCGACCACGTCATGGTGGAGGGCGCCTGGGCCACGTTCCTCGGCCGCGATCTGGCGGCGTGGCTGGGCGTGCCGCACACCGACGAATTGCCCTGATCGCTCGAGAACGAGGCGGCATGGCGGACCAATGCCCTCGTTGTCATGGCCAGGCCGTCCTCGGGAAGAAGTTCGGTTTTGGCGACTCGTCGTTGTACGAGCGCGCGTGCCACGTTTGCGGTCTGTTCGAGTACCGGAGCACGACCGACGCGGACTTCGATACCTGGTACCGGCGATGGTCGACCGCGGATGATGATGGCGTCGAAGAGGCCGAGGTCGACGGTCCAATCGCCGCCGAGGCGCCGGACCTCCGGCCGATCATCGCGGCACCCGATGACGACGCGCTCCGCCTTGCCTACGCCGACGCGATGGCTCCGCTGCGGCCAGAGCGCGCCGAGTTCATCCGCTTGCAGGTCGATCGCGCGGCTGGCGAGCGGCAGCGCCGGGCGCGGTTCGGCGCTCCCGGTTCGCGCGAGGCGGAGCTTCGCCGCCTTCATGGACGCGAGTGGGCTAACGCGGTCGCGGCCTACGGCCGCCCGCTGGCGACCGCCGGCGCCTTTCGCGGCTGGGAGTTCGAGCGAGGGTTCGTTGCCATGCTGCGCACTGATCCCGGCATCCTCGTGGATCCGTCGTCGCGCCTGTTCGAGCTGGCGCCGATCGAGCACGTCGACGTCACGCCCGACGGCGACGTACGATCGGTGCTGACCTCGCCCGTGCTGGCCCGGCTTCGGTCGCTCGACCTCGGCGATCTTCGACTCACCGATGATGATGCGCGCCTGCTCGCGACCGAGTCGCAGTTGACCCGCTGCGAGTGGCTCGATCTCCGCAACAACACGTTCGGCCCCGGCGGTGTCGCCGCGTTGCTCGGGTCAGCGGTGATCCGTGCCATCCCGATGGTGATGCTGGAATTCAACCCCTGCGATCCGGCGATGCAGTACTCGCTGGACCCCGACGGGACCGTCGCGGATCAGTGGTTACCGCGCGAGGGCCGCGATGCCGAGGCGAAGTTCGGGCGCATCCCGTGGTTGCACCTGCCCCCCGGTCGTCGGGCCGGCCGCTACCACGCGCGCCACGCGACCTACGCGGACTGACCCGACGCGGGCGGTTATTTTGCCCCGATCGAGGGATCCTCGGAGGCCAAGGTCGGGATGGCGAGGGTATAGTGCCCGGGTGACGACGATGACGGTTGATCAGGCGCTGGACCATCCGGGTGAGCTGCTCGCGGTCTGGGACCATTCCGGAGCGAACCATGCGTTGCTGGTCTACAGCTCCGGCGACGGCAAGCTCGAGCTGCTGGCCGTCGAGCGGATGGGCGCCATGCAGCGCGAGGCGAAGACCACCTCGCTGCGACGGCGCGGCATCCGGATCGGGGCCACCGACGGCGCCAGCCCGTTCATCTGGAGCAAGGACGGCGGCTTCACCGTCTGGACCCTCACCAGCGTGGTCGCCGACGGCCGCGACGACACCCTCAAGACCACCGCCGGCGGCGTGGTGCGGCGCGCCGACGTCGCCAGCGTGGTGTCGTTTCTGGCCGTCGATTCGCTCGGCCACCGCGGCGTCAAGGCGGTGACCCGGAGCGGCGTCGAGATCGTGATCGCCGAGGAGGATTCGGCGGCCGCCAAGCTCGATCCGACCTACGGCATGGACAACGTCATGATCGACGCCGCGTGGGCGACCTTCCTCGGTCGCGACCTGGCGGCGTGGCTGAACGTGCCCCACACCGACGAGCTGCCCTGATGGCCAGCGCCGGCGACCCGGGCGACTGGGGGCCGGCGCGCGCCGCGGCAGCACGAACCGTGGCCACGCTGATCGCTCGGATCGACGAGATCGCGGATGGCGGCGGCTTCGCCACCATCGTCGAGTCGTTCGCGGTCGAGCA
Organism: Myxococcales bacterium; assembly: GCA_947483555.1. GTDB lineage: Bacteria > Myxococcota_A > Polyangia > Haliangiales > Haliangiaceae > UBA2376. The sequence continues at coordinate 19,037 of CANKMW010000028.1, forward strand.
CACCGACTGGAAGGCCGGCCGCGTCGAGCTCCGCCTCGGCGCGACGCCGCGCCTGACCCTGAGCGGGACCGAGCCCACCGACGCCCGCTACCTCGACGTGTGTGTGCTGACGCCGAGCGGCGGCAGCGAGACGACGCGGACGATCCTGCGCGGCGACAAGGCCGAGATCGTCGAGGCGCTGCGCTCGCTCGAGGTGCCGCGTCAGGTGGTCACGACCATGCGCGAGCTGGCCGCGACGCAGCGGCGCTTCGACCTGCCGTGAGCGGGTCGCCACAGTCCCCAGAGCCCGCCAATCCCGAGGCGGGATGCGCGCGCTGACGCTGAACGTGCTCGACGGCGGCGGCGATCGCTTCGACGCCCTCCGTGCGCTGGTCGCGGCGGCCGGACCCGACCTGGTCGTACTTCAAGAGTGCGTGGGCTGGGAGGATGGGGTGCGGCTCGGCGCCCTGGCCGCCGCGATCGGCGTGCCCACCGACGAGCGGCACGCGGTGCTCGGGCTCGCCAACCTGCGGCCGAGCGGTTCCCGCTTCAACATCGCGGTGCTCAGTCGCGCGCCGCTGCTGCGGGTCGCGGTCCACACCACCGGATTCCGCCACTGCGTCGTCGAGGCCGAGACTGCGTCGATGGTCGTGCTCGGCGCCCACCTGGTGTGGCGTGACGAGGACGCTCGGCTCGCCGAGGTCGACCACCTCCTGCGGCTGGCGCCACCGGCGGCGCTCGCCGCGCGCGCCTATTTGCTCGCCGGCGACCTCAACGCGCTGGTTCGCCACGATCCCTATCCGGCCGATCTCGACGCCCGCCTGGCCCGGGTCCAGATCCACAAGTACGGTCGCCCGCCCCGCTTCGACGTCACCGATCGGCTGCTGGGCGCCGGCTGGGTCGACGCGCTGTACGCCGCACCGGGCGAGCGCTGGGTCACCGCGCGACGCCAGCGCCACGGGCACGTCGTCGACACCCGCAGCGACTACGTGTTGCTGTCGCCGTCGCTGGCGACCCGCCTCACGGCCGCGGACGTCGTCGACGTGGGCGCGGCCTCCGACCACCACGCCGTGGTCGCCGACCTGGGGTAGGATCGCCGCCCATGCAGCTCGGCCGCACCACCATCACGCTCACACCTGCCGAGCTGGCCCTGCTTCGCACCGCGGTCGAACGCGATGCCGCCGAGTTCGCGCCCCGGCTGGCCAGCCCGCTCGGGTTCGACCGCCTCGATCAGCCCTGGTTTCGCAAGCACCGCATCCTCGACGTCTCGTCGGCGGTGCCGTTCCCGGCCCGTCGCGTCCACGTCGCCGCCTTCGACGGCGGGATGCGGGTGCTCACCGCCCACCTCGAACACCTGCACCAGGTGGCGGCCCACGATCCACCACTCGATCTCGACGACCAGACCAAGGCCGTGGCCTACGCCACCTACGGCAACGCGTGGACCCGCACCTACGCGCTCGGCGAGCTGAAGATCGGCACGTTCTCGGACATCCCGTGGTTCGCCAGCCTCGACGAGACCCAGCAAACGCAGATCGATCAGCTCGCCCGCCAGTTCGGCGACGCCGTCAAGCCCGAGCAGCAGCAGCGCGGCGAGGACGGCTGGGTCATCCGCGCCTGGTGGATCGCCCACCGTCGCCTGATCGAACGCGAGCTGGTGGTGCCCCGCGACGGCCAGCTGCGCCGGACCGACGTGATCCACGCCGAGGACCTGCCGCTGCCGCCCGGCAATCAGTGGCGCTTCGTCAACGGTCGGCTGATCCCGGTCGGCTGATCCCGGCCGGTCACAGGGTCGCTCAAAAGGAATGACCTGCAGGGATCAGGGCGAGCGGTGGTGTCGGTGATCGACATGATCAGGTTTCCGGTCGTCCTGAGCGACGCGCGAGCGAACGCGAGCGCGAGTCGAAGGACGTACTCCGTCGAGGCCTCGCCCTTCGACTCGGCCGCTGCGCGGCCTCGCTCAGGGCAAACGGAATCGAGGGCGCCGATCTATTCTCAGCCACCTTCGTTCTGATCGACCTGTCAGAAGTCGGTGAACTTCCACGGCTTGGGGAACCAGGCGAAGCGGCCGTCGAGGTAGACGAGGCCGTTGTACGCCATCCCCGCCGTCTCGCCCGGTGCCAGGTACTCCCAGGTCACCCAGATGTTGCCGGGCACCAGCTGCTGGGCGATCGAGGTGAACCCGCCCGCGAACTCCTTGGCGCGCGGACTGCCCGACGCGAACTCGCTGGCCTCGGCAACCCGCACCCGCACCGCGGTCTGTCCCGGGCGCGGAAGCGGCGGCGGCGGTGACACCCACAGCGGCTTGTACGCGATGCGCGCCTTGGCCGCGGCCTCGGGCATGAACACGCGCTCCCAGTCGTCGGGCTGCGGTTTCCATGCCTGCACCAGCTCGGCTACCTGCGTCATCGCCGACGGATCGACGAACTTGTTGAGCAGCTTCACCGCCTCGACGTACGCGGTCTCGATCAGCGCCGGCATGGCGGCAGCATAGCGCAGCGCCGACGGGCCGGCGTCATGGTTGGCGACGGAAGGTCGTCAACTCGCTACAATCGGCAGGTGGGAGGGATGACGACCTCGAGCGTCGGCCTGGCGGTGTCGCGCTGGTCGGGTGCGCCGGCGTCGGGCGCGAGACCCGGGTGATCTGGTTCAACGCCAACGAGCCGGATCCGCTGTCCGGCAACAACACCGCGACCGCGACCACGACGGTCGACCCGCCGACCTGACCGATGCCTGGTGGCGGACCCCGACGCCGTCAGCCGCGGATCGACGTCACCTCGGCGAAGAACAGATCGAGCTCCTCGGCCTTGGTGTAGAAGTGGGGCGCGATGCGGATGCCGACGCCGGGGCGGTGATCGCAGAAGAAGCGGCGCCGGTTGAGCTCGCGGCACACGTCGGCGGCGCCGACGAAGTCGAACACCACCGAGCCGCCGCGCCGGGCTTCCTCGCGCGGGCTGTTGAGGGTGAAGCCCAGCTCGTCGACCAGCGCGATCGCCTTGGCGGTCATGGCCAGGCTCTTGTCGCGAATCCGGCCCACGCCGACCTCGGCGATGATGCTGTGGCCGGCGCGCGACTGGTACAGCGCCGCGATCGCCGGCGTGCCGCCGAGATAACGCCACACCGTCTCGGCGTAGGTCTGCTCGGGCATGGTGAACGCGAACGGGTGGGCGTTGCCGAACCAGCCGGTGACGCGCGGTTCGAACGACCCGATCAGATCGGGCCGCACGTACAGCCAGCCGGCGCCCGGGCCGCCGCACAGGTACTTGACCGAGCCGCCGCACGCGAACGAGACCCCGAGATCCACGACGTCGAGCGGGATGGTGCCCACCGACTGGTAGCAGTCGAGGATGACGTGGGCGCCCACCGCCTTGGCGCGGGCCGCGATCTTCTTCACGTCCTGGATGAAGCCGGTGCCGAACACCACGTGCTGGATCGGCACCGCGATGGTGCGCTCGTCGATGGCGGCGCACACCGCGTCGGCGTCGACGGTCTTGCCGTCCGGCGACGGCACCAGCACCACCTCGGCGCCGCGGCGTTCCTCGGCCTTCCAGACGTACGACACGGTCGGGAACATCAGTGACTCGTAGACCACCTTGGGCCGGTCGCGGTACTCGAAGCACGACGCCAGCACCGCCATGACCGACGACACGTTCTGGTGCATCGCCACCGAGCCGGCCGGCGCCGAGATGATCTTCTCGATGCGCGCCGCCGCCCGCCCGACCTCGGGGATCCACTCGTCCCAGGCGGTGATCGACCGCGACTGCCACAGGTCGAAGTACTCGGCCAGATCCTCCTCGGCCTTGGCCGGCACGCAGCCGAGCGAGTGCGAGATGAGGTGGACGCAGGTCTCGAGCGACGGGAACTTGGAACGCCACGCCAGCAGCGGATCGTCGGCGAGCACGTCAGCCATGGTAGCCGTGGTCCTTTCCAGCCTGCTGCATCGTCGCGGTCCAGGCCGCGAACACCTCGTCACGCACGTCCCACAGCTTGGGAAAGAAGCGCTGCTTCATGCCGTGGGCGAGCAGGTCGGACGGCTTGCCCTTGAGCGACGGCGTGCCGGTGCCGATCGTCCGGTACACCATCATCAGGTGGCGGTAGCGCCACATCTGGAGCTGCTGATCGTATTCGACCAGCCCCTCGCAGAGCTGGAACAGCTGGTGGTGATCGTGCGGGTGCTCGTAGATCTCGCGCAGCGACCGCCCGGTGCCCTCGAGGTAGGTGGCGAACGCGGGCCACACCACCTCGCCGGGCAGGCGCAGCATGGTCTTGAAGCCGGGTGACTCCTGCCCCGAGCCGCGACCGAGGCCGGTGCGGATCGTCATGTAGTCGGCCGGCGACATGGTGTCGAGCAGGTCGAGCTGGTGCAGGAGCACGCCCTGGATGCGGGCGACCCGGCCGAGCGTGGTGAGCACCCGCGGCACCTGCTCCTGCGCGAGGAGCTCGCACGCGAAGCGCAGCTCGTGTTCGACCAGCTTCATCCACAGCTCGGCGGCCTGGTGGACGATCTGGAACTGCAGCTCGTCGTGGCAGGTCAGGGTCGCTGGCGGCTTCTGCAGCGCCAGCAGCTCTTCGGTCCGGATGTACTTTTCGTAGTCCGTGAGCGCCATTGCCCACCCATTACCACGGTTCACGGGTCACCAACCGGCCAGCGACGCGCGTTCAGCGCCGTGCCTCGCGATCGTGTCCGATCATTGACCTCGTTTTGTTATCATGCCTGAATTGCTCAACATTTTGACAGTTTTTAGCACTCGGTCCATTAGGGTTGCCAACGCCCGCACACATGACTATATGTAGCCGCGATGGGGACAGCGCCTCGCTGCGGCCCCGCCACGTCAGAACCCGAACGTCAATCGGCAACGCAATCGACAACGTCTGGAGACATCGAATGAATATCCGTCCCCTCCACGATCGCATCCTGATCAAGCGGCTCGAGGAGGACAGCAAGACCTCCGGTGGCCTGTTCATTCCGGACACCGCGAAGGAGAAGCCCATCCGCGGCAACGTGATCGCCGTCGGCGCTGGCAAGCGTGACAAGGACGGCAAGATCGTCCCGCTCGACGTCAAGGCGGGCGACCGGGTGCTGTTCGCGAAGTACAGCGGCAGCGAGATCAAGCTCGACGGCGAAGAGCACCTGATCATGCGCGAGGACGATCTCCTCGCGGTCATCGACTGAACCCCCACAGCCAACCCAAGGACCCATCCAAATGGCTGCCAAAGAAATCGTTTTTTCCACTGCTGCCCGTAACGAGATCGCCAAGGGCCTCAACCTGCTCGCCAACGCGGTCAAGGTCACCCTCGGCCCGCGCGGTCGCAACGTCGTCATCGAGAAGTCGTGGGGCTCGCCCACGGTGACCAAGGACGGCGTCACGGTCGCGAAGGAAGTCGAGATCGAGAACAAGCTCCAGAACATGGGCGCGCAGATGGTGAAGGAGGTCGCATCCAAGACCTCCGACGTGGCCGGCGACGGCACCACCACCGCCACCGTGCTGGCGCAGGCGATCTACAACGAGGGCGCCAAGCTGGTGGCCGCGGGTCTCAACCCGATGGACCTCAAGCGCGGCATCGACGCCTCGGTGGTCGCCATCACCGAGAAGCTCAAGGAGATGTCGGTCGCGACCAAGGGCAAGAAGGACATCGCCCAGGTCGGCACCATCTCGGCCAACGGCGACGCGACGATCGGCGAGATGATCGCCGACGCCATGGACAAGGTCGGCAAGGAAGGCGTGATCACGGTCGAAGAGGCCAAGACGCTGACCAGCGAGCTCGACGTCGTCGAGGGCATGCAGTTCGACCGCGGCTACCTGTCGCCGTACTTCGTCACCGACGGCGAGCGCATGGAGTGCGTGTTCCAGGACGCCTGGGTGCTGGCGCACGAGAAGAAGATCTCGAGCATGAAGGACCTGCTCCCGCTCCTCGAGCAGGTCGCCAAGTCGGCTCGGCCGCTGGTGATCATCGCCGAGGACGTGGACGGCGAGGCCCTGGCCACGCTGGTGGTCAACAAGCTGCGCGGCACCCTCCAGGTGGTCGCGGTCAAGGCCCCCGGCTTCGGCGATCGCCGCAAGGCGATGCTGCAGGACATCGCGGTCCTCACCGGCGGCCAGGCCGTCACCGAGGATCTCGGCCTCAAGCTCGAGAACCTGACCCTGGCCGATCTCGGCAAGGCGAAGCGCATCGTGATCGACAAGGAGAACACCACGATCATCGAAGGCGCCGGGACCAAGGCCAAGATCGAGGAGCGGGTCAAGACCATCCGCCGCGAGGTCGAGGACACCACCAGCGACTACGATCGCGAGAAGCTCCAGGAGCGCCTGGCCAAGCTGGTCGGCGGCGTCGCGGTCATCCGCGTCGGCGCGGCCACCGAGGTCGAGATGAAGGAGAAGAAGGCGCGCGTCGAGGACGCCATGCACGCGACCCGCGCGGCCGTCGAGGAGGGCATCGTCCCCGGCGGCGGCGTGGCGCTGATCCGCTGCCTGTCGGCGCTCGACAAGCTGACCTACGATGACGACCGCCGCTACGGCGTCAACATCGTGCGGCGCGCGCTCGAGGAGCCGATCCGCCAGATCGCCCTCAACGCGGGCACCGACGGTTCGATCGTCGTCAGCAAGGTCCGCGAGGGCCAGGGCGCGTTCGGGTTCAACGCGGCCAAGCTGCAGTACGAGGACCTCGCCCTCGCCGGCGTGATCGACCCGACCAAGGTCGTTCGCATCGCGCTGCAGAACGCGGCGTCGGTGGCCGGGCTGATGCTCACCACCGAGGCGCTGATCGCCGAGAAGCCGAAGAAGGACGACAAGTCGGCTGGCGGTCACGGTGGTCACGACCACGACATGGACTGATCACCTGACGGACTGATCCGGACGGCGACAACGCCGGAAGGACGAAGGGGCCGCGGCAACGCGGCTTGTCGAGGGCGGCCGACAACGGCCGCCCTTGGCGCTTTCGGGTCGGCGACGTCGGTCTCGCTCGAGCTACAGCGGCGCGTCCGCGTCCACCTCGACCACGGGCCGGGCCTCGGGATGGGTCGCCGGGTAGAGCACGTCATCGAGGAAGACGCTGGGCTCGTCGGCAGCGGTCGCGGGCGGCTCGAACGTGACCGGCTTGCGGATCACGTAGACGGTGTCGGGAAAGCCGCCGAGCTCGTAGGTCGGCGTCGACAACGCGTAGGCGGCGTCGGCGACGCAGTCGATCATCCCGGCCGGGAAGTGGTCGCCGCTCAGGTTGACCGCCATCACCTCGCCGCGCGCGATCTCGAGCTCGACGACCAGCTCGCCCGCGGGCTGAGGAGCGCCACGCAGTCCGGCGCGATAACAGACCCGCAGCGCCGGCACCAGCTGATCGCGCAGCGCGCGGTTGACGCTGTCGCGGGGCAGCTCGCCCAGCCGCCGGATGGCCGCACGCGTCACCGGCACCGGCGGCGCCGACGGCAGCGCCGCCAGCTCCTCGGGCGGTGCGGTGAACGTGTACAGGCCGGTGCGGCGCGCCAGATCGTGGCGCGCCGTGCCCCCGGCGGCCCGGCGATCGATCACCACCACGGCGACCTGCGGGCCGACCAGGTGATGCGTCCGCGCCAGGTCGAGCTGGAACCGGTCCGCGTCGAGGTGGAAGCCGCGGGTCCCGAGGCGCCCGGCGCCGGCCGGGAGCGCGATCGCCGTCGCCTTGATCGCGGCCTCGCCGCGCGCGGCGTGCAGCGTCAGGGGCCGGGGCTGGCGCTCGAGCTCCGCGGTCACGATCACGCCGGTGCCGGCCGCGATCTCCTCGGGCAGATCGTCGAGCTCGAGGACCGCGTCGCCGTCGGTGATCGACAGCGCCTCGATCGGCAGCCCGGTGGCGAGCTCGGCGGTCAACGCCGCCGCTGGCAGCGGTCGATCAGCAGGCATCGCCAGCACGCGTCCGTGAAAGGTCGCGGTCAGCGTCTCGAGGGCGCCTCGATCGGGCGCCGCCGCGCCGCCGACCAGCGGGACGATCACGTCGACGGTGATCCGGTCGGTGGCGACCGGAAAGTGACCGACCAACGCGGCGCCGTCGTGCTCGACCGGCAAGACCCCATCGGTGATCACCACGACGTGGGCCGGCTGGTCGCCGAGCACGTCACTGGCCAGGCGCAGCGCGCTGGCCAGATCGGTCCCGCTGGCCATCGGTGCGTCCCGGAGCGCGCGCGCCAGCCGGCTCGAGCCGCCGCCGTCACCGGCCGCCCAGGCACCGAGTGCCCGCCGCGGTTGCCGATCGAAGAGCACCGCCTCGACCGGCGTCCCGGCCGGGGCCGCGCGAACCAGGGTGTCGACCAGCGCCAGCGCGGCGCGCCGGCCCTCGTCGCCGATGCTGCGTGAGGTGTCGATCACGAACAGGAGGCGGCGCGGCGCAAACCGGCCGCGCACGCGGTGGTCGGGGACGTAGATCCCGATCGTCGACAGCACGCGACCGCCGACCTCGACGTGGGCGGCGGCCAGGACGGGCGCGGTTCCGGCCCACTGTGGCTGGGCCTCGATCAGCAGGTCAGCGTCCGGTGCGACGCCCGTCACCGCGCCGCGGACCCGCGGGCCCGCGCCCACCCAGACCCCGGCGGCGCGCACCGCCGTCCAGCTGCGAACCCCGGCCCCCGGCCGAACGTCGAGCCGCACCCGGCAGCGGCTGAGGTTGTCGCCCGACCCGCGGGCGGGCAGGATGAGCGTCATGCGTCCGTCGCCATAGGCCAGCGGCGCCGACCAGCGGAGCGTGAAGCCGGTCACCTTGCCGGGTGTCACCGGATAGACCCGCACATCGACGATCGGCCGCCGGTTCCGGTCGTCGTCCCTGACGCGCAACACGCCCAGGTCCGGGGTCAGGCCGAGGGATGGCGGGGTCTGGTTGTCCAGCGACTCCACCGGGACCACCACCCCGGCCTCCTCGCGGCCCGCGATCGTCACGGTGAAGGCGTCGACGACCGCCCCCGGCGCCAGCGCGGCGTCGTACCCGGCCAGGGCCAGGGCGGCGCCGGTCGGGACCAGCCGGTGGGTCTCGGTGACCCGTGCGATGGGGCCGTCGAGCTCGACCGCCACGTCGCAACCCGCCTCGGTGACCGGCGTCGGGGCGCCGCGCAGGTCAGCAACCGCGGTCGTGGGCGCGACCGCCAGCGCGGTGAGGATGGACGGCGCGAGCGCGCGACCGATGATCCGAGAGTATGGGCGCATCGGAGTCGTTGACACCTGGTGGTGGCCCGGGTTTCAGGACCCGCCCCGCGCCGTGGACAACACCCGGTCGAACGCGAAACAATCGAGCCGTGCCGGCGCGCCCCAGGGTCGGCTTCGTTCTCTCCGGCGGCGGCTCGCGCGGTGCGTACGAGGCCGGGATCATCCAGTACCTGCGCGAGGATCTACCGCGCCGCCTCGGCTTCCAGCCGCCGATCGACATCGTAACCGGCACCAGCGTCGGTGCCATCAACGCGGCGTTCGTGGCCGCGACCATGGACGACCTGCCGAGTCAGGCGCAGCGCCTGGTGTCGGCGTGGCGGGCGCTGCGCATCGAGTCGCTGATCGGGCTGGGCGCCCGCGACGCTTGGCGGGGCGTCAGGAGCCTGCTCGGCCGCGACCCGCCACCGCCCCAACCCGGCACCTTTCGCTACGGTGGCATCCTCGACACCAGCGGACTGGAGCGCTTCGTCATCAAGACCATCCCGTGGCACGGCATCGAGCGCTCGCTGCGCAAGCGGGCGCTCCACGCGTTGTCGGTGTCGGCCACCCACGTCGGCAGCGGTCACACGGTGGTGTTCATCTCGGCCGCTGATCCGGTGCCGCCGACCTGGAGCCGCGATCCCTTCGTCCGTCACCGCGCGGCGCGCATCGGCCCGCGCCACGTGCTGGCCTCGGCGGCGATCCCGCTCTTGTTCCCGTCGGTGAAGATCGGCGACGAGTTCTTCACCGACGGCGGCTTGCGCCAGAACACCCCCATGTCGCCCGCGATCCGGCTCGGCGCCGACCGCCTGCTGCTGGTGTCGCTGCGCCACCTGGCCACACCTTCCGAGGATGCGATCGCGGCCGCCGATCGCAACGAGGCCTATCCCAAGCCGCTGTTCCTGGTCGGCAAGGCGCTCAACGCCCTCATGCTCGACCACACCGAATACGACCTCGATCGCATGCAGCGGCTCAACGCGATCATGGCCGCCGGCGAGGCGGCCTTCGGACCGCAGTTCGTCGAGGTGATGAATCGCGAGCTGCTGAAGCTGCGCGGGGCGCCGATCCGCCGCATCGAGGCGGTCCATATCCGCCCGTCGCTGGACATCGGCGCCATGGCGTCGGACTTCGTCGCCGCCGGCAAGATCATCGTGACCAGTCGCCTGACCCGGAAGCTGATCGCGCGCCTGGCCGAGGGTGAGTCGCGGCGTGAGAACGACCTCCTGTCCTACCTGCTGTTCGACGGCAACTGGGCGGCGGAGCTGATCGCGCTCGGCCGCCGCGACGCCGCCGCCAAGGAGGGGGAGCTGGTCCGGTTCTTCACGCCGTGCGCCGAGGACGGCAAGGTGCTCGCCGCTGGCAGGTGATCGGGCTACGGTAGCCGCCGAGTGAGCGACCCGCCCGACGCGTCCGACGATCCCGCCGCGGCTGCGGCGGCCGAGGCGGTTGGCGTTCCTGCTCGACCGCTCGGTCTCACCGTGGACGACTCGTCCGGTCCCGACCAGCGCAAGCGGCTCGGGGTGCTGTGGCGCCTGAGCGCGTTGCTGAAGCCACACCGCGCTCGCTTCGCGCTGGCGTTCAGCACCCTGTTCGCGGCCTCGTTGCTGTCGCTGGTCTATCCGTGGGCGGCGCGCGAGGCGGTCGACGCCGGCATCTCGGGGGGCTCGAGCGATCGCCTCGACCGGGTGGTCGGCTTCATCATGATCGTGTTCGTCATCAACGCCGGGCTGGTGTGGGTCCGCCACTACTCGATGAGCTGGCTGGGCGAGCGCGTGGTGGCCGACCTGCGCGCGATGGTGTTCGACCGCATCCTGGCCCTGCCGCTGAGCTGGTTCCACGAGCGCCGGACCGGTGAGCTGGTCGGCCGGCTGGCCTCCGACGTCACCGTCGTCGAGGGCGTGGTCGGCAGCGAGCTGTCGATGGCGCTGCGCAACGCCATCCAGCTGGTCGGCGGGCTGGTGCTGCTGTTCGTCACCGACGCCCGGCTCACCGGTCTGATGCTGACCGTGGTTCCGCCGCTGGTGCTGGCGACGATGTACTTCGGTCGCGCCATCCGCCGCATGAGCAAGGGCATGCAGGACGAGCTGGCCAAGGTCTCCGGCCACGTCCAGGAGTCGCTGGGTGCGATCCAGACCGTGCAAGCGTTCGTCCGCGAGCGCAAGGAAGCCGAGCGCTACCGCGCCGGCGTCGAGGCGGCGTTCCAGCGCGCGCTGTCGCTGGCCCGCTGGCGGTCGTCGTTCTTCTCGGCGGCCACCGTGGCCGGTTACCTCGCGATCGCCGCCGTGGCGTGGCTCGGTGGTCGGGCGCTGATCCACGGCGACATCAGCGCCGGCGAGCTGACGTCGTTCTTCATCTACACGTTCATCGTCGCCGGGTCGCTGGCCGAGCTGGCCAGCCTGTGGGGGTCGCTGCAGCGTGCCGCCGGCGCCACCGAGCGCCTGTTTGCGATCATCGATACCGTGCCCGACATCCGCGATCCCGCGCACCCGCGGCCGCTGCCGCCTGGTGGCGGCGCCATCCGCTTCGAGCACGTCGACTTTGCCTACCCGTCGCGCGCCGAACACCCGGTGCTGCGCGGCTTCGACCTCGAGGTCGCACCCGGTGAGGTGGTGGCGCTGGTCGGGCCGTCGGGTGCCGGCAAGACCACGGTGTTGCAGCTCCTGCTCCGCTTCTTCGACGTCGATCGCGGCACGGTGACGATCGAGGGGGTCGACGTGCGGCAGTTGCGGCTCGCCGAGTTGCGCCGGATCTCGGCGATGGTGGCGCAGGAGCCGGTGCTGTTCGCCGGCACGCTGAGCGAGAACATCGCCTACGGCCGTGACGACGCCGCCGCCGAGGACGTCGAGCGCGTCGCGCGCCTGGCCAACGCCCACGACTTCATCGTCGCCTTCCCCGACGGCTACGCCACCGTGATCGGCGAGCGGGGCGTGAAGCTGTCCGGCGGCCAGAAGCAGCGGATCGCGATCGCCCGCGCGCTGCTGGTCGATCCACGGATCCTCATCCTCGACGAGGCGACCAGCAACCTCGACGCCGGCAGCGAGGCCCTGGTGCAGGAGGCGCTGGCCCGGCTGATGCGCGGCCGCACCACGCTGGTGGTCGCGCATCGGCTGTCGACGGTGCGCGACGCCGACCGCATCATCGTCATCGACGGCGGCCGGGTCGCCGAGCGCGGTCGCCACGCCGAGTTGATGGCCCGGGGCGGCATCTACAAGCGGCTGGTCGAGCATCAGGTCATCAGCGGCGATCCGGAGCCGCCGCGCGCCGACGACGAAGCGGTGGCGGGCGCCGAGGTGAACTGAGCGCGAGCCGGCGCCACCGGGCGCCGTCATCATCATGAACCCGGTGGTCGGCGGCGGCGGCGCGGCGTCGCCCGCCGGCGCGTCCTGAGCACGAGCGCGAGCCCGATCCCGAACAGGATCGCGCCGGCGATCGCGCCCGACGCCTGACCGCCGGCGCCGCAGCCGCAGCCGCCCGGCACCCCGGCGATGTCATCGGCCGCGGCGGCGTCGGCGTCGGGGCCGGCATCGGCGCCCGGCACCGGGCACGCGCCCTCGTCGATCTCGCCGTCGCAGTCGTTGTCCAGACCATCACAGGTCTCCTCGGCCGCGACCGCGGCGATGTCCATCAGCGCCGCCAGCAGCGCCCCGGCGTCGTCGGCCTGGTAGTAGCAGTGGGGGGCGCCGGGCGAGGCGCCGGCAGGGTCGCATCCCGCGCGCGCGGTGCCGGCGACCACCGCCATCTGGTCGAGGGTCGCCACGTCGACGCCGCCACCGAAGCCGACCACGAAGGTGACGGCGCCGGCGTCACGCAAGGCCTCGGCGCCGGTCACCGGCAGGTGGCGCGCGTCGGGATCGAACGGCGAGCACCACTGGAAGCCGTCGGTGATGACGGCGACGTGGACGACCGCGTCGCCGCCGGTCACCGCCGGGTCGTCGGCCAGCGCCAGCAGGGTCTCGCCCAGCGGGGTCCATGCACCGGCCGCCGGTGGCGGCGCCGCGAGCGCCGCCGCCAGCGCGTCGCGGCGGTCGAGCGCAGGTGGCACGTCGAGCCGGCCTGGCCCGCACTCGTCGGGGTACGGGAACGTCGCCAGGCCGAGCTCGATCGCGCCGCCATACGCCGCCGCGACCTGATCGATCGCGGCCCGCGCGGCCGACCACTTGCTGACGGCGCCGGTGGCGCCGTTCATCGAGCTGGATCGGTCCAGCACCACCACCAGCCGCGATGGTGCACACGCGGCTGGCCGAGCCGCGGCGGCGCGGGCGCCAACCGAGAGCCCCATCAAGAACACGATCGTCTGCCACAGAGTTCGCATGACGGGGTCAGGAGCAACTGGAGTGCCAACGTGCCGCGCCCACCTTCTCGCCTGCTTGCGAGGTCGATGTCCGGAACCCGGACGAATCCGTCCGCGATCCGGACGCCGTCCGGCCGGACAAGCCGGTTTGCGAGCGGGTGCGTGGCATGGGATGATTTCTGGATGGCGAGGCCGTGGGGGGTGTTCGTGATGACGGTGGCCATCTGGGCCGCCGCGCCGGCCGCCGCCGAGGACACGATCGAGGCCGTCGCGCCCGCCGTCGCACCGCCGGTGGCGGTCGCCTACGCCGACATCCGCGGCACCGGCGCCGATGCCTACGCCTCGATCGCCGACCTGCGCGCCGGGGTGGTCGACCGTCACGTCCCGGGCACCACCTTCGTCGCCACCCGCGGCAAGACCGTCCGGGTCGCCCGCGTCACCTACCACAAGACCGATCAGGGCTGGATCGCCGCCGCCGCGCTGCTGTGGAAGACGCCGTCGGAGTTCGTCGGCCTCGAGCTGCCGGCCCCGGCGACCTCGCCGTTCGCGTGGGTGTTACCGAAGAAGCGAGGCGAGACCGTCCCGGTCCTCGCCGCGCCGGCCCGTGACGCCGCCGAGGTGCGCGCGCTCGCGCGCCGCGAGCTGGTCACCGTGCTCGAGGACCGCGGCGACCACAGCCGCATCGGCCCCGACGAATGGGTGGAGTCAGCGCGGCTCCGCGTCGTGCGCCCGGCGCCGCGACCCGACGTGCTGGCCGCCGACGCGCGCTGGATCGACATCGATCTCGATCAGCAGGTGCTGGTCGCCTACCAAGGTGACACGCCGGTGTTCGCCACCCTGGTCTCGACCGGTCGCAAGAAGTGGCGGACGCCGCCCGGCGTCTACCGCATCCATCACAAGCTCGACCGCACCCGCATGCGCAGCCCCGATGGCCTTGGCCAGGCCTGGAACGTCGCCGACGTGCCGTGGGCGATGACGTTCCGCAAGCACTTCGCGCTCCACGGCGCCTACTGGCACGATGGTTTCGGTGTGGCGCGCAGCCACGGCTGCGTGAACCTGTCGGTCGGCGACGCGCGCCGGATCTACGACTGGACCAGCCCCGCCGTGGCGGCCGGCGAGCGCGCCGCCGACGCGCCGCTCGACGGCGGCACCGTGATCCGGATCCGCGACCGCCGTTCGCCGCAGCCGCCGTGGCGCGACTTCGAGGGCAAGCGCATCGACCCGGCGGTCGCTGCGCCGTAGAGTTCGCCGGTGGTCGAGACCATCCACGTCGAGGCCGCGACCGGCTCGTTCCAGGCCCTGGCCGCGGGCCCGCCGGACCGGGCGCTGGTGCTGGTCCTGCACGGCTTTCCCGACGCGCCGCCGACGTTCGCGACCCTGATCGAAGCGCTGGCGGCGCGCGGCCATCGCGTGGTCGCACCCTGGGCCCGTGGCTACGCGCCGTCGCCGCTCGCCGGCCCCTACGACCTCGACACGCTGGCCGCCGACGTCGTGGCGCTGAGCGATGCGCTGGCGCCGGGCGCTCCGGTTCACCTGCTCGGCCACGACTGGGGTGCGGCGGTGACCTACGCCGCCTGCGCGATGGCCCCGCAGCGGTTCGGAGCGTCGGTGGCGATGGCCGTGCCGCACCCGCTGGCGTTTCTGCGCGCCGCGGCGACGACCACGCAGGCGCTACGCAGCTGGTACATGGCGTTCTTCCAGGTGCCGGGCGCCGAGCGGATCGCCGCGGCGCGCGACTTCGCCTTGATCGATCGGCTGTGGCGCACCTGGTCGCCCGGCTTCGCGCTGCCACGCGGCTTGCGCGACGAGCTTCATGCATGCCTGCGGGCCAGCTGGCCGGCCCCGCTGCTCTACTACCGCGCCATGTTCCGTCCGTTCGGCGCCGCCATGCGCCGGTTGCGGCCCGCCAGCGGTCGCGCGGGCCACCTGACGGTGCCGCTGCTCTACCTGCACGGCGCCGACGACGGCTGCATCGGGGTGGCGGCGGCGCGCGGCGCCGAGCGCTACTTCGCCGGGCCCTATCGGGCCGAGATCATCGCCGGCGCCGGCCACTTCCTCGCCGCCGAGTGCCCCGACGACGTCGCGGCCCGCACGGCGGCGTGGATCCGGGCCCACGCCGCCGCCTGAGCACCGGGCGCCGGCGGATCGCTCTATCATGGCGCTCATGCGCTCCCTGATCATCGCGGCGCCGGTCGTGGTGATCCGGGCCGCGCGCGCGGACGAGCTCGACGCTGCGCGCACGGTCATGCTGGATGCCTTCGCGCCGGTCGTGCCCGCCGACCGCGACGCCACGCCGGCGGTCCGGGATGCCTTCGCCCGCCACCGGGCCGACCTCGCCGACGTCCGGTCGCGGCTCGGCCGCGCCGACCTGCTGGTCGCCGACGAAGGTGGACAGGTCGCCGGCGCGGTGACGTTGTTCCGGCCCGCCGCCGCCGAGGCGCCGTGGCCGGGCGGCTGGGCGTCGATCCGGTTCCTCGCCGTCGATCCGGCGCGGCGCGGCCGCGGCATCGGGCGCGCGCTCACCGCGGCGTGCATCGAGGGCGCGCGGCAGCATGGCGCGCCGGTCCTCGCGCTCCACACCACGCGCGATCAGCCAGTCGCGCGCGCGATGTACCTGCGCATGGGATGGGTCCGCGCGCCGAGCTACGACCTGTGGCCGCTGCCGCAGCTGCACGTCGAGGCCTTCGTGCTCGATCTGATGAGCTCGACCTGACGGGCGCGCGTGTGGGGACGATGAGCCCGACCACTGCAGTTGCCAGATCGCGTCCGACATCGGGACACACGTCCCCACGTGGGTGGATTCGACGACGCAAGTGCTGGAGATCGCGGCCGGTCTCGGCGTGGCACGACCACTGCAGAAGGCGAGGTCACCCTCAACCAAGGTGCCCGCCATGAAGACCCAGCTCTCCACCGCCATTCTCCTCGGACTCTTCGTCGGCGCTGGCGCCGGCTGCTCCAACGACGACGCGGGGCCACGTCCGCCGGAAAGCGGCGACGCGTTCCTCACCGTCGTCGGAGAGACCAGCGTGTTCATGGAGAACGGATGGCAGCAGGCGGTCATCGTTCGCTACCACGACGGCGAGGACAACCCGCTCGCCGGCGAGGTCGACTTCGCGATCGGCGGCAGCGGCGGCGGCGCCACGCTGTCGGCGCCGAGCGCCATCACCAACCGCGACGGTGAGGCCACGGTCAACGTCAACGCCGGCGCCACCGGCCAGGCCGCGTTCAGCGTCGAGGCGGTCGCCGAGTACGCCACCCCCGTGAGCTGGCGCATCGCCGTCCGCGCCAACGAGCCGACCGGCCCGCTCGATCCCAAGGGCACCTTCCGGGTCGCCAGCCAGTTCGACCTGGTGTCGGGGCTGCCCGGCACCGTCGGTCAGGTCACCAACACGTTCATCGACATGACCGACAGCCCCTACGACCCGGCCACGTTCTTCCTCGACCAGGCGGTCAACGCGATCAGCGACAGCACCACGCGCGCGCTCATCAACGGCGCCCGCCCGGCGCTCGACGCCATCGTCAACGACGTGATCCGCTCGGCGTCACCCACGATCGTCACCGACCTGCTCGAGGTCGGCAACAACTTCGGCCAGGTGGCGCGCAAGTTCGGGACCCAGTCGACGCTCACGGTGACCGCCGCCGCCGAGGGCTTCGCGTCGAGCCACACGCTGACCCACATCGTCTTCACCGTCGACGGTCAGAGCTCGCAGTTCCTGCTCTCCGACCTCGGCATGACCAACGTGGCCGCGCCCAACGTCGGCTACCAGCAGACCGATGACCGCACCGACATCGCGACCCACCAGTTCCCGCTCAGCTACGGCTCGGTGCTGATGGTTGCCCTCGAGGAGGTCATCATCCCGCTGGTCGACCCGTCGGCCACCGACCTGAACAGCTTCTTCGCCAACCTCATCAACTGCGACGCCGTGGGCGCCGAGATCTCCGACTACCTGCCGTTCGGTTCGCCGTCGCTGTACGCCGGCGCCTGCCGCCTCGGCCTCGGTTACGCCACCAACTACATCGAGGGTCGCATCCGCTCGCTCGACAGCTCGGCGCTCCTCCTCAACGTCAGCGGCAACGCGCGGCCGATGGACACCAACACCGACCGCAAGATCGACATCCTGCAGAACGGCACCTGGACCGGCTCGATGACCTACGCCAACCAGCCGGTCACGCTCGGCGCCTCGACGTTCCGCGGCGACCGCATGACCACCCCCAACTGACCCGCTCATCCTCGACCGTCCTGAGCGAGCGGCTCAGCAACAAGCAAGCAATGATGCCTCGCGCCGGTCCGGCGCGGGGCATCGGGCGTTTCGGGCGTTTCGGGCTGGCGGACGGGGAATGATCGCGGCCAGCCGCGCGTCTGGCACACTGAGCCATGGCGTCATGCCCCGTTCGCGCCGAGCGAGGCCATGGGCCGAGTCGAAGCGGCCACGTGTGCCTCGCCGTGCTGGCCGCGACCGTCGCGTGCAAGCGCAGCGCGGCCGAACCGTGCCCGCTGCCGGTGACCCCGGCGCCCCCGCTCGTCCCGGCGGTGACCGATCGGCTCGACCTGGCCGCCGTCAGCTGGGCCGACCTGCCGGGATGGGGAGACGACCAGCTCGCCGCCGCCATCCCGGCGCTGCTGGCGTCGTGCGCCAAGCTGGCCAAGCTCGGCGACCACGAGCGCGTCGGGGTCGCGCCCAGCGGCGGCACCGCCAAGGACTGGCGTTCGCCCTGCACCGCGGCGGCGCGGGTGCCGGCCGGCGATCATGGGGCCGCCCGCGCCTTCTTCCAGCGCGAGTTCTCACCCTACGCCGCGTCCGGCAAGGACGGTCCGGTCGGCAAGCTCACCGGCTACTACGTCGCGGCGCTGCGCGCCTCGCGGCGGCGGCACGGCGCCTACCAGGTGCCGGTGCTCGGGCGGCCCAAGGATCTGGTCTCGATCGATCTCACCCCGTTCGTCGACGACGCGCGCGGACGGCGGCTGTGGGGCCGTCTGGACCCCAAGACCGGCGCGGTGGCCCTGTATCCGACCCGCGCCGAGATCCGCAACGGCGCGCTCGACGCTGAGCACCTCGAGATCCTGTGGGCCGACGACAAGGTCGACGCGTTGTTCGCCGAGATCGAAGGCTCGGCGCGCGTCACGCTCGACGACGGTTCCGAGGTGTGGCTCGAGTTCGATGGCAAGAACGGCCGCCCGTACCAGGGCGTCGGCAAGCTGCTGCGCGCGCTCGGCGAGCTGAAGGCCGGTGAGGGCACGATGCAGGGCATCCGGGCCTGGTTCGCGGCGCACCCCGATCGGGTCGACGAGATCATCGATCAGAATCCGAGCAAGGTCTTCTTCAAGCTCCGCACCCGGCCCGGCGCGGTCGGCTCGCAGGGTGTGGTGCTCACGGCCCGGCGGTCGATGGCGATCGATCGCGCGTACATCGCGCACTCGACCCCGGTGTGGGTCGAGACCGAGGCGCCGGTGGCCGGCACGCGCGGCACGGTGGCCTGGCGGCAGCTCCTCATCGCGCAGGACACCGGCGGCGGCATCCTGGGGCCGATCCGAGGCGACGTCTACTGGGGCGACGACGAGGCCGCCGCCGACATCGCCGGGCGGATGGGTGGCCCGGGCAAGTTCTGGCTGCTGTTGCCGCGCGCCACGCGAGTGTCTCACACTCCCTGACATGCTCCTTACCGCGACCGGAAATCGCGGCGGCGGCTCGTGCGTTGAAGGCAGGGATGAGCACCACCGCCTACGCGATCTGCCGCACCTGCGTCGCGGTCTACCCGGCCGAGCGGCGCTGTCCGACCTGCGCGGGCGACACCGAGTCTGCCCGGATCGTGGCGGCGGCCACCGCGGTTGCGCTCGAACCCGTCCACCGCGGAGCGGCGAGTCGCGGTCCCGGCGACCGCACCCTGCGCCTGGCCGGGATCAGCGCGCTGGCGTCGGGACTCGGGATCGTCGCGTTCGCCGCCGTGGCGGCGTTGCTGTGACGGTTTCGCGGTGGTGGTGAGCGGCTGTCATCGAGTGAAACCGTCCTCACCGCAAAAGGGGGATTCTCAGAACCGGTGGCGTGCTCTACGATCCGCTGGTGTCCGACGATCGCACCTACCGCATGATCCGGCGCAAGCCGGGCGGCACCGGTCCCGAGCACGCCATCCGCGACGCCTTCGCCGCCAAGGATCACCGGGTCACCGAGCGCGACCTTCCGGTCGTGGTGGTGCCCGCCGGCACGCAGCCCCAGCTGGCGCGGGCCGCGCCGCCGCCGCGACCGGCCGATGTCGTCGAGCGCCGCCGCTTCGGCAACGTCGAGGTCACCATCGAGCACCGCGGCGATGAGGTCTCGATCATCATCCCCGGCGTCCTCCGTCTCGCCGGCAGTCGTGCCGACGCCCTCGCCATGATCGAGGCGCTGGCGCGGTCGCCCGTGCGCCCGACCTGAGCTCGCCGCCGTCGACGATGGCGAAACCCAAGGCGAGCTCCCGGCGCACGGCGACCCCGCGCAAGCCGGCGGTCGCCCCTCCTCAGCTCGGGCCCGAGGCCGGTCCGACGTTCGGGGAGATGCTCGAGCAGCGCGGGCTGCTCGCCAACACCTCGCAGGCGACGCGCGAGATCATCGCGCGCTCGACGGTGCTCGCCGTCGAGCGCAGCCAGGTCACGCTGCGCGCGGTGTCGTGCCTCGACTGTACGGCGGCCAAGGCGTGCTGCTCGCTGGTCACCGGCGCGTTCCTGTACGAGGCGGTGCCGATCGCGGCCCGCCTGATCCGCGACGGTCGCGACACCCCGGAGCTGCGCGAGCAGCTCCGCGCGGCGGCCCACCGGATGGAGACCACGCACCGGTCGCGGCACCAGCATCCGTGCGTGTTTCTCGGCACCGACGAGCGGTGCACCATCTACGAGGATCGACCGAGCGTGTGCGGCACCCACCTGGTCTCGTCACCGCCGGCGGCGTGCAGCGATCCGGCGGCCCGGATCGTCAAGCTGGTCGGGCCGTTGCAGGACACCGTCCCGCCCCAGCTCGAGGAGCAGTTCTGCCGGGAGGCGGGGCTGCGCCGCCTCGACGTGCGCTACCGCGGTGCGCTGCCCCGCGTGGTGCTGTTGTGCCTCGAGGCGTGGCCGCGCCGCGACTACCCGACCTTCCTCGCCGAGCGCTCGCTGCCGGCCGCCCACCGCTACGCGTGGGCCAGCCGGTGAGCACCGGCCGGTGAGCGCCGCCGCGACGAGCGACCGGCTACGGTGCCGTCGGGGCTGGCTCGGCCGCGGCGCCGTGGTCCCAGAGCAGGGCCAGCTCGAGCTCGATGGCGTCGAACGGCTCGGCCCGCACGTGCTCGTCTTCGCCCGCGATCGTCACCAGCAACCAGTGCTCGCGGTGCAAGCTCATCACCTCGAGCGACCGCTCGAGGGGGTCGACGATCCAGGTATGGCCGACTCCGTTGCGGGCGTAGATCGGCAGCTTGCGCCGGCGGTCGACCCGACGCGTCGACGGCGAGAGCACCTCGCAGACCCAGTCGGGCGCGGTCGTGAAGTACGCCTCCGCCGGTAGCCGCGGCATGCGCTCGACGCGCCAGCCGGCGAGGTCCGGCACGACGATGTCGCCGTGCAGGTGGAGCTCGGGTTCGTCGAGGATGAGCCAGCCGCCGGGGCCGCCGCGTCCGAGCGCGAACGGCGGACCGATGAGGCTACCGAGCTGGCTGCTCGCCAGCGCATGGCGCGGCGCCGGCCGCGGCGACAGAAACAGCTCGCCGTCGAGGACCTCGGCCACCATGTGCTCGGGCGCGGCGAGGACATCGGCATACGTCGCGCGCGGGCGGCCGACCATGCCTGGATTGTACCGGCGTGGAATCACGCTGACCATCGCGATCGCTCCTAGCGGTCCCACCAGCTCGGCGGCGCGCGGCCGTCGTCGTCGAACAGGCCGAGGCGACGCAGGTCCCACAGCTCGGACAGCGCCAGCGGCAGCGTCGGGTCGGTGGCGGCCTCGCTCACGACCGCGGACGCGTCCGAGCCGGCCGCCCGACCGCTGCGGCGGGTCGCCGCCATGGTGCGAAACGGCGCCCGGCGGCCGAGATCGTGCGCCGACCACTGCTCGCGGGGTGGGCGGAGGTCCTTCACGACCGACCTCCACCGTCGCGAGCCCGCCGGGGTTGGCGCATCACCTCGGCGGCGCAGGCGATGCACTCGTCGCCCTCGCACAGCGTGCGTTGCAGCCGCCACTCGGCCTCGACCTTGCGGAACGCCTGATCGATCAGCACCGCCGCCAGCGCCGCTGCGGGCACCACGCCGGCCGCGCCCGCCACCGCGCCCATCTCCTCGGCGATGCCGCTGACCGCCTCGGCCACGTCGCGCTCGAGCTCGAGCAGGCTGATCACGTCGACCGAGCGACGGACCAGATCGGTCACCAGCTCCTCGGCGAGGCGCTGCGCGATGGTCGGTTCGGGCGGCCGCGGCGGCGGCAGATCGATGCGGCGCGCGATCACGACGCCACCCCGTTGCCGGCGCCGTGGCCGTTGCCACCGCCCGCGGTCAGCAACTTGGCCTGCTTGATCAGCAGGTCGCGCAGCTGCTGCGCCAGCACCGGGTGCTCGTCGAGGTGGGCCACCACCTTGTCCTTGCCCTGGCCGAGCTTGGCGCCCTCGTACGAGTACCAGGCGCCGGTCTTCTCGACGATGCCGAGCTTCTCCGCGGTGTCGACCAGCTCGCCGAGCTTGTTGACGCCGATGCCGTACAGGATCTCGAACTCGGCCTCGCGGAACGGCGGCGCCAGCTTGTTCTTGACCACCTTGACCTTGACCTCGTTGCCGATCGACTCCTCGCCGCGCTTGATGACCTTCTTCTTGCGGATGTCGAGCCGCACCGAGCAGTAGAACTTGAGCGCGTTGCCGCCGGTCGTGGTCTCCGGGTTGCCGTAGACGACCCCGATCTTCATGCGCAGCTGGTTGATGAAGATGACCGCGGTGCGGGTCCGCGAGATGATCGCCGTCAGCTTGCGCAGCGCCTGGCTCATCAGGCGCGCCTGCAGGCCCATGTGGGCCTCGCCCATCTCGCCCTCGATCTCGGCGCGCGGCGTCAGCGCCGCCACCGAGTCGACCACGATCAGATCGACCGCGCTGGTCCGCACCAGCTGGTCGACGATCTCCAGCGCCTGTTCGCCGTGGTCGGGCTGCGACACCAGCAGGTCCTCGAGCTGCACGCCGAGCCGCTGCGCGTACGAGGTGTCGAGCGCGTGCTCGGCGTCGATGAACGCGCACACCCCGCCCGCCTTCTGGGCCTCGGCGATGGCGTGCAACGTCAGCGTGGTCTTGCCGCTCGACTCGGGCCCGAAGATCTCGATGATGCGCCCGCGCGGCAGGCCGCCGGTGCCGAGCGCGACGTCGAGCGCGATCGACCCGGTCGGGATCACCTCGACCTCGTGGGTGACGCTGCCGTCGAGCCGCATCAGCGACCCCGCGCCGAACTGTTTGTGGATCGCCTTGATCGCCTCGGCGATCGCTTTCTGTTTCTTGTCCTGGGACATCGATTCCTCCTCCCGCCGTCCTTCGCACATCGCGTGCCACGCTCAAGTCCGCGATCGTTGGCGCTCTCTGTCCGGTCCTCGGACAGCCGGGTCCGGTCGGCCGGACGACGACGTCCGCCATCCGGCCGCGGTGGCGCCGCCGCCACCACCGTGGGACGCTCCACCCATGCTGGTCCGGGTCGCGCTCACCGTCATCGCCGCCATCGCCGGGCTGGCGAGCGCCTGCGTCAGCCGCGAGGTCCATTCGTACCCGAGCCGGCTGCGCGAGCACGCCACCGAGCTCCAGGGCCGCGGCCGCGCCACCATCGAGTCGGTCGACGAGGGAGCGTTCGAGGTCCGAGCCTCGACGCGCGTGAGCATCTCGCAGCGCGACGACGGCGCCACGCTCACCCGCGAGGTGACCATCGGCGAGCTGGTCGCCGGCTGCGATCCGGCGGCCGGTGCGACCCCCGGGTGCCTCGCCGATCACGTGGTCGAGCGGGACACGGTGGTGGGTGAGAAGCGCGAACGCCGCCTCGGCGCCGCGGTCACGTCGATCATCACCACCGCCACCGGCGTCGGTCTGGTCGGGCTGTGTGTCGTCCAGTGCGACGGCAAGGACGTGGCGATCGGCAGCGGGCTCATCGTCGGTGGCCTCATCATCTTCGTGCTCGGCTTTGCGCTGCACTGACCGATCTGTGACCGGAATCGGTCGGCAGCGGCGGACCTCATGGCAGAGTCGTCGCCGATGCAGCTCGACGCCCGGATGCGGCTGTTCATGTACCTGCTCGGGGTGTTCCTCACCTGCCTGCTGATCGGCAACCTGATCGGCGGCAAGCTCACCTCGGTCACGGTGTTCGGCGAGGAGCGGCTGATCTCGGTCGGTCAGCTCTCGTTCCCGTTGACGTTCGTGCTGACCGACATCATCAACGAGTTCTACGGCCGCAAGATGGCGCGTTCGTTGACCATGCTCGGCTTCTTCATGACCGCGCTCGCGTTCGGGATCATCCACCTGGCCGGCGTGGTCCCGTTCGCCGCCAACACCGCGATCACCCCGGCGGCGTTCGACAACGTCTTCACCAGCGCGTCGCGGATCCAGATCGCGTCGATGATCGCGTTCGTGGTCGCGCAGTTCCTCGACATCGGGGTGTTCTTCCTCATCAAGAAGGCGACCGGCGATCGCTTCCTGTGGCTGCGCGCCACCGGCTCGACCGCCATCTCGCAGCTGGTCGACACCATCCTGGTCACCTGTATCGCGTTCACCAGCCTGCCCAGCAGCGTGCTGGTCAACATCATCGTGACCTCGTACGCGGTGAAGCTGCTGGCGGCGGTCGGGATGACGCCGGTCATCTACGCCCTGCACGAGCTGCTCGAGCGCCGCTACGGCCTGGCCCCGGTACCGCTCGAGCAGCGGGCGGCGTAGGCCAGCGTCAGCGCCAGTCGTCGACCAGCGGACAGCCGGCCAGGCCGAGCTGGGCGACGGCACCCTCGAGCTTCTTGCGCCGCGCCGGCTTGTCCTGGCCCAGCTTCGCGAATTCGACCAGGAACGCGTGGCCCTCCGTCGAGGTCACGTTGGTGTTGAGCCACTGCGCGAGCAGGTACGTGGCTTGCCCGCCCGTCTCCTGGTCGGCGCCCGACAGTTGCTTGGCGTTGCAGATCTTCTCGAGGTCGGCGCGGAACGCGTTGCCGGCGCCGCCCTCGCGACCGCTCTGGCAGGCCGGCAGGGCCAGGGCGAGGGCCAGGAGGAGGCCGATCCGAGACGTCATGCCGCAGACCATAGTCGACGAACCCGTCGCGGGATCTGGAACTGGCGCGCGGTTCCCGCTATGAACGGAGGGTGGCGCCTGC
Source organism: Myxococcales bacterium (assembly GCA_947483555.1). GTDB lineage: Bacteria > Myxococcota_A > Polyangia > Haliangiales > Haliangiaceae > UBA2376. The sequence goes on from CANKMW010000028.1 coordinate 43,756, forward strand.
GGGCGCCGGAGGAGCATCATGGCCTACGTCGTCGCCGACCCCTGCGTGAAGTGCAAGTACACCGACTGCGTCGCGGTCTGCCCTGTCGACTGTTTCTACGAAGGCAAGAACTCGCTGGCGATCAATCCCGACGAGTGCATCGACTGCGGTGCGTGCGAGCCGGAGTGCCCGACGACCGCGATCTTCGAGGAGAGCGAGCTCCCCACGAAGTGGGCCGTCTACAAGGACATCAACGCGGTCGTGTCCGGCGCCAAGGCGGCGGCGGATATCGACAAGGGGCCGCTGCCGGCCCACATCGCGCTGGCCATCGACGGTGCGTCGACGTGGCCCAACATCACCGAGCAGAAGAAGCCGCTTCCCGGCGCCGACGAAGCCGCCAAGGAAGACAACAAGATCGCCGTGCTGTCGCTCGATCCGCCCTGAGCGCGGATCAGCGCGCGACCCTGAACGTCCGCGCAGTTCCCCCGAGTGGTCCGGCCAGGTGTTCCTGGATCATGCGACTCCAACACCTGCTCCTGGGCGTCGGCGCAGCCGCCGCCTCGGCCGCGTGCACCACGATGGGCCCCACGCCCGCCACCACGGGCTTCACCGCCCGACCGATGCCGCGCGCCGGTATCGACGTCCAGGCCGGCGTCGTGCCCGGCCACAACCTCAGCTCGTCGGTCATCGAAGCGCCGGACGGCAACAGCATCAAGCAGCTGTCGGCGGTGGTGCAGTACGACGAGCTGATCGGCGTCCCCGGCCTCATCCTCGGCGCGCGCGTGTTCGGCAACGAGGGCGACACGCCGCTCGAGCCGGTGATCGGGTACCGCCGCGAGCTCGGCGACGGCCAGGCGGCGCTGGCCGGCTTCGCGTACGGCACCAAGGCCAGGCACGCCGAGAACGGCGCCTCGTACGAGATGACGCGCTTCGGCGCCGAGCTGGCCGGCGACGTGCGCGTCATCGAGCACCGCTGGGCCGAGCCGCACGTGTTCGGCGGCTTCAACCTGCACAACCTCGACAGCAGCGGAACCTACTGCACCGATCCCGACGGCCGCTGGGCCGAGGACTGCGCCGAGCCGCCCGATCCGGCCAAGCCGACCGCGATCGCGTCGGCCGCCGGCACCTACCCGGCCGCCCACGTCGGCGTCGCCGTCGAGGTGATGCGCCATCGCGACAGCTGGTTTCACGGCGGGCGCGTCGCGCTCATGGCCGCCGGCGGCACCATGCCGCACGTCGAATCCGGCCGCCAGACCGACGACGAGTCGTACTTCTCGTTCGGCCTCACGCTGTCGGTCGGCGTCGGCGCCGGCGCGGAGTGACTGTAACGTTACACCGCCGCGTCCAGTTCGCGCTTGCCGGGGTGCGGGCACGGATGCACCGTGAAGGGGTTGGCGAGCCCTTATCGAATCAGCGCCCCGACCTCCGAACACCCATCGCGTCACGTGCCGATGATGCTGCGGTGGCAGCTCTGGTTCGGCGGCCATCGGACCCGGTTCGGCCTGATCTTCCTGCTGGCCGCGCTCGTCGGCGGCGCCCTGTTCGTGCCGCACAGCGAGCCGCTCTACCAGCGCTACGATCGCATGTCGCCGGGTGAGGTCGTGCGCGTCGGGCCGACCAAGACCGAAGTGAACGGCGACCGGGTCATGGCCGTGGACGCCGTGTACACCGACGCGACCGGCACGCGACGCACGGTCCGTTCGTACGCCGATGCGCCACCGCCCACGCTCGGGCAGACCGTGGCCGTGCTGCACGACAGCGGCGATGTCGACGACGTCAAGATCGCCGGGCTGCGCACGCATCCGGCGCCGTGGTGGGTCGCGATGCTGGTGATGCCGTTCATCGCCGGCGGGCTGTGGCTGGCGTTCGGGCGCCTCGGCCACAGCCGACGCGCGGTCCAGCTCCTCCAGCGCGGCCGACTCACGACCGCCACGCGGATCGCGCAGCGCGCGTCGCGATGGTCGCGCAGCGACCGGCAGGAATCGATCGTGACGTTCGAGTTCACGACCGCTGACGGCCACGTCCAGCGCTGCGAGGCGCAGGCCGCCACGCTCGCCCAGGCCGTCGACGGCGGCGCCGAGCCGGTACTCTACGATCCGGGATGGCCGGATCACGCCACCGCGCTTCGTCACCTGCCGGGCGCGCCGGCCCTCGATGGCAGCGGTGCGGTCACCTGCACCATCGGGCCCCTCGCCGCCGCCGCTGCCGTGCTGCTGCCGCTGGCCTGCGTCGCCGCGGCGGTCGCCCTGGTGGTGCGGACGGCCATCTCCTGGTCGTGATCGACTACGCTCGTGACCCGATGCACTTCGGGCCCGACTACGCGGAGCGCGCCACGTTGCGCGATGGCACCGAGGTGGTGCTGCGTCCGATCCGCCCCGCGGACAAGGAGCTGCTCCACCGCGGCTTCCTGCGCCTGTCGCCGGAGAGTCGCTACCGGCGCTTCTTCGCCGCCAAGAACGATCTGACCGCCGACGAGCTGCGCTACCTCACCGAGGTCGACGGCGACCGCCACTTCGCGCTCGGCGCCGTCTCGCCCGACGGTCACGACGGCCTGGGCGTGGCGCGCTTCATCCGGCTCGCGGGCGAGGACGGCGTGGCCGAGGCGGCGATCGCGGTCGCCGACGATCAGCAGGGCAAGGGGCTGGGCTCGCTCCTGTTCCAGCGCCTGGTCGCCGCTGCCACCGAGCGCGGTGTGGCGCGGTTCCGCTGCGAGGTGCTCGGCTCCAACCAGGCCATGGCGCAGCTGGTGCTGGCGCTGGCGCCCGAGGTGTCGGTGCAGGTGGAGAGCGGCGTGTCGTGCATGGAGTTCGCGCTGCCGCCGCTCGGCCCCGAGCACCCGGCCGACCAGCCGCCGCGCGCCACCGGGCTGTACCGCTTCTTCGGCATGGTGGCCAAGGGTGCGATCGAGTGGACCGCGGCGTGGCAGCGCCTGGGCCTGCGGTTTCTCGGCGACGATCTGAACGCGCCGAGCCGGAGCTGGGACGGGCAATCGGCCGACGAGTGGGAATGAAGGCCGTGCGGCTCGAACTTCTAGCGCGGGTAGGCGGGCGGTAGCTTGGGGTCGGGATCGGCGCCCACCGGCTTGAAGCCGTCGAACGCCCCGCGGCGCTGCAGCGCCAGGAGATCCTCGTCGGTCACCAGGTCCTTGCCGAGCAGCTCGCGCGCGAGCAGGATCTTCTCGACCAGCGCCGGGTCGTCGACCAGGGTGTGGTGCTCCGGGGTCGGGACCGGCGGCTTCATCACCGAGAACGTGCTCTCGACCGGATAGCCCTCGGCGCTCTCGCCGTCGAGGAGGTAGTCGATCGACAGCAGGTCGGGATCGGCGTTGACGTCGAGGGTCAGGTCGAAGCTCAATCCCGATGGTGGGATGGCGGTGGCGCCGAGGATGCTGGCCACCGCCACCTCGGTGATCACCGGCTCGCGACCCGGGACGCTCGAGTTGCGGCGGGCACGGATCCGATCGATGCGCACCGGCTCCGGGCGGTGATGCCACAGCCGCAGCCCCTGCACGACCCGGCCAGCGACGATGGTCGGGAAGCGAGGGGTCAGCTCGACCACCAGCGTGACCACCCCGGCGTACTCGAGGTTGGCGTACGTGGGGTTGTGGAACAGGATCGCCTTGCGGCCGAGGACGACCTCACGGCTCGAGGACCGCGCCGTGACCTGCACCAGCAGGTTCGAGTAGACCGCGACCTGGGGCCGCTGGCCGTAGTCGTGGACCACGCTCGGCTCGGCGGTGGTGGCGGTGGTGCCATCGCCGAAGTCCCACTGGTAGGACACCGCGTCGAACGGCTGGCCGGGGCCGAGGTCGGTGAGCCGAGCGTCGAGCTCGAACTCGGCGTTGGTGTTGAGGTTGAGGCGATACGAGATCTCCACGCGATGGGCGACCGTGCAGTCCCTGACCTCGAACCGGGGCAGGTCGACGGTGGTGCGGGTGTTGCCGCGACCGAACACGATCGCCTGCCGTGGCGGCGAGTCGGGGCCGCGCTGGTGGGCGACGAGCGGCACGCTCATTCCCGGAACGCCGTCGATGACCGCGTGCAGGTGGTCGTCGTCCGCGGCGTCGGCGGCGTGGGCGTACACGGTGACCAGGTTCTCTTCCCCCTCGCAGACCTCGGACTTCTCGACCACGACCTTGTCGATGATGGGCGCGGCGACGTCGGGGGCGATCGGCTCGCCACCCGCCGCGGTCCCGGCCGCCGCTTCGGCCGCGCCGGGCAGGGCGGTGACCGCGGTCGACGCGGCGGCGGCCGGGGACGGCGCCGTCGCCGGCCGCCGCCACCACAGCAGCGCGAGCGCGGTCACCACCGCGGCCACCACGATGATCGTTCGTCTCCAGCGCTCCATGGCAGCCTCCTCGGGTCGTCGTCGTGAATCGTCGGGACCGGACGCTCGGGCGCGACGCCAGCTACAGCGGTGCGCAGGAGGTGGCGGCCGGGGAGATGGCGACCGTGGCCGCGCAGGTGTTGTTGGCGTAGCAGCCCATGCTGAGGACCAGCGGCCCGGTGACGATCGGGGTGTAGCTGAACTTCGAGGCGTAGCCGGTTGGGCAGCCGTCATCGTTGAAGCCGACCTGGGTGCCGGTCTTGTGCAGGCGCAGGTAGGTGTCGATGTCGCCGGCGGCGCAGGTGCTGATCGTGTACGCGGTGCCCGCGACGACCTGCAGCGTGTAGCGCTTGGTGTCGGTGTCGGTGTAGCTGGCCGAGCTGGTGTTGCTCGCGGTGTACGGGATGCTGGGGCAGCTCCCGGCGCCGCAGGTCGCGTTGCCGCACTTGCCGCAGGTGCTGGCGTCGGTGGCCAGGCAGGTGCCGCCGCAGCCGTTGGACTGTCCGCACAGGTTGCCGGTGCACGACGGGACGCAGGTGCCGCCGCCGTCGCAGCTGGCCACCGAGGCGTCGAGCTTGGTGCCGCTGAAGGCGCTGTAGCCGCGCACCATCACGTACCAGGTGCCCGTGCCGCTCACGTTGCAGAGCTCGCTGTTGGTGCTGCCGTTGGAGCGGCAGGAGTACGTCGTGGTCGTGGGCGCGGCACCGAGCCGGACGTAGAGATCGGCGTCGCCGGTGCCGCCCGACAGGGTGGCGTGGACGTCGGTGCCGGTGATCGTGAAGGTCTGGGTCGCCGCCGCGCCGCCGGTCAGGGCGGCCTGGTCGATGATCGCGCAGGTGCCGCCACCGGTGCAGGCGGGATTTCCGCACACGCCGCAGGTGCTGGCATGGGTGCTGGCGCAGACCCCGCCGCAGCCGTCCGACTGGCCGCAGGCGTCGACGCCGCAGACCGGGGCGCAGGCGCCGGCGCAGCTGGCGACCGTCGCGCGCAGGGTCGTGCCGCCGAAGGTCGAGTAGGGGTGGACCAGGATGTGGAAGGTGCCGGTGCCGGTGAGCGTGCAGGCCTCGGTGTTGCCGCTGCTGTCCGACTTGCATCCATACGAGCTGGTGGTGGGGGCGCTGCCGAGCTTCACGTAGATGTCCGCGTCGCCGGTGCCTCCGGACAGGTTCACGGTCACGCTGGTGCCGGTGATGGTGTAGCGAAGATCCGTCGCCGAACCGATGTTGACCTGGTTGACCACCGGGCAGCCGCCGCCGGCACAGGCCGCGTTGCCACACACGCCGCAGGTCTCGGCCTCGGTCGACGCGCAGGTGCCGCCACAGCCATCGGACTGGCCGCACAGTCCGCCCGAGCAGCTCGGCGTGCAGGTGCTGGTGCCGCCGGTCCAGGCGTCGGGCTCGGTCCAGGTCCGGAAGCTCTCGGACCAGCAGCCGTAGACCGTGCCGGACGAGCTCCACTGCACGGCCTGGGTCGCGCCCTTCCACGGGCTGACGACGTCGCCGTGACCGCTGATGCCGCGGATGCGGTCGGGGCTGATCGTGCTGGCCGTGCCGCTGGCCTTGAACGCCTGCCACGGCGTCGCGGTGCGGTCGTCGCACTTGGCGTAGCTCGTGAAACAGTTGGTCATCTGGTTGGCGAGGATCGCCTGGGTGCCCGGGTTGCCGCCGCCGGACTGCACGAAGCTGTGGATCACGTCGTAGAGCTTCTGCACCGCCGGCGCGACCAGCGCGTTGGGGTACAGATGCGGCGTCATGGTCGTGCCGTTGCCCCAGTTGAGGGCCATCGACGCGAAGGTCGCGCACTGCAGCGCGGCGTACGGCGACGCGGTCTGGGTGCCGCCCGGGATGCCGTAGCTGTTGACGAAGGTGTAGACGCCGTACGAGTGACGGTAGGTCGCGCCGGCGATGCGGAAGCCGATCATGTAGCGGGTGCCCTGTGGATCGGCGATCTGGGTCCGGCACTTGCCGTCGGTGATGGTGGCGCAGTCGGGCAACGTGAGCACGGCGTTGGCCGCGGCCACGCCCTGGGCGCCGCCGTCGACGTAGTCGACGGTCATCGGCGTGCCTTCGGGCTGCTGGTAGAGGAACGCGTACGCGCCGCCCATGTTGACGGTGGCCGCCCCCGGACCGCCCTGCAGGATGTCGGCGAGGTTCCAGTTGTCGGTGCTGCTGTTCCACACGTTGGCCCGCGGCGTCTGCATCGCGGCGTGGCTCATCCAGCTCGGCCCGTGCGAGACCATGGTGTGGCTGTAGTACTCGCCGAGCGTGCTCAGGATGTTGGCGACCACGCCGCTCTGCGAGCGGCTGTTGACCGATGCCCCGTTGGGCGCGTTCCACGTTCCCGGGGCGCTACCGCACACCACCGAGTTGCCGCCCCCGGTGTCTGCGCGCGCGATCCCGAGGGGGCAGGCCGCCAGCGCCAACGAAGCCAACGCGATGCGAGGTCGGGTCATGGCCTCGACCACAGCAAATGCCGGACCACTGCCGCATTAACTGTGGTTTCGCCTACCTGAGAAACGCTCGCCAATCCCCGATCGCTCGACGTTGATCATCGTCTGATCGAGACCTGATCGATCCTGATCAGTCGGCGGTTGCGTCGCCGCCGCGGTCGCCGTCGCTCAGCGGTCGGTCGGCGGTGGCCGACGGCCGGTGAGGCCCCACGCGCGCAGGCGCGCCAGCAGCGCGCCGCGCGACATGCCGAGCCGGCGCGCCGCCTCGCTCTGGTTGCCGCCCGACGCGACCAGCGCCGCCTCGACTCGCAGCCGCTCGAGCTCCTCGACCTCGTCGCTCAGCGAGCCGAGCCGCGGGACGGGGCCGGTGTGCTGTCCCGAGTCGCCGCTCGGCTCGACGTCGAGCGGCAGGTGGGCGGCGAGGATCGGGCCGGCGCCGCACACCACCAGGGCGCGCTCCATGGCGTTGCGGAGCTCGCGGATGTTGCCGGGCCAGCCGTGGAGCTCGAGCGCGGCGATCGCATCTGCGGACAGCTCGACCGGCGGCCGGTCAAGTCGCTTCACGACGGCGTCGAGGAAGCGGCGGGCCAACGGCGCGATCTCGTCGACGCGCTCGCGCAGCGGCGGGATGCGGATGGTCATGCCGGCCAGGCGGTAGTAGAGGTCCTGGCGGAAGCGCCCGGCCGCGATCTCGGTCGCGAGCTGCTTGTGGGTGGCGGCGACGAAGCGCACGTCGACCAGCTTCTCGACCCGCCCGCCGACCCGCATCACCTCGCGCCGGTCGAGCACGCGCAGGAGCTTGACCTGCACCGCCGCCGGCAGCTCGGCGATCTCGTCGAGAAAGACGGTGCCGCCGTCGGCCGACTCGATCAGGCCGGGCCGCGCGGTGGCGGCGCCGGTGAACGCGCCCTTCTCGTGGCCGAAGAGCTCGCTCTCGATCAGCGCCTCGGGCAGCGCGCTGCAGTTGAGGCGCAGCAGCGTGCGGCTGGAGCGCGCCGAGCGGCGGTGGACCAGCTCCGCGCACACCTCCTTACCCACGCCGGTCTCGCCGAGCAGGAGCAGGCTGACGTCGGAGGCCGCGACCTGCTCGAGCGCCGCGATCACCGCCTGCATCGCCGGCGAGGTCGGCGCGTACCAACCCTCGGGCGCGTCGAGCGCGGCGCGGCCCGAGCCCGCGGTCCGGCGCTCGGACGAGCCCGGCGCGCCGGGCCGGCTCGGCGCCCGCCGCGACGACGCCGGCATCACGCGCAGCAAGACGCGGCCGATCTCGAAGGTGTCGCCGAGGCCGAGCCCGGCCACGGCACCGGGCGCGAGCAGGACGCCGCGCACCACCGTGCCGTTGCGCGAGCCCAGGTCCTCGACCGCCAGCGCCGCGCCCAGTCGCAGCTTCGCGTGCTCCCGCGACACCGAGCTGTGGTCGAGTTGCACGCCGGCGCTGCGCGAGCGCCCCAGGATGACCTCGCCCTCGGCGGCGAGCGGCACCGTGAACGACGCGTCGGGCATCGTCACCTCGAGCGCGAGCGGGCGCGGTCCGGCCACGCCAGTCTCGGAGGTGTCCTCGCTCATCTTCGCCTGACATTCGACGGGACGTCGGTCGGGAGTCAAGGCTCGCGCGGCGTCCGCGACGCCCGACCTCGTCGACGCTGCGCGTCAGCGCGCCCCGGTGGCACCAGCGCCGACCGCGCGGCGGTCCTGGCCGCGGTCAGGTCCCGTGCGCGATCAGCACCGAGCACGGCGCGTGACGGATGATGGTCTCGGCGACGCTGCCGAGCACCAGGCGGCGCAGGCCGCGGTGGCCGTGGGTGCCGACCGCGACCAGGTCGAAGCCCTCGGCGGCGGCGAGCTCGGTGATCACGTCGGCGGCGGCGCCGTGCACGAGGCGGAAGGTGACCGGGCGGCCGGCCGCGGCCTGCGCGGCCTCGATCTTGGCACCTTGCTCGCCGGCGGCCTGGGTCAGGGCGCCCCGCAGCGCGGTGGTCGCGCCGGTGCGATCGCCGAGCACCGACAACCCCCACGAACCGACCGGGTACTGCCAGGTGTTGACGACGTGAACCTCGGCATCGGGCGCCGCGATCCGCAGCGCGCTGTCGAGCGCGTGCTGGGCGGCCACCGCGAAGTCGGTCGCCACCAGGACCTTGTGGAAGCGGCCATCACCGGCGGCGCCGCGCGCCACCAGCACGTTGCGGTGGGCGAGTCGCGACAGCCGCTCGGCGACGCTGCCGAGGAAGAAGCGGCGCACGCCGGTCCGGCCGTGGGTGCCGCAGATGATCAGCCCGGCGTCGAGCTCGGTGGCCAGCTCGGCGATGGTCTGCTCGGGTTCGCCGACGTTGCGGACGCCGGACGCGGTCACGCCGGCGGCGACCGCGCGGGCGACGCGGGCCGCCAGCTCGCGCTCCTCGTAGGCGGCCAGCTCCTCCTGCAGCGACGACAGCTCGAGGGCGGCGATCTCCGCCTCGGGCGTGAATGACGCGGCTTCGGCCGGGGTCTCGACAAACGCGATCGTCAGGTGCGCCTCCTGCTGGCGCGCCACCGCGAGCGCGCGCACCAGGGCCAGGTCTGCCGGCGCGGAGAAATCGGTGGCGAGCACGATGTTGCGCATGGGCATGACGGTTCATCGTAGAGTCGCACGACTGGCGATGGCCGACGACCGCGGGGACCGCAAGGACAGCAAGTTGCTCAGCTACGTGCTGCGCCACCATCCCGACGCCGCCGGGCTGACGCTCGACGCCCAGGGCTGGGTCGAGATCGACCTGCTGCTCGCCGGCCTGACCACACGGGGCACGGCGCTGACCCGCGCGGCGCTGGATCACATCGTCGCCACCGACGGCAAGGGCCGGTACGCCGTGAGCGACGACGGCCTCCGGATCCGCGCCAACCAGGGTCACTCGGTCGACGTCGACCTCGGCTACCTGCCGGCGGTGCCGCCGCCGCTGCTCTATCACGGCACCGCCGAGCGCAACCTGCCGTCGATCCGCGCCACCGGCCTCGAGCGGCGAGCGCGCCATCACGTCCACCTGTCGGCGACCGTCGAGACCGCGCGCCAGGTCGGCGCTCGCCACGGCCGCCCGCTGGTGCTGGTGGTCGACGCGGCGCGCATGCACGCCGACCGGATCGCGTTCTACGTGACCGCCAACGGGGTCTGGCTCGTCGACGCAGTGCCGGCTGGGTACCTCTCGCAGCCGCCGTGACGGCTGGATGGGCTCACGAGCGCGCCCAGCGGTCTCGACCAGGCATCGGAGGTATCGATGGTATCGATGGATCCGGCCCGGCGTCCGGCCAGCGCCATGGAGCTGGCGGTCGGGCTCGAGGCAACCGGGCTGGGCCGCGGCCCGGGCGCCGGCTACCGGCTCGACACCGCGCCGGCCGACGCGGCTCCGGAGTTTGCACACGAGGTGACGCTCGCCGCCGGCCCCGAGCCGGTGACGTACGCTGACGCGCCGGCGGCGCGCAACCGCGGCGACGGCAGCTGATCGGCGGCGCGGTGACGGCAGGCGCTCGGGCTGGCGCGGCGCGCGGCTCAGAACTTGGCTTCGTAGTCGGCGCCCAGCCACAGCTCGGGCGACGGCGAGCGCGCCGCCGTGCTCGCCCGGTCATCGAGCCACAGCACCAGGTCGGCGCGGACCCGCAAGGTATCCTTCTTGCGCAGGCGATAGCCGAGATCGACCGAGGTCTCGAGCGACTGCTCGAGGTACGCGTTGTCGGCGATGTCCTCGTTCAGGTAGCGGACCCGGCCGCGCAGGCGCATGCGAGCGTCGGGCTTCCACAGCGCGGTGGCGAGCGCCGACACGTCCTGGCGCTTGTCGGTGCCGCGGCTGTCGTCGAGAATTGCGTGGCGGGCCTGGCCGTAGAGCACGACGCTGCGGTTGGGCGTCAGCCGGGCGCGGACCGTGGTGACGAAGCGGCGGCCGGTGCAGGTGATCGGCTCGCCGACCTCGCCGTCCTCGAACAGCACCTCGTAACAGGGCGGGACCAGCATGCCGGTGGCGTCGCGCGGCGCGCCCTGATCGAGGCCCTTGTCGGTGAGCTGCAGCCACAGGCCCCAGCGCAGGCGCTCGGTGGCATCGAAGTCGGTGCGCACGTAGACGTCGCCGCGCGCGACGTAGACGAAGTCGTCGACCAGCAGGCCGTTGATGCGCTCCTGGATCGGGACCAGGGTGCGCCAGCCGTCGAGCCCGGCGCGCAGCGACACCGCGCCGTGCTTGCCGGTGTAGCGCAGGCGGGCGCCGTGCTCGCCGCGGGCACGCTGGCCCTCGATCTCGTCGGAGGCGGCGATCGCGCCGGCGTACGGGTTCACGAAGTCGGGGGCGTAGTAGCGCACCGAGACCTCGACCTCGCTCTTCTTCAGATTGCGCGTCCCGCGCAGGATCGCGGCCGGGCCGCCGCCGCCGTGGATGGGACCGTCGCCGTCGGGGATGCGGTCGAAGCTGTGGCTGACCTCGGCGAACAGGTCGTAGATGCCGCGGCCGACGCCGAGCGAGGTCCCGATCGCGCCGTGGCGGCCGCCGATCGGCCACCGCGACCATTCCTGGGTGTCGAGCCGGACGTCGTCGGGGGTGTCGGGCAGCCACTGCGTGGTGGCGCCGTACGCCGTGACGCCGACGAAGTCGCGGCGGGCCGCGAAGTACGTCACGTTGCCGCCGACCATCGACTCGGCGAACATCTCGGGCAGGGTCTGATACGAGTACTCGGGCGTCGCGGTCAGCAGATCGCCCGCGGGCCGGACGAAGACGTCGGGCGCCGAGCAGGCTGCGTTGGCGTCGTCGCGCGGGTCGTCGCAGATGCCGGGTGCCGTGTTGGCGATCTCGTACTGGTAGATGCTGCGGTGCTGGTAGCTGCCCCAGCCGTAGGCCTGCAGCCGACCCTCGCCGAGCGGGATCTGTTCGGTGCCGACCGCGAGGCCACGCAGGCCCTCGCTCCAGCCGAAGTCGGGCGTCACGTACTCGTAGCGCGCGTCGCCGGCGCACGGTGACGCGGCCAGCTCGCCGGTCGACTGGTTGCAGTCGCGCGACAGGTCGTAGCTGCGGTTGAGCTGATCGTCGAGGTAGAGGCCGTTGGGCGTGTAGTCGGTGGCGGTGTCGAAGGTGAGCCGCTCGCCGAAACCGACCCGGTAGGAGCCGGCGATCAGATCGAGCTTGTCGGTGTGGTAGCGGAGGTAGGCCTTGGGGACGTGGGCCCGCACGCCTTGAGGCTCGGCGATCAGCGCGTCGCGGTTGGGGTCCCAGGTCACGTCACCGACCCGCATCCGGGTCAGCGACGCCGCCAGGCCGGCGGTGAGCGTCTTGCCGGCGGTGACCCGGGCGCGGAGGCCGATCGGCGGCGCGGTGTGGTCGGTCTGGGTGGCGCGGGTGAACACGCGCACGAAGCCGTGCGGCTCGTACTTGCCGCGGTCGCGGCTGCGGAGCAGCAGGAACGCCGAGATCGCGAGCAGCTTCTCCTCGGTGAGCGCGCCGGCGGCGACCAGGTCGACGGGATCGGCGACGAAGCCGTTGAGCTTGCGGTACTCGAGGATGGCGTCGACGTCGGCGTAGGTCAGGTTGGGCAGCGAGTACAGGTCCTCGCGCGACGAGGTGTCGAGGTCGACGCCTCGATCGAGCAGGATGCGCAGCGCCTCGTAGGTCTCGATCGTGACCTGGCCCGAGGCCAGCAGGTCGTCGAGATCGTCGTCGGTCTCGATGTCGATGAAGGCCTCGTACGGCGTGGCCGCGACGACCCGCGGGACGGCTACCGCGGCGCAGGCGAGCGCCGCGGCCAGGGTGCGGGGGAGCGAACGGTTCAGCATGGTCGGGGATCGCAGGCGGCCCACAGGCCCCGGCCAAGGGTGCGAGCGCGCAGCTCGAGGTCGTCGAACTCGTCGACGCGGTCGTCGCCGTTGGGCGAGATGTGCAGCACGCAGCCGTAGCCGCGCTCGACGATCACCGGGTTGATCTCGGTGCCGTCGACGGTGACGTAGGCCAGCAGGCGCCCGAACTGGTCCTCGCGCACGGCGTCGAAGGTCATCTCGATCATCTTGCCGTCGACCAGGTCGACGTTGAACTGCTTGGCCTCGGGCCCGAAACACTCGGTCTCGGTGGTCGACTCCGGGGTGTCGATCATCAGGTAGCGCAGGCGCTCGCCGGTGGTCAGCTCGACGGTGTCACCGTCGATCACGCGAGCCACGGTGCCCAGCTCGGCGGTCGGCCCGCCGCCGCACGCTGCGGCGGGCAGGGCGACGGTGAGGGTGAGCATGACCACGAGCGTCTGGTTCACGGGCACGTGTGGGCCTGACAGCTCGTCCGTTCGGGCCATCACGGCAACGGTAACACGGACCGTCAGGGCAGCGGTCGAGCGACGAGCGGATGATCCCACGCGACGGTCAGCGTCACGTCCCGGGTCAGCGCGGGGTAGAGTTCATTGGTCAACGGTACCGGTCCCACGGTCAGCGCGAAGTGGCCGTTGTCTCCGACGGAGAACTCGAGCTCGTCCCCGGGAGCGGCGTGCGGGAACGTGCCGGAATGGAACCCGGTGGTCAGCAGGACGCGCAGCTGATCGGTCGTGTCGCCGGCCTCGTACATGAACAGCGGTCCGCTCGAGAGCTGGTGGCGTGGCCCATCGTCGGTGGTACGGAAGCGCCACGTCCGGTCGGTCCATCGATCGTCGGTGTATGGCGCCCCATCGACCTGAACGCTCCAGCTCGCCGGTTCGCCTGCGCCGACACGCCAGAGTCCACTCGCCTCCCTTTGCGGCGCGAGGATGGGGGTCGGCGCCAAGGGCTGTGTCATCGACCAGATGCTCGCCTCGCCCCACGGCGTGAGGGTTGGTTCGGCGCGGCGCACCGCCGCGACCGAGAGCTCCCTCGGGAAGCTCGATGAGGGCACCGTCCACATGTCGGCACCCGGCTGATGGCAAGCGATCGAGCCGAGCGACGCGAGCGTTCCGGTGGTGCCGGCGGCCGCTTCGATCGTGCCGATCAGGTAGGACCCGTCGGTGGTCACGTCGAGAAGGCGCGGGCGGAATGTGATCGGCGTGGGAAGTGCGAAGACCTGCGAGCCTCCGCAGCCCTCGATCACGAGCTGAGACGGTGTCTCGGGAAGGTCGGCGCGCACGAAGATCGCGCGCCACCACTCGAAGAGCCGGCCTTCCCCGAGAACGACTCCGTCGCTCTCGATGGCGACCCGCGTGAGGCACGTGCCGAGCGTTCCGGCGCAAGCGAATCCGTCACTGTAGGTCGCGCATTCGCCAGGGTGTGGAAACACCTCCTCCGGTACGCAGGGCGTCTCGAAGCGCTCGCGAAGCCAGATCCACGTCGCGTACGGATGGACCTCGATGTCGAGGTCGAACGCCGTCCGTGGATCGGCGTCGGGCGGAATGACCTCGTCGGGCCCACCCGAGCACGTCGCCGCCACGAGGGCAGCGAACGCGACCAGCGGACGAGATCGCATGGCCCAAGTATGCACCGCTGATGACCCACCGGGTCGCGGAGCGGACCGTCGGCGATCCGCTCGACGGCCACGGCCGCCCGCCGGTCACCGAGATGCGCTCGGCCGCCGACCACTGCTTTCTCCTTGTCACAACGGCCGGCGACCCTACGCTACCGGGGAAATGCGCTTCATCGCTGTGACCCTCGGCTCGAGCCTCGTCGTCCTGACTGCCTGCGGCAAGGATGCGTCACCGCAGGCGAAGCCGCCGCCGCCGGCGGTCGCCGGCGCCGCGGCTGCGGTCGCGACCCATGACGCGGCGGCGGCGCCGACCGACTGCGCCGCCGTGCCCGCGGCGGTCGCCGGCCATGCGATTGCCGAGCTCGACCTCGACGGCGACGGCATGAAGGACCGGCTGGTGCCGACCGCCTGCGACGGCGACGGCACCTGCACGTGGGCGGTGTTCACGATCGCGGCCGGCTGCCCGCGCGCGCTGGGCACGATCGCGGAGGTCGATCGGATCGAGGCGCTGCCGGTGACGGTCGACGGCCGCGCGGCGGTGCGCACGCTGGCGGTGTCGCCGTACTACCGCACCGAGGCGATGCTGGCGTGGAGCGGCGACGCCTGGCGCCACGTCTTCGACACCCAGTGTGCGCCGGATCCGGCGAACGGCTGGTGGTGCGAGGCGACGCACGAGTCGTTGTCGAGCGGCGAGCCCGCGCCGCCCGTGCCGTGCGTGGTCGCCCCGGCCGGGGCCACACCGACCCTCGACCTCGATCGCGACGGCAGCCCCGAGACGCTGATCGCCGTCGATTGCGGCGCCGACTGGCAGTCCGTCTGCGGCAGCCTGGTGCTGCGCAGCCACGACGGCTGCACCCGCCCGCTCGGCTTCTTGCCGCGTGGCGAGGTCGTCATCCCCGACGACCTCAAGCCCAAGGCGCCGGCGCGGATCCGGGTCCAGCGCCCCGACGAGGCCGGCACCGAGGAGCAGATCGACCTCGGCATCCGCCTGGACCGGGAAGGCTTCGAGGTGCTCGGCACCCGGACCTGCGATCGCCGGACCTGCACGCGGTTCACGCCGCCGGATCGCGGCGCCGAGACGCCGTGAGCCCCGACCCGGGCGACGACGCGGGCGACCACTGCGATACCGGCGACATCTCGATCATCTTGCCGTCGAGCAGGTCCATGTTGAACTGCTCGGCCTCGGGACCGAAACACTCGGTCTCGGGTGAGCAGACCCGCAGACAGCTGCGCGGTTCACGGTCGCGGCCAGCTCGCTGGATCCCGACGCTGATGACGTACGGCCAGGACGACGACGCGATCGCCATCGACGACGTAGAAGATCGCATACGGGTAGCGACGTACGAGCGCCCGGTGCACGTCCTGGTAGACCACCGGATAGCGGAGCGAGGTCGACCGCCGCCTCGGGCCGGATGATGAGCGTGCGGTTCATTCGCCGCGAAAGACGCGCGCTCGGACCTCGGACCACGGTGCGCCCGCATCGGGCTCTCGATGGTAGGCCGCCAGGCGACGATCGAGCTCGTCGCGATCCTCCATGGTCACCGGCAGCTCGTGTTCGCGGTCGACGATGCTGTCCCAGAGCTGCTCGACGATCTGCAATCGGGTCTCGACGTCCAGCTTCAACAGCTCTTCCATGGCAGGCGCGGCCATGACTCACATGGTAGCAGGCGCGCTCGCGCACACGCACAGCGGCTCGCGCTGGGACGTAGGCGTCGAGGTCGGCGGGCGGGTTGAGGGCGCGGGGCCAGATGCTGGCCGGCCCACCCGCTGGCCGCTGGCCGGCCACCTGCCGGCCGCGGTCGCGGTCCGGAAGCTGGCGCAGTTGCGTCCGCGGGCGATGGCTCGGCGTGTGCTTACCGAGGTGTTGCGCCAGGTCTGACTGGCGCGCAATCTGGAAGCCCGGCCCCATGAACCAGAACGATCGCCGGCAGCCAGCCCTGGAGGGCAACGCCAGCCCCTCGGGGCACGGCTCACCCGGCAAGCACACGCTGGTCGAAGGTCGCTATCCGGTTCAGATGCGGCGCAGTTCGGCACCGGCCGAGCCGATCGAGCTGGTCGAGCCCGGTCGCCACTCGCCGACGTCAGGCCCCGCCGGTCATGAAGATCCATTCGCGATGCACCTGCTGCCGGTCCAGTGCCAGGCAGCGGAGCGCGGCGCAGCGGTGGGGGCGGTTCACGACGCTGCCGAACGCGGCATCGCCGGCCACGGCGGGCCACTTCCGTTCATGGACGTAATCCAGCGTTCGTTCGGTCACCACGACGTCAGCGGCGTGTCGGCCCACGTCGGCGGTGCGGCGACGGCGGCCTGCGATGACATGGGTGCGCAGGCCTACGCCACGGGCTCGAGCACGGCGTTCGCCGCGGCGCCGGACCTCCACACCGCGGCCCACGAAGCCGCACACACCGTGCAGCAGCGAGGCGGCGTTCAGCTCAAGGGTGACGTCGGTGAGGCCGATGATGATCACGAGCGTCACGCGGATGAGGTCGCTGATCGCGTCGTCGCCGGGGAATCGGCGGAAGAGTTGCTCGACTCGTACGCGCCAGGCACGTCGAGTGAGGCCGCGCCGGTGCAGCTCAAGGGTGAGCGTCGCGAGCGCCGGCGTGAGCGCCGTCGTGAGCGCCGGCAAGGCGCCGAGGCGACCGAGGCGACCGACGAGACCGCGGCGCCGCCCGCCTCGGATGCGCTGCGCAAGGCGAAGATCGAGAAGCACGCCAGGAAGCAGGCGAAGATCTACAAGATCGTCGACAACCCCAGGCTCGAGCTCGACCCGTCGAAGGGGTTGGCCGATCCCGGCAAGCTCCTGCAAAACACCTGCGAGTGGCTCAGGCAGGGGCGCACCAAGCTGCATGTGCTCGACGATACGCACGACGCGACGACCCGCGATCCCGGCAAGGGCATCGCCCACTTCGACACCCGCGTCGCGTATCCCGACAAGGGCGGCGAGTACGCGGAGGATCCCGCGGACCTGTCGGGGATTGGCTTCCACGACAAGGGCGACCGCGGTGCCGCCGAGAAGGGTCGCATCGAGCTCTACAACGTGCAGGTCGAGGGCCCCGATGCCGACGTGACCAGGATGCTCCTCGAGAGCGCGCAGCAGACGCTGGTCCACGAGGTGCAGCACCAGGCCGACGGGCACGCCGACCCGACCGACCCGGCCGCGGGCACGGATCCCACCGCGATGAAGATGGTGGCGAGCGAGCACCTCGAGCTCTACAAGTCCGAGTTCCGCGCCTTCTGGATGCAACCCGTCGTCAGCGGAGCGGACTTCGGGTCGGCGTCCCAGGCCGTGAGCAAGAACGAGCCGTTCATCTACTCGGGCCCGAACTACGCGCTCAGCCCGCAGGAGCAGAAGGCGACCGGCGCCAGGGGCCTGACCCGCACCGTCGCGGCGGCCGAGGTGCACTTCGTCAACCAGCGCCAGGAGGACATCTTCCGCGAGCTGGCGGGGCAGAAAGCCTACAACCAGTTCGGCTTCTTCTACGCGACCGACCGCGACTTCCGCGACCAGGTGCATGCGTTCACCAGGCCCGTGAGCCTGAACCTGACCAACTCGGTGCGCATCCAGGATCTGGTCGACGCGCTCGACGGCTGCAAGGCGAGCATGAAGGAGGGCGACGAGCCGGTGAAGGACGCGCTCGCGGCCGCAGCGACCCTCGACGGAACGGACCGAGAGTTCCTGTCTGACAGGGAGCTGTCCAGGCCGCTGTGGGACAAGGCCGAGCAGCGCCTGCCGAAGCCGGCGTTGAGCAAGCTGCGGGCGCTGGTGGCCAGGTCGCCGAGAGCGTCAGCCCAGCGGCTGCCCCTCTCGACGTGATGGCACACGAGCCATGGACGCTGGTATGCTGGGCTGCCATGGCGTCGGTCGCGCATCATCGCCACTCGTTCCGTGACTACCTGGATCTCGAGGAGATCAGCGTCGTCAAGCACGAGTTCATGGATGGCGAGATCTTTGCGATGGCCGGCGGCACGCCCGAGCATTCCGCGCTCTGCGCCGCGCTGATCGTGTTGCTGGGGCCGCAGCTCCGGAATCGCGCGTGCCGCGCCTACACGTCCGATCTGCGGCTGCGCGTGCTCCCGACCGGCCTGGCGACGTATCCGGACGTCGCTGTGATCTGCGGCGAGCCAGAACGCGATCCAGGATCTCGGACCCACGTGACGAATCCGACGGTGATCTTCGAGGTCCTCAGCCCGGGTACCAAGGAGTACGATCTCGGGGAGAAGCGCGAGCAGTACCAGTTGATGGAATCCCTGCAGGTCTACGTCGCGGTCGCGCAGGATCGCGCACAGGTCGAGGTGTGGCAGCGCGGCGCCGGAGGTTGGTCGCACGACACGCTGGGCACGGGGCAGGCGTTGACCCTCAACGCCATCGGATGCGAACTGGCGGTCGACGAGATCTACCGCGAGGCCGGGCTCGCCTCGCTCATCGGCTGATCACCCGTCGAGCGTGCGCGCCCTCCGAGATCGCCGATGCGGTGCGGCGATCTGACGCCGGCGCGTCTCGCCGACCTCGGATCGCGGCTGGAGGCTGCACATCCTCGTGTCGCCGGCGCATCGACGGGACCGCAGCGCGCCTCAGATCGGGTTGCCGCGCGGCTTCACCGGCAGCTTGCCGCGCTCGACGTTGTAGCGCGCGTCGAACGGGCTGCACCCGTTGTCCTTCGGATGCAGCCATGGCAGGTAGCCGTGCTTGGCCTCGAGCGCGACCCCGTCGGGAGGGAGGTCGCGATAGTCCCAGATCGCGTGGCCGTGTCGATTGTCGCGATCCGTGATGGCGTACTCGGCGGCGGGCGAGTAGGCGTACAGACGCGCATCGGAGTTCCGCACTACCGCGAGCAGACTGCGGAGATGCGGTGAGGCGGCGATGGCTTCGAAGGCCGGCAGCGAGAGGGGATTGTCACTCAGGCTCAGATCGAGCAGCCGATGCACCCGGGGGCTGGCTGCGATCGCTTCGACATCACCGTTCGTGAGACCAAGTCCGACCAGCGCGATCGCATCGAAGCGCGTGATCAACTCGCTCGCGAGCAACTCCTCCAGCGGGAATGCGCCCTCCTTCGCCGCCGTGAAGAACACGCTCCGGATCGGCGCGTTCACGAGCAGCCAGTCGCCGTACTCGAGGAACATGTGCGGATCGATCGAGACCTGCGCGACCATCCCGCGATCGAAATACTGGTTCCGCGTGTACTTGGCGATGGTCTGGCACCAGCGCGCCCCATGCTTCTTGAGCAGGCGATCGCACTCATGGTCGGTCTTGTAGTTCGGTGCGCCTCGCGCGCGGCGGAGCGCGCCGATCTGGAGCTGCAACTCGATGAAGCGCCCCAGCTCCGGATCTTGCTTGCGATAGTAATCAGCCAGCGCCAGCCGCGGCGCGTCCTCATCGGGCTCGCGCAGCGCTGCGGCGTGCAGCTCTTTCCAGGTCGCAGCCACGGTCACCATTCTGCCTCGGTTCGACCCGCCTGCCCGACCTGCGCACCCATCGTTGCAGGGCGCCTCAGACCGGGGTGCCCCGCGGCTTCACCGGCAGCTTGCCGCGCTCGACGTTGTAGCGCGCGTCGAACGGGCTGCACCCGTTGTCCTTCGGATGCAGCCATGGCAGGTAGCCGTGCTTGGCCTCGAGCGCGACCCCGTCGGGGGGGAGCTCGCGGTAGTCCCAGATCGGCCGCCCGTCCATGTCGTCGCGGTCCGTGATGGCGTACTCGGCGGCCGGCGAGTAGGTGTGCGGACGTGCGTCCGAGCGCCGAGCGACCGAGAGCAGGCTGCCGAGATGCGGCGACGCGGCGATGGCTTCGAAGGCCGGCAACGAGAGGGGATTGTCGCTCAGGCTCAGACCCAGCAGGCGATGCAGGCCTGGGCTGGCCGCGATGGCGTCGACATCAGCATTCTTGAGACCAAGCCCGACCAGTGCGATCGAGTCGAGGCGCGTGATCAGCTCGCTCGCGAGCAACTCCTCCAGCGGGAATGCTCCGTTCTTGGCCGCTGTGAAGAACACGCTGCGGATCGGCGCGTTCACGAACAGCCATGCTCCGTACTCGAGAAAGATGTGCGGATCGACCGAGACCCTCGAGATCATGCCGCGGTCGAAGTCTTGGTCCTGCGTGTACTTGGCGATCGTCTGATTCCAGCGCGGCCCGTGCTTCGTCAGCAACCGATCGCACTCGTCGTCGGCCTTGTAGTTGGGGGCTCGTCCCGCGCGGCGGAGCACACCGATCTGGATCTGTAGCTCGATGAAGCGGCCGAGTTCCGGATCGGCCTTGCGATAGTACTCGGCCAGCGCCAGCCGCGGCGCGTCCTCGTCGGGCTCGCGCAGCGCCGCGGTGTGCAGCTCTTTCCACGTCGCAGCCACGGTGACTATTCTGCCTCGGATCGACACGCCTGGTCGCCTTGCGAACCCATCGTTGCAGGGCGCCTCAGACCGGGGTGCCTCGCGGCTTCACCGGCAGCGTGCCGCGCTCGACGTGGTAGCGCAGGTCGTGGCGGGCGTTGTCCTTCGGATGGAGCCATGGCAGGTAGCCGTGCCTGGCTTCGAGGGCGATCCCGTCGGGCGGTAGCTCGCGGTAGTCCCAGATCGCGTGCCCGTGTCGATCTTCGCGATCGGTGATCGCATGCTCTGCCGCCGGCGAGTACTTGTGGAGGACGCTGGACGCACGGTTCACGATGAGCAAGCTGCGCAGGTGTGGCGATGCGGCGATCGCCTCGAACGCGGGCAATGTCAGCGGATTGTCGGTCAGGTCGAGGCTCAACAATCGGCCGAGTCGCGGGCAGGCGGCGATGGCCTGGACATCAAAATTGGTGAGGTCCAACTCGCCCAGGGACATCGCGTCAAGACGCGTGACCAGCTCGCTGGCCAGAAGCTCCTGGAGCGGAAACCGACCCTCACGCGGTTTCGTGAAGAACACACTCCGGATCGGCGCGTTCACGAAGATCCACTCCCCGTACTCCAGGAATATGTGCGCGTCCATCAAGACCCACTCGATCATTCCGCGATCGAAGCTCTGACGCTTGGTGTACTTGGCGATCGTCTGGCACCAGCGCGGTCCGTGCTTCTTGAGCAGCCGATCGGATTCGTACTCGGTCGCATGGACCGGCGCGCCACCGGATCGGCGGACCGCGCCGATCTGGACCTGCAGCCCGATGAACGTGGCGAGGTCGGGGTCTTGCTTTCGGTAGTACTCCGCCAGCGCCAGCCGCGGCGCGTCCTCGTCGGGCTCGCGCAGCGCCGCGGCGTGCAGTTCTTCCCACGTCGCACTCACGGTGACTATTCTGCCTTGGTCCGAAGCGCCTGGCCGACCTGCGCACCCATCGTTGCAACGCGCCTCAGACCGGGGTGCCCCGCGGCTTCACCGGCAGCGTGCCGCGGCGCAGCGCCGCCGCATGAAGCTCTTTCCAGGTCGCGCCCACGGTCATTATTCTGCCTCGACTCGAGCGTGGCCGGCTCGCGCAGCCATCTTTGCGGGCGCCTCAGACCGGGGTGCCCCGCGGCTTCACGGGAAGCGTGCCGCGCTCGACGTGGTAGCGCTGGTAGAAGTGGCGGGCATTGTCCTTCGGGTGCAACCAGGGCAGATATCCGTGCTTGGCCTCGAGAGAGGCCCCGTCGGCGGGTAGCTCGCGGTAGTCCCAGATCGCGTGCCCGTGTCGATCGTCGCGATCCGTGATCGCATGTTCAGCGCCCGGCGAGTATGAGTAGAGCCGTGCGTCGGAGTGGCGCGTAACCGTGAGCAGGCCATGGAGATGCGGCGATGCGGCGATGGCCTCGAAGGCCGGTAACGATAGGGGGTTGTCGCTGAGGTCAACGCTCAGCAGTCGGTGCAGGCGCGGGCACGCCGCGATCGACTCGACGTCAGCGTTGGTGAGACCCAGCTTGACCAGCCCGATCGAGTCGAGTCGACTCAGAAGGTCACTCGCGAGCAGATCTCGCACGGGGAACGTGCCTTCGCTTGGCATCGTGAAGGAAACCGCACGGATCGGTGCGTTCACGAACAACCACTCGCCGTGCTCGAGGAACATGTGCGGATCGATCGAGACCCACTCGATCATTCCGCGATCGAAGCTCTGACGCTTGGTGAACTTGGCGATCGTCTGGCACCAGCGCGGTCCGTGTTTCTTGAGCAACCGATCGGATTCGTACTCGGTCGCATGGGCCGGCGTGCCGCCGGATCGGCGGACCGCGCCGATCTGGACCTGCAGCTCGATGAACCTGGCGAGGTCGGGATCCTGCTTGCGATAGTACTCAGCCAGCGCCAGCCGCGGCGCGTCCTCATCGGGCTCGCGCAGCGCTGCGGCGTGCAGGTCTTTCCAGGTAGCGGCCATGGTCAGTCTTCTTCCTCAGCTCGGCGCTTCCGAGCATGGCGCGCCGCTTGCTCCGCAGAGGCCACGAAGCCACCGTCGAAGTTGCCGCTCTCGGGCGGGGCGTCGACGTCTGACGCCTGCCAGAATTTCGCCTTGATCGCGGCAACCTTCCCCTGGTGCAGGCGGACCGCCTCTGGCAGCAAATCCCACGGCGGAAACCGCGATGCAGCGCCGGTCACGTCGATCGAGCGCGTCGGAGCGCCGTCAGGATCGAGCAGCGTCGTCTTGTATCCGATGTACTGCCCGTCCCCGTCGTACTGCGGCATGATCTCCGCGCGACCGCCGTTGGCATCGACCAGCTCGGCCACGAACGGCGGCAGCTGTCCGTCGCGGCCGATCGCGCTGACGTAGGCGCCGCCCTTGAGTGGGTTGTCGGCGGCGGAGTGGCCGCGAGGCACGTTGTCGGCGAGCGAGAACTCACCGTCCGCGAACTTCGGTGTTCCGACCTCGATGCCGACCAGCATGGTGAAGCGCCCGTCGCCGGCCTTGATCTTGGCGCCGCCCTGCTTGTTCACGGTCTTGACCGTGGTGGGATCGGCGTGGGCCTTGAGCAGGGCCTGGAACTGATCGTTGTCGAGCAGCCCGGCCGGGACGTCGCGGCCGGCCATCGTGACGTGGGCCGCGGGGTTCTTCTTGAGGATGACCTCGGCCGCGCTGACGCCGGTGCCGCCGGTCCCGGCGATGACCCACTTGTCGGTCACGAACGGATCGAGCGACTCGAGGTTGGCCTCGTCGCCGAGGAACACCTTCTTGGCCGCGCCGTCCGGGTTGTGGGTCTCGTTGAGCTTGCGCCACTCGTCGCCGGCGACCAGCATCTTGTGAGCATCGCCGGAGCTGCCCTGCACCTCGGCGCCCAGGCCGTTGTCGTTGATCGCCTTGAGCGCGACCGACAGATCCGCCTCGCGCGCTCCCTTGTCGGTCGCCAGGCCGGTCAGCGGCTGGATGGTGGCCAGCGCCGCCTCCGCTCCCGGTCTGAGCGCGGCCTTGGAGGGATCGGCGATGATCGCCTTCAGCGATCCCTCGATCTCCGTGATCGCCTTGTCGGGGGTCATGCCCCGCGGCGTGCCGGGGATGCGCTCGGGTGGGAAGCCGCTCGCCACCACCGGCGTGCCCTTGACCTCGAGCTCGATCTTGGCGCTGCCGTCGCTGGGGTGGATGGTGAGGACGAGCCGGCCATCGTCGAGCAAGCCCAGCTTCGCGGTGCCGTTGATGACCGGGCCCTGCGCCGCGATCGAGTCCTCCCAGTACCGCACCGCCGCCATCGGCACCCGCTCGTTGGGCCCGGCGAACTCGAACGGATCGCCGATGCCGGCATCCTTCAGACCGCGCAGCTGCGAGGCGGTCTGCGCGATGTTGTCGCTGGCATCGACCTGCCAGCGGCCGCGGTTGTCGACCAGCAACTGGCCCGGCGTGCGTGCCGCCAGCGCGGCGCCACCGCCGAGCTGGGGACTGTCGATGATCGGATACTGGCCGGGCGGGAGTCCCTGAGCGACGGCGCGGAAGTGGGCCAGCGTCTCATCGCTCTTGCCGGCACGCGCCAGCGCTGCCTCCCGGGACAGCTCGACCGCGCGGTCGCGCCCGACCTTCTCGCCGGCCGGCGCAGCGTCGGGAGTCTCGTGGAGCGGCGCCCGGTACTCGGCGTCGGCCTGGGCCGCTGCGTCGTGCTCGTCGGCCTTGGTCCGGACCCCGTCGAGCCTGGCGAGCGCATCGGGGTGCAGCTCGGCGTCGGGCTTGGTGAGCCGATCGAGCGCGCGTCTGGCCTGCGGCGACGTGGTGGCCGGTGGCAAACGCCGAGGCACCCATCGCGCCGGCGGCCTCGGTGGCGGCGCCGCCCACGTGGGCCTGGACGCCGGAGACGTCGTGACCGGCGCCGAACGAAGCCTGGATCTGATCGAGGAAGGGAAGCGACCCGGCCGGGCCGGCGATGCCGCGCGCCGCCGCGGCGTGGATCTCTCCGGTCGGTCGATCAGCGCCGCCGTGACGTTGCACCGGCGTGTCGATCAGATGGACGGCAAACGGATCTTCACCGTCCGGCGCCGGCTCCGATGACATCGGCATCCAGGGCGCGGATGCGGACGCGTCGGTGGACCCGCGCTGCGCCGGCAGGCTCTCGCTGCGCGTGCGCTTTCCGGCCGCGCCACTCGCGGGCTGGTCGCCGCCGCTTTCCCCGCCCGAGCGAGAGTCACGATCGTAGGTCATGGGCGGGGCTCGAAGACCTTATACGCAACGCGCCTGGCCGACCTTCCCCGATCAGGGGCACTCGGGCGGGCTGTTGACCTTGCCGGGGGTGCCGCGGTCGGTCCCGGCCACCGTGCCGTGGTTGTAAGCGGGGACCGCAGCAGGCGTCGTCAGGTTGGCGGTGCACTGCGTGCCGTCGGTGTCGAGCATCCACGACGAGCCGGCCACCGAGGTCGTTGCCCACGTCGCCGTTGCGAGGTTGGCGCCGTCGATGCCGATCTGGAAGCTCGAGGTTCCGTTGGTGAGACCGAAGCCGAACAGTCCAACGACGACCGGATCCAGTACGCCCGAGGGCAGTCCGTTGTCGGTCGGCGGCACTGCGAGTGGATCGGTGCGGACATGGGCGAACAAGGCGTAGCTACCCGAGGCGAGCCGGACGCAATCGCCGGCGGCGGGGATGAGCGGCGTGGTGCCCAGCGTGGTCAGGCCGGCCTGCAGGCCGTTCAGATCGACGTCCGCCGTCGCGCGCAGCTCGAACCACTCACCAGCGCTGTCGCCGACGTGAGTCGGATCCGGCATCCACTCGTTGATGACCAGCTGGCCCGCGGTCGGCTTGACGATCGGCCGCAGCGCGCCGAGGCCGGTGTCCATGCACATGCCGGTGGTGACGACGCCGCAGTCGGGGTTGGCGAGGCCGGGGGTGCCGAAGTCGCCGGCGCCGTAGGTGACGGCGGCGTCGCACAGGTTGGTGGACAGATCGTTGTCGGCCGGCGCGGTGAGGCCCATGTCGAGCTGGATGGCGCGGCTGTTGCGGGCGCTGGTCCAGGTCATGGCGTCGAGCTCGGTGGTGCCCATCAGGATGCGGACGTCGGCGGGGACCGCGACGGTGCCCGGCACCAGGCTGAAGGTGAACAGGCCGTCGACGCCGGTGACGCCGCCGTTGGTGAGCATGTCGGCGTTCTTGGCGAACACCAGGTACGTGCCAGCGGTGGCGCGCACGCAGGTCGCCGACGCCAGCACCCGGGGCGCGGTGCTGTCATCGACCCGATCGAGGGCCAGGTCGTTGATGTCGACGTCGCGATTGACCAGCACCTCGAACCACTCGCCGAGCGGATCGCTGACCGCGGACGGGCTGGGCATCACCTCGGTGATGGTCAGGTCGCCGATCTGCGGCGGCACGGTCGGCCGCGGCGTGCCGCCGTCGTCGCACGTGCCCGGCGTCACCACCATGCAGTCCTGGTTGGGCGCGCCGGGGGTGCCGAAGTTGGCGGGCTCGTACTCGTAGCTGGCGACCTCCTCGGCCTCGCACCAGTTGGCGAGGTCGTCGTTGGCCATGTAGTCGGGCGGCGAGCCGCCGTCGAGCGCGAAGGCCAGGCCGGGCGTGGCGCCACCGTAGGCGGCCTCGTCGACGATGGTGTCGCCGCAGCGCAGCGCCAGGCGACCACCGTCGGTGTTGAACAGATCGCCGAGGTCGTTGGCGTAGCCGTAGTCGATGTGGGCCGGCGCCAGGTCGGGCAGCACGTTGCCGAGCACCAGGTAGCCGCCGGCCGGGATCGTGACCGCGCGCATGGCGTGACGCTTGGGATCGACCTCGGTGGGCCGGCCGTGCTCGAGCACGACGCCGGCGAGCTCGATCGGCCCGCTCGACGCGTTGTGGATCTCGAACCACTCCTTGCCCTCGTCGGCGCCGCTGGAGCCGGTCGGGGCGTCGAAGTCGGCGAGCACCTCGGTGACCACCAGGTCGCCGGCGAGCAGGCCGCTGCAGGTGTCGGCGTCGTCACCGGGACCGCAGGCGACCAGGCCAAGGGTGGCAGCGAGAGACAGCCCGAAGGCACCAGCGAGGTCGGCAAGTGAACGCATGGCGGGATCCTCTCAGAGTCCGGCGGCCGTGTCGGTCGGGTTCGTCACGTCGCCGGGCTGCACCAGGCCCGGGATCGGCGAAAGGATGATCTGCCCGGCGCGGTCGATCTGGATCTGGAGCTGTTTCCGCTTGGTGTGCTTGTTCTGGTAGACGGTGACCACACCCTTCACGACCACGAACTCGCCCCGCCAGGTCGACAGGCCGCTCGACGCGAACACGTCCTTGTCGAAGAAGATGAGCGGGAAGTCGCCGAACATCTTGCGCGACAGGGCGACCCGGGTCGGGCCGCGGTCGCCGAGCCGGATGTCACCGACGGTGGCGAGCAGCGAGACCTCCTGGCCGACCCGCTCCTCGAGGCGGCGGAGGGCGTCCCAGTGGGTGAGCACGATGAAGCTGGGGTCGGCGTCGATCTGGGGCTGGTAGCGAGCGATGAAGTCGCCGCGGGCGTCCCACCACACCTTGCGCTCGTCGTAGTCGGGGTAGTGCGGCAGGGCTGGATCCCAGATGCCGCGCCTGGCGGCCTTGGCCTCGGCCTCGGCGGCGACCAGGTCGTCGTGGAAGCGCCGCGAGTAGCCATACTTCGTGAAGTACGGGCTCATGCCGGCGCGCACGCACTCGACGTTGTAGTTCACCCAGGTGCCGTCCTTCTGGATGAAGACGTAGGCCAGGTAGCGGTCGTAGCGGTCGCGGATCTCGCGGGCGTCGTCGCGCTCGAGGCGGACCAGCGAGTGGCCGGTGAAGAACTGCTTGGCGTACTCCTTGGCGGCCTCGCCGAGCGGGCTGGCGGCCTTGACCGGGTGCTTGCTCTCGCCGCGCTTGGTGGCGAGGTAGGCGCTGAAGTCGGTCTCGGCGGCGCGGCGATCGTGTTCGTTCTTGAAGGTCTCCTCGGCGTCGAGGCCGACCAGGCGCAGCGAGCTCTCGAGGCCGTCGACGCGGATGGTGTCGCCGTCGGTGACCTTGGTGAGGTGGAACTCGCCGATGACGACGCCCGGCGCCTCCAGCTTCTTGAGCGACTCCTGGACCTGCTTGCGCTGGTAGCGGTTGCCCTTGGGCGGACCGCAGGCGGCGGCGAGCGCGATCGCGGCCAGCGCGACGAGGACGCGAGACCCGAGCCGAGTGCAGCGAACTGAGTCGATCGGGCGCAGGGTCATGGACATGGGCGGTTACTCGCGCCCGGTGTGCCGGGCAGGCCGATGGTGGCGGGGTCGACGTCGTCGGTCGCATCGGTGCACCACGCCGCCGCATCGTCGTTGGCGGTCTCGTCGGGCGGCTCGACGCCCAGGGACCAGGTCCCCGCCGACGGCAGGGCCTCGGGGCGGACGCGGTCGATGCGCAGCTCGCAGGCCAGCACGTCGATGACGCCGTTGTCGAACAGCGACTGGGCGTTGCCGCTCGAGTTGAGGAAGTCCGGGAACCAGCCGTAGTCGACGTGCGAGGGCAGGCCGTCGTCGCCGAACCACGACAGGATCACGCGTTCGCCGGCGGCGACCACGAGCGAGCGACGCACGATCACGCGGCCCTCGTCGGAGCCGTCGACCTTGCGGAACAGCAACTGCAGTCCGTGCAGGTCGACCGAGCCGCCGCTGGCGTTGTACAGCTCGACCCACTGGCCCTGGTCGAGGTTGCTGTTGTCGTCCGACTGCTCGCCGCGGACCTCGCTGACGACCAGGTCACCGACGCCGATCGGGGGACAGATGTCGTCGTCGAGCTCGCGGCCGCAGCCCCCGGCGAGGAGGACCGCGAGCACACTCCCGAGGTGCGATGCGCGAGGCACGATCCGGTGATTCTACATCATCGGCGGCGACGATCCTGGCCGCGGATGTGCGGGGGGACGTTGCTGGCCCGGATCGCCCGCGGTAGAAGGCTGTCGTGGAGCCTGTCCCGAGCGAGTTCCCGGCGACGGGACGAGTCGAAGGGCCGTTTCCCGCGTGCGCCAGCGTCGCCATCATCGGCGGTGGCCTGGCCGGGCTGGCGACCGCGTGGGCGCTCGGCGAGCGCGGGTTCGGTGACGTGGTGGTGCTCGAGCGCGACGACGACCTGGCGGCGCAGGCCAGCGGCCGCAACGCCGCCATGTGCCGCGCGCTGGCCGAGGACGATGCCTGGACGGCGCTGACCGCCGCCGGGGCCAAGTTCCTGCGCCAGCCGCCGCCTGGTTTCGCGCGGGCGCCGCTGGTCGATGACCGCGGCGCGGTGCTGCTCGCCGGCGCCGACCTGGCCGCCGAGCTGGCGGCGCGGGCGCGGCGCTTCGCCATCGCCCACGCGCCCATCACGGCAGCCGAGGTCGGCGCGCGCTGGCCGGGGCTCGACGTCGACCGCGGCGGCCTGTTCTTTCCCGACGACGGCGTGATCGACCTCGCGGTGCTGGTCGAGGGCTACGTCACGGCGGCGCGGGCTGCCGCGGTGCGGATCGTCACCGGCGCCGAGGTGTTCGGCTTCACCGTCGGCAAGGGCGGCGTCGCGGTGAGCACGGCCCGCGGCGCGCTGCACGTGCAGCAGGTCGTGATCGCCGCCGGCGCCTGGGCCGACGAGGTCGCCGCCCGCGGTGGGGCGCCGGCGCTCGACCTGACGTCGCGGCGCCGCCACGTGGTGGCGCTCCGCGCTCGCGCACCGTCGGCGCCGATCGTGTGGAACGTCGATGGCGACGAGTGGTACGCGCGACCGGCCGGCGCCGAGGTGTGGACCTCGGCGTGCGACAGCGACGACGTCGCGGCGGGTGTCGTCGACGCTCGCCTGGGCGCCGAGGCCGAGGCGCGGGCGCGCGTGCCGGCGGCGCTGGCGATCGCGCCGCTGGCACGGGTGTGGGCATGTCAGCGTACGTTTGCCGGTGGCCCGCCGGTGGTGGCTCGCGACGCCGCTCGCCCCTGGCTGGTACGCGTGGTCGGGCTTGGCGGCCACGGCGTGACGGCGAGCGCGGCGGTCGGACGCGCCGCGGCCGCCGTGGTCGCCGGCCATCAAGATTGAGCGCGTCCCGGCATGGGGCTACGCTGCGGGGAGTGCGGGTCGCGATCGTCGCTGTGCTGTTCGGGTCGGCCGGTCCCGCCTGTCTGCGCGAGACCTCGCACCAGTGCGCGACCGCCGATCAGTGTGGCGTCAGCGGGACCTGCGAACCCGA
Source organism: Myxococcales bacterium (assembly GCA_947483555.1). Lineage (GTDB taxonomy): Bacteria > Myxococcota_A > Polyangia > Haliangiales > Haliangiaceae > UBA2376. Next base: position 73,420 of record CANKMW010000028.1, read on the forward strand.
CGGTCATTGCAGCTTCGCCGATCCGGTGTGCGCCAGCGGCCGCCGCTACGGCGATGGCGCCGGTGGGCAGTCGGGCACCTGCGTCGGTGGCGTCGCGGTGCCCGATGCCGGCGAGGACGGTGCGAGCGACATCGATGCCGGATTCCTCGTCGATGGCGGCGGGACCGATGCGACGTCGGGCCTGATCGCCCACGTGCCGCTGGCCGACGAGATGCTGGGCACGGTCGATCTCGTGATCGCCCTCGACGCGACCCTCGATACCTCGGTGCTGCGCTACCAGGGTGCGAGCCAGCCGTGGCTGACGATGATCACCACCGAGCAGGGCAACAACGTCGCGCTGGCGCGCCTCGATACCCTGGCGGTCAGCACCGGGGCGTTCCTCGACGTGACCGGCGGGCTGCCGCTCATCATCGTCGCCCGTACCATCGACGTCGCGGGCGTGATCGACGCCTCGGCCAGCGCTGCCGTTGACGGTCCGGGTGCGATCGTCGCCGGGACCAGCGTCGGTGGCGACGGCGCCAGCGCGAGCAACAACGACGACGGTGGTGGCGGCGGCGGCGGTCACGGCACTGCCGGCGGGATGGGCGGAGCGGCCGACCTGGCGATGGGCGGTGCGGTTGGCGCCCCCGGCGGCGATGCCGACCTCACGACGCTCACCGGGGCGGCGCGCGGCGGCCGCGGCGCGGCGACCGGCTGCAACCGAGCGGCGGGCGGTGGCGGTGGCGGTGCCATCCAGCTCTACGCGTCGCAGTCGCTGACCGTGGGTGGCACGATCGACGTCAGCGGCGGTGGTGGACGTCGCAACGGGGCGTGCGCGGCGGGCGGCGGTGGTGGCGGCGCGGGCGGCGCGATCTACCTCGAGTCCACCGGATCGATCTCGATCCTGGCCGCGGCCAGCCTGGCCGCCAACGGCGGCGGCGGCGCGGCGGGCGGCGCGTTCGGCGCTGGTAGCGATGGCGATGACGGCGCGCCCGGGATCATGGCGGCGACCGGCGGCGGTGCGGTCTCCGGTGGCGGGGGTGCGGGTGGCGCCGGCGGGGCGCTCGGAACGCTGCCGGTCGCGGGCGGCAATGGCACGCTCAGTGGCGGTGGCGGCGGTGGCGCGGTTGGACGGATCGTGCTGGGCGCGCCGGCGGTGACGGTGAACTTCGGCGCCGCGATCAGCCCACCGGCGGTGCGGCGCAACTGACGCGCCCTTCGACTCGGCCTTCGGCCTCGCTCAGGGCAAACCGGTTGGGGCCCCGCTGTGGCGATGGACTACTTGGTCACGGTCGCGCCGTCGCAGGCCGCCAGCTCGTCGCTGGTCTTGGCGGTCAGCCCGCATGCGACCACCTTCTTCGGCGTGTCGCGCGTGCATGACTCGACGAACTTCTGGCCGACCGCGTAGTCGCGGATCGCCTGCTTCTGCTTCTCGACCTCGTCCTTGCTGCCCTTGACGCCGCTGGCGCTGGCTTCGAGGTCGATGAGGTGAGCGAGCAGCAGCTCGCACTGGCCCTTGCTCGGGGTGTCGGCGCAGGCAGCGACCGCGAGCAGCGAGCCGAGCAGAACGCGGAACAGCGCGGGCGCCTTCATGGCGCGAGCGTAACACGGGGCCAGGCGCGGCGAGCCGCCGAGCGCCTTCAGCGCGGCAGCGGCGGCAGCGCGGACCTCGGGCGGCGCGGCACGGTGCAGCGCCATCGCGTACAGGCGCCGCGCGCGGGTGCGGCCGCCGCGGGCCTCGGCGACGACCGCGGCATGGACCAGGATGTCCGGCTCGTGCGGTGCGATCCACGCCGCGCGGGTCAGGGCGCGATCGGCACCAGCGAGGTCGCCCGCGGCCCGCAGCAACCAGCCCCAGCTGTCGAGCACCGACGGATCTCCGGGGGCCAGCCCACGCGCGCGGGCGAGCAGCCGGCGCGCGCGCGGCAGGTCGCGCCCGAGCTCGACGAGCACGAAGCCGACCTGGTTGAGGACCGCGGGCGCATCGGGCGTGGCGGCGAGCACCTCCTCGGCCAGCGCCAGGGCGTGGGCGCGGTCGCCGGCGCGAGTCTCGAAGCCCGCCCAGGCCAGCGCCAGCTCGGCGTCGTGCGGCTGGGCGGCGGCGGCGTGGCGGAACCCGGCCCGGCCGGCGGCCAGATCGCCGTCCCGGCGCGCGGCCTCGGCGGCGGCGGCGACCAGCGCCACCTGCGCCGGTGCGCGGCGCAGCGCGGCCTCGGCGCGAGCGCGGGCGTCGGCGACCCGGCCGGCGACCAGCAAGGCCTCGACCGCGATCGCCTGGGCCGCCGGCCACGTCGGGCGGCGCTCCTCGACCGCGTCGACGACGGCCAGCGCGTCGCGGGTCCGGCGCAGCGCGACCAGCACCCGGGCGCGCAGCAGCGTCGTGTCCCGTCCGCGGGCGCTGGCCTCGGTGGCGGTTTCGAGGGCGCGCTCGAGCTCACCCATCGCCATGTACATCGCGGCGGCGTCGGCCTGGATCTCGGCGGCCACCGAGGCGTCGTAGAGGTCGAGGATGTCGAGCGCGCCGCGACGGTCGCCGGCCTCGAGCAGCAACCACACCAGGTCGGCGCCGACCGCCAGATCGCCACCACTGCGATCGAACGCCAGCCGCATGAGCTCGATCGCGTCGCCCAGGCGGCCGCCGCGAACCTCGACGCCGGCGAGCGCACGGTGGGCGTCGAGGCGGTCGCCGTCGAGCTCGATCACGCGGCGCAGGTGGATGGCGGCGCCGTGGTCGTCGTGGCGAGCCAGCAAGATCAAGGCGAGCTGCTCGTGGCCGTCGACGGTCTCGGGGAGCGCGGCGACCAGGTCGCGATAGACCCGCTCGGCGCCATCGGGGCGCTTGGCCTGGGTCTCGGTGGCGGCCAGGCCGAGGTAGGCGGCGGCCAGCGTCCGGTCGAGCTCGAGCGCGCGGCGGTACGCGGCAGCGGCGCGCCGCAGCTCGCCGGTGCCGCGGTGGATGTCGCCGGCGGCGAGCCAGACCTCGGACGCCCGCGGCCAGCGTGCGGTGGCGTGCTCGATCGCGGCGCCGGCATCCACCCGTCGCCCCAGCCGGTACATGGCCTCGGCGCGCGCCACGGCGACGCCGGGTTCGTCCGGCGCGGCGGCCGCCGCGTCGTCGAGCTCGGCGAGGGCGCGGACGTAGTCGGCCTCGAAGAACGCCGCCCGGCCGCGCAGGTAATGGGCGTACGCCGCGGGCGCCAGCGGTTGCGCCGAACGGGCCGATGGCGGCGTGCATGCCGCGACGACCACCAGCGCGGCGAGGAGGAGCGATCGGAGCACCGACCGAGAGCGTACGTCAGATCCTGCACCCGGGCCGGGCGTCTCGACGCCATTACATCAACGAGAATTTGGCCGCGTCCGGACATGTCCGGATTTGGCCGGTTCGTGAATTATTAATAAATATCAAATGAATAGATAAGCGTCCGGACGCAACAAGACCAAAAAATGTGATGGCCGGATGTGGCCGGATGTGACCGGATCTGGCCGGCAACCCTGGCTGTGCAGTAGAGTCGCCGGATCCATGGTTCGTCGCGCACCGACCAGAAGATCCAGAAGACCGCGCGCCAGGGAGGTCGATCTGTCCTCCGCTACCCCAGACGCCGAGGACAGGCTCTCGATCCTCGTCTCCTCGAGTGTCCACGGCTACGAAGACCTCCTCGAGACGATCTTCGCGTTGCTCGACGGCTTCGGCTACCGCGTCGCGATGTCTCACAAGGGTACGATTCCCATCGACGCCAGCGAGTCCGCGATGAGGAACTGCCTCGAGGCAGTGGAGCGCACCGACCTGTTCCTGGGGCTGATCCTGCCGCGGTATGGTTCGGGTAAAGAGACCCCGGAGGCACTGTCGATCACCCACCTCGAAGGGCTTCGGGCGATCGAACTCAACAAGCCTCGATGGTTCCTCGTTCATGAGCATGTCGCCATAGCTCGACAGCTACTTGAACCCATGCGCGACGAGAGCCAGAAGCCACGGTTCGTTCTCAAACCTGGCATCCCGTTCAAGGCGACCCCGGTCCTCCAGGACTTGCGCGTCCTCGAACTGTTCGAAGCAGCGATGCGGCATGACGTGAAGAACGTTGCCGACCGCCGCGGCAACTGGGTTCAGCCGTTCGGCCCGGATGACGATGCTCGGCTCTTCGTCACGGCGCAGTTTCGCCGCCATCGCGAGCTGGTCGAGAAGCACCTTCACAAGCTGTCTGATACGCGCGCGATCAGGAAGAAAGTACGAGGTGCGAGTTGAGTCTCGACATCGACCGGCTCGTGGCGGGGGGGGAATCCGAGACCGCTGAATTCACGGGACCACGTGCGTCACTCGAGGCGCTCGCGAGGAACGTCTGCGGCCTGCTCAACCAGCGCGGCGGCGTGCTCCTCTGGGGTGTGACCGATACCCGGAAGGTGGTCGGCGTGCCTGACGCGAACCGCAGAGCGCAGGACTTGAACGACTACATCGTCCAGCACCTGCGACCGCGCCCCCTGGTCTCGGTGTCGGCGGAGCCTGTCGACGACCACGGCACCGCCGTCGTCGTCGTCGATGTCCCGCCGGGCTCCGACAAACCGTACTCGGTGAGCCGCGAAATCTGGATTCGCATCGCGAGTCAAACGCTGCGAGCGACGGACTCCAAGAGCGCCGAGCTGGTCGAACGAAAGGCAACACGACTCGAGCGTTGGGAACGCGAGCCCACGCCGGGGTTCACGATCTCGGACTGCGACCCGAACGAACTGGCGCGCGCGCGCGTCGAGATCGAGAAGACCGGCCGGTTTGGCGGATCGGTTCCGGTCAGCGACGAAGACCTGCTCAGATACTTCAGCTTGCTCCACGCCGGTCAGCTCACGAATGCGTGCCTTGTCCTGTTCGCGCGCAAGCCGCGGGCTTGGTCGCCGAACCTCACCTTGCGAATCACGTCGTATGCCAAGACCGGCCACGATCCGATCATCTCCGACATCGTTCTCGAAGGACCAGCTGTCGACATGCTTCGCGAAGGCATCGCGATCATCCAGCAGCGCACCGGCTTCATGAGTCGCGTCTCGAGGGGCAAGCCCGAGCGTGAAGATCGTCCAGCGTATCCACTCTTCACACTCCGAGAGGGCCTGGTGAACGCGATCGTGCATCGCGACTATGCGGCGCTGGGCGATGTTCGGGTCGAGATCCACCCCGACTCGTTGCTGATCCAGAACCCCGGCGCGCTTCCTGGAGGATGGACGATCGATGATCTGCGTACAGAACATACGTCGCAGCCGGTGAACCCCGACATCGCTCGCGTCTTCTTCCTGCGTGGGTGGATGGAGCAACTCGGAACTGGGACACAAAAAGTGATCGCGGAAGCCAGGAGAGTGGGCGCGAGGACTCCATCGTGGACGGCCGGCAAGGGCACCGTCGCGCTGCGCATGTTCCCCGCTCCGACCGTGGCGGCCCTCGCCGGACGGCAGGAACAGTTTCTTCGCCGCCAGCGCCCAGACGAGGAATTCAAGGTCCGCGACTACGCCGGATCCGCGAGGGTGAGTGAGCGTCAGGGACGTCGGGACCTGACCGAGATGGAGGAGCTGGGGGTCATCGAGCGCCGCGGCAAAGGGCCCGCGACGAGCTATCGTCTTCGTGCGGAGTCAGGCAATTCCTCCTTCACAGGAGGAGCACCCAAACCGACAAGACCCAAGCGCCAGTGACTCCCAGACGACGCCTGCGAGCAGGTCGGCGGCTCACAGCGGGATGTTGCCGTGCTTGCGCGGCGGGTTGGTCTGCCGCTTGTTGGCGAGCAGCTTCAGCGAGCGGATCAGCGCGGTGCGGGTCTCCCGGGGGCGGATGATCTCGTCGATGTAGCCCAGCGAGGCCGCCTTGTACGGATTGGCGAAGTTGTCGCGGTACTCCTGGATGAAGGTCGCGCGCGCCTCGGCCCGGGCTTGCTCGTCGGCGATCTTGTCGAGTTGACCCTTGTAGATGATGTTGACCGCGCCCTCGGGGCCCATGACGGCGATCTCCGCCGCCGGGTACGAGAAGTTCACGTCGGCGCGGATGTGCTTGGACGCCATGACGTCGTAGGCGCCGCCGTAGGCCTTGCGGGTGATGACGGTGAGCTTGGGCACCGTGGCCTCGGTGAAGGCGTAGAGCAGCTTGGCGCCGTGCTTGATGATGCCGCCGTACTCCTGGGTAGTGCCGGGCAGGAAGCCAGGCACGTCGACGAACGTGACCAGCGGGATGTTGAAGCAATCGCAGAAGCGCACGAAGCGCGCCGCCTTGACCGAGGCATCGATGTCGAGACAGCCGGCGAGGTGCTTGGGCTGGTTGGCGACCAGGCCAACCGGGCGGCCGCCGAGCCGCGCGAAGCCGCAGATGATGTTCTTGGCGTAGTCCTTGTGGACCTCGACGAAGTGGCCGTCGTCGACGACGCCGACCAGCAGCTGCTTCATGTCGTAGGGCTTGTTGGCGTCGAGCGGGACCAAGGCGTCGAGGGCGGCGTCGGCGCGGTCGATCGGATCCGCGGTCGGCCGCGGCGGTGGATCTTCGGTGTTGTTGGCCGGCATGAACCCGACCAGCTCGCGGATGCGCTGCAGGCACGCCAGCTCGTCACGCTCCGCGAAGTGCGACACCCCGGAGCGCGACGCGTGGCTGCGCGCGCCGCCGAGCGCCTCCTTGGTCACCTCCTCGTGGGTCACCGTCTTGATGACCTCGGGGCCGGTGATGAACATGTACGAGGTGCCCTCGACCATGAGGATGAAGTCGGTGATGGCCGGCGAGTACACCGCGCCGCCGGCGCACGGGCCGAGGATGGCGCTGATCTGGGGCACGACGCCCGACGACAGCACGTTGCGCGTGAAGATGTCGGCGTAGCCGGCGAGCGACTCGACGCCCTCCTGGATCCGCGCCCCGCCCGAGTCGTTGAGGCCGATGACCGGGCAGCCGATCTTCATGGCCAGGTCCATGACCTTGCAGATCTTCGACGCGTACGCGCCCGACAGCGAGCCCCCGAACACGGTGAAGTCCTGCGCGAACACACACACGGTGCGGCCGTCGATGGTGCCGTAGCCGGTGACCACGCCGTCGCCGAGCACCTTCTGCTCCTGCATGCCGAAGTCGGCGCAGCGGTGGGTGACGAAGCGATCCATCTCGACGAAGCTGGCGTCGTCGAGCAGCGCGGCGATGCGCTCGCGGGCCGTGAGCTTGCCGGCTTCGTGTTGCTTGTCGATGCGAGCCTGGCCGCCGCCGAGGACGGCCTGACGCTCGAGCTCTTCGAGGCGGGCGAGTGGATCCACGGTCACGGGACGTCCTTTGTGTCAGGTCGAGGGCGCTACGATGAAGCGGCGCGTATAGTAGGGGCGTGGCGAACGTGAAGGGAAGCGCGCTGGCATCCCGCTTGAACTGGGTGCAACTCAACCACGGTCCGAACGGGACTGAACGGCTGTGTGAAGCGGTGTCACCCGAGCTGGCGCGCACGGTGCGCGATGGAGTCAAGGTCGCGGGCTGGTACCCGTTCGAGGACTTCATCGAGCTCAACACGGAGATCGATCGCCTGTTCGGCGCCGGTGACGGTGCGCTGATCAGGGAGCTGGGCCGCTGGGGTGCCGAGGCCAACCTGACGACCATCTACCGCCTGTTCTACAAGGTCGGAACCATCCGCTGGGTGATGGCGCGGGCGGCGCGGCTGTGGCACCTGCACTACGACGATGGTCGCCTGACGCTGCGCGAGCTGGCTGGCAACGAGATCGAGCTGTCGATCGAGAACTTCCCGACCCCGCACTGCGCCCACTGCCAGTCGGTGCTGGGCTGGGCCGAGAAGTCGATCGAGCTGTCGGGCGGCGAGGACGTGAGGGGTTCGATCGCGGCGTGCCGGCACCAGGGCGCGGCGGTGTGTCGGCTGCGCGGCCGCTGGACCTGACGCCTCGGGGTGGTGACCGCCGCGGCGTCGCGGTACCATCGCTGGCAGTGAGCCGCAGCTCGGTGGTGATGGGTGCGCTGGCGCTGGCAATGGCGGGGTCGGCGCACGCCGAGAAGTCGATCCATGGCCATCCCGGCGCCCCGCCGCCGGCCGCCGCTCAGCTCGACGATCCGTGCGTCACCGGCGCCGGCGCCAGCTGTGGTCACGCCCTCGACGGGTTCTACGCCGCGCTCGCCGCCACCGAGGCCGGCACCGCCGCCCATCCGACCCGGGTCGCCTACCTCGGCGACTCGCTCACCGCCGACGACCTGATCGCGAACCGGCTGCGCACCGTGCTCGGCGGCCGCTTCGGCGACGGCGGCCCGGGCTTCGTCCACGTCGTCCCGCCGCACCCCTACTGCCGCCATCGAGCGGTGCGTCGAGCGGCCAGCTCGTCGTGGCAGGTGCACGGCGTGTCGACGCCGTTTCCGGCCGACCGCCTGCTCGGCTACGGTGGTGGTAGCGTCGAGACCCGCAGCGGCGGCTCGGCGCGCTTCACGCCCGTGAGTCACGTCGTGACCCACGCCGAGGTCTACTACCTGGCCCAGCCGGGCGGTGGCGACGTCGAGGTCGTGGTCGATGGCGGCGCGGCGGCGGCGACGATCGCGACCGCGGCCGCGGCCAAGAAGGCGGCCTATGCGGTGGTGCCGATCACCGGCGCCGTCGCCAGGCTCGACCTCAAGGCCAGCGGTCGGGTCCGCTTGTTCGGGGTCGTGCTCGAGGCCGATCGCGGGCTGGTCGTCGACAACCTCGGCGTGGTCAACGCCACCGCCAAGTCGTGGGGCCAGAACCGCGCCGACCACTGGAAGGGCCAGCTCGCGCACCGCGCGCCCGATCTGTTCGTGGTCATGATCGGCACCAACGAGGCCGGCTGGCTGGCCGGCAAGGCGCTCGACGAACACGCCCGCGTGGTGGAGCGCCTGCTGGCGCCGGTGCGGGCGGCCAACCCGCGGGCGTCGTGCCTGGTCGTGTCACCGTTCGATCAGGTCGACTACGAGCTGGCCGGGTTGCCGCCGCGCCGATCGATCGCGCCGATGGTCGCCGCTCAGCGCGCGGCCGCCGCGGCCTCGGGCTGCGCGTTCTGGGACGCGCAGGCGTGGATGGGTGGCCCCGGGTCATCGAAGCTGTGGCGCAAGGCCGGCTGGCTGACCAACGACTTCGCGCATCCGACCACCGGGGGTTCGCACCGCATCGCCGACGCGCTCGCCGCGGGTCTCACCGCCGGCTACGCGCGCTACCGGATCCGTTGACGATCGGCGTGGTCAGGCCGGCGGCGGCGCGAGCGGCGGCTCCTCGGCAAGCGGCGCCCGGGCGCACCTTGCCTCGGTCACCGATCCATCGCAAGGTCCGCCCATGACCTCCACCGATCGCGTCGTCCGGCTCATGACGATGGACGGCGCCTTCCGCCTGATCGCGGCCGTGACGACCGAGACCGCCCGCGGCGCGCTGGCCGCGCAGGTGACCGGTGATGGCCTCGGGCTGCGGCTGGCCGAGTTGCTGACCGCGGCGATCCTGGTGCGGGAGACCACGCAGCCGGCGCGGCGGGTGCAGATGGTGTGGCGCGACCGGCGCGGCCGCTCGCTGGTCGCGGACGCCTTGCCCGAGGGACTCAACCGCGGGCTGGTCAACCCGGGTGACAGCGCCCCGGTCGCCACCGACGGCGACCACATCTTGCAGGTCAACTACACGCTGCCCAACGGCGCGCTGCACCAGGGCCTGGTCGCGGTCGCCGACGGCGACGACATGGCCACGGCGCTCATGCAGTACATGAAGCAATCGGAGCAGATCGTATCGATGATCGCGGTGGCGGCGCTGCCCGGTCCGGGTGGGGTGCGCGCCGTCGGCGGCTACGTCGTGCAGTTGCTGCCCGAGGCCACCCGCGAGGTGATCGCGGCCATGACCGACCATCTCGGCAACCTCGAGCCGATGACGTCGTTGCTCGAGGGCCGCGGCCGCACGGCCGCCGAGCTGGCGGCCACGGTCTTCGCGGGCTTCGAGCACGCCGAGCTGGCGTCGTCGCCGTTGCGCTTCGGCTGCACCTGCAGCGAGATCCGGGTGATGACCAGCATCCTCACGTTGCCGCCGGTCGAGGTCGAGCGGATGCTCGACGGCGACCCCCTCGAGGTCCGCTGCGACGCCTGTGGGGCCAAGTACGAGATCGACCCGGCGGCGCTGCGCAGCTTCCGCGCCGGCGACTCCGTTCCGCAGGCGTAGTGCAAGACCCGGCTCGGGCGCGGGTCGGGATCGGCGTCAGACGCCGCGTTCGAGCAGCGACCAGGCCAGGTCGCCGAAGCCGCGCCGCAGGTCCTTGATCGCCGCCGCCTCGGGACGGCTGCGCGATGGATGGACCCGATTGGTCAACAGGACCGCCCAGCGGCCGCGCGCCCAGTCGATCCACATCGAGGTGCCGGTGAAGCCGAGGTGTCCGACCGCGAAGGCTCGCGGCCAGGCGTCACCGGCGTGCGAGACCCCGGGCACGGCAGACGGCGTGTCCCAGCCCAGGCGCCACGACGTCTCCGGCGCAGCGGCGGTGGTGAAGCAGGTCTCGACCACCGCCGGATCGAGGCGGCCGACGCGATGGCGCGGCGCGCGGGCCATCGCGCGCGCAAAGCTGGCGACGTCGGGCAGCGGCGCGAACAGCCCGGCGTGGCCGGCGACGCCGCCGCCGGCGTGGCAGTTCTCGTCGTGGACCTCGCCGCTGACCAGCCCGCGGCGGCCGTCGATCTCGGTGGCCGCCGGCGGCGTCGCGAACAAGCGGCGCGCGCCGAGCAGATCGACGTATCCGGTCGCCGCCAGCGCCAGCGGCTCGGTGACCAGGGCCAGCAGCTCGCTCAGCGGCGCGCCGCCGGCACGCTCGAGCAGCGCACCGAGCGTGATGAACCCGAGGTCGCTGTAGGTCGCGACCTCACCCGCAGCGCGCTCGAGCGGGGTGCGCATCGCCATCGTCTGCAGCGCGGCGCGGGGCTCGGACGCACCGCCCAGGTCGCCGGCCCAGATGCGCGCGAACAGCTCGACGTGGGCCGGAAAACCCGCGGCGTGGCCGAGCAGGTGGGCGACGGTGATGGCGCCATCGACCGGTAGCCAGCGGGACGCTCGATCATCGAGGGCGAGCCGACGCTCGCTCACCAGGGTCATCGCGATCGCGGCGGTCGCCATCGGCTTGGTCAACGACGCCAGATCGAACGGCGTGTCGCGGCCGATCGTCGGACCGGCATCGGGAACCGTGCGCGTCCGGCCCCGCCACCACGACCGCTCGCCGACCAGATCGCCGGCAGCAGCCGCGGCGGCCGAGCACACACCCTGCGCGATCGCGGTGTCGAGCAACGCCTCGACACGGGGCTCGATCTCGTCGGGCGCGTCGGGTCGTGCAGCCACGGCTCATGGTACCTTGCGGCCGTGACCCGCTACGAGCTGCTCGAGCGGATCGGCGCTGGCCGCGTCGCGGAGATGTTCCGCGGCAAGGCCGTGGCGGCCGGCGGTTTCGAAAAGCCGGTGGCGATCAAGCGCATCCTGCCGCATCTCAGCCAGGACCGCCGCTTCGTCGAGCTGTTGATCGCCGAGGCCAAGGTGCTGTCGGCGCTGCGGCATCGCAACATCGTCCAGATCTTCGACGTCGGCGTCGGCGACGACGGGCAGAACTTCCTGGTCATGGAGTTCGTCGAGGGCGTCGACCTCGGCGCCCTGCAACGCAGCATCGAGGCCCGGCGCGTGCGCATGCCGGTCGATCTGGCGCTGCACGTCGGCGCCGAGATCTGTGAGGCGCTCGATCACGCCCAGGCGGCGCCGGCGCCCGACGGCCGGCCGATGCGTCTGGTCCACCGCGACGTCACGCCCTCGAACGTCATGGTGTCGCGATCGGGCGAGATCAAGCTCACCGACTTCGGTCTGGCCAAGCGACCCGACGACGGCACCAGCACCGGCGCCGGGCTGCGCGGCCGCTACGGGTACGTCTCGCCCGAGCAAGCGGCGGGGGGCGCCGTCGATGGGCGCAGCGACGTCTTCGCGGTCGGCGTCATCGTCTGGGAGCTGGCCACCGGGCGGCGACTGTTTTCGGGGCTGGCTGACTTCGACGCGCTGCGTGCGGTGCGCGAGGATCGGATCGCGTTGCCGAGCGAGCACGATCCGACGTTGCCCGCCGAGCTCGACGCCATCCTGGCCGAGACGCTGGCCCGCGATCCGCGCCAGCGGCTGCCGTCGGCCGGCGAGCTGGGCAAGCGGCTGCGTGGCCTGCGATACTCGATGGAGACCAGCACCGGCGATCCGGCGGCGGCGCTGGCGCGCCTGGTGCCGGCGGTCGGGCAGGTCGCGGCGCCCGACCCGCGGGCGCCCGATCCGCGCAGCCCGGCGCGCGGCAAGGCCGGCCGCCGCACCAAGCCATCGACCGGCGGATTCGAGGCCGCGAGCGAGCCGACCATCGTGCGCATCCGCACCGCTGACGGGTTCGGCTCCGATCCGGACGGTTCCGGACTGCTCAACGCGCGCAAGCTGCTCGATCGCTTCGAGGAGGAGGAGACCAAGCTCTCGCACGTCGTGCCGCGCAACCTCCTCGACGACGACCCCACCGCCGACGGCGCCGCCCGCGGCGCCGCGGCGGCCAAGGCGGCGCCGCCGTTGCACCTCGAGGACACGACCGGCGAGCGGCCGCCACTGCACCTCGATGACTCCGACGATCAGCACCAGCCCGCCGATCGGCGCGCGCGCCCACCGGCGCCGGCACCCGGTCCGGCGTCGGTCCGGCGCAAGCCGGCCGTGGAACCGCCGATTCCACCCGAGCCCAAGAGCGAGCGTCGCAAACCGACGGCGTCGTCGTCGCCCCCGTCGTCGCCGTCGTCGTCGCCGTCGTCGTCGCCGCCGTCGCCGCCACCGTCGTCGCCCCCGACGAGCGAGCGTCGTGGTGATGCGTCGGTGGTGCCGCCGCCGGTCGGCCGGTCGCCGGTCGCACCCGTCTTCGGCGGCTCGGCGGCCGGGCCGACGGCCAGCCCGCGACCGGATCCAACCGGTGCCCGCGGTGCGACCCCGACGTCGCCGCAGGTGTTCGGGGCGGGCGGCGCGCGGGCAAGCTCGACGCCTCCGGTCGCAGGATTCGGCGCTGGCAGCCGGCGCTGGTGGCCGATCGTCGTCGGTGCGGCGGTCATCGCCGCGCTGTCGTTCCTGATCACGTCGGCGGCGCTGGACACGCCCAACGAGGCGACCTCGCCGCGGCCGGCGCCACCGGATGCCGGGCCGAGCGTGGATGGCGGGGTGAGCGCGGATGCCGGGGGCGCGGCGGATGGCGGCCGCGGCGCCAAGCGGGATCGCTAGCGGCGAGCAGCGGCGAGTAGCTCGGCGAACCAGGGCTCGGGACCGGTGCCGTGGGCGAGCAAGTCGATCATCGGCACGGCGCCGGACAGCTCCAGCAGGCGGGTGTCGGTGGCGATCGATCCGGCAACGCTGCCGGCGAACGCGGGCTCGCTGTCGCCGCCCGGGGACGGAGCGAAGCGCTCGACGTGCTCGGCCAGGAGCGAGAAGCAGCGGTCGACGCTGCTCGCGATCGGCGTGACCGCGCCATCGTCGTACAGATCGAGCCACACCACCGGCTGGCGTCCGCCGGTGTCGGCGAGAGCCGGGACGGTGGCCAGGTGCCAGGCCAGCCCGTGCCACGATGCGAACACGACGAGCTGGTGCGCGATCGGCAAGGTGCCGGAGCCGCGCCGGAGCATCGGGTTGTGCTCGAGGAGACGCGCGCGCGGGGCGAGATCGATCTCCCAGAATCGGCCACCGTCGCAGCGGGCCTGGAGCGCCGCCAGATCGGCGTCGGCGGCCGCGCCCAGCGGCGTCCAGTCGAGATCGCCCGCACCGGCGACCGGTGCGAACGGGCGCCAGGTGAAGCCGCGCTGCTTGCAGGCGGCCTCGAAGGCGTCGAATCCGGGCAGCGGGTTGGCCGTCATGTGCGCACCAGCTTGTCGATGCGTGACACCGACTCCTGGAACGCGGCCTCGAGCTGTTCTTCGATTCCTTCCTCGGCGACGTCGTCGAACCAACCGCCGAACTCGTCATCGACGATCTTGGAGACCTTCTTCACGGCCTCGGCAGTGTTGTCCTTGCCGGTCTTGCGGAAGTAGCTCCACGCGGCGCTGACCCGCTTGTGCACGGCCGGGTCGAGGGCGACCAGGTTGTCGACGTCGTTGATGTCCATGTCCGGGAAGCGGTGGGCGTACTCGAGCCCGACGCGATGGTGGACCTCGTAGGGTTGGTCACCGAAGGCCTCGGCCACCGACTTCTTCTCCTTGGCGAGCCGGTCGCGAGCGGCGCCGCGCAGCGTCTTCTTCTCGGCGGTGGAGAGCGCGGTCTCGGCGAGATCGCCCATCTCCTCCTCGAAGTCCTTGAGCATCTGCGTCGGGCGCCTTGGCGAACGCGACGTCGTTGCCGGTGGCGTAGGCGGTGGCGCCCATCGCCGCGCTGGCCTCGGCCGCGGCGTCGCCGACGTGGGCTTGAACTCCGGAGACGTCGTGGTGGCCGAAGGACTGCTGGATCTTGGCCAGCTGCGGCAGTGGGCTCGACGGTGCGTCAAGGCCGCGGGCCGCGGCGGTGTGCATGGCGTCGGGGTTGGCGGACGAGCCCGACGGGGAGCCAGCGGCACGCTGTCCAGCGACGGGGCCTCCGGAGAGCCATTTCACCCTCGGCGACGAGAGCCATCCGGGTGCGGCGGGTTCACCCGCGGCCAGCGGCTCGTCGTCGTGCTGAGTCGGTGCGGTCTTGCGCTGCACGGCGGCCGATTGATCTGGCGTCGGCGATGGCTCTGTCGCCGTGCGCGGGCCGGTCGGTGGAAGGCTCTGCGTGAGTGAGCGCCCTCCCGGCTTACCTCCCCGAGAAGACGCACCCTCGCCAGCGTTGCCGCCGTCGTAGCCTCTACGCGCCTTCATGGGTGCCGGTTCCTGCCAGCCGTAGTACGTCGTGAAGGCTCTGCGTTCGTTCGCATCGGGGTTGGCCTATATCGCGAGCTAGCCCGCAGCCGCGAACTCGTGGACGACGGCCGACAGGACCTCGGTGCCCCAGTGCAGCCCGGCGACCGGGATCCGTTCGTCGTGGCCATGGAACATGTCGGCGAACTTGATGCCGGAGTCCTGCTCGATCTTCACCGGCGAGAACCCGTACCAGCGGGCGCCGAGCTGGGTGAAGTACTTGGCGTCGGTGAAGCCGGGGATCATGTACGGCACCACGACCGCGTCGGGCTCGCGGGCGATGACCTGGCGGGCGATCACGTCGTAGAGCGGTGACGCCACCGGCTCGGTCACGGTCGCTGGCGCCGAGCGGATCACCTCGAGCTCGACGTCGGGACCCAGCACCGCGCGCAGCTCGCGCAGGAAGTCGGCCTCGCTCTGGCCCGGCAGCGTGCGGCCGTCGATCTCGACCTCGGCGACGCCGGGGATGACGTTGGTCTTGTTGCCGGCCCGGACCACCGTCGGCGACGCGGTGTTGCTGAGCAGCGCGCCGAGCGAGCGCGCGGTGCCGAGATCCGGGACCAGCCGCAGCACTCGGGCCAGCAACTGCGGGCGGCTGAGCAGACGCAGCAGCGGCTGCGCGGCCCGCGGCTGGCGGACCGCCACCGCGGCCAGGAAGTCCTGGACGTAGCGCGTGGCGTGGACCGGCAGCGGGGTCTTGCCCAGCCTGGCGATCGCCTCGCTCATCTTGATCACGGCGCTATCGCGGCGCGGCATCGAGCCGTGTCCGGGCTCGCCGGTGAAGCGGGCCTTGACCCAGCACAGGCCCTTCTCGGCGACCTGCACCGGGTAGTACGTCGTGCCGGCGAGGTGCAACGAGAAGCCGCCCGACTCGCCGATCGCGTACTCGGCGCGCACCAGCTCCGGGTGCTGCTCGACCAGGAACCGCGATCCGTGGTCGCAGCCGGCTTCCTCGTCCGCGACGCCAGCGAAGATCACGTCGCGGGCCAGGGTCGGCTTGTCGACGGCGAGCCGGCGCATGATCGCCACCGACATGGCCGCCATGTTCTTCATGTCGATCGCGCCGCGCCCCCACAGGCAGCCGTCGGCGATCACGCCCGAAAACGGCGGCTGCCGCCACCTGGTCGCGTCGGCCTCGACCACATCGAGGTGCGCCGAGAGCAGGAGCGGCGCCGCCTTGCCGGTGCCGCGGTAGCGCGCCACCAGGTTGGCTCGCGTCGGCGCCGACTCCAGCACGGTCACGTCGTACCCGACCTCGCGCAGCTTGCCGGTGAGGTAGTCGGCGGCCGGTCGCTCGTTACCGGGCGGGTTGGTGGTGTCGATGCGCAGCAGGGTTTGACACATGTCCTGCGCATCGAGGTGCAGCGGGGGCAACGACATCGCGCCGCACGATAACAGGACCCGGGACCCGAGCGGTCACCGGTCCCATCGTTCACCTCCGCCCGGCTCAGCCGCCGGGTTGCAGGGTGCTCTCGCCCTTGATGTCGAGGTGCGGTTCGAGCTTCTTGAGGGTCTTGTAGCCGAAGCCGTTGACCTTGCGCAGATCGGCGACCCGCTTGAACGGGCCGTGCTTGCCGCGCCAGGCCACCACTCGCTCCGCCTTCGACGGTCCGACGCCGGGCAGCAACATGAGTTGATCCGCCGTCGCCGTGTTGAGATTGAGCTTGCCGGTGACCGCCTTCTTGCCACCCCGCGCCGACGGCGCGTCATCGGCGGCGGCCGCCGGGGTCCTGGCCGTCGCCACGGGCAGCACCTTGGGTCCGGCGACCGCCGTCCGCGGCGCCAGCCAGACCGCGCCGCTCACCGCGACCGCCGCGGCCAGCGCGAGCACCGCGAACGCGCGTCGCAACCTGGTCACCACGCTCGCGCCCATCATCGTCGTCGTCATCACCGTCATCGTCTGGTTCGTGTTCGTGTTCGTCATCGTCTTCTCCTTTGCTCGTGGGTCGGTTCAGAACGGCAGATCGCTGCTGGTCGGGGCCGGGGCCCCGGGCGGCGGCTCGTGCGGTCGCCGCCGGTTGAAGTCCTCGTCGGTCATCTCGCGGATCTGCAGGCAGTTCTGCCCGACCGGGATCGCGTCCAGGTACACGTTGATCGACGCGTCCTTGTTGGGAAACGCGCTCCCCACGCGCATCCAGAACTTGGTGCCGTCCTTCTTCTCGATCGGCACGATCACCTTGAACATCCGGGGTCGGTTGGGTTCCATCGCAGCACTCATCGTCCTTGCTCCTTGCGACTCGTGATTGTGAGTCGACGACGCCTCTTGCCAGCGGCGTGCCACGCGCAACTCCGCGACCGCCGGCGCTCGCTGTCCGACCGCCGGACACTTCTGTCCGCCAACCGGACGGCGTCCGGGTTCCGGCCGGCTGGAACACCGACGGTCTGGAACGGATCTGGATTCGCTAGGTTCCGCGACCATGGGAATCCGTTCGCCCCGACCGAGGCCGCGCCCCGCGCCCTTCGACCTCGCCATGTCGCGGCTCGCTCAGGGTGACCGGTTCATGGCCGAGTCGAAGGGCGCATGGCGCATGGCGCATGGCGCATGGCGCATGGCGCATGTCGCATGGCGCATGTCGACGAAGTCCTCCGATTCGAGAACCTGGACACCGCATCGACGAGGTGCGGGTTCTCCGCGCCTGGCCGCCTCGTGTTCACGAGCCGCGATCTGCAGATCGTCACCGCCGCCGGAGCCGGTGCGATGCTGTAGCGCGCCTGTCCCCGTGATCGCCGACCGTGACGCGCTCGTGGCTGTGACCGATTGACACATGGGTAAGCGCCGCCAGAGGAGCCCCCTTCGACAGGCTCAGGACAGGCCCACACTTCGAGCGGGACCATGCGGGACCATGCGAGCACGCTGGTCAGTCGTAGGGCCATGGTGCGCACTCGGACGCGTCGCGTACAGTATGCCCCGGCGGCACGGGCATGCTCGGCAACGTCGCGCGTGACGCCTCGCAGAGCTGCCGCGACAGCGTGCACACGAAGGCAAGCTCACCATCGACCGTTCGTGACCAGCAGTACACGGGGGTGGTCGGGCGCGTGCAACCTGCACCTGCACCCGCATCGCTGGCGACCGCCATGGCTCGCGTGAGGCCCACCTTTCGGAGGGTGTCGTCGAGGAACCACTCGCAGCGCTCCTTCATCTGGTCGCACCAGGAGAACTCGTTGCCGTCGGGGCCGCGTTGCGACCAGCACCACCAGCCAGGCTCGACGTAGTTCGGGAACAGCTCGGGGTGTGAGGGAGGCGACTCCTCGCGACAGGGTGTCGTGCGCCTGTCGTTCACCTCGCACGCTTCGCGATCGACGGCACACAGCCGTCCGCACGATGGCTCCTTGTCCGGCGTGAGCGGATCGCAGCCGTGGCGGCAGAATGCGGTCGCATGGGGCACGCACGTTGTCTCGACGTGCGCTGCCGTCGCGGTGCGCTGACACGCATCACGCATCGCGAAGCACACGCTGTCCTTCCAGCACCACCACGCGCGCTTCGTGGTCGGTGAATTCCGCTCGCAAGCGGCGAGCGCCAACACGACCACAAGCATGTATCGCGTCACCAGTTGGTCCTATCAGCGCCGCTAGACCGGAACAAGGGTTGCTGTCGTAGCTCCCCACGTCTTGCCGCTTTCTGGGCCGACAATTCCGCAAGTCTCTGCCCTCTCCGGGGCGGCGTAGGGGCGGGCACCAAGGGCCGGCGATGCCGGTCAGGAGGCGCTCGTGATCAGTTCTCATTCATCTCGTGGCAA
>CANKMW010000029.1 GCA_947483555.1 Myxococcales bacterium
CCACCACGCCGAGATCATCGCCATCGAAGGCGACAGCTTCCGCAAGCGCGAGGCCCAAGCCTCCATCAAGTCCAAGCAGTCACGCCGCGTCAAGCCCGCCGCCTGAGCATGCCGGTTCAGATTTCTGCGTTTTCACGTGGCCGCCAACACCGAAGCGCCGGGTCGGCCAGCGAGCGGGCGCGGGTGAATGTGCAGCGGCGCCTCAAGGACGCGCTCGCGCGCATCGGTCAGGTCGCTCCGGCGGTCGGCCACTACCTGTCCGGAGCGGTGCGCACCGGCACCTACTGCAGCTTCCGGCCGTGAACCTCTCGAGCTCCCGGGCCGGGAACGGTCATGTCACCCCGGCGTGCGAGGTAGCGTTCATGCATCCGTCGCTCGAGGCACTGACGCCCGCGGAGGCGCGCCGACTCGTCGAGTCGCAGTCTCTGCTCGCCGACTGGCTCGACACCAACCGCATCCCGTTCGACCTGCGGTCCTTCGGCTTTCTCAGCGCGCGCGCCGCGGAGGCGTACGAGGCCGCCGCCCCACCACCACTGCCCAGTCCTCATCGTCTCGACGCCGCGCAGCTTCGCGACTTCGTGAGCCGCGCCGTTCGGTTGCCGTTGCGCGTGAGACAGGTCGCGCAGCTGTGTCTCGAGGACGGGCTCACGCTGGACGTGTGCGCGAAACGGCTCGGGATCTCCCGCGAGACGGTGCGTGTGCACCTGCGACGGTTGCGCCAGCTCCGCCGCTGCGCGGAGCGAAACGGCTGAGCGTGACGTGCGATCAGATGCTGGCGGCGGCGGAGCGCGAGACCTTGCCGCCGCTGCGCTGGCAACGCTTGGTGCCCTCGAAGACCGGCATCCGCTTCATCCAGCCGTGGCTGCCGCCGCGACGGGCCAGGCCGTTGACGTAGGCGCGGCGCGCGACGAAGAGATCGAGCTGGGAGCCCTGGATGCCGCCGCCGGTGTCGCCGGCGACGACGCAGCCGTCGTGCACGAAGCCGCCGACCGGTGCGCGTCCCGGCATGCGCACGCCATCGAGGGCCGGCACGTAGAGCAACGAGCCGAGCTTCACCCGGCGCGGATCGACGGCGACGGTGCGGAACGGTTCCAGCGGCTGGCCGCTCCCGCCCATACCCCACTGGCGGTGCGGTGGCAGGACGTGGAAACACGGCGTGCGCGGACACGTACAGCGGCCGGCGACGTTGAGCACGCGCCCGTCGCGCAGGCGCCCGGTACCCTGGAGCGCGAGCTGCGCCGCGAAGGGCCGCGACACGTTCACCAGCGCCTCGCAGGTGCGATCGTAGATCGGCACCAG
The DNA here is from genome assembly GCA_947483555.1 of Myxococcales bacterium. Classification (GTDB taxonomy): domain Bacteria; phylum Myxococcota_A; class Polyangia; order Haliangiales; family Haliangiaceae; genus UBA2376. Next base: position 1,300 of record CANKMW010000029.1, read on the forward strand.
ATCCGGCAACGCGGCGGTCAGCGTGGCGTCGCTGTCGTTGTCGTTGGCGATGGTGCCTTCGCTGGTCAGCGGCTTGTTGCGGGGTGGGGTCGCGGCGACCTCGGCCTCGTCGGCGACGTAGTAGAGCGTCATGTGAAAATTGCCGAGCGACCTCTCGACGTCGGCGTCGAGCGGCGGCGTCGTGATCGGCGTGATCGGCGCGGGAGTGGCGATCGCGACCGGCACAGCGACGGAATGCGACGATGTAGGCAGGTCGGCGCGACTGCAGGCGGCGGCGTACAGCGGCACCGCGAGGCGCGACCAGCGCCGCGTCACCATCGCGACCTTGCGGACCGAAGTCCGCGTCATGTCGACGACGGCACGAGTGGTGCGGGCCAGCGCCCGAACCAGCCTTCCGGCGGTACGTCGCACGGCGGCGGCGCAGCGAGTGATGACAGCGGACAGTCGCATGAAGACCCCGAGGCGGCGGTAGCGGCTCGAGGCGCCCGTCGGTGACCGACGCCTCTTCTCTCGGGGACGATCAGTCTACGATCGATCGCGGGAGCGCAAAGCAAAAAACGCCGCGAACGTCGCAGAGGTTGAACCACCGTCGATAGTCGTCGAACTCATCATGATCGTCTCAATCAGGACGGACGGCACAGGTGTCGTATGCGTCAAGGTGCGAGGGAGCGGCCCCATCCATGCCTCGCGATCAACGCGTCGCTGCGGCGGCGCAGCTCGCGATCGTCGCCAGCGGCGAACGCTGCGCTCAGGGCTGCGGCCAGCTCACCCGCCGACGCGAACCGATCCTCGACGCGTTTGGCGAGCGCGATCGCCAGCACGGCGTCGACGGCGGCCGGCAAGGCGTCGACGAGCTCGCCGGGCCGCAGCGGCATGCGGTAGACGACCTCGAACAAGATCTGCGGGGTATCGGCGCCGGTGAACGGCGGCCGACCGGTGAGCGCGCGGTAGAGCACCACGCCGAGGGCAAACACGTCGCAGCGGTGGTCGACCGCCAGCGAACGCGCCTGTTCGGGAGACATGTAGCCGGGCGTGCCGACGACGGCGGCCTGGGTCAGCGTGCCCGTCGAGCCGATCAGCGTGGACACGCCGAAGTCGAGGATCTTCCACAGCCCGCCGGCCAGGAACAGGTTCTGCGGCTTGAGGTCGCGGTGGACGATGCCCGCGGCGTGGGCAGCGTCGAGCCCGCGCGCGACCTGGGTCGCCAGATCGACCAGCGCGGGGCTGGCGAGCACGCGCGTGCGGCGCAGCATGTGCGCCAGGTCCTCGCCGGTGAGGAGCTCCATCGCCAGGTACGGCACCCGCCCGGCGATGTATCCGGTCTCGTGGACGCGGACGACGTTGGGGACGTCGAGCGTACTGGCGATCGCGCCCTCGCGCACGAAGCGCTCGAGCAGGCGCTGGTCGCGGCTGACGTCTTCGCGCAGCAACTTCACCGCCGCCGGTTCGCCGGAGTCGCGGTGGCGCGCGGCGTAGATGTCGCCCATCGCGCCGTGACCGATGACCTCGGCCAGCTCCCACGCGCCGGCGGCGGCGCCGGTCCAGCGGCCCTGCTGGCCCTTGCCGGCGCGCAGCGCCTCCTCCAGGTCCTGGTTGGCCTCGGCGAGCAGGGCCTCGCGCTGGTTGGCGAGCCGCAACGCTTCGTGGCTGCGGCGCGCGGCCTCCTCCAGTGTTTGCCGTGCCAACCGGGCGAGGCTGAGGGTCATCAGGAGCACCACGGGCACCATCACCGCGCCGAACAGCTTGGGCATGAGGGTCAGGTCGGTGGCGCGAATGACACCTCGGTCTTCGAGCACGCCCGCGCTGACCAGGCCGGCGAGCGCGGCGTAGCCGGTGACCGCGTAGAGCGGGATGACGAGCGCGTAGCGGCGGTCGCGGCCGAGCCCGATGAAGGTGACACCCAGGGTGATCACCACCGGCGTCGGCGAGAACACGCCGAGGAAGTAGACCAGCTCGAACGACGCGGTGGCGGCGATCCAGCCGAAGATCCGGAACACGGTCGCCGTGTAGCGTCGCTCGTCACGGCAACGCAGCCACACCCAGACCGAGGTCAGCAGCAGCACCGCCAGCGCGGCGACGAACGGCGCCTTGCGCCCACCGCTGCCCGGCAGGCCGGGCGTGAACGCCAGCGCGCTCGAGCACAGCAGCGCCACCGCCAGCACGAAGCCTCGCATGCGCGTCACCTCCTCGGCATGGAGCGCCGCGGCCACCGCCGGTGGTCCCGACGGTGTCGCGCTCGCATGCGAGGGCGACACCCGCTCGACCAGGCCCGGCCTGGTCACGGTTGTGGGCTCCATCGGTTCGTCGGTGGCCGCCGGTCCGCGCCGGGGACGCACGGGTAGCTCGCGAGTCCCGTCGGTGCTCACGTCGTCGGTGTCAGACGACATCGGGGCCCAGGCGCAGGTAGAGCGCGAACGTGGCCAGCCAGTGGGCGCCGGCGTAGCTCGGCGCGGCGATACGCTGGTCACCGGCGGGCAGCGCGCGTGCGATCGCGGCCAGCATCCAGGCCCGGGCGTAGCCCGCTGCCTCATCGTCGCCGATGGCGTCGCGCGGCCTCAGTGGGGGAGCTTGAAGTAGTAATAGAGCAGGATCACCGCGGCGCCGATGCCGATGAAGCCGAGCAGCGTCTGGTAGGGCACGATCTTCTTCTGCACATCCATGGCGCGCTGCTCGGCTGCGCTCTCGCCCGGGATCCACTTGGCGATGAGCGGGATGCCGAGCAGGAAGCCGAGCAGCACCTCGCACGCGACGGCGGCGTACACGGTGATGCTGTAGATCGGATAGAGCTGGCCCAGGTCGCCGATCTCCTTCAGGTGGGTGATGACGCGGATGGTATCGATGACGCCCCAGGCCAGTAGCGCGACGCCGATGAAGCCCTGGAACGGGACCAGCTTGTCGATCAGCTGCTTGGCGTCGGGCTTGCGGGCGATGATGAAGCCCGATGCCGCCAGGATGCCGGCGACGATGAGCGCGATAGGACGCAGAAGATCCATGACAGCCTCCTCGCGGCGGGCGCCGCCCGCCGATCGTACGCCCGATCGGCTGGCTCAGTACGCGAGGTTGGACGGGATCATGCGCTCGACCTGCGCGATCGCCACGCCCATGCGACGGGCGTACTCCTCGACCTGATCCTTGCCGACCCGACCGACCGCGAAGTAGCGCGCCTCGGGGTGGGCCAGGTAGATGCCGGACACCGCCGCGGTGGGCACCATCGCCAGGCTCTCGGTGAGCGTGATGCGGTGGTGAAGGGCGTTGCCGAGCAGCTCGAACAGCGGCCGCTTGGGCTCGTGATCGGGGCACGCCGGGTAACCGAAGGCCGGCCGGATGCTGCGGTAGGTCTCGTCGAGGATCTGGTCGTGATCGAGCTGCTCGCTGGCGCCGAAGCCCCAGTCGACGCGCACCCGATGGTGCAGCCACTCGGCGAACGCCTCGGCCAGGCGATCGGCGAGCGCCTTGGCCATGATCGAATGGTAGTCGTCGTGATCGCGCTCGAACCCGAGCACCAGCTCGTCGAGACCGAGGCCGGTGGTGACGGCGAAGCCGCCGATGTGATCGGCGAGCCCGCTGGCGAGTGGAGCCACGAAGTCGGCCAGGCACAGGCACGGATCGCGATCCTCCTGCTGGCGCAGCATCGGAAACCGCATGCGTTCGGTGCGCCGGGTCGGGTCGAGGATGACGACATCGTCGCCGTCGCTGGCCGCCGGCCAGAAGCCGTAGGTGCCGCGCGCGGTGAGCGCTCCGGAGTCGACGATGCGGGCCAGCAAGGCCTGGCCGTCGGCGAACACCTTGCGCGCGGCGTCGCCCTTCTTGGGGTCGTCGAAGATCTTGGGGTAGCGACCCGACAGCTCCCAGGTGTGGAAGAACGGCGACCAGTCGATCCACGGCACCAGCTCGCCGAGCGGCACCTCGAGGTTGCGGGTGCCGGTGAAGGCCGGCGCCGCCAGGTCCTCGGCGCGGAACGAGATCTTGGTCCGCCGGGCGCGCGCCGCGGCCAGGCTCAGCAGCGGCCGGCGCTGCTGCTGGCTCAGGAACTGCTCGCGGGCGGTGGCCTGCTTGGCCTGGGTCTCGGCAATGAAGGCGTCGCGGCCGCCGCCGAGCAGCTTGCCGAGCACGCCGACCGCCAGCGAGGCGTCGGCGACATGGATGGTCGCGGCGGTGTAGGCCGGCGCCACCTTGACCGCGGTGTGCTTGCTCGAGGTGGTGGCGCCGCCGATCAGCAGCGGCACCTTGAAGCCACGCCGTTCCATCTCGCGGGCGACGCTGATCATCTCGTCGAGTGACGGCGTGATCAGACCCGACAGGCCGATCACGTCGGCACCGATCTCGATGGCGGTGTCGAGGATCTTGGCGGCCGGCACCATCACGCCCAGATCGGTGACCTGGTAGCCGTTGCAGCGCAGCACCACGGCGACGATGTTCTTGCCGATGTCATGGACGTCGCCCTTGACGGTCGCGATCACCATCTTGCCCTTGCCCGCCGAGGTGCCACCCGCGGCGCGCTCGGCGGCCATCAACGGCTCCAGGATCGCCACCGCCTTCTTCATCACCCGCGCCGACTTGACGACCTGGGGCAGGAACATCTTGCCGGCGCCGAACAGCTCGCCGACGATGCTCATGCCGTCCATCAGCGGGCCTTCGATGATCGACAGCGGCTTGTCGTAGACGGTGAGCGCCTCGGCGACGTCCTGATCGACGAAGTCGGCGTTCCCCATCACCATCGCGTGGGCCATGCGCTTGCCGAGCGGCTCCTTGCGCCACGCCAGCTCGTCCTCGGGCCTTTTCTCGCCGCCGGTGAGCGTGGCGGCCAGGGTCAACAGTCGCTCGGTGGCATCGGGCCGGCGGTTCAGGACCAGATCCTCGATGTGCTCGCGCAGCACCGGATCGAGCTCTTCGTAGACCGCGAGCTGGCCGGCGTTGACGATCGCCATGTCGAGGCCGGCCTTGATGGCGTGATAGAGGAACACCGAGTGCATCGCCTCGCGCACCTGCGGCGAGGTGCGGAACGCGAACGACAGGTTGGACACCCCGCCCGAGATCTTGATGCCCGGGCAGGCCTGCTTGATGCGGCGGATCGCCTCGATGAAGTTGACGGCGTAGGCGTCGTGCTCCTCGATGCCGGTGCCGATGGTGAGGATGTTGGGATCGAAGATGAGATCTTCGGGCGGGAACCCGACCTGCTCGGTCAACAAGGTGTACGCGCGGCGCGCGATCGCGATCCGTTGCTCGACGTCGGTGGCCTGGCCGGTCTCGTCGAACGCCATCACCACCACGGCGGCGCCGTGGCCGCGCACGATGCGAGCCTGGCGCAGGAACTCGGCCTCGCCCTCCTTGAGCGAGATCGAGTTGACGACGCTCTTGCCCTGCAGGCAGACCAGGCCGGCCTCGATGATCGAGAACTTCGAGCTGTCGATCATCACCGGGATGCGGGCGATGTCGGGCTCGGCGGCGATCAGATTGAGGAAGCGGTGCATGGCCGCCACCCCGTCGAGCATGCCCTCGTCCATGCAGACGTCGAGGATGTTGGCGCCGCTGTCGACCTGCTGGCGGGCCACGCTCACCGCCTCGTCGTAACGGTCGTCCTTGATCAGACGCCGGAACGCCGCCGAGCCGGTGACGTTGGTGCGCTCGCCGATGATGATGAAGTTGGTCTCCGGCGTGATGGTCAGCGGCTCGAGGCCGGACAGCCGGGTGTAGGGCGCGATCGACGGCGGCTGACGCGGCGCCAGGTGGCGGACCTCGGCGACGATCGCCGCCAGGTGCTCGGGCTTGGTGCCGCAGCAGCCGCCGAGCAGGTTGAGCCAGCCGTTGCGGGCGAAGTCACCGACCACGCTCGCCATGTGGGCCGGGGTGTCGTCGTACTGACCGAACTCGTTGGGCAGGCCGGCGTTGGGGTAACAACACACCCGGGTCCTGCACACCCGGGCCAGCTCCTCGACATGCGGGCGCATGTCGTCGGCTCCCAGCGCGCAGTTGATGCTGACCGCGAGCAGATCGGCGTGACCGATCGAGTTGTAGAACGCCTCCAGGGTCTGCCCCGACAGCGTGCGCCCCGAGCGATCCGGGATGGTGACCGAGGCGATCACCGGCACCTTGCGCGCGCCCTCGGCGAACAGCTCGGCGATCGCGTGCAGCGCCGCCTTCATGTTGAGGGTGTCGATGTGGGTCTCGGGCAGGAGCAGATCGACGCCGCCCTCGAGCAGCGCGCGGGCCTGCTGCTTGAACGCGGTGACCAGCTCGGCGAACGTGACGGCGCGGAAGCCGGGATCGTTGACGTCGGGCGACAGCGACGCGGTCTTGGTGGTCGGCCCCATCGAGCCGGCGACCCAGCGCGGGCGGCCGTCCTCGGCCTCGGCGCGTCGCGCGGCCCGCACGCCGACCTGGGCCGCGGCCAGGTTGATGTCGTCGACCGCGGTCTCGAGGTGGTAGTCGGCGAGCGCGAGCGTGGTGCCGGTGAAGCTGTTGGTCTCGATGATGTCGGCGCCGGCGCGCAGGAAGTCGAGGTGGATGGCCTCGATCACGTCGGGCCGGGTCAGGCACAGCAGATCGCTGCAGCCGCCAAGCGACACCGGGTGGTCACGGAAGCGGTCGCCGCGAAAATCGGCCTCGCCGAGCCCGTAGCCCTGGATCATCGTGCCCATCGCGCCGTCGAGCACGACGATGCGCTCGCGGAGCGCTGCTTCCAGCAGGGACGTACGATCTGACATCCCCGTCCGGTACCACGAACCGCCGCTACGGCCAACGGGGCGTCCGCCATAGCGGATGGGCGAGGCGCGAGCGCGGTAGCCGGACGGTGCCCGGCTGTAGTACACGCAGGCCATGAGCACGCGCGACCACGTCCTCGACTCGATCCTCGACTCTGTCGGTGAGACTCCGCTGGTGCGGCTCAACTCGCTGGGCCGCGGATTGCCGGGCGAGATCCTGGGCAAGTGCGAGTACATGAACCCGGGCGGCTCGGTCAAGGACCGCATCGGCGTCCGCATGCTGCTCGACGCCGAGAAGAGCGGACGCGTCAAGCCGGGTGACACGCTGATCGAGCCGACCTCGGGCAACACCGGCATCGGCCTGGCGCTGGCCGCCGCGGTGCGCGGCTACCGCGTCATCATCACGATGCCGGAGAAGATGTCGCAGGAGAAGCAGGTGGTGCTCGAGGCGCTCGGCGCCGAGATCATCCGCACGCCGACCGAGGCGGCGTGGGACTCGCCGGAGAGCCACATCGGCGTCGCCCGCCGCCTGCACGAGGTCATCCCCAACTCGCACATCCTCGATCAGTACGCCAACCCGTCGAACCCCAACGCGCACGAGGAGGGCACCGGGCGCGAGATCATCGACCAGACCGGCGGCAAGTTCGACGCCATCGTCATGACCGCCGGCACCGGCGGCACGCTCACCGGGGTGGCCCGCGTCATCAAGCGCGAGTTGCCGCACGTCGAGGTGGTCGGCGTCGACCCCGAGGGCTCGATCCTGGCCGGACCGGGCGAGATCAAGAGCTACAAGGTCGAGGGCATCGGCTACGACTTCATCCCCGACGTGCTCGATCGCAGCCTGGTCGATCGCTGGATCAAGTCCAACGACCGTGACTCGTTCCGCGTCGCCCGCCAGCTCATCCGCCAGGAGGGGCTGCTGGTCGGCGGTTCGTCGGGCTCCGCGGTGTGGGCGGCGATGCAGGTCGCGGCCGCCATGCAGCCGGGCCAGCGCGTGGTGGTGATCTTGCCCGACTCGATCCGCAACTACATGACCAAGTTCGTCGACGATCGCTGGATGCGGCAGCAAGGCTTCCTCAAGGCCGACTGGGAGGTCGGCACCATCGCCGACGTGGTGCGCGCGCTCGGCAAGCGCACGGTCTTGACCGTCAACGCCGACGACAAGGTCGGCCGCGCCACCGAGCTCCTCAAGCAGCACGGCATCTCGCAGCTGCCGGTGCTCGATCAGGGCAAGCTGGCCGGCATCATCACCGAGGCCGACCTGCTGCAGTCGCTGGTCAGCGGCCGGGTGGCGACCGACACCATCGTCGCCGAGGTCATGGTGCGCAAGGTCTCGACGGTGGCGATGCATGCGTCGTCGGGCGAGCTGCCGGCGATCTTCGAGCGCGGCGAGGTCGCGCTGGTGGTCGACGGCGACCGCCAGGTCCACGCCCTGCTCACCAAGATGGACCTGATCGAGATGCTGGCCAGCCGTCGTCCCGGAGCGCGCTGATCTGGTGGCACCAGGTGTCGAGCAGCGCCTCGGCAACCGCGGGTGACGAGGCCCGGCCGCTGCCGGCCAGCGTGGCGGTGGCGCCATCGCCGTCGGCGATCACGGTGAGCACGCTGGTCGCGCGGGCGTCGTCGGCCGCCACCAGCTGCGCCGGCGACGACACGGCGACCAGCGGCGGCGGCGTGCCCGGCAGGCGCAGCACCGACAGGCATCCGGCCCCGGCCAGCACCTCGAGCGCGTCAGCCAGCCAGCCGGCCCGGCTGCCGACCACGCCGCGTTTCCAGCCCAGCGGTCCGGGCAGCGCGGTCAGCGCGGTGAGCAAGCGCGAGGTCAGGCCGCGGCCCTGGGCCTCGCGTGCCACCGCGGCTCGGGCGCGGGCCGCGAACACCGCTTCGGGCTCGGGTTGACCGTCCGCAAACCGGACACTCAAGATCGCGGGTCGCACGCGACGCGCGAAGCGGTTCGGATCGTCGACGGCGCCGGGGGCGACCGGGATCTGAAACGTCGGCGACCGCGGCGCGCGGGCGTCGCCGCGATCGTCGTGGAGCAGGCGGCCCAGCGCCCACGCCTGGCGCGTGAACGGCGGCATCGGCCCGGGCAGGCGGCGCCAGGCCACGCCGAGCGCCGCCGCGCAGGTGAGCGGCGCCAGCGGCGGCGGCGGGGCATTGCCCAGCGTGGCGGCGGCGGCGGCGGCGAGCGCGCGGGCCGCGCCCCGATCGACACTGCGGGCGACATCGGCGGTGAGCTGGGCGTGGCCCCAGCCGTCGACGATCATGTGACAGGTCGAGACGATGGTCTGCCCGCCAGCGCGCGCCACCCCGAGCCATGGCCCGCCGCGCGCATGCCAGGCACGGCGGTGGCCGTGATGGGCACGCGCCGGATCGTCGTCGCCGAGCGCGACGACCAGCATCGGCGGCGCGTCGTCGTCGGGCGCCGGGCCGTCGGGCTTGCCGTGCAGTGCGCGGGCCAGCATGTGGGCCAGCGTCAGCTCGTGGCCCGGCCCGCGCGGATCGAGGACCGCGACCCGGACCCGATCGCCGAACGCGAAGCCGACCCGCCACGGCGAGGCGATCGGCACCGCGCGGGCGGCGCCGCGATGAAGCGCGATGGCGACCGTCAACGGCTGCTCGGGCAGACTGCCGTCGCGGGCCAGCAGCGCGCGCACCGCGGCGTGGGCGCTGGCGATCGCCCACCCGATACGCCCGGCGGCGTCCTCGGGCGCCGGGCCGGGCACACCCATGTAGGTGTCGGCGCGCGGCTCGGCGTCGGAGATCAGGTACGCGCCCGGACGGCCGTAGGGCTCGACCAGCGCCACCGCGCCGATCAGCGCCCACCACACCGGGCTCGACGTCCAGCCTGGCGGCGCCACCTCGTCGACCAGCGCCCGGAGCTCGGCGACCCGCACCCGCGCCGTGGTCGGTGACCTGCGGCTCATGACAGCCTCAGCTCGTAGACCGGCTGCACCGGGTCGTCGCGGCGATCGACCTGGTTCCAGCCGGCGGCGCGGGCGGCGTCAGCGATGACGGCCGCCGGTGGCGCGGTCGCGACCACCAGCGGACCGAACAGGGTGCCCAGCAGGCGCGAGCGTACCGCGCGGGCGTGGGCTTGCACTCGCGCTGGCGCCGCGTCGGGATCGAGCTCGACCACGAACGCCACGCCGCCGGGGCGGACCACGCGGCGCAACTCGGCCAGCGTGCGGATCCGGTCGGCGACGTGGCGGATCGCAGAGACGCTCACGGCGGCGTCGACGCTGGCGGTGGCCAGCGGCAGCGCCTCGGCGACGGCGCGGACCCGTCGGTGGTCGCGGCCAGCCGGTCGGGGTGGGTAGTCGGGGCTCGGCTCGATCTCGATCACGGCCAGGCCCGGGAACGCAGCCACCAGGGCCCGTCCCACCGTGCCCGGTCCGGCGCCGACGTCGACGACGATGCGGGCCGCCGCCAGGTCGGCGCGCCACGCCGCACACAGGCGGGCGTCGAGGTCGCCGAACCCGGGACGCTCGACGGCGGCATAACGGCGAGCGCTTCGCCCGGTGAACGGCCGGCGGTACAGCCACGGGTCCAGCCAGGCGGCCCAGCGCACACCGCTACCATATGGCACTTGCGTGCCGTCGGGGCGGTGGTGGTACGGTCCGCGGCCAGGGGAGACCACACATGCGCAGTACAGCTTCGTTCGCCTTGTTGACGATGACGACAGTGGTGGCTTGCGGCGGGGACGACGGCACCGGCGGCGTCGCCGCCGAATGCAACCCGCTCGGCGGCCTGACCTGCCTCTTGCCGTGGCCGTCGTCGGCGTTCCTCGCCGAGGACAGCACCACCGAGACCGGCTACCGCCTCGATCTCGCCGTCGCCGCGATGCCGCAGAACGTCGACGGCCTGCCTGTCGATCCGGCGTTCTTCAACCGCTTCGACGGCTTCGCGCCGTCGGGACCGATCGTGGTCGGGTTCGCGACCGGGGTCGCGGGCGCCAACCTGCCTCATCCCGACCGGCCCGACGAGTCGCTGGCCGCGACCTCGCCGATCGTGCTGCTCGACATGGATCGCATGGAGCGGGCGCCGTTCTTCGCCGAGATCGACCAGAACGTCCGCGAGGTGAACCAGCGCACGCTGATCATCCGCCCCCTGATCCGGCTCCAGCCCAACACCCGCTACGCGGTCGGCCTGCGCACGTCGCTCAAGGCCGCCGATGGCAGCGACCTGATCTCGCCACCCGCGTTCCTCGCCGTGCGCGATGGCGGCGACGCCAGCCATCCGCGGCTGGGTCGCGATCGCTTTGACGCCATCTTCGCCGCGCTGGCGACCGCCGGCCTGCCGAAATCCGACCTGGTCCTGGCCTGGGACTTCCACACCGCGTCCGACGAGTTCCTGACCGCCGATCTGCTCAAGATGCGCGACGACGGCCAGGCCGCGATCGGCACCGCCGGCGCCAACCTGACCTTCACCACCACGCCGTTCGAGGCTGACCCGCAGCTGGTGTCGAAGGCGTTCTCGGGCACCTTCAAGTCGCCCAACTTCCTGACCAACAACGAGGCGGTCGAGTCGATCCTGCGCCGCGACGCCAGCGGGCGGCCGCTGGCCCAGGGCATGCGCGACGCCAACTACGCGGTGCTGGTTCCGAAGTGCGCCGAGACCGCGGCGTTGCCGATCCCGACCATCGTCTTCGGCCACGGCCTGTTCGGCAGCGGCGCCGACTACCTCGACGACGGCTTCTTGCAGAAGGTCGCCAACCAGTTCTGCTTCGTGGTCATCGCCGGCGACTTCATCGGGCTGACGATGCGCCAGATCAACGTCGCCGCGCTGGCCGCCAACGACCTCAACAAGGCCAGCGGCATCACCGAGAAGCTGGCCCAGTCGGTGATCGACTTCATCGCGCTCGAGAACCTGGTCCGCGGGCCGATGAGCCGGCATGCCGAGTTCCAGCGCGCCGGCTCGCCGATCATCGACCCGTCGCGGGTCTACTACCTGGGTGGCTCGCTGGGCGGGATCATGGGCAACGTGTTCATGGCCTACGATCAGAACATCACCCGCGGCGCGCTCGGCGTCCCCGGCGGTGCCTGGTCGATGCTGTTCGAGCGCTCGATCGCGTGGAGCGCGCTCAAGGGTGCGGCGCAGGGTAGCTACATCGATCCACTCGAGTACCAGCAGCTGATCATCCTGCTCGCCATGCACTTCGAACCCTACGATCCGATCACCACCGCCAGCCGGGTGGTTGGCAACCCGATGCCCAACACGCCGGCCAAGCAGATCCTCCTGTACGAGGCGATCGGCGACTGCCTGGTCAACAACTACTCGACCGAGACCGTGGTCCGCACCATGGGCATCCCGCTCATCACGCCGTCGGTGCGGCAGGTGTGGGGCATGGAGGGCTCGAGCGCGACCCTGACCAGCGGTCTCAGCGTCTACGACGAGCACCCGACGCCGCTGCCGCCGACCACCACCAACGCGCAGCCGGCGGAAGACAACGGCACCCACTCGGGCGTCAACCGGCGGCAGGCGGTGCTCGATCAGGTGCGCGCCTTCGTGCTCGACGGCAACATCACGCAGACCTGCAAGCAGGGCGACACGGCGGTCGCCTGTGACTGCGCGACCGGCGCCTGCGGCAACCGGATCTGAGCGCGGTCGCTCAACCACCGAGGCGCGACATGAGCTGGCGCGCCGCCGGTGAGTTGGGGTCGATCTCCAGCGCCTCGCGCAGGTACCAGCGCGCCGATTCGGGGTCGCGGTCGGCGACGCACAGCAGCGCCAGCGCGAGCAGGGCGCGCGGCCACGGCCGCATGCCGCAGGTGGCGCGCTCGGCGACCGTGCGCTCGCGGCGCGCGGTCTCGGCCTGATCCTTTCCGCCGGCGACCTCGACGCGGTAGCGAGCCCAGGCCAGGCCAGCTTCGTACTCGGGGTGCCCGGGCTGGTTGCGGGCCGCGCTGGCCATCTCCGACAGCGCGCGATGGACGTCCCCGGCGGTCAAGGCCTGCTGGGCGCGCACGTAGGCCTCGGCGGCGGTGGTGGCGCCGGCGCCGTCGACCGCCCACTGGGTCTCGAGCTGAGACCAGCGTTGCCGCAACCAGTCGTTGTAGCGACCGCGGGCCGCGATGTCGGTGAGCACCTTGTGGGCGCGCACGACCTGATCCCAGGCCGGCGCCGCCAGCGCGGCGACGTCACCGAGATCCACGGCCGCGGTGCGATCGGGGCCGTAGCGCCAGGCCAGGATCTGGCAGGCGAGCTCGATGTCCTCGACCTCGGCGAACGGCGTGATCTCGAGGACATCGTAGAACGTCGCGTTGGCCAGGCGTCGAGTGCGCGCGCGCAGGTGGGCCCGCAGCTCGGTGAGGGCGCGCCGCGGCCCGGTCGCGAGATCGGGCGGCTCGGGCCCGAGCGTGACCGCGCCCAGGGATCCCATCACCCACACCAGCCGCGCCGCGGCGGGGGCGTCCAGTGGACCGGCGCGGACCACCGACTGCAGGGTCAGGGTCCCGGTCATGTGCGCGGCGTGCTCGATCTCGGGTGGGATCATCGCGCGGGCATCGCGCAGCTGGTCGACCACCGCGGTGGCGGTGACGTAGTGCTGCGCGTACCAGCGCAGCGCGGCCTTGGCGAGCTCGACGTCGAGCGTCCGTGAGGCGGCCAGCAGCTCGATGGCGCTGGCGTCGGGGCGCAGGCCGAGGGCGCGCCGCGCAAGTCCAGGGGTCAGCGCGGCGGTGAAGCGCAGCCGCGCCGCCTCGTCGAGGGACAGGGCGAGCGCGGCCGGGGTCGCGGTCGGCGGCACCAGCATCACGTGGGCGGCAGCCGCCCGGTTCGCGGTGTCGGCGGTCATCCCGATCGCGATCAGCCCGGGCGCCGGGTCGATGGCGCGCCAGGTGTCGGCCAGCGCTGCGAGGCCGGCGCCGGCGCCGTCGCCGTCGATCACCACCACGTCCGGCGGGTCGGCGCAAACCAGCTGCGGCGTGGCCGCCGGGTCCCAGCGGGTGTCGCGCCCGAGCCCCTCCAGGGCTTCCTGCAAGGGGATGCCGAGTCCGACGTCAGTGAAGGCGAGCAGGACGCGCACCGGCAGGCGATCGTACCGCTACCCCGCGACGCGGGCCAGTTCACCACGTCGCGACGACGGCGAACCCGTCGGCACCGGCATCCTCGCCGACCGCGTCGCCGGGGCTGCCGCTCAGCTCGAGCAGCGTCCGTTGCGCGAACAGCTGCAGCAAGCGCCAGCTCGGGTGCTCGAACACCGGATGACCGCTGAACACCAGCTCGGCGCGGCGCCCGACGACGTTGACCATGACCGTGCCGCGCTCGTGGACCTTGGCGAAGCTCCGGGGCGCCAGCTTGATCGCGCGCGCGGCGCCCAGCGCCCGGACCAGGGCCAGCTCGACCCGGCCCAGGCTGGCGCGGGTGTCGTCGACCAGCAGGGGATACAGCGCCCGCATGTCGCCGCCGAGCAGCTCGTCGACGATGGCCTCGGTGACCGCGACCTGGGTGTGGGCCGGCACCCAGTCGCGCGCGGTCAGGACCGGGCCGAGCTGGTCGAGCGGCGGTGCCAGGCGGCGAAGGACGCGCGCGACGGCGTCGGGCCCGAAGCGGCGGGTCACGTTGGTCCCCCACGGCCCCAGCAGATCGCCGCGACACCGGCCGGGCAGGCGCTGCAGCCGGGCCGGCTGCCAGCGCGGTAACGACGCCAGGTGCTCGGTGGTCAGGGGCACGGGCGCGCCAGCCTACCCCAGCCCGACATCAGCGCGACATCAACCCGGCCGCGGCGGCGATTTGGTCGATCCGGATCCGAGCTCGGCTCGTGTACCGTGCCCAGCGAGTCGGGCGGCGCAAAACACGCGGAGGTATGTTCATGACCCAGACACTCCCCTTCTGGCCGCGGCCCGGCACCATCGATCTCCCCCTCCACGATCGGCCCCACGCGGCGGCCGACACCGAGTGGTGGTACGTGAACACCCACGTGCGCACGACCGATGGCCGCGAGCTGTCGCTGTTCGCGGCGTTCTTCCGCATCATCGATAGCCGCGACCAGGCCACCGGCGCGATCGCGTACGCCCACTCGATGACCTGGGCGCTCACCGACCTGGAACGCGGACGCTACCTGGCCGAGTCGCGGGTCGACGGCCGGGCGCCCGAGCTTGGCCTCGAGCGGATCAAGAACGGTCGTGGTGCCAAGGACGATCGCCTCAACCGGGCGATGATCGAGATCCTCGAGCAGGGCAAGATCCCGGTCCCCGACCGGGTCTTCGACGGCCCGGTGACGGTGGCGACCGACCGGCTGTGCCTCGACTACGGTGGCGCGCGGTTCGAGAGACACGCCGATGGCGCCTACCACCTGCACCTGCACAACCCGCGCGATGGCGTCGGCTGCGACCTGGTGTTTCACCCCGAGAAGCCGGCCATCCGCCACGGCGACAACGGCGTCGTCCGCGGTGCGGGTGGCGAGCAGATGTTCTACTACTTCGTGCCGCGCTGCCGGGTCGAGGGCTCGATCACGCTCGACGGCGCGGCGGTGCCGGTGGCCAGCGGTCAGGGTTGGTACGATCACGAGTTCGGCGGCTACGTCGCCCCGATCGGATCGGCGCCGCTCGGCGAGGGCGCCGGGGTTCGCGACCTGGGCTGGAACTGGACCGCGGTCCAGCTCGACGATGGCACCGACCTGAGCGCCTACGAGATCATCGACGTCACCACGCATGCGACGGTGGGCAAGTGGTTGATCATGATCGACCGCGATGGCGGTCGTCGCGAGGTCAGCGACTTCACGTTCGAGCCCGGCGCGACCTGGACCAGCGCCCGCAGCTTCCACGAGTACCCGACGGCGTGGCGCCTGCGCGCGCCCAGCGTTGGCCTCGACGTCGCGGTCGAGGCCGTGGTCGACGATCAGGAGCTGATCACGGTCATCTCCAAGCCGGCGTTCTGGGAGGGCCGCTGCCGGGCCCGCGGCGTGCTCGCCGGTCGTCCGGTCGCCGGCCTGGCCTACGTCGAGCGCAGCGGCTTCGAGCACATCGACAACCTCGACGACTTCTTCGCCGCGGTCGGCAAGCAGGTGCGGCGCTCGGTCGCCACGCTGATGCCGCTCGATCCCAGCTACCTCGCGCTGCGCGACCTGATCGCCAGCGAGGAGCTCGACCACTACATGGACGGCGTCGACGCGCCATCGATGGCGGCCACGCTGATCGCCCCGGTGCGCGAGATCGTCGATCGCGGCGGCAAGTCGTGGCGCTCGTACGCGGCGCTGGCCTGCTGCGACGTGGTCGGCGGCGACTCGCGCCAGTACGTGCAGTGGCTCGCCATGCCCGAGTTGATGCACGTCGGCTCGCTGATCATCGACGATGTCCAGGACCGGTCGACGGTGCGTCGCGGCGGTCCGACCTGCCATGTCGTCCATGGCGAGCCGATCGCGATCAACGCCGGCACCGCCGCCTACTTCATCATGCAGAAGCTGCTGGTCTCCGACGAGATGTCGGCCGAGGCCAAGCTGCGCATCTACGACCTGTACTTCTCGGCGATGCGCGCCGGTCACGGCGGCCAGGCCATCGACCTCGGCGGCATGGCGCCGTTGATGCCGGCCGCGGTGGCGACCGGCGATGGGGCCGCGCTCGAGGCGCGCATCCTGGCCTGTCACCGCCTCAAGACCGCGGCGCCGGCCGGCTGCCTGGCCCGTATGGGCGCGGTCGCCGGCGGCGGTAGCAACGAGCAGGTCGCGGCGGTCGGCGGGTTCTTCGAGGCGCTCGGGCTGGCGTTCCAGATCATCGACGACGTCCTCAACCTGCGCGGCTTCAAGGGCGACCTCAAGCGGCGCGGCGAGGACATCGCCAATGGCACCGTCACCCTGCCGGTGGCGATGGCGATGGGCCGCCTCGACCTGGAGCGGCGGCAGTGGCTGTGGCAGACCCTGCAATCGAAGCCGCAGGATGACGTCACCGTGGCGGCGGCGGTCGAGTTGCTCGAGAGCTGTGGCGCCATCGCGGCCTGCGCGACCCTGGCCCGCGAGCTGGTCGAGGACGGCTGGCGCAAGGCCGAACCGTTGCTCGAGCCGTCGATCGCGCGCGTCATGCTGCGCGCGTTCGGCTGGTACGTCCTCGAGCGCCATTACTAGGCAACGAAGCAGGGCGGCATGGAGCGTCTGACCAGGTGGCTCGGCGCCCGCTGGGCGCCGGCGGTGATGGTGGTGTGTGGTCTGGCGCTGGCGTCGCCGGCGCTGACCGCCGACTTCACCGCCGACGATCACATCCACCGCCTGATCTCGCGCCCCGACCCCGGCGTCGCCGGCGTGTCCTCGCGCCCGCTCGATCTGTTCGTGTTCGCCAGCGGGAGTCCCGACGATGCCCGCGCGCTGCGCGACGTCGGGATCTACCCGTGGTGGACCGACGTCGAGGTCCACATGGCGTTCTGGCGGCCGCTGACCTCGGCGACTCACGCCGTCGACCACGAGCTGTGGCCCGATGACGCCACGCCGATGCTGGCCCACAACCTGGTCTGGCTGGCGCTGGCGCTGGCGGTGGTCTGGCGGTGCTATCGCCGCTTCCTCCCCGACCGCTGGATCGCGGTGCTCGCGCTGGGGCTCTACGCTGTCGACGACGCCCGCGGCCCGGTGGTGGGATGGATCGCCAACCGCAACGCGCTGGTCGCGCTGGCCCTCGCGGTGCCGGTGCTGCTCGTCCACGACCGCTGGCGCCGCGACGGCTGGACCCCGGGTCGCTGGCTCGGCCCGCTGCTGCTCGCATTCTCCCTCGGCGCCGGCGAGGCATCGCTGGCGATCGTCGCCTACCTGGTGGCCCACGCGCTGTGGCTCGACCGCGGGCCGGCGCGGGCCCGGCTGCTGGCCCTGGCGCCGTACGCCGCGGTGGTGGTCGCCTGGCGGGTCGTCTACCAGCTGCTCGGCTACGGCGTCGCCGGCTCGGGGGTCTACCTCGACCCGGGCGCCGATCCGATCGGCTTCGTGGCGGTGGCCGCGCAGCGATTGCCGTTGCTGCTGCTCGGCCAGCTCGGCCTGCCGTGGTCGGATCTGGCGTCGCTGTACCCGCTGCTCGGCGCCGGCGTGCTGGCGACCATGGTGGTGGTCGCGCTGGCGGTGCTGGCGGCGATCGGCCTGGCATGCGCGCGGCTGTTGCGCGTCGATCCGGTCAGCAGGTTCTTCGCCACCGGCATGGTGCTGGCGGCGGTGCCGGTGGCCAGCACGTTCCCGGCCGATCGCCTGCTCGGCTTCGTCGGGCTGGGGGCGATGGGCCTGGTCGCCCAGCTCCTGGCCGCGGCGATGCGGCGTCGCGAGTTGCTCGGCTCCGGCCGGGCGCGACGAGCGGTGGCGATCAGCGTCGCCGCCGTGATGGTGCTGGTCCACGTCGTGCTGGCGCCGCCGCTGTTGCTGCTGCGGTCGCGGTCGATGGTGACGATCGCGCGCCTCCTGGATCGCGCCGACGCCGGCATCCCCGGCGATCCCGGCGTGGCGGACCAGACCGTGATCATCGCCAGCGCACCCAGCGACGCGTTCGGCGGCTACATCCCGCTCATGCGGGCGGCGCGCCGCCAGGTCCGCCCGGCGCACCTGTACTGGCTCGCCACCGGCAGCGCCGCGGTCATGCTCGAGCGCCTCGACACGCACACCCTGCGGGTCGCTCCGGACGGTGGCTTCCTCGGCCACGAGATCGATCACATGCTGCGCACCCCGGCCCGGCCGTTCGCGGTCGGCGAGCAGATCGTGCTGTCGGGCCTGACCATCGAGATCGAGACCGTCACCGCCGACGGTCGGCCGCGCACGGTGCTGGCGCACTTCGAGCGCGAGCTCGAGGATCCCGGCCTGGTGTGGCGGCGCTGGGAGCGCACCACCTACGTGCCGTACCAGCCGCCCGCGGTCGGCGGGCACGACACGCTGCCGGCCGCCGACCTGCTCGGCCTGCTCGGTGAGTGAGAGCATGAGACCGATGAACGCGTCGATCCCGGCGTCGACCGCGGCATCGACGCGCGCGCCCGCGACGATCAGCTGACATGCGGCGTTGCTCCGGACCCACGCGGTCGGCGCTGGGGCAGACTTGCGGCATGGAGTGGTTCGACGTTCGGCTGGATCCCAGGCCCTTGATGATGATCCACTTCGGGCAGACGCTTGCGTTCGGCACCGCACGGGCCACACCGGAGCCGCTGGAGGCCGAGCGCGATGCGAAGGCGGCGTGGCGGATCCGGGGCACGTGGAGCCTCACGTTCCGGATCCTGATCGATCGCGACAGCATCAACGTGGCGGCGGTCTACAAGGACCGCGGAATCATCCGGGCGTTCGAGGACTTCCGGACGTTCCACGGGCGAGACGCGATTCCCGAGGAGAGCGACCAGATCATCGCGCGCCACGAGGCCAGCTGGAAGGGGTACCTCCCGACCGACATCGACGACGTCTACAACCACGAGCTCCGGCACGTGGTCGCCGCCCGCGCGGTCGTCGCCTACGACACCCACGGCGGCCAGCTGCGCAAGCTGATCGACGACGCCGCGACCCGCACGTTCCCCGACGAGTCCGTGGCGCGGGGTGAGGCCAACGTGTGGGCGACCAGCGTGACGCTCCGGCTGCGCCAGCTGTGGAACGCCGGCGGCAGCCACGACTCGTACGCTGTGGCCGCTGCGCTCGGTGGCGTGACCGGCGCGGCCCTCACCGCACTGGGTGTGGGCATCGAGCCACCTGCGCACACGGCGGTCCCGGGTGGACAAGCACCGCCCCCGACCGGGAGCACCGAAGCCTGGGAGCTCGAGAAGCACCAGCTCGCGCTCCGCGGCTACCATTCGCTCGAGCTGCCTTGACCCGCGACGAAGAAGTTCCGGAAGGCCGGACCCGGCGACCACGGCATGTTCTCGGGCGAGCCCGGCGTGTGATACGGAGTGGCATGACGAGATGGCTCGGGGTGCTCGCCGTGGTGGTCGCCGCATGCGGCGGCGATGGCGCGTCCGGAGACCCGGACGCCGCGTGGGAGTTCGATGCAGCGTGCGAGCGCAGGTCACCGACCCCGGATGGGCTCCGGCGTGGCGTGGTCTCGTTGCCGTACAGTGCGTCGGGCGGGCAGGCGAGCACGTATCGCGTGTTCGAGCTCGATCCGTCGGGCAATTCGCTGACCTTCACCAACGAGACGTTCGAGATGGGACGCACCACGATCGGCACGATCGTGTTCACGCCTGATCGCGAGATCGGCCTCGTCGCCCAGGAGGACGGTTCACTCGGGGTGTTCCGTATCGATCGAAGCTACGTGACGGTGGTGCACCGGCGATTCCAGGGCAGCTTCTACGCCGAGCAGGTCGTGATGGATCCGGGCGGGTTCTTCGCCTACGTGCTCGATCCGAACACCCGAGAGAACGGCGGAGGGATCTACACGGTCGGCATCGCATGCGATGGTACCTTGACCGACCATAGGCTCTTGTTGCCGGCTAGGTCGCCACGCAAGTTGGTCCTGGTCAGCGGCGCCGAGGCAGTGCTGGCAGCGGCCGACGTCGGTGTATCGTCGCCGGCCGGGCACGACGTGCACTGGATGGACATGAGCGCCAACCCGCCGGAGCGCGTCACTGGCGCCGACGCGTTCGGCGACGACGAAGCCATCGTTGGCGGCCTCGTCGTGACGAGAGACCGGCGCTTCGTGCTGGTTGGTGACACCTCGCAGTTCTCGGGCGTGCCCAACCGCGTGGCGGTGGTCGAGATAACGGGCGTCACCACCCTCACGCCGCGCCAGGTGCTCACACCGGTGGAAGATCCGCTGGCGATCGTGACGTCGCCCTTGAACGACGCGGCGCTGGTGGTCAGCGGCTTCGGCGACGCCCTCCTCGGCCTCGACTACACGCCAGGGGGCGCGGCGCCGTTCTCGGTGCGGGGACCGCTGACCTATACGGGGGCGCGGCCCGAGTTGCCCGGCCACGCCGTGATGATCGGGCCCGGCACGTTGAGCGGCATGACGTTGATCGCCGAGAACCTCGGCGTGCGACGTGTTCGTTTCGGAGGGAACGGCACCGTCATCGATCTGGGCAAGACGGAGACCGGCACCGGCACCGAGAACATCATCGGTGCGATCGGCATTCAGCAGTAGCGCTCAACGTGCACCGGAGCCGCGCGACCGGCGCGCGGCAGCGGGCTGGGTACGACCACTTCTCACCATCGCGGGTCGATATGATGACGAGCGGGTCGGACTCGGCGACGAGTTTGTCGAGGCGATCGACGACAGCCTCGCGACGATCAGCGCCAGTCCAGGGACCTGGCCGGTATTAGCCTGGAATCAGGCCGCCGAGTCCGCCGATCCAGCGCTACGTGGTGGACCGGTTTCCGTGTTCGGCGAGTGATCAGGAACTCACGACCGCGCGCCGCGGGTCGCCCGTGCGGCGCCGGCGGCGCGCTCGCGGCCGACCAGCCGCAAGTAGTCGTCGAAGTCGACCTGCATGGTGTGGCGCGCCGACCGGACGTAGCGGCGGTGCATGACCAGGCGCTCGCGCGCCATGGCGGCGCGCATCTCGGGCTCGGGCGGCAGGCGGTAGCGGCCGGTGACGTGGTCGGCCAGCCACTGGCCCTGGGCCTCGGCGATCGGCATGATCGCGCCCAGCGGCTGGCACAGCCCGACGAAGAACAGGTCATCGACGCCGGGTTTCCAGCAGCGCATGAACAGCGGCAGATCGTTGTCGGGGGCGCTGGCCACCGCCGGGTCGAGGAACGGGAAGCTCACGTTGTAGCCGGTGCACCAGATGATGACGTCGACGTCCTCCGTGGTGCCGTCGGTGAACGTGACGCGGTGCCCGTCGAGATCGCGGATCGCCGGCTTGATCGCCAGGTCGCCGCGACCCAGACGCGTGAACAGATCACTCGAGATCGTCGGGTGCGCCTCGCCGATCGCGTGGTCGGGCGCCGGCAGGCCGAAGCGGGTCGGGTCGCCGACCGCGAGCTTGTGCAGGGCGCCAGCGACGGCGCGGCGGACCCGCCACGGGGTCCACGGCGGCAGCGCGACCGCCTGATCGAGCGGCTTGCCGAACCAGTAGTGCGGGATGACGTGGGCGCCGCGCCGCACCGATAGCCAGACCTTGGCCGCCACCCCCTCGCGCGACAGCTCGCAGGCGATGTCCATGGCGCTGTTGCCGAAGCCGACCACCACGACCCGCTTGCCGCGGAGGTCGTGGGGCTCGTCGACGCCGAGGTAGTGGTGCGAGTGGAAGGCGAGGCCGTCGAAGCGGCCGGGTGGCGGTGGCGTCGGGCCACGTGGATCCCAGTGGTGGCCGCTGGCCACCGCCAGCACGTCGAAGTCCTCGCGGTCGCCGTGGTCGGAGGTCACGGTCCAGCCGCCGTCGCGACGCCGTTCGGCGCTGGTCACCCCGGTCTGGAACCGGATCGCGCCGCGCAGCCCGAAGTGATCGACGTAGGCGTCGAAGTAGCGGGCGATCAGGGTGTGGTGCGGGAAATCAGGGTAGTCGCGCGGCATCGGATAGTCGGCGTACTGCATGCGATCGCGCGAGGTGTTGATGTGCAGCGAGCGGTACGCCGACGACATGCCGTTGGAGTTCTTGAACACCCAGTTGCCGCCGACCCGGTCGCTCTTTTCGTAGACGACGTGGGGCACGCCGGCGTCCGCGAGCGCCTTGGCGACCGGGATCCCGCTCGAGCCGGCGCCGATGATGGCGACCCGCGGTCGGGGCGCGGTCACGTCGGCCTCAGGAGCTCCGACGTCCGCCGCGCCAGGTCCAGCACCGCCGCGCGGGCGGCGTCGCAGGCGCCGGTCATGGTGATGAAGCCGTGGATGAGCGAGGTGTGCACGCGGTAGTCGACCGTGGTGCCAGCGGCGCGCAGCCGCTCGGCGTACGCCGCGCCCTCGTCGCGCAGCGGATCGAAGCCGGCGGCGACGATCAGCGTCGGCGCGGCGGTGCCGACCTCGGGCACCTGCAGCAGCGAGGCGGCGCGCCACGCCGCCGCGGGGAGGTAATGGTCGCGGAACCAGTGCATCAGCGGCAGCGTGAGCAGGTAGCCGTCGGAATAGCGTTCGCAGCTCGGCAGCGCGTGGGCATGGTCGACGAGCGGATAGATCAGCACCTGGGCGCGCGGTCGCGGCATGACGCCGCTGCGCAGCCGCCGGTCGTGACCGCGATCGCGAGCGGCCAGCTCGACCCATGCCGCCAGGTAACCGCCGAAGCTGTCGCCGGCGACCGCGGCCCGCGACGGATCGGCGCCCCAGCGGTGGGCGTGCAGGAGCGCCCACGGCCACACCGCCACCGCGTCGTCGATGGCCGCCGGGTGCGGATGCTCGGGCGCCAGGCGGTACTCGACCGAGGCCACGGCGCAGCCGGCGTGGGCGGCGTACAGACGGCAGAAGCGATCGTGGCCGTCGATCGAGCCGATCACGCCGCCGCCGCCGTGGAAGTACACCACCAGGGCGCCGCTCGCCGAGCGCGGCACGTAGACCCGGACCGGCAGGTCGCCGCCCGGCCCGGGCGCGAGCTCGTCGAAGATGCGGGCCATCGGCACCCGGTCGGCGTCGAGCGCGGCGATGCCACGGTCGGCGACCTTGCGAGCGCGCGGCACCTCCATGCGCTCGATCCGCGGCCCGACCCGGGCGGCGACGCGCAGCATCGCGGCGAGCTGTGGATCGAGTAACTGGCCGTCGACCACGACGTCGCCGCCGGCGAGCGCTCGCAACACGGACACCGGCAGGCGGGTGGCGGCGCGGAGCGCGCGCTGTTGCAGGCGGGCAGCGGTCGACATCGGGGCGCCGAGTCTACATCGGGCGCCGCGTGGTGAGGATCTCCTGCGGCTGGGCGACGCCGCGGAGCGGCCCGCGGCTGCGTGCGGGTCCGGTGCGAGGATTGCGGGTTCGATCGCCTGGTGCCCTTCGCGTGCAAGGGGCGGGCGGTGTGCGCCTGGTGCTGGCGCGCGACGGCGGGCTGCTCGCGAGGGCGAGGGCGGTAACCCGTCACCGCAAAAGAACAGCGCCTTCGGAAAGGGCTACCGCGGGCGTGACGGCTCCGAGGGTAATCAGCGCCAGTAGCCAGGCCGACGCGCGCCGTACGCGATCACGATGACCAGGATGTGGTCGTCGAACACCTGATAGCCGATGAGGTACGGGAACCGGGGCATGACGAAGCGACGGATCGGAGGATCGTCCTTCCGGATGCCGGGCCAAACCGCCCATGCCGCGGGGTTCCCCTCGATTGCTTCGAGCGCGGCATCGACCGCCGCCACGAACTCCTCGCCGAGCGAGACGCGTTCCCGCTCGTACCGACTCGCCGCTGCGAAGACCTCAGCCCAGACCTCGTCATCGACCCGGATCGTCACGCCGCGCCCTCAACTCCGACAGCAACTTCGCTCGCATCTCCGGCCAGGTCGAGGACGTGGCCAGCCCTGCCTCACGTCGATCGATACGGCGATGGATCTCGTCGCCCCACGCAGCGTTCACCGCCGCGGGATCCTCCGCCGGACCGTCGTCGAGCGTGGCCAGTACTTCCGCTACGAGCTCACGCCTCTCCTCGGTTGGAAGCGCCAGGACATCCGCGAGCAACTGTGCGGCGCTGGGTAGCATAGGATCACTCTAGCACCGCGCACCGACCACGGATGTTGCAGGCGGGCGGCTGCGGACAATGGGGGCGACCGAGTCTACATCGAGCGCCGCGTGGTGAGGATCTCCTGCGGCTGGGCGACGCCGCGGAGCGGGTGGAGGCCGAGCGAGACGACGTCGGACGCGTCGAGGGCGCGCGCGAACGCCGAGGTCATGAGCAGGGGCTCACCGAGCGACTTGCACATCGCCTCGACGCGGCAGACCTCGTTGACCGCGGCGCCGATGACCGTGAAGTCGAGACGGCCGCGGCCGCCGACGTTGCCGTACATCACCCGGCCGGTGTGCAACGCGACGCCGAGCTCGACCGGCTCGGGCTGGCGGACCGACCAGGTCTCGAGACGCGTCAGCACCGAACGAGCGGCGGCCAGCGCCCGTCGGCACGGTTCACGTAGGCCGGCGTCGCCGATCGGGAACACCGCCAGGATCGCATCGCCGATGAACTTGAGGATCTCGCCACCGTGCTCGTCGATGGCGGCCGCCGCGTGTTCGAAGTACTGGTCGAGGACGCCGACCACCGCACGCGCCGACAGGCGATCGCTCAACGACGTGAAGCCGCGCATGTCGCAGAACCACAGCGCGGCGTCGAGCTCGGTGCCGGTGCCGCGGCGGAACTCGCCGTCGAGCACGCGGCGCGCGGCGTTGGCGCCGAGGTAGACCTCGAGCAGCGAACGGGTCGCGAAGTGGGCGGCGACCAACCGGACGCGCAGCGCCAGCAGCGGCGTCAGCCCGGACAACAACGCGACCTGCTCGTCGTCGAAGCCGCCGGGCTGCGAGCTCGCGAAGCTGATCCACGCCGCGCGATCACCGCCCGGCTCGAGGGACGCCAGCAGGTAGTCGCTGGCGCCGCTCGCGGCGAGGGACTCGAGCATGGCGAACCGGCTCCGATCGGGCTCGCGATCGAGGCGGCAGCGCAGGGTCGGCGAGCCGCTCTGGTGCAGCGCCTCGGCCGGGGTGCCGACGTAGTCGGAGGTCGTCGAGACCTCGTGCGAGCGGCGGAGCACCTGCGAACCGGTCACCGGCGCCCAGACCAGCTGGTGACCCCAGAGCTCCGGATGCTTGGTGGGGAGCCAGATGCTGACGCGGTGGAGCACCAGCCCGGCGGCGGCGAGGCGCGCGACCAGCCCGTCGAGGAGCGCGGTCGGCTCGAGTCCGCTGGTCTCCGGATCGAGCAACCACGCCGGGACCGCGATCGCGGCGTTCACGGTGTTCACGGCCGGTCCTTGCGCGGTGTCGGCAGGGCGTCGGCGAAGCGCTGGTCGCGCTTCCAGCCCGGCACCGGCGGGCTCTGATCGGGCCGCGGGACGTGCGGCGAGCGAGCGATCGGCGCCTTGGTGTGGATGTAACGGGGGCAGTTCGGGAACACTCGGTCGATGGACACCCGCACCACGAGCTGGACGCCTGGCATAAAGGCCAGCTCGGGGTCGTCGAACGCCAGGCGGGCCCGGCCGTGGATGCGCAGCCGGCCCGGCTTCGCGAAGTCGACGAACAGGAGCGCGACCGGCGCGTGGATCGCGATGTTCCCGAGCGAGCGGAACTGGCCGTTTCCGTCGTAGTCGGGCCAGGCCAGCTCGGTGTCCGAGACCGCGCGCACGAAGCCGGGATCGCCGCCCTTGTAGGAGCAGTCCGGGTTGCCGGCCGGATCCGAAGTGGCGAGGAAGAACATGTCGGCCGACTCGACCACCGCGCGATCGCCGTCGTTCATCGCGACTCGGTAGGTGACGGCTTCGAGGCGATCCGCGATCCGGCGCGAGTCGAACTGGTCCTGGAGCTGCCGGTGACCCTCGTGATAGCTGCTCATGGCGAGGCGATCATACGCTCGGTCCCGCCGAGCATCGCGATCACCTCCGCTTGAGGCGCTCGGCGGGGATCAGCTCGGGACGCGGCGACCGCGCGACCGGGTCGAGGTCGGTCGAGCCGCAGTGCAGGCAGGCGCCGTTGAGCACGATGTCGTGCGCGCAGTCGCCGCACACCACGCACACGCCGTGTTCGCGGTGGCCGTGGCCGCAGGTCGGGCTGTCATCGCGATGGGCCGAGGTCACGCTCGCCTGCGCTGACTAGCGCAGCTTGCCGAGCAGATCCTTGGCGCGCGCCACCGCGCCGCTGCCGTAGAGCTGCTTGATCATCCCGCGGATGCGCTCGGTGGTGCCCTTGGGCAGCTTGAACGACATCAAGTTGAGCGGCAGGTTGAAGACCTGCTCGGCGGTGGCCTTGGTGCGGGCGAACTCGCGGATGCCCTGATCGCCGTGGATGCGGCCGAAGCCCGACTCGCCGATGCCGCCGAACGGCAACGAGGTGATGGCCGCGAACGACATCACCGAGTTGACCGAGGTCATCCCGGCCCGGATGCGGTCGGCGACCGCGCGCGCCTGCTTGCCGAACACCGCCGAGCCGAGCCCGAACGGACTCTCGTTGGCGCGCCGCACCGCCTCGTCGGTGGTGCGGACCTTGATGATCGGGATCACCGGGCCGAAGGTCTCGTCCTTCATCACCTTCATGTCGTCGGTGACGTCGACCAGCACGGTCGGTTGGATGAAGTTGCCGCTGATGGCGTCGGCGCCGCCGGTGAGCGCGCGGGCGCCGCGGCGCACCGCGTCCTCGAGGTGGTCCTTGACGATCGCCACCTGCTGCGGGCTGGTCATCGCGCCCAGGTGGCCGTCGTCGCCGCCGACCTTGACCTTGCCGACCTCGGCCACCACCTTGTCGACGAAGCGGTCGTAGATCGCCTCGGCGACGTAGACCCGCTCGATCGAGATGCAGGCCTGACCGGTGTTGGTCAGGGCGCCGAACACCGCGGCCTCGGCGGCGGCGTCGACGTCGGCGTCCTCGGCGACGATCATCGCGTCCTTGCCGCCCAGCTCCATGAGCACCGGCGTCAGGGTGTCGCTGCACGCCGCCATGACCTTCTTGCCGGTCGCCGTCGAGCCGGTGAACGCCAGCTTGTTGACCCCGGCCTTGCACAGCGCGGCGCCGGTCGGTCCGGCGCCGGTGACGACCTGCAGCACATCCGGGATCGACAGCGAGCGGGCCGCCAGCTCGACCAGCTTCACGCCCACCAGCGGGGTCAACTCGGACGGCTTGAAGACCACGGCGTTGCCGGCGGCGAGCGCGTACGCGATCGACCCCATCGGCGTGAACATCGGGTAGTTCCACGGACCGATCACGCCGATCACTCCGAGCGGGTGGTAGGTGACGGTGGCGCGAAAGTTGGCCATCAGGCCGGGCGACACCTTCTCGGGCCGCAACGCCTTGGCGGCGCGATGGGCGGCGTGGTCGAGATGCGACAGCGCCATGAACACCTCGACCATGGCGTCGAGGCGCGGCTTGCCGTTCTCGCGGTGGATGAGATCGGCCAGCTCGTCGGCGGCCTCGGCCAGCGCGCGGCGCCAGCGGACCAGCTCGCCCTCGCGTTCGCTGAACGACAGGGCGCCCCACGACGCCGCGGCGGTGCGGGCGCGGGTGACCGCGGCTTGCACCTCGGCGGCCGTGTGGACCGGCACCTCGCCGACGACCTCACCGGTGGCTGGCGCGATGCTCTTCAGGGTCTCGATGCGCAGCGGCGCCGACGTGGGCCCCGACGGTGGAACGGTGGTGACGGCCATGGATCTCCTCCTGGCGCCGACCCTACCCTCCGAACGCGCTACCCGCCAGGGTGAGGATCGAGTTGATCTCCGCCTCGGTGAAGGTGATGGCCAGCTTGATCGCGGCCTTGTCCTGAATGACCGAGATCGACTTGGCGGCCTTGGCCAGACCGAACTGGGTCATGGCGCCGGTCGCCTGCCCCAGCTGGCCCTGGATCAGGGCCACGGCCTTGCGGGCCCCGTCCTCGTTGCTGGAGTCGATGCGGACCGACAGCGCCAGGTCGGTCGTGAAGTTGACGCCGGCCGAGACGCTGTTGGCGACGATGCCTTCCTTCTCCATGTCCTTCCTGGCCTGGTCGGGCACCAGGATGGCCATCCACAGATCGGCGGCGGTGTCGGTGGCGGCCAGCGTGGCGCGCATCTTCTTGGCCTTGCCCGAGCCGACCACGCTCTTGGCCTTGGCCTTGCCCAGGGCGAGGTCGATCTGCGCCTTCATCTTGCCCTTGCGGGTGAAGAACAGCCGATCGCCGACGAACGCGGCGTCGGTGTCGTCCCGGGTGTGGATCTCGATGCCCTTGTGGCGCCGGGCCCGGGCCGCGCCGGTGACGATGTCGCCGAACGCATCACCGCCGTCCATCTTCGCCAGCTTGTCCTTGGGCAGCCGGCCTTCGATGATCAGGACGAAGCTCTTGGCGTCGTCCATGTTGTCGAGCGTCTTGAGGCCACCGGCGGCGAGCACGACGGTGTCGACGTCCTTCATCGGATCGATCCCGAGCTCGGCGAGCCTGGCCTGCGCCGCGGGCTGTAGCGCGAGCAACTTCTGGAAGCCCTTCTGCAACAAGGTCGAATCGCGGGCGTCGGCGGCGTCGAACACCATCACCATCTGGGTGTCCTGGGCGAGCATGCCGAACAGGTTGGTGCCGTCGCCGGCCAGCGCCGGGGCCGCCGCAGCGCACAGCGCGAGGCCGAACGCGGACAGCGCCGGCGCGATCGAGATTCGGTTCGTGATCATGGTTCCTCCCGGCGATGGTCGCCGCGTGAAGGGCCGAGCATCGGCTCGGACCGTCTGTCGAGAAAGAGCCTCGAGGCCCAAGATCGACGGACGAGGCCCCCCAGGTATTCTCTGGACTCGTATACTTGATGGGTGACGTTGCCGCCACCGTGGGTGACGTGAGGGCGGCGGCGGCGGCGCTGCCGGCCGGCATCGTGATCGACGGCCGTTACGAGATCGTCCGGCTGCTCGGCGCCGGCGGCATGGGCGAGGTCTACGCCGCGCGGCGGCGCAGCCTCAACGACGAGGTGGCGGTCAAGCGCCTGCTGCCGCACCAGGACTCGCCGGCCAACCGGCAGCGCTTCGCCACCGAGGCCCAGGCGGCGGCGCACATCCGCCACCCCAACGTGATCCAGGTCTTCGACTATGGCGACGATCCGGCGGTCGGGCCGTACCTGGTGATGGAGAAGCTCGATGGGCCGACCCTGGCTGCCGAGCTGGTCGACGGACCGATGGCGCTCGGCCGCACCCTGTGGGTGTTCGCGTCGGTGTGCGCCGCGGTCGAGGCCGGCCATCGGCGCGGCATCGTCCACCGCGACCTCAAGCCGGCCAACGTCATCATCGCGCCGACCGACGACGGTCGGCAGGTGGTGAAGGTGCTCGACTTCGGCCTCGCCATCGATCTGCGGCTGCCGGCGCGGGGCATCACCGCGCCGGGCGCCGTGATCGGCACCGTGGCCTACATGGCGCCCGAGCAGACCGAGGGTAGCTCGGCGTCGGCCCGCTCCGACATCTTCGCCCTCGGCGTGATGCTGTACGAGATGGTCACCGGGCAGCTGCCGTTCGACGGCGCCAGCTCGTTCGACACCCTGATGGCGATCAACGGCGGACGCTACCGGCCGGCCCAGGAGCTGGTGACCGACCTGCCGGCCGGGGTGATCGCCGCCATCGACGGCGCGCTGCTGCGCGATCCGGCGGCGCGGCCCGACAGTCCCGAGCGGCTGGCGCAGCTCGCGGCCGCCGGGTTGTCGATCGCGGCACCACCGGCGCGGCCCTACGGCCCGACGCGATCACGGCCGATGCCGGCGGTGCGCGCCTCGGGGTTGTCGCACCCGACCCGGGACACCGAACAGGGGCGGCCGGTCTACGCCCGCTTCGTCGGGCGCAGCGCCGAGCTGCGGCGGCTCGAGGACGCCTTCGCCCACACGCTCGGCGGCCGACCGCCGCTGGTCCTGATCACCGGCGAGGCCGGGCTCGGCAAGTCGCGGCTCGCTGAACGCTTCGCCGCCGACGCCCGCGAACGTGGTGCGCTGGCGCTGACCGGCCGCTTCTTCGACTACACCGGCAGCCGGCCGCCGCCGCTCGAGACCTTCGTCACCATGCTGGAGATGGGCGGGCCGGAGGGCGAGGCGGCGGCGGCCCAGGTCCAGGGCAGCCTCGACGCCGCCGGCGATGATGCCCGCTGGAGCGCGTTCGCGGCCATCGCCGACGCGCTGGCCGGCCAGGCGGCGTCGCGGCCGCTGGTGCTGACCCTCGAGGATCTGCAATGGGCGTCGCGGGTCGATCTGGACCTGATCGACCACCTGCACCGCAACCTGGGGCCGCGGGCGACGTTGATCGTCGCCACCGCCCGCCCGGCCAGCGACGGCGTGGGCGAGCTGACGTCGTGGCGGGCGCGGCGGACCAGCGCGATCACCGAGCTCGCGCTGGCGCCGTTCGACGACGACGAGCTCCGCGAGTGGCTGGAGGTGGTCTTCAAGGGCATCCGCCTCGGGTCGCTCGACGCGCGGCGACTGCTGCGCACCACCGGCGGCAACCCGTTCGCGCTGGTCGAGATCACCCGCCACCTGCAGGCCCGGGGCGAGCTGGTGCGCGATGACGCCGGCTGGCGGCTGCGCGGCCTGTCGTCGGTGGAGTTGCCCGACAGCGTGGCGGCGGTGGTGCGGGTGCGGCTCGGCGAGCTGGAGCCGCCGCACCGCGTCGTGCTCGAGACCGCCGCGGTGCTCGGCGACGAGTTCCGGGTCGCGACCCTGGCGACCGCCTGTGGCGCCGACGAACGGGTCCTCGACGACGCGCTCGACGCCGGCTTCGCGCTGCGGCTGGTCACCGACCGCGAGGTCTCGGCCGGCAACGACTACCGCTTCACGACCTCGCTGGTCCGACAGGTGCTGTACGACGAGCTGCCGGCGCGGGCGCGGCGGCGCATGCACCGCGAGGTGGCGACCGCGCTGACGCAGATCTACGGCAGCGCCGACGATCGCTTCGCGCACATCTTCGGCTACCACCACCACGCGGTCGGCGCCTGGCCGGAGGCGCTGGAGCTCAACGTGCGGGCGGCGGGCGAGGGGCTCACGCGCGGAGATCTGGAGCTGGCGCAGGCCGCGATCGCGCGCGCCGACGAGGCGGCCGCGCAGCTGCTGGCCGGCAGCACGCCGCCACCTCCAGCGCTGGTGGCGCGGCTCGAGCACCTGGCGGGGATGGTGGCGACCCAGGTCGGTGAGCTCGAGGTCGCGACGGCCCGGCTGGCGCGGGCGGTCGCCATCGCCAGCGCCGATCGGGCGCACGGGCTGGCCGTCGACGCGCGCATCGAGCTGGCGCGGGCGCTGGCGGCGCGCGGCGAGCTGGCGCGGGCGGTGGCCGAGGCGTCCGGGGCCGCCGAGGACGCCACCGCCATCGACGATCCGGCCCGGGCGCTGGCGGCGCGGGTGATGGCGGCGGAGGTCAACAACCGGGTGGCCGGCATCGACCGCGTCACGCTCGACGAGCTGGTCCTGGCTTGCGACGGCGCGCCGCCGGCCCTGCGCGCCCGCGTGCTGCTGGTGCGGGCGTGGCAACGGGTCAAGGCCGGCGAGTTCGCGGCCTCGGAGGCCGACGCGGTCGTCGCCGGTGACCTGGCCCGCGGCGCCGGCCGGCAGGAGCTGCAGTTGCGGGCGCTGGCGACCCAGGCCGCGGTGCGCAGCGAGGCCGGCGACAACGCCGGCTCGATGGCGCTGTCGCAGGAGGTGCTGGTGATGGCGCGCCGCCTCGGCGATCTTCGCCGCGAGGGCATCTGCCTCGCCAACCTCGGCGAGGGCTGGGTCGACCTCGGCGAACCGCGGCGTGGCCACGAGCACTTCACGGCCGCGCTGCAGATCTTCATCGACATCGGCGACCGCGCCTGCGAGGGCGACTGCCGCGTCAACGTCGGCCGGGCCTTGATCGCGCTCGGCCGCATCGACGAGGCGGTGACGATGCTCGAGCGCGCCGCCGCGATGTGCGCGGCGACCTCGCGCGTCGAATACGAGGGCATCGCCTTCATGCTGCTCGGCGAGGCCCGCGAGGTCCGTGGCCACGCCGGCGCCGCGCGCGCCGATTTCGATCGCGCGGTGGCGCTGTTCGCGCGCATCGACCTCAACCTGCGCTGGCGCGCCGAGCTCGGCCTGGCCCGCACGCTGGCCGCGCTCGGCGACGCCGACGGTGCCCGCGCTGCCGCGGCGCGGGCGCGCGCTCAGCTCGCCCAGCAGCGTCTCCATCTCGCGCCCGGCACCGACCCCACGACTCTCGACGCCGCCCTCGCCGAGGCCCTCGTGCTGGCGACAGCACACCCCGGTTGACGCCGGCCTACGCGGCCTCGAGGCTGCGCCGGTAGTCCGCGGCCAGGCGGGTGCGGAGCGCCGGCGTCAGCGGGCGGTCGAGCTCGGTGAGGGCGCGGTCGGTGCGATGGGCGAGCTCGCCGGCGGCGTGGGGCGACGGATCGGCCGCGTCGGCGAGGACCAGCCACTGGGTGGCGATGATGACCCACTCGGCGAGCGGATCCTCGACGGCGCCGCTGCGCCACGTGGCGCGGCGCTGCTCGAGCGCGGCCGTGTACGCGGTCGCCAGGGTGGCGCGGGTGAGCGGTGCACGATCGCCGGCGCCGACGGTGACGAGCAACCGGCGCCAGGCCGGCCGTTCGGTCGCGATCGCGGGGACGGCGGCGGCCACCTCGTCGTGCACCACGGCGGCGATGGCGCCGACCGGGACCCCGGCGCACGCGGCCAGCTCGACGAGGTGGGCGGCGGTCCTGACGTGGTCCCAGGCGCGGGTGACGTCGATGGAGCCAAGGTCGCGGTACAGCGCCGCTGAGCCGCCGGCGCGGCGCACCAGACTGGCGGCACGGATGGGATCGAGGGCGAGCGACGACACCGGCAGCCCACCGGTCGTGCGCACGAAGGCCTCGACGTCGGCCAGGATCGCCGCGCGCAGCACCGGATCGGCTGCCATCAGATCGAGCGCGCGCGTGAAGCTGCGAGCGATCGCGGCGGGACCCACATCCGCCTCGGGTTGCCACGTCACCCCGCCACGGACCAGCGCCCCGAGGAGCGCCATCGCCGCCCGCGCCGCCTGGTACCCCTCGGCCTGGCCGCGCCCGACCCTATGGAGGAAGAACACCAGCTCCATCTCGAGCTGCTCGAACACACGCGCGCGCACGGTGTCGGCGTCGTCGCTGTCGAACGTGTCATGTCCCCAGCTACCCATGCCGCCGACAGTACCGCGCGGCGTCACCGGCTCGTGCTGGCGACAGCACACCCCGGGTGACGCGGCCAGTCGAGTAGCCATCGGTCGGTCGTCCCCAGGTGTATGAGCGCGCATCTGCTGGTTAATACTGGCCAGACCACCTGGCAAACGTCTTGCTCTCGTGGTCGGACCATGGCCCGTGCTGCGCTTCGAATGCTCCTGCTTCCCGTCGCCCTTGGCGCCTGCAGCTCGACCGTTGTTGGCGGCGACGTTCCCGAGCTCGGCGACGCCGACGCCATCGACGCGTACATCCGCACCCTGCCGTACCTTCCGACCACGCCGCCAGGGGTCGAGGAAGGCCCGCGTACGCAGCCGGCGCGCGAGGGCGAGTATCAGTGCGTGCGCCAGAACCTGTCGGAGACCCGGCAGTTCGATCGCATCGTGGCCTACGCCGCCAACTCGGACTCGTTGTGGCCGGGCGCGATCGTCGCCGGCGACTCGGTCTACACCGGGCTGTTCAGCCAGATCGGGTTCGAGCGCCGGCCGCTGATGATCTCGGTCAGCCTCGAGAACCTGCTCGGGGCCAAGTCGGCCGAGCTCGCCGCCCCCAGCCTGTCGAACTACCGCGAGGCGGTGAGCCACATCCTGCAAGCCGAGATCAGCGGCGCCACGCCGGCCAACATCTTCTCGGAGATCGAGGAGGTCCACTCCGACGAGCAGCTCGCCCTGGCGCTGGGCGCCGAGGTGTCGTGGCTCGGCTCGGCGGCCAGCATCGCGGCGTCGTTCGACTGGTCGCAGCAAGAGACCAAGAGTCGGTACGTCGTGAAGTACACCCAGGCTTACTACACGGTCGATCTCGACGCGCCGGCGCGGCCGAGCGACTTCTTCGCCGACGCGGTCACCCTCGACGACGTCGAGGCGCGGGTCGCGGCCGGCAACCCGCCACTCTACGTCGCCAGCGTGACCTACGGTCGGATGGTGGTGTTCACGTTCGAGAGCGAGTACTCGGCCGAGGAGATGGGCGCCGCGCTCGAGTTCGCGTACTCGGGCGGCGTCGACGTCTCCGGCGACGTGTCGGTGACCTACAAGGACATCATCTCGAAGTCGAAGATCACCGCCTTCATCCTCGGTGGCTCGGGCGGCGAGGCGGCGCGCACCATCGACAGCTACCCGGCGTTGATCGAGTTCATCAAGGCCGGCGGCAACTACTCGAAGGACTCCCCGGGCGCGCCGATCGCCTACAAGCTGAACTACATGCGCGACAACTCGCCGGGCCGGATGTCCTTGACCACCGACTACGAGCTCGAGGAGTGCGAGCGCGTCAGCCAGAAGGTCAAGGTCACGCTCAAGAACATCCGCGTCGAGAGCGATGGCGGCGACGCCGGCGACGACCTCGAGCTGTACGGCCGGATCTGGGCCCAGGGCGAGAGCGCCGCCACCCTGTTCGACAAGGGCACCGGCACCTACGTCGTCATCCGCGAGGGCCAGACCTGGCCGCAGGGCGCGTTCGTCGGCGAGGCGATCATCGAGGTCCGGCCCCAGGCCGGGCAGGTGATCCAGCTCGGCGCCGACCTGACCGACTACGATCCGATCTCCGCCAACGATCACATGGGCCGCGACGTGGTCAACGCCGCGTTCGAGGCCGGCTGGCGCCGCGACGTGACGGTGATGCTGACCGGCGACGAGGCCCGGGTCCTGGTGACCTTCGGCCTGCAGCCGATCTGAGCCGCCGCGGAAGGGCCAATGGCCAATCATGACAGTTTCTGCTATCGATGGTGAACCATGAACATCTCGCTCACACCCGAGCTGGAGGCGGTCGTCGATCAGCGCGTTCAATCGGGGCGCTACGCGTCGGCCAGCGAGGTCGTGCGTGAGGCGCTACGTCTCCTGGAGGAACGTGATCGTCTGCGGGAGCTGCGGTTCCTGGAGCTTCGGCGTGACGTCGCGGCTGGCGTGACCGAGCTCGACCGCGCGGCGGTGGTGCCGCTCGACGTCGCGAAGATCAAGGCGGCCGGGCGCAGGATCCTGCGCAAGCGCCCCTGATGCGTCGCGTCCAGCAGTCACGGCTTGCCGCCGCTGACCTCCTCGACATCTGGCTCCATATCGCAACCGCCGACCTCACCGCCGCTGACCGCCTGCTCGATCGCATCGACCGCACCTGCTCGACCTTGGCCGCGTCGCCCGAGCTGGGCCGATCCCGCGAGGAGCTGGCACCGGGTCTGCGCAGCTTCCCGGTGGCGCGCTACGTCATCTTCTACCGGCGAAGCCGCACCGGGATCGAGCTGGCCCGCGTCCTCCACGGTGCCCGCGACCTCGACCTTTTGTTCTAGCCGGTTCGAGCCGGGTGCTACTCGGTGCGCTGGATGATGTGCATCCCGAACTGCGACTTCACGACCCCGGTCTCGCCCAGGTTGAGGCGCAGGCCCAGATCCTTGAACGGCTGCACCAGACCGGCGTCGGGTGACACGTCGTAGCCCTCGCCGGAGGCGGCCGAACCCGGGTCCTCGGACAGCTCCTTCATCAGGGCCTCGACCTTCTCGCCTTTCTTGAGGCGGCCGAGGGTCTTCTTGACCAGCTTCTCCAGGTCGGCGCGGCTGCGCTTGGTGGCGCGCGCGTCTCCCGAGTTGACCTCGGTCCAGCCGAGCAGGATGTGCTTGACCTTGCTCTTCTGGGTCACCAGCGGGCGGGCCAGGATGTCGGCCGACTCGAGCGTGTCGGGCGGCGGCGGCGGTAGCCGCTTGATCACGTGCCAGCCGAACGGCGAGATGACCATGCCGGCCTCGCCGACCGCGAGCCGCAGCGACAGGTCGCGGAACGGCGGCACCATCTGACCGTTGGCGCTGACGTCGTAGACGCGCGCGTTGTCCTTGGAGCCGGGGTCCTCGGAGAACTCCTTCATGAGCGCCGCCATGTCGCCGCCGACGCGCACCTTGTCGAGGATCTCCTTGGCGACCTTGTCGGCGGCCGCCTTGTCGCGCGCCGCGGCGCGCGGATCCTGATCGGGGCGCGCGGCCGGCACACCCTTCCAGCCGATGAGGACGTGCTGCACCTGCACCGGGCCGGGGTTGGCCGGCCGGGCCAGGATGTCGTTCGACGCCAGCGGGTCGGGCGGCGGCGGCGGCGGCGGCACCACCCGGATCATCACGTGGTAGCCGAACTGGGTCTTGACGATGCCGGCCTCGTGCTCCTTGAGGCGCAGTCCGAGCTGCTTGAACTCGGGCACGAACGGGGCGTCGGCCTTGATCACGTACGGCTCACCGCGCAGCGAGCCCGGATCCTCCGAGTGTTCCTTGACCAGCGCGTCGATGGCGTCGGGCTTGGCGCGCAGCTTGGCGAGCACCTCCTTGGCCAGCTTGGCGGCGTCGGCGTTGGAGCGCGCCTTGGCGCGCTTGTCCATGCGGCCGCCGTAGACCGACTCGAGCTCCTTCCAGCCCAGCAGCACGTGCTTGACCTGCGACTCGGCGACCGTGTCGGTGCGCGCCAGCAGGTCCTTGCTGTCGATGTCGGCGACGTCGCCGGGGGCGCTGGCGCCGCCCGATCCGGACGTGCCAGCCTTGGTCTTGTCGTTCTGGTCGGCCTTCTGGCACCCCGCCGCGAGGGCGACCAGGGCCAGGAGCAAGGGGATGGTGCGCATATGCGGCGCATCCTAGCCGGATCCGCTAGTCCTCGGTGCCGAGCTCGCGCGCCACGTGCGGAATCTTCATGAAGGACTCCTTGTCGAGGGCCTTCTCGAGCGCGTCGCCGGCCCGCACCTGGCCGAGCTGGACCAGCTTCGACAGCGTCGCGTCCATGGTCTGCATGCCGTCGGCGGCGCCGGATTGCATGAAGCTGCCCATCTGCGCGGTCTTGCCCTCGCGGATCAGCGACGCCAGGGCCTGATTGCCGATCAGGATCTCGTGGGCGGCGACGCGGCCGCCACCGTCGCCGCGGCGCAGCAGCTGCTGCGCGACCACGCCGACCAGCGAGTCGGCGAGCAGGCCGCGGATCTGCGGCTGCTGATCGGCGGGGAAGGCGTTGACGAAGCGGTCGATGGTCGCCGCCGCCGAG
This sequence comes from Myxococcales bacterium, assembly GCA_947483555.1. Taxonomy (GTDB): domain Bacteria; phylum Myxococcota_A; class Polyangia; order Haliangiales; family Haliangiaceae; genus UBA2376. The sequence goes on from CANKMW010000029.1 coordinate 38,603, forward strand.
TTGGTGTGCACGGTGGCCAGGATCAGCACGCCGAAGCTGGCCAGCTGGAGGGCCAGCTTCATGGTCTCGGCGCCACGCAGCTCGCCGACCAGGATGATGTCGGCGTTCTCGCGGCCGGCCGACCGGATGGCGTCGACGAACGACGGCACGTGGACGCCGACCTCCTTGTGGGTCACCAGGCACTGCCGCGGCTGATGCACGAACTCGACCGGATCCTCGATGGTCAGGATGTGGCCGCGCCGGCTGCGGTTCATGTGATCGATCATCGCCGCCAGCGTGGTCGACTTGCCGGAGCCGGTTGGCCCGGTGACCAGCACCAGGCCGGCGGTCATCTCGGACAGGCGGCGGATGCCGGCCGGCACGTCGAGCTCGTCGAGGGTCAGGATCTTGGTCGGGATGGTGCGGAACACCGCGCCGGTGCCGGTGGTCTTCTTGAAGTAGTTGGCGCGAAAGCGCGCCTTGTCGCCGTGGGCGTACGCGAAGTCGAGGTCGTGGTGCTCGGCGAAGTGGGCGCGCTGCTCGGGCGTGAGCAGCTCGTCGGTCAGCATGTGCACCGTCGCGGCGTCGATCACGCGCTCGACGCCGGCCTCGAGCTCGCCGCGCACCCGCAGCATCGGCGGATAACCGGCCGACAGGTGCAGGTCACTGGCGCCGCGTGACAGCAGCAGGTCGAACAGCTTGCCGAGCTGCGGGGTGGCGGCCGGGGCGGTCATCGGTCCTCACCCTTCTTGAACAGGTTGCCGAACTTCTGGAAGCCCTTGGCAGCGGCGCTCGGCGTCGTGGCCGCCGGCGCGCCGGCGCCCTGCGGGTGGAGGACGGCGGCCAGCTCCTTCTTGTTCTCGGCGTAGCGCAAGGCGACCTCCTCGAGCAGGCGACCGGCGCGGACGTGCTCGGCGAGCGAGTCGTCGAGCCGGATCATGCCGAACGCGCGCCCGCGCTGCTGCAGGCTGCCGACCTGGTACAGCTTGTTGTCGCGGATCAGCGCCGCCAGCGGGATCACGCCGGTGAGCAACTCGACCGCGACCACCACGCCCTCGCCGTCGGCCGACGGCAGCAGGCGCTGCGCGACCACGAACTTGAGCGCCGCGGCCAGCGAGGTCCGGACCTGCTGCTGGTCGTCGGGAGGGAACATGTCGATCAGGCGGTCGAGGGTCTTGGCCGCCGACGGCGTCGACATGGTGGCCATCACCAGGTGCCCGGTCTCGGCGGCGGTGAGCGCGATCTCGACGGTCTCGCGATCGCGCAGCTCGCCGATGACGATCACGTCGGGGTCCTCGCGCAGCGACGCCTTGAGCGCGGTCGCGAAGCTGCGCGTGTGCGACCCGACCTCGCGCTGCGACACCACCGACTTGCGGCGTGGGTACACGATCTCGACCGGATCCTCGATGGTGAGGATGTGGTGGGCCTTGTGGGTGTTGATCAGCTCGACCAGCGCCGCCAGCGTGGTGGTCTTGCCGTGGCCGCTGGGACCGGCGATCACCACCAGGCCCTGGTGGTAGGTGGTGACCCGGGCCAGCTCCTTGGGCAGGCCGAGATGCTCGAGCGATGGCGGGACCTGGGAGATCAGGCGAAAGCTGCCCTTCAGGCCCAGGCGGACGCGGGAGATGTTGGCGCGCACGCGGCCGCCGCCCTCGATCTCGAGCGCGGTGTCGACGTAGCCGCGCTCCTCGAGCTGGGCCCGCTGCGCGCCGTCGAGGAGCGGGCGCAGGAGATCGTCGACCGCCGCCGCCGACATGGAGTCGCCGAGCGTGACCAGCGTGCCGAGCACGCGCGCCTGCGGCTCGCGCTCGGCGGCCAGGTGGAGGTCGGTGGCGCCGCGCTGCCGGGCCTCGCGCACCAGCCCGCCGAAGTCGCTGGCCGAGGCCGCCGCCGTGCGCGCCGCGGCGCTCCGCGTCGGTCGCTTGACCCGGGCCCGGCTGTGGGTGCTCGACGGCGGCAGGGCCGGCTCCGGCTTGGCGCCACTCTGCGTCGGCGGTCGCGCCCGCGTCGCGCGCCGGGTCCGGACCGCCCGCGTCATGCGCACCATGACCTCGGCGCCGAACGGCTTGACCTCGACGGCGATCGTCTTGTCGCCGACGGTCACCGACGGCGAGCTGCCGTGGCCAGCGTCGATCAGGGCGGCGATCGGCGTCCCGGCGACCAGCAGCGCCAGCTGTTCGCGCGAGACGTCAGCCTTGCTGACGGCGCGGTACTCGCTGCCCTGACGGACCGCCACCGGGCGGCCGGTCGCGATCACGACCTCGCTGACCTCGTCACGATCGAGGAACGCGATCAGCTTGGCGAGCTGCGACACCCGGCGATGCTATCAGGTCCGGTCACGGGACCGGCGCGGGCGGCGCGCGCAGCGTCGCGATCGCCGCCGCCAGGGCGACCACCACGGCGACGGCGAAGAACCACGCGCCGCGCGCGACCTCGAGGCCCGGCAGGTCGGGGCGCTGGAGCAGGAACACGCCACCGGCGACCATCGACGTCATCGCGGCGATCGTCGCGATCCCGGCCGCCAGCCGCCCGGCGCGGCGCGCGGCGAGGGCGCCGGCCAGCGCGACCAGCACCACCGCGGCGATCATCCCGGCCGCCCACGTCGCGATGCCGGCGCGCTCCCACACCTCGCTACCTCCGGCCCACGCCAGGGTGCCGTTCTCGCACCGGCCGTCGAAGCAGCGCTGGGTCGACACCGGTCCCACGCCGACCTCGCCGATCGTCCACCAGTGTCCACCCTGCACCGCGAGGGCGAAGCAGCCCGCCGCGACGATGGCGGCAGCGATGGTGATCAAGCGTCGCGGCAGGGACATGGCGGGGCATTCTTGAGGGGCCTCGGGGGGCGGGCGCAACAAGAATCGCGCGGTCGAATGTTGGCGCGGATGGTTGATCGCAACCGCCTCGATGCCAAAAACTGGACACTCATGGTTCTCCGCGCTCCGATCCTGGCTGCTGTGCTCGCGGTGGCGATCGCCGCACCTGCCGCGCCGGCCCACGCGGACCAACCGCTCGCGGACAACCCGCTCGTCCTCGCGGACAACCCGGTGGACCCATTCCGCCCCGCCGACAAACCGGTGGTCCTGAGCGAGGCGCGCCGCGCCGAGTCGAAGGACCCATTCCGCCCCGTCCTCGACTGGGCGTCGATCGTCGGCCGCTACAGCGGGGTGACGGCGCAGGCCGGGGCCTGGCTTGCCCAGATCCCCGAGCTGGCCACCACGTTCGCGACCCGGCTGCAGGTGCAGGTGCGCGATCTCGCCGCTGGATCGCAGTCGATGCTGGCGCGACTCGTGCTGCTGGTCCCGATGGCTCCCGACCTGAGGCCATTGTTGGCGTCGCCGGTGCCGGGCGTCGAGAGCTCGGGTTTCGGATGGCGCCGCGATCCGATCCACCGCGGCAACAAGTTCCACAAGGGCACCGACTTCCGCGCCGACCGCGGCACGCCGGTCTACGCCGCCGGCGCTGGCCTGGTGGCGTTCACTGGACGCCAGCGCGGCTACGGCAACGTCATCTACGTCGATCACGGCGGTGGGCTGGTCACGCGCTACGCGCACCTGGCGCGCATCGAGGTTCACGCCGGCGCCGCGATCGATGCCGGCGGGCGCATCGGCCAGGTCGGCTCGACGGGGCGCACGACCGGGCCGCATCTGCATTTCGAGGTCCGGATCGAGGGGCGCGCGGTCGACCCGACCCTGGCGGTGCACGTGGCGGAGCTCCAGCGCACCGATCTCTTCGCGGCCCAGGTGGCCGGTCTGGGCCTGGCGCCGGAAGCTCAGGCCCGGCGCGTCGATCGCCATGATCCCGTGCGGCCCCGCACCGCCGACACCGGCAAGCGGCCGGAACGGCGTGGCGCGCCGGCGCGCGATCGCACGCTCTGGTAGCCACGACGGCGCTGCCCGGGCCGCGGTCGGACGTGGTTGGTCCACGGATTGCGTAGCTGCACCGGCAGCCCCGCATGACGTCAGCACGCAAGCTCGAGCTCGCTGCGCGATACACCGCGTGGCTCCGCCGCCGGTGGCTGCTCATCACCGTCGTGAGCGCGGCCGCGTTCGCCGCCGCGGCGTGGCTGGTCGCGTTCCGCCTCCCGCTGCACGCCGACTTCTCGCACCTGCTGCCGCCCGATGCGCCGGCGGTGCGCGACCTGCGCCGTCTCGAGGCGCGGGTCGCGGCCCAGGACGCGATGCTGGTGCTGGTGGTGTCGCGCGACGCGGCGGCGCGCGCGGCGGCGGCGGCGGCGATGGCGGCGCGGGCGCGGACCTTCTCGCCGGCGCTGGTGGCGCGGGTCGAGGACGACGACGCCGCCCTGCGCGACTTCCTGCGCCAGCGCCGTCACCTGTTCGTGCCGCTCGACGACCTGCGCGCGGCGCGCGACGCCCTGGCGGCGCGCATCGAGCAGGCCAAGCTCGAGGCCAACCCGCTGTTCGTCGATCTCGACGACCAGGCGAGCTCCGCCGAGGCGGCGGCCACGACCGGCCGGCTCGACGAGCTCCGCGACCGCCGTCGCGACGCCGAGGCGCGCCTCGATCGCTCCGGTCACGTCTCCGCCGCCGGCGACGTGCAACTCGTGGTGGTGCGCACCACGTTCGCCAAGACCGACGTCGACGCCAGCCGCCGCCTGCACGACGCCCTGGCCCGGGCCCGAGCCGAGGTGCTGGCCACCATCCCCGGCGTCAGCGTCGGATTTGCCGGCGGCACCGAGGTGTCGCTGACCGAGCACGACTCGTTGCGCCGCGGGATGGTGCTGTCGAGCGTGGTGACCTCGCTGCTGGTCGGGCTGGTCCTGATCCTGTACTTCCGCAGCCTGCGCCTGCTCGCGGTGCTGGGCGGCGTGCTGATCGTGGCGACCACGGTCTCGTTCGGCGTCGCGGTGTTCACCGTCGGGCATCTCAACGCCGCGACCGCCTTCCTCGGCGCCATCATCGCCGGCAACGGCGTCAACTACGGCATCCTGCTCATCGCCCGCTACCTCGAGGAGCGGCGAGGTCACGAGCCCGACCCGGCCATGGCCCGCGCGCTGGCCGGGACGCTGCGACCGACGCTGGTGGCGTCGCTCGGGGCGGCGATCGCGTACGGTTCGCTGGCGGCGACCGCGTTTCGCGGCTTCTCCGACTTCGCGATCATCGGCTCGATCGGCATGCTGGTGTGCTGGGCGGCGTCGTACACCGTGCTGCCGGCGCTGGTGCTGCGCGTGGCGCCGGCGTCCCGCCGGGCCGGCGGCGCGCCGGTGCTGGGCAGCGTGCTGGCTCGGTTGTTCGGGTTTCGCCGCTCCGGGCGGGTGCTGGCGGCGGCGGCGATCGCCGCCACCATCGCCGGCTGGGTCACGTACCGCTATCTCGCCGACGATCCGTTCGAGTACAACATCCGCAACCTGCGCTCCGACGGCCAGGCCGCGGTCGAGGCCCGCGACTGGATGGCGCGCAGCGACGTGGCGTTCGGCAAGGGGATCGGCGGCCAGACCTACATCGCCACCGACAGCCTCGACGAGGTGCGCGAGATCGCGGCGGCGCTCGAGCGTGCCGAGCACGCGTGGGAGCCGCCGGCCATCGGTCGGGTCCGCTCGATCATCGACGTCTTGCCCGAGCGCCAGCTCGAGAAGCTCGCGGTGCTGGTCGAGATCCGCGCCTTGCTCGACGACGATGCCCTCGACGCGCTCGATGATGACCGCCGCCGCGAGCTGATGGCGTTGCGGCCGCCTGGCGAGCTGGCCCCGATCACGATCGACAGCCTGCCCGCGGAGCTGGTGCGGAACCTGACCGAGCGCGATGGGCGGGTCGGCCTGATCATCGGCGTCCGCCCCGATCTGGCGCTCGACGAGTGGAACGGCAAGGACCTGTCGCGCTTCGCGCGCACCGTGCGGCGGGTCGCGCTCGGCGACGGCCGCTCCGTGACCGCATCGGGATCGAGCGTGGTGTTCGCCGACATCCTCGACGCCATCCAGCACGACGGCCTGCGGGTCACGGCGCTGGCGGTGGCGGGGCTGGTGTTGATGGTGCTGCTGGTGGTCGGGACCGATGCCCGCGCGGTGGCGGTGCTGGTCGCCACCGCCGGCGGCGGACTCGGCATGGTCGCGCTGTGCGCGTTGCTCGACCTCAAGGTCAACTTCCTCGACTTCGTGGCGCTGCCCATCACCCTCGGCCTCGGCGTCGACTACGCCATCAACGTCGCCCACCGCCACCGCGAGGCTGGCGACGCCGCCGACACGCTGCGCACGGTGGGCAGCGCCGTCTTCGTCTGCTCGCTGACCACGATCATCGGCTACGGCTCCTTGCTGGCGTCGGAGAACCTGGCCATCCGGGGCTTCGGGACGGCGTCGCTGATCGGCGAGGTCTCGTGCCTGGCGACGGCGCTGCTGCTGGTGCCAGCGATCGTGTCGCGTGGCCGAGGCGAAAGACGCCCTGCGCTTCCGTAGGGTACCCTCGGGTCCCGATGTCCCGGCGATTCACCAGCTTCGATGACGTGATCGCCGCGATCGGCGGCGACCTGCCAGTGGCGACCTCGCCGTGGACCACGTCGCAGCACCTGGTCCACTGCGCGCAGAGCATCGAGTACACCATCAGCGGGTATCCACAGATGAAGCCGGCCGTGGTCCGCGCCACGATCGGCAAGCTGGTCAAGCGCCGCTTCCTGGCCCGGGGCGAGATGTCCCACGACACCGCGGCGCCGGTGGCCGGCGCGCCGGCGCTCGACGCGACCGTGCCGGTGGCGTCCGCGAAGGTGCGACTGCGGGTCGCGATCGCCGCCTTCCATGCCCACGGCGGGCCGTTCGCGCCCCACCTGGTCTACGGACGGTGCAGTCGGGACGAGTACGAGCGGCTGCAGTGCATGCACGTCGCCGATCACCTGCGGGCACTGACGTCGTAGAGTCCGGCGCGATGCGCTACCTGCGGTGAGCGGGCGGCGGCGCCGCGGGGCTCAGGTCCGGCGTTTCTGCTGGCCGTAGTCCGCGAAGCGCGCCTTGACCTTCAACAGCTCGTCGCGGTCGAGGACGTGGGGCTGGCCGAGCTGGCTGGCGTGCCAGTACTGGGCGGCCAGCGTCTCGACCTCGGCGGCGAGGCGCAGGGCGCCGGCCAGCGAATCGCCGAGGGCGATCATGCCGTGGTTGGCGAGCAGGCAGGCGTTGCCGCTGCCCAGCGCGCGGGTGGCGGCGATGGCGAGCTCGGCGCTGCCGAAGGTGGCGTACTCGGCGCACGGGATCTCGTCGCCGCCGGCGAGCACGACCATGTAGTGGATGGCCGGGATGGGGCGGCGCAGCACCGAGACGGTGGTGCAGAACAGCGAGTGGGTGTGGACGATGGCGGCGACGTCGGGCCGGGCGACGAGGATGTCGCGGTGCAAGCGCCACTCGGTGGACGGCGTGCGCTGGCCGGCGCGCGCCGAGCCGTCCAGCTTCAGCTCGACGGCGTCGTCGGGATTCAGGTCGGCGTAGTCGATGCCCGACGGCGTGACGATCAGCCCGTGCGGGCCGCGCACGCTGACGTTGCCCGACATGCCGGGGCTGAGTCCGAGCTGGCTCATCCGCCGCGCGGTGGCGGTGAGCTGGTCGCGGAGCCGCATCGTCATCGGGCGCGCTCCGCCCGCTCCGTCAGGTCCGGAAACATCGCCGCCAGCCCGGCGGGGCTGGCGACGCCCCGCTCGGTGATCAGGCCGGTGATCAGGCGGCGCGGCGTGACGTCGAACGCCGGGTTGGCGACCGGGCTGCGGCGCGGCACGATCTCGACGCCAGCGAGGAAGCGCACCTCGTCGCCCGACCGCTCCTCGATCGGGATGTCGTGCGCGGCGGTGGTCCAGTCGATGCTCGGCGACGGCACCGCGGCGTAGAACGGCACCTGGTTGTCGTGGGCGGCGAGCGCCTTGAGGTAGGTGCCGATCTTGTTACACACGTCGCCGTCGCGGGTGGTGCGATCGGTGCCGACGATACACAGGTCGACCTCGCCGTGCTGGAGCAGGTGGCCGCCGGCGTTGTCGACGATGACGGTGTGCGGGACGCCGTGCGCGGCCAGCTCCCAGGCGGTGAGCAGACCCTGGTTGCGGGGCCGGGTCTCGTCGACCCAGACGTGGAGCGGGTCCCCCGCCTCGTGGGCCTTGTAGATCGGCGCCAGCGCGGTGCCCCAGTCGACGGTGGCCAGCCAGCCGGCGTTGCAGTGGGTGAGCACGTTGACCGGGCGCCCGGGACGCGCGGCGGCGCGGATCAGCGCCAGCCCGTGGCGACCGATCGCCTCGCAGCGCGCGACGTCGTGGTCGCAGATGCGGGCGGCGGCGGCGAACGCGGCGTCGGGATCGGCGCCGACCGCGCGCATCTCGTCGAGCGCCCAGCGCAGGTTGACCGCGGTCGGGCGCGTGGCGGCGAGCTGGGCGCAGGCGTCGTCGAGCGCGACCCCGGTGCGCAGCGCGATCGCGACGCCGTAGGCCGCAGCGGCGCCGATCAGCGGCGCGCCGCGGACGTGCATGTCGCGGATCGCGCGGACCACGTCGCCGAGCTCGGCGAGCCGCAGCCAGCGCACCTGGTCGGGCAGCCGGGCCTGGTCGAGGACCATCACCGAGCGGCCGTCGTCGGCGAGCTCGATGGCCCGGCGCCAGCGTCCCTCGACCTTCATGGGGCGTCCGTGGTCACGCCAGCACCCGGCCCGCGATCGCGTCGAGGCGAGCAACCAGCTCGGGGTCGCGGGCCGCCGGGGCGGTGACGATGGCATTGTCGAGCGCGCGATCGCAGCCGTGCGGGCACGGCGTGGACAGCGCGCCGATCGGCGCGATCGCGCCGGCGACCAGACGACCGGCCCGATCCGCGTTGGCGCGCAGCACGGCGAGCACGTCGTCGAGCTTGACGTGCTCGTGGTCGGGATGCCAGCAGTCGAAGTCGGTGACCATGGCGATGGTCGCGTAACACAGCTCGGCTTCGCGAGCGAGCTTGGCCTCGGGCATGTTGGTCATGCCGACCACATCGCAGCCGGCGGCGCGGTGCAGCTCGGACTCGGCCCGGCTCGAGAACTGGGGACCTTCCATCGCGACGTAGGTGCCACCGGTGACGACCGGCAGTCCGAGCTCGCCGCCGATCGCGGCCAGCGTCGCGACCAGTCGAGCACAGGTCGGGTGCGCCATCGACACGTGCGCGACCAGCCCGGTGGTGAAGAACGTCTTGGGGCCGCGCAGCGTGCGGTCGATGAACTGATCGACCAGCACGAACGTGCCGGGCGCCAGGTCGCCGCGCAGCGAGCCGACCGCGCTGACCGAGATCAACGAGCTCACCCCGGCGCGCTTGAGCGCGTCGATGTTGGCGCGGAAGTTGATCTCGTGGGGCGGGATCCGGTGCCCGCGCCCGTGCCGGGGCAGGAACACGACGCGCTGCTCGCCCAGCGTTCCGAACAGCAGCTCATCCGACGGCTCGCCGAACGGCGAGGTCACGCGCTCCCAGCGCCGGTCGGCGAGCCCGGCGAGCTCGTACAGGCCGGTGCCACCGACGATGCCGATCACGTTCGACATGGTCGGGGAGTACCACGGATCGTGGCGCCGTCGTTCCCGGTCGCGGCGGCCACCGGCGCGCGCAGGCCATGATATTCCCTGGCCCATGGGTGCGCCCGAACCCTCGCGCTGGGACGCCATCGTCGTCGGCAGCGGCTTCGGCGGGTCGATGGTCGCCCATCGCCTGGTCGCCGCCGGCGCCCGGGTCCTGATGATCGAGCGCGGCGACTGGGTCGCTCGCGGCGAGCAGGCGTGGCAGCCCGCGGGCTCGCTCGAGCTGACGCCGCACTACGCCACCGACATCCCCTACCGCTGCCCGCGCGGTGCGTACCGGCCGGTCATCGGCGGCATCGCATGCGTCGGCGGTCCGTCGGTGTTCTACGGCTGCGTGTCGCTCCGGTTCCGCGAGCGCGACTTCGTCGGTGACCCCGGCGTGGTCGCCGGCTCGGGCGCGGCGTGGCCGTTCCGGTACGATGACCTCGAGCCGTACTACACCGAGGCCGAGGCGTTGATCGGCGTGGCCGGCGATGACCGCGGCGATCCGACCGCGCCGCGTCGGAGCCGGGCCTTCCCGCAGCCGCCGGCGGCGCTGGCGCCGATCTCGCAGCGCATCGTCGCCGCGGCCGCGGGGATGGGGCTGCACCCGTTCCGCTTGCCGCTGGCCATCAACTACGGCACCGGGAACGGCCGCCAGACCTGCGTCGGGTGCCGCACCTGCGACACCTACGCGTGTGCGATCGAGGCCAAGAACGACCTCGCCACCCGCATGATCACGCCGCTGATCGCTCGGGGCATGACGCTCTGGGAGCGCACCGTCGCGGTGCGGCTCGAGACCGGTGGCGGTGCCGGCGCCCGCATCGCCGCGCTGCATGTCCATCGCCGCGACGACGGCGTCACGCTGCGCCTGGAGGCCGACCAGTTCGTGCTCGCCGCCGGCGCGCTCGGTACGCCGCACCTGTTGCTGGCCTCGAAGCTCGAGCAGTCGTCGCCGGCCGGCGACGCCATCGGTCGCCACCTGATGCGTCACGACAACGCCATGGTGTTCGGCTTCTTCCGGTCGCGCCCCGACCCCGAGCGCGTGTTCCACAAGCAGATCGCCATCCACGACTGGTACTTCGGCGACGCCGGCGCCCGCGACGCGGATGGGCTGAGCAAGCTGGGCGGGGTCCAGCAGGTGATGACACCACCCCGCGAGCTGGTCAGGTCGCATCTGCCGATGGGGACCCGGGCGCTGCTGGGTGCGTTCACCGAGCACCTCACCGGGCTGCTGTGTATCGCCGAGGATCAGCCCCGCCGCGACAACCGGGTGCGGGTCGACTGGGAGGTTCGCGACGGCTATGGGCTGCCGCAGCTGGTCATCGAGCACGCCTATGGCGACCGCGATCACCGCGCGCTCGGCGCGCTCACCCGCCGAGCCCGGCGGGTGCTGCGTCGTTCGGGAGCGTGGTTCTCCCATACCCATCGCATCAAGACCTTCTCGCACGCGGTGGGCACCGTTCGCATGGGGCCGGATCCGGCGACCGCGCCAGTCGACCAGCACGGCCGCTTCCGCGGTGTCCCCAACCTGTGGATCACCGACGGCGCCGCGCTGCCGATGTCGGGCGGCGTCAATCCGAGCCTGACCATCGCCGCCACCGCGCTGCGCGCCGCCGCCGCCATGGTCGCCGGGGGCGCCCCGTGATCCGGCTGGCGATGCTGGGTTGCGGCAAGGTCGCCGGCCAGCACGCCGGCCGGCTGGCGCGCCACAAGCGCGACGTGTCGCTGGCCTTCGCCAGCCGTGATCGGGCCAAGGCCGAGGCGTTGCGGGTCCGGGCCGGCGGGACCCAGGCGTTCGGCAGCTACGCCGAGGCGATCGCGTCGCCCGACGTCGACGTCGTCGCGGTGCTGACGCCGCCGCACCTGCACCTCGAGCTGACCCTGGCGGCGCTCGCCGCCGGCAAGCACGTCGTGGTCGAGAAGCCACCGTTCCCGCACGCGGTCGACTTCGACACCGTGGCCGCGGTCGCGGCCCGCGCCGGCAAGCACGTCTTCGTCGCCGAGAACTACTACTACAAGCCGTCGCTGGTGAAGCTTCGCCACTTGCTCGCCGACGGCGTGGTCGGCGACGTGCTGTTCGTGCACGTCAACGCCATCAAGCAGCAGCAGACCGGTGGCGACTGGCGCGATCAACCTGACCTGGCGCTGGGCGGCGCGCTCTATGAAGGCGGCATCCACTGGGTCGACTTCATGGCCAACCTGGGGATGGAGGTGACGCGGGTGCACGGCTTCCGCCCGGCGCCGCGGCCAGGGTCCCTGGAGCGCTCCATGATGATCGGCTTCGACTACGCCGAGGGCGCGGTCGGCATGCTGACCACCTCGTGGGAGGTGCCGTCGCTGGCCCGAGGCCTGCGGCTATCGAAGATCTACGGACGCGATGGCACGATCACGTTCGAGTCGAACGGGCTGTGGATCCTGGTCCACGGCAAGAAGCACCGCTTCTACATCCCGGGGCTGCGTGACCTCGCCGGGTATCGCGGCATGTTCGCCGACTTCGTGCGGGCGTGGACGGCCGGCACCGAGCCAGCGCTGACCCTGACCCGGGCGCGTCGCGACCTCGCGATCGTCGAAGCCGCCTACGCCACCGCCGGCACCGGGCAGGAGATCAGATGATGAACTACGCGATCGCGACCCTGATCGGCTTCCTCGCCGGTCTGCACACGTCGACCTGGGGCATGTACAAGGACGCTCCTCAGGAGGGCTTCACGTGGGCGAAGTACTTCCGCAGCGCCATCACCGGCGCGCTGCTCGGCGCCGGCACCCACTACGTCACCCAGTGGGACCTGACCGACCCGGCCGCGCGCTTCGTGTACTGGGGGCTCATCTACTGCCTCGAGCGCGCGGTCACCGAGTTCTGGAAGTACTTCATCCGCGAGGAGGACCAGGCCAAGTACTTCATCCCGATGCAGTTCGGGATCATGGGCAAGCCGATGAAGGACGCGAAGAAGCGCATCTCGATCGGGGTCGGCGTCGCCGCGATCTGCTTCGCCATCTTCTTCGGGCTGCGCGCGGTCGAGCAGCGCTACGCCGCCGACGTGCCGACCTGGGTGCTGGTGATCACGGTCGGGGCGATCTTCGGCTGGATCTCGGCGTTCGGTGGCGCATGGAAGGACGCCCCGATCGAGGGCTTCGAGACCTTCAAGTTCTTCCGCAGCCCCGGCATCGCCGCCGCCTGGGCCGCGGTCCTGGTCCACTTCACCGTTTCGTGGATGGTCCTGGCCATCGCCGCCGAGGGCTTCACGGTCGCCGCCATCGAGACCTACAAGACCTTCTTCTTCCCGTCGCGGCCGCGGGGTAAGTGGGCCGGGAAACCCGTCCATCACCCCGAGTACCTGACCATCCGGCTCAAGTTCGTGCCGCTGTGGGTCGGCATCTGGCTGCTGGTGATCTTCCACGGCGGGTGGGCGTTCAGCCGGGCACATCTGCCGTTCTTGTTCTAGAGTGGCCGGCCATGTCGCTCTGGCGTCGACTGACCCTCAAGCGTCTGCGTCGGGTCAAGCTGACGCGGCGCTGGCGGCAGTTCGTGATCGCGCTGGCGCTGTACGCCGTGCTGGGGGCCGCGGTCCTGGTGTGGGCGCGCGATCTGGCCGGCCTCTTCCTGCTCGGCCTGTACAGCATCCCGACCAATTCGATCGTCCCCATCCCGCACGAGCCCGGGGTCCTCTACTTCGCCAAGTTCTACGATCCGGTGTGGATCGCGGTGGCGGCCACCATGGGCAGCGTCATCGTCAGCTTCGCCGACTACGCGCTGGTCGAGGCGGCGATGCGCCATCCCCGGGTCAAGGGCGCCAGCGAGGCGCGGCTGTTCCGCTGGGCGGTGAAGTGGATGACGCGGTGGCCGTTCGCCATCATCGTGCTGTTCGCGCTGGTCCCGGTCTTGCCGATCTCGGTGGTGCGCGCGCTGGCACCGGCGTCAGGGTATCCGCTCCGGCGCTACATCGCCGCCCAGATCGTGGGCCGCTTGCCACGCTTCTTCATGCTGGCCTGGGTCGGTCAGGCCGTGATGATCCCGACCTGGCTGCTGGTCGTGGTCACGGTCGCGGGGACCGGTCTGGTCTACGCGGCGTCGAACCCGGAGCCCGAGGACGACGAGGAAGATCCCGAGGCCGAGGAGATCCCGGTGCCCGACCTCTCGGACCCCGAGCATCCGATCGACGCCAGCGACAGCACGCGCCTCACGGCGGCCAGCTCGAGCGCCTCGATGCGCGCCGTCAGCTGAACGCGCGCCGCCGGCGTCAGGCGCGCTTGCCGTCGACCCAGACGTAGAACCCCTCGCCGCTCTTCTTGCCGAGCTTGCCGGCGGCGACCTTCTGGCGCAGCAACTCGGGCGGCTCGAAGCCGGTGCCGATGGCGTCGGACAGGTAGTCGGCGATGCCGAGCCGAACATCGAGGCCGACCAGATCGGTCAGCTCGAGCGGGCCCATCGGATGGCCGTAGCCGAGCTTCATGGCGGTGTCGATGTCGGCCGCCGACGCGACGCCCTCCTCGAGCATGCGGATGGCCTCCAGGCCCAGGGTCAGCCCGAGCCGGCTCGACGCGAAGCCGGGACTGTCGTTGACGACGATCGGGGTCTTGCCCCAGCGCTCTCCGAGCGCGAAGGCGGTGGCGACCGCGCTGTCGTCGACGGCGCCGTGACGGACCACCTCGAGCAGCTTCATGAGGTGCACCGGGTTGAAGAAGTGCATGCCGACCACCCGCGCCGGATCGGCCACCGCGCCGGCGATCTTGGCCACCGGCAACGACGACGTGTTGGTGGCCAGCAGCGCGGCCGCGGGCGCGGCGCGGTCGACGGCCGCGAACAGCTCGCGCTTGAGCTCGAGCTTCTCGGGCACCGCCTCGATGATCAGATCGGCGCCGGCGCAGGCGATGGCGAGGTCGGCGGTGGCGCTGACGTGGGCCAGCGCGCCGTCGCGCAGCGCCGCCTCGACCTTGCCCAGCGCGACGCCCTTGTCGAGCGCGGCGGCGATCTTGGCGCGGCCGGTGTCGGCGCCGTCCTGGGTGAGGTCGTAGAGGCGGACCTCGGCGCCGGCCAGCGCCGCGACGTGGGCGATGCCGTGGCCCATGGTGCCGGCGCCGAGCACGGCGATGGTGCGGATGCGATCGATGGTGAAGCGCACGCTCATGAGCGCACTCTACGTCAATCTCGCGCCAGCTCGGGATGGTCGGTCTCGATCCAGCGCGCGCCACGGTGGCGCCAGGCGCGGATCGCGGCGGCGTCGTTGACGGTCCACACGTCGAGCACCAGCCCGGCGGCGGCGACCGCGGCCACCAGTTCGTCGCTGGCGGCGCGGTGATCGACGGCGACACCGGCGAAGCCGCGCGCGGCGGCGGCGCGTGCCAGCTCCGGCGGATAGGGCAGGGCGGCGCCGTGATCGTCGGCGGGCGGGTCCACGGTCCAGTACGCCGGCACGCCGGGCAGCGCCGCGGCCACCGCGGCCAGCGCTTCTGGGTCGTAGGCCTGGAGCGCGATCGCGGCGCCGCGCGGTCGCGGATCGGCGGCCAGGATCGCGGCCGCGATGGTGGCGGCGTCACCGACCCCGGTCTTGATCTCGACGAACAGCATGCGCCCCGGCGGCGTGGCGGCGAGGGCTTCACCAAGTGTCGGGATCCGTTCGCCACGGTAGCGCGCGGCCTTCCAGTCCCCGACGTCGAGCGCGCGCAGGGCCGCGAGGGTCGACCCGGCCACCGCGGCGTCGGCCGCGCCGCCACTGGTCCGCCCGGTCGTCGCGTCGTGCATCAGGATGACGTGGCCGTCGGCGGTGACCCGGACGTCGATCTCCGAGGATTCGGCGCCCAGCGACCAGGCCAGGCGCAGCGCGGCCAGCGTGTTCTCCGGCGCCTGGAACGAGGCGCCGCGGTGGGCGACGATGCCGGGCAGCGCAGGCATGGTGGGCGAGGACGGCGTCGGGCCGGGCGGTGAACCACCGCTGCCGCACGCGGCGGTCGCGATCAGCCCGAGCAGCAGGCAGCGCGGCGAGCGCACGCCGCGATGGTAGCATCCGGGTCTGCGCCCGCCCCGAATCATCAACGATCGAGCGCGACGTAGACCGGCGGCGTCAGGCGGGCGAGGCGCGAGATGGCGTCGTCGCCGAGACCGAACACGACGAGGGGGGTAGTCGCCGGCCAGCTCGCGAACGCGTCGGGCGGCAACGCGGCGGCGAGCTCCAGGCCAAGCGCGGGCGTGGTGAGTTGACCGGTGTGCGGCGCGTAGAGCTGCACGACGTAGGCCGACCTGACCATCGGCAGCGTACGGCACAGCTCGATCACGCGGGCGACGATCGCAAGCACCGGATCTTCGGCGAGGGCATCGATCTCCCGCAGCAGATCGATCAGCGCCGCGGCGTCGCCGTCGCCGTCGAACTCACGGGTGGCCCACACCGCGGTCTCGCTCGCGCTCGGCAGCGGGTCGCCGGCCGCGGCCAGCGTGCGGATCCGCGGCACCAGGACGTGCTGGAGCCACTCCTCGGCGGCCAGCGTGTTGCACCCGAACGCCCCCATGTCGACGAGGCGCGCTTGATCGATCGGATCCGCCGACCAGCGCCCCAACCGCCGCAACTCGGCCTCGATCCGGTCGGCGATCGCGGTTGCGCGCAGGTTCATCGGCAAGGAGTGTACAGGGCCGTAACCCTGCGCAGGCGTCGGCGTAGCCGACGCGATGAGATCGCACCTGGTACCCGCACCGGTGTCGGTTGGGGGCATCACTTCAACCGCGGATTCCCCCGGCGCCCGCGGCGCCGCCCATTCCGGAAGGACTTCTGGGTGAATGACGATCTCGGCGGCGCCGGCGCGGGCCCGCGCGTCCGGGCTCGCGCTCTGGCTCACGCCGCGAACCCCTGAAATTCCTGGCACATGCTGGCAGCCGGGCGGCAATTCCAGTCTCGGCCGCCGAGTGATCGCGCTCGACCTGCAGCGCCTGCCGCGCGACGCCGGCGCGCTCGCCGAGGCCCTGCGCGGGCTGCGCCGCGACTGCGTCCTCGCCGGCGCGGTGCCGCTGATCTGCGAGATCGACGAGCTGCTCGGGACCGAGCGCGACCAGACCTCGATGACGCGGACCCTCGGCCGCTTCATCGACGAGACCCCGGGCCTGATCGCGCTCACCTCGACGGTGCCCGGGCTCGAGGTCAGCCGCCGCCGCTCGGCGGTGCGCATCACCTGGCCGCTGCCGAGCACCGCGGTCCAGCGCCAGCTCTGGGAGCTGTACCTCGGCGACGCCTTGAACGGCGGCGCCGAGCTCGACCTGCTGTCGATGCGCTATCGTCTCGGCGCCGGCGAGATCCAGCGCGCGATCGAGTCCGCGCGACAGCTCGGCAAGACGCGGGGCGGCGCCTCGCTCGACACCCGGCACCTGATCGAAGGCGTCCGCTCCCGCGGTCGATCGCTACGCCAACCTCGAGGTCAACTTCCTGCTCCAGCGCATCGAGCGCTTCGGCGGCATCACGATCCTCATTACCAACATGGACGTCAGCATCGATCCCGCGCTGATCCGGCGCCTCGCGGCCAAGGTCCGCTTCGAGCTCCCCGGCGACGACGAACGCGCCGAGTTGTGGCGCCGCACCCTCGATACCGGCTCGGCGCCGATCGATGGCGAGATGGACTACCCCGACCTGGCGCGCCGCTCGCCGCAGCTCAGCGGCGCCAATATCCGCAACGCGGTGCTGGCCGCGGCGTTCCTGGCCGCCGCCGAACGCGCCAAGATCACCCGCGAGCACGTGCTGCGCGCGCTGGCCGGTGAGTACCGCAGCATGGGGCGCGTCCTCGGCGGCGGACCGAGCCGATCGTAACGACGCGCCTACCACCAGCCCGGTACGGTCATGGCGGTACACCAGATCGAGCTCACCGCCCGGCCGGGAACCCGGCGTGGAACGCACGGTCCGCCATGGCCGGCGTCATGGACGCCTCGGGTCCGGGAGTGGGCCGACCGGCCGCAGTCATGTTGCGCACCCGAGCTTGACGGGAGGCGTATGCTCGCGGCGGACCTGAAAGGAGGCTATCGATGGAACGATCACCACGAAGCGTGGATGCGATCGTCGAGTCTCAGGTGCAGCGGTGGCTCGGCGAACGGTCGCGCCGGACGGCGACGCCCTCGACCTCGCCCCCGCCGCCAGTCATCACGGTGTCGCGCGAGTATGGCGCGCGTGGCGCCGCGGTTGCCCGCATGGTCGCGGAACAGCTCGGCTACTCGTACTGGGACCGCGAGCTGCTGGCGGCGATCGGCGACCACGCGCGCGTCGATCCGGCGTTGCTGGCGCCGTTCGACGAGCACCACCGCTCGGCGCTGCTCGATACCCTGCGTGGGTTGATGCCGATCGCGGCGTCACCGAGCCAGGCCGACTACGCGCGCGAGCTCACCGCCGTCGCCAGCGAGATCGCGCTGCGCGGACGCGCGGTCTTGGTCGGCCGCGGCCTGGCGTTCCTGATCGATCCGGCCCGCTGCCTGCGCGTGCGAGTGGTGTGCCCACTCGAACAGCGCATCGCCGGCGTGGCCAAGCGCGACCAGGTGACAACCGACGACGCGCGAGCGAGGATCGAGTTCGCCGACCGCGACCGTCAACAGTTCGTGCGCGATCTATTCGGCCGCGAGGTCGACGATGTCACCGGCTACGACGTTTGGGTTTCGACCGGTGCGCTGCGACTCGAGGCGGCGGCCGACGTGATCATCGCCGCGCATCGCGGCCGCTTCGGCGAGCAGACGGCGGCGAGGCCGGGAACGTAGCTCAAGACCGCGTCGCCAGCAGCAGCCCTGGGACGACATGGTGCTGGCCACGCAACGGAGAGATCACGAGAGTGGTCGAGTGGGTCCGACCAGGAAGGCCAGCGCGCCGCCGGCGGCCAACCGGGGGCGCTGATCGCCCCAGGCGCGAGCATGCAGCAATAGCAGCGTCGCGATCACGATCGTGGCGAAGAGGATCCGA
The DNA here is from genome assembly GCA_947483555.1 of Myxococcales bacterium. Lineage (GTDB taxonomy): Bacteria > Myxococcota_A > Polyangia > Haliangiales > Haliangiaceae > UBA2376. The sequence continues at coordinate 56,983 of CANKMW010000029.1, forward strand.
TTTCGATGGTGACCGATCGAGTCGTGCGTCCGCATCGCGTCCTCCGCCACCTGCCTTGTTGTGGTCCGAGATCGAGCGTGGCGGTACTCGGGCGGACGACCACGGATGGAACAGTCGTTCCATCAGGCGCCTCATCCCCGACGGCGTGTTCGTCCCCGGCGGCGCCGGGGGGGGGGGGGGCCGCTCCGACCGAGCGACGACGACGGCCCCCGAACAGGGGTACTTGCCGACCGCACGTCCGGGGGTACCTTCGAGAAGAGGCTCGTAGCCAAGGAGGCCGCCATGCGTTTGACGTCGAGGGCGTTCACCGCGGGTGCGGAGATCCCCATGAAGTACACCCACGACGGCGCGGACGTGTCGCCGCCGCTGGCGTGGAGCGAGGTTCCGCCGGGCACGCAGAGCCTGGCGCTGGTCGTCGACGATCCCGACGCGCCGGATCCGGCCCGGACGAAGCGCACCTGGGTGCACTGGCTCCTCGTCGATCTGCCACCCGAGATCACCCGGCTGCCCGAGGCCGTCGACTACCTCCCGGGCGGTCAGGTGGGGTTCAACGACTGGCACCACTCGACCTGGGATGGTCCGGCGCCACCGATCGGACGCCATCGCTGCGTGTTCAAGCTCTATGCGCTTGACTGCAAGCTCGGGCTCGAGCACCCGTCGAAGCTGGAGGTCGAACAGGCGATGCAGGGTCACGTGCTGGCCGAGGCGCGGCTGGTCGGGACCTACAAGAGCGCCCACGCCTGACAGAAGCTACGGGTTGCTGGCTTTCAGCCCGCCGGCCCGCGCCGTCTCGGTCTCGCGGGTCCTTGTACTTGTTCGGGATCTTGGTCCCGGAGAGACCAGTCACCCGCGGCTCCTCACGGTGCGGGGGCCGGGCTGGGTCGGCCCTTCAGCATCGGTGGATCCTGCCGATTCGGGGTGCATGGTGTCCAGTCGGATGAAATGGGTGGGTTTCCTGCTCTCGATCGCTGGCACCGGCGCCTGCGGCGGCGGCGGCGACACCCCGCCGGCGGGCGGCGGCGTGGTGGTGACGCTGGTCGAGTCCTCGGGGCCGGATGCCGAGCTGCGCTACCGTATCGTCCACCGCGTGACGGACGCGGCGGGCGCGGAGGTCGGAACGTCGCAGCTCTCCTTCGTCTTCCTGGCCGGCGCAACGCCGTTCGACGCCGGGCCGCTCGCCATCGACGCGACCGGCGAGCCCCTGACCGCGCCGCGCGTCGACGCGACGGTCACGGCCATCGACGCCGTGCTGTCGGTCGACATGGGCGAGGTCCGATACGCGACCACGCTGCGCGCCAGCGCCGTCGGTGGCGGACCGCTCGTCGGCGCCAGCGATCTCGCGACCTCCGGCGAGCTGCAGCTCGGCTACTTCGGCGCGGCCGCCGACGCCGAGTTCTTCGACCTCGTGCTCGACGTCGCCCCTGACGGCGACGCCACCGCGTGCGACGGCGAGTTCCCGTGCGGCGGCTCGCTGGTCATCGACTTCATCCCGGGTGCCGAGCCCGACATGCAGTACGAAGACCGGCTCATGGCGGTGTCGTTCATGGGCGTCGACTTCGACGGCTCCGCGCGCGCCCACGTCTTCTTCGAGCTCGAGGAGACGGCGCTCTTGCGCAAGCTCGGCGGTGGACAGCTGGGCAAGATCCTCAGCGTGGCGCAGGGACAGCTCGGCGGGCTCTTCGAGAACGACACCGTGGCATCGGGGGCCGCGGCGAGCGCGCGCCGGACCATCACCAGCTGGTGGCTGGGCCTGTTCGCCAAGGACGTGGCCGGCAACTCCTACAAGGCGCTCAAGGCGGTCTACGGCGTCGGCACCGCCGAGGCCGTCGGCACCGCCGCGCTCAAGAAGCTCTTCGACACGCTCGAGAAGGGCGCCAAAGACGCCGCCAAGGACGCCCTCGAGCGCGAGGATCTCGAGACCCTCACGCGCGACTACGGCGATGGCAAGCGCGTCACCGTCGCCTGCGATCGCGCGCAGGGCACCGGCAGCCTCCTCATCTCCGGCCAGACGGTGGTGAAGGAAGCCAACGGCCAGTGCAAGTCGGCGGACTACGCCATCACCTGCCGCTTCACCGTCGACGCCGACTGCAACATCATCACCACCGGACCGTTCGTCTGCGATCCGCCAGTCAGCAGCAACGTCCAGATCGTGGACCCGTGCCCGACGTGCGGCGTCGACGCCACCGGTGGCGGCCTCAAGCCCGGGCCCCGCTCGGCGGCGGCGACCGAGGGCGGCGTCTGCCACCCGCGCGTCTGCACGATCGACGACGTCGTCGATCTGAACTGATCGCCCTGCCGATGGAGGCCGGGCGGTGACGTCGGCTCGGTTTGGAAGGCGAGGACGCGGAGAGGGTCGCCGCGGCGCGGGCAGGTGGTGACGCCGGGGCCGAACACGCGCGCGAGCAAGGCAGTCGAGGCGGCGCGCCAGCATCGAGGCAGTCATGGGCGATGGGCGGGACGGCGGCGGGGAGGCCGAGGTGGTCGAGGAAGCGGGCGGTGACGTCGGCTCGGTTTGGAAGGCGAGGACGCGGAGAGGGTCGCCGCGGCGCGACGTGGTGACCCGGAGTCTGGACATGGTCCGCGTGTTCGCGCGAGACGCAGACCCCGATCACGACGACGCGCTGGTCGATCTCGTTGCGCGCGAGGCCGAGGCCGATCCGGTCCTCGAGGAAGCGGCCCGGGCCATCGAGCCCGCCGTGGTGCTCGGGCAGCGCGTGCGCATCGTGTGCCGCGGCGCCCTGGTCGCGCTGAAGTTCCACGCCGCGGTCTCGCCGCGCCGGCCCAAGCGCACCAGGACATCGTCGATCTCGGACGCATCGTCGAGAAGCGGTTCGAACCGGACGACGAGGCGCTCGCGCTGCGAATCGCGGCTCTGTCGTATCCGGGTGCGGATGCCGAGCTCGCGTCGCTTCTCGACGACCTTCGGAACGGTCGTCCGATCAAGATCTAGCCGGCCTGCCGATTCGGCATGCCGCGGTAGCCACTGTCGTCACCGACGACACCCGGCCCACCATGCGTCGCGCACTCCGGTTGGCGTCGTCGTTGCATTCATCTCGTCGCGCGGCGCCACACCCGCGAGGATATTGATGAACCGGTACCTGCTGATCCCACTGACGCTTCTCACCGCCTGCGCTGTCGACGAGCTCGACCTGGTCAACGACCCGACGGAAGTGCCCGAGCTTCCTGAGGATCCTGAGATGCCGACCACCACGATCTCCGGCCCGCCGCGGCAAGGCATGGAGACGCAGGGCCGGTACATCCTGGGATCGGCGCTCGATCCCCTGGATGGCGGGGCCGGACGTCATTTCAGCGTGCTCACGACCGGGACCAACCTCGGCGGCGCCCCACGGACCGTGGAGTTCTTCGGTCTGGGAGCGCTGCGGATCCAGGGCAAGACCACGCTCGCCGACGATCTGGTGCTCCCGGGCGCGGCCGGTGGTGAGCTCCGGATCGACCTGGCGCGCCGCGCGGTGGGCGTCACCCTCTACCGGCTCCAGTATCGGGCCACACCAGCTGGAGCGTGGACCGATCCATGTATGGGCGCCGAGGCGGTGCCGCTGCTCGGCACGTTCTCGACCGCGGGCCTGCACGAGGACACCGGAGGCCAGATCAGCTTCGCGTGCGCAGATGGCGTCGCGTTCAAGTGCTTCGACTGGGGCTACCGTCCGGGCGGGATCCGCGCGGCCGAATCGTGGCAGATCCACCAGGCCTGCACCCGGATGGCGCGCGCCGACTATTGCGCCACCGGCACGCCGCACACCCACGAGGGCACGCTGATCTCGATCTTCGACGACGTCGGCATCAATCCCGAACCGCCCGCGACGTTCTACGGCCTCGACCAGTGGACGCCGCCGGTTGACCGCATGTATTTCGAGGCTGGCTGGCGGGGCGAGGCCGAGCCGGCGGTCTGTCTGAGCAAGCTGCGCTGGCAAGGGCTGCCGCTCGGAGGCTACTGCCCGCTGGCGCTCCCCGACCCGCGCGTCGACGTGAACGCCGACTTCTGCGACGACCTCATCAGCACCTGCGCCGACGAGCACACGACCGGATGCCTCGCCAGTGGGACCAAGACCAAGCTGTTCAACGCTTCGCGGTACGCCGACCTGGCGCTCCACGTCTGGAAGCTCGGCGACGATCGGGTCTCGACGATCGATGGCTACTACGGCGACCCTGCGGTGACGCCGCCGCTGCGCCCGTACCAGGGTCAGGGCGTGTATCAATGGGTCGCCGCGGATGGGTTGCTCCTGCGCTCGTTGCCCGACAGTGTCCTGTCGACCGAGGTCATCGACGTCGAGCTGATGGCCAGCGGCAATGACCGCGTCTACCTCCCGATCACGGCGAAGGTCCTGCTGCCGGCCCACACCAGCCTCGGCTGGCGCGGCAAGGCGTTCATCGCCGCGCGGGGCGGAACGGCGCCGCTGACCCTGTACCAGCACCCGACCACCGGCGATACGCTGACCACGACGCTCGCCGCGCCCGCCGGCTACGTGTCGCTCGGCACGGTCGCCCACGTCGCCACGTTCGACCAGCCCGAATAGCCCGGGTTCACGGATCGGCGCAGATCCGCACGCCCGCCCACACCGGTCGCATGGTCGGATCCGCGAAGTCGCGGTTCATCGTGAGCGCCGAGCTGACCCCGTGATACCAGCCGCCGCCGCGGAACATGGCGGCCTCGCCGGGCCCCCGCACCCACTCCCAGGCGTTGCCGGTCAGATCGTCGACCCCGAGCGGGCTGCGCGAGCGGGGATGGGCACCGACCTCGTCGGGGCCGTAGGACATCGGGTCGCGACCGTAGGTGACGTCGATGTTCGCGTCATCGACGTCGAGCCGCTCGCCATGCGGGTAGCTGCGGCCGTCGGCGCCGCGCGCCGCGCGCTCCCACTCGTGCTCGGTGCACAGGCGCGCCCGCGGCACCCTCCCGGTCGAGGCCAGCCACGCCGCGTACGCGCGGGCGTCCTCGAACGAGACGCCACTCACCGGCAGTCGCTCCCAGCGCACCTCGCGCCGGGAAGTCCTTCCGGGAAAGATCAGCGGCTGGCCCTCGGCGGCGTGGTACGCGACCGTGCTCGGCTGCAGCGTCAGCGCGTACGGCGCGTGGCCGTCGAGACGCATCGTCATCACGCGGCCGGGCGCGGTCGCCGGCCGCCGCCGCTCACGCTCGTCGGGCGTCAGGACGCGCAGGTACTCCATCCAGCCCGCGAACGTCACCTCGTGGCGAGCGATGAGGTACGCGGCGGAAGCGATCGCATGGCGCGGCGGGGCCGACAGGAAGTCGCGACGCAGCAAGTCGTCGCCGGCGCCACCGACGACAAAGCGGCCGGCCGGCACGTAGACGAAGCCGTCGGGCAGCGCGACCGGCATCGTCAGCGCCGCCACGACCGGCTCGCCACGGCCGATCACGACCGGCAGGGCCACCGCCGCGCCGCCGCCGCCCTCGAGCTGGACCACGTACGAGCCGGGCGGCAGCGAGCCCGCCAGGCGGGGCCCGGCGACCTCGAGCAGCGCCGGGCCGGGCTCGAGCACGCCGCGGCGATCGACGTAGGCATGGACGTGGATGCGGGTCGCCCCCGCCGCCTCGACGGTCAGCGCGCCGGGCTGGTCCCAGCGTCGTCGTCGCGAGCCGTCGTCGTAGGCGGCGAGGCGGCGGACCAGCTCCGCGGTGGCGATCGCGTCTCCGGCCAGCTCGGCCACCAAGGCGTGGTCCAGGATCGCGTCGGCCATCCGCGCGCGCACGTCGGCGCGCTGCCCACCGCGGACCACCGCCGCCTCGAGCTCGGCGGTCGCGTCGCGGTAGGCGGCGCGGGCCGCGTCGATCGCCTGCACCGCGTCGCGCCAGCGGGCCTCCCCGGCGGCGGGGTCGCCACCGTCGAACAACGCGAAGGCGGTCGCGCGCGCCGCGGCGCCGTGCCGCCGCTCGCGCTCGGCGGTCGCGACCCACCCCGCCGCCGCGGACAGGCGGGCCCGCACCTGCCGATCGCGGGCGGCGGATTCGCTGGCGCGGAACGCGAGCCATGACGCGATCGCGACCGCCGGCACGCTGGCCACGAGCAGGCCGCGTCCCAGGCGGCGGCGGCGAACCGCGCCTCGGCTGGCGACGAGAAACGCGGCGTCGCGAGCCGCGACCTCGCCCAGCCCCCGCGCCTCGGTCAGCCGCGCGGCCCCCCACAGCAGATCGGCCGATCGTCCGAGGCGGTGCCACTCGTCGACCGCCGCGGCCAGCCGCGCCCGCAACCCGCGCAACCCTGACTCGGCGTCGAGCCAGTCGCGCAGCGTCTGCCACGACGCCACCAGCGCCTCGTGGGCCAGCGCATAGCTCGGTTCACCAGCCGGCGTGTCACGCGCCACGATCAGGCGACCGCGCACCAGCGCCTCGAGCGCGTCGGCCGCCGCCGCGTCGTCGGCCGCGACCAGCTCGCCGTGCTCGCGACTGGCGCGGGTCTGCTCGGGCGTCACCAGGCTGACCATGATCCGCCGCGCCGACCGCCGCGCCGGCGCCGACAGTCCGCTGAGGATGCCGTCGCCGTGCTGGGCCAGGCTTCCGCCGACGCCGCCCATCGCGGCCAGCGCCGCCGCCGGGATGACGTCGCGCGCCACATCGCGGCGCTGCCACAGCGCGGCGAGCGTGAACTGCAGGAGCGGCAACGCGCCCGGGTTGGCGGTGACGGCGTCGACCAGCGTCTCGACCAGCTGCTGGTTCTCGAACGCCACACCCTTGGCGGTGGCGGGACCGACGATGGCGTCGCGGGCGTCGGCGGCGTCGAGCCGGCGCAGCAAGTGGAGGCTCCGGCTCATCACCGGTCCAAGCGCGGACCAGCCGGCGACGCGGGTGACGAAATCGCCGCGCACCGCGAGCAGCAACTTGATACCGGGAGCGTCATCGGCCAGCGCGGCGAGCAGCCGGGCCGCGTCGCACGCCTCGTCGGGGTCGGCCATCGTGACCAGCTCTTCGAGTTGATCGACGAACACCAGGGTCCCGGCGCCGGTGGCGGCGCCGGCGCCGAGGTGCGCCACCAGCTCGAGGACGGTCGGCGTCGCGCCCGCCGCCAGGCCGAGGGCGTCGCGCAGGGCGGTCGCGGGCCGCCGGCCGATCGTGGCGTGGACCACCGACCACGTGCGCCGATCACCGAGCGCGCCGCGCTCGACCGCCGCCACCACGCCGGCGCGGCACACCGACGACTTCCCGATCCCCGAGTCGCCGATGACCGCGACCACCGGGCTGGTGCGCAGCCGATCGACGATGGCGCTCACGTCGCTGCCGCGGCCGAAGAAGACGGCGCGGTGCGAGGCCTCGAAGGGCGCCAGGCCCGGGTAGGGACTGCCGTCGGGAATCGGCGCCGCGCCATCGACGATGCGCTCGAGCCGGTGGACGACCGCATCGGCCGACCCGGGACGGCGGCCCGGATCACGATCGAGGAGATCGGCGACCAGATTCGACAGCGCGACGTCGGCGTCGGCGACCACGGTGTCGATCCGGGGTGGCGGTGGCCCATCGACGATCGCTTCGCGGAGGGTGTCGAGCTCGGCCTGGGCAAACGGCGGCACGCCGACGATCAGCTCGTGCAGGAGCACGCCCAGCGCGTAGAGATCGCTGCGGACCGACGCGCCGTGCCCTTGCCACAGCTCCGGCGCCATGTAGCGCGGGGTGCCGGCCGCGGCGAGCCCGCCAGCGCTGACCGATGCGCCGCTGGTCGTCACCAGCCGCGGCGGTGGATGCCGCGGCGCGCGCGCCCCGGGTGGTCCCGGCGTGGCCCCGGGCGCGGTGACGTCGAGCTCCGGCGTCGATGACCCCGGCGGCGCGCGACGCGCGATCGTGGGCGGCTCCGGCGCGGCATCTCCGACCAGCTTGGCGATGCCGAAGTCGAGCAGCTTGGCGGTGCCGTCGTGGCTGACCATCACGTTGGCCGGCTTGACGTCGCGGTGCAGGATGCCGGCGCGGTGGGCTGCGGCGAGCCCGCGCGCGACGTCCAGCGCCAGGCGCAGCGCCTCGTCGGGTGGCACCGGACGGGGAGCCGCCGCGAGGCTGTGGCCGCGGATCAACTCCTGCGCCAGGTACGGCTGGCCGGTCGGGGTCAGGCCGGCGCGAAACACGGTCACGACGTTGGGATGACTCAACCGCGCCACGGCGCGGGCCTCGACGAGGAAGCGGTGGCGAAGCCGCTCGTCGACCGCGTCGACCCGCACGACCTTGATCGCCACTTCGCGCTCGAGCAACGTGTCGTGCGCGAGGTAGACCGTACCCATGCCGCCGTGACCGAGCACGCGGATCAACCGGAACTCGTCGAGGTCGGTGGCCGCGGCCTCCGCCCCGACGAGGCCCTCGATCACGGACCGCCCCAGTCTTCCGGCAAGATCGCGTAGCGCTTCAGCTTGGTCGCGAACGTGCGCTGGGGCATCTCGATCAGCTCGGCGGCGCGGTTCTGCACGCCGCCGGTGGCGCGCAGCGCCGCCACCATCCGCGCCCGCTCGAGCTCGCGGACCTCGTCGGCGATCGGCCGCAGGCCGGGCCGTGGCGGTTCGCCCAGGCGCCCCGGGGTCGGCGTCGCCGCGCCGGCGCTGCCGGCGGCGAAGCCGCGGTCGGCGGCCCGCGCTCGACCGGCGGCGGCGATCGGCGGCGGCAGGTGCCACAACTCGATCTCGTGGGCGTCGTCGGGCGCCGCGGTCGCCGCGTATTCGATCGCGTTCTTGAGCTCGCGGACGTTGCCCGGCCAGTCGTGAAGATGAAGCGTGTGCATCGCCTCGACGGAGATCTCGAGGCGGGCGCGCCCGGCGGCCACCGCCGCGTCGGCGAGCAGGCGGCGAGCCAGGGCGCCCAGGTCGCGCGGACGATCGCGCAGCGGTGGCAGCGTCAGTCGAGCCGAGCCGAGCCGGAAGAACAGATCGCGACGAAAGCGGCCGGCGGTGACCTCGGCGTCGAGATCGCGGTTGGTGGCGGCGACCAGGCGGATGTCGGTCGTCCGCGGCGTGACCTCGCCCACGCGCGTCAGCTCGCCGGTCTCGAGGACGCGCAACAGCTTGGCCTGCACCGGCAGCGACAGTTCGCCGATCTCGTCGAGGAACAGGGTGCCGCCCGACGCCGCCTCGAGCTGACCGACCTTGTCGGCGAGCGCTCCCGAGAACGAGCCGCGGGCATGCCCGAACAGCTCGCTCTCGGCCAGGGTCTCGGCGATCGCAGCGCAGTTGATCGACACGAACGGCCGGTCGACCCGCGGCGACCACGCATGTACGGCGGCCGCCGCGAGCTCCTTGCCGCAGCCGGTCTCGCCCTGGACCAGGACCGGGAGGCTCGAGCGGGCCAGGCGGCGGGCCAGCTCGTAGATCCTCAGCATCGCCGGATCGGCGACCACGACCCGATGCTTGCCGACCTCGAGATCGGGCGCGGCGTCACGGACCACGACGGTCTGGCCCGGCGCCGCACCCACCGCGACCGTGCGCGCGGCGGCGGTCAGCGCATCGGCGTCGACACCGTCGTCGGGGCACAGCGCGACGCCGACCGCGAGCCGCGCGCCGCTGCGCGCGGCCTCATCGTGCAGCGTCCGCGCGACCCCGATCGCATCGTCGAGCCCGACCTCGGGCAGCACGACGCCGACCAGGCCGTCACCGATGGCGGCGACCGCGTCGCTCGGTCGTAGCTGGTCGGCGACGGCGAGCACCAGTCCGGCGGCGTCGCGGTCGGTACGGATCACCAGGACCGCCAGCTCGCGGTGGAACTGGCGCGCGCGCGCGGCTTCGTCACCGAGGCGATGGCTCCAGGCGCGGCGATCCACGACGTGGCGCGCCTCCACGGCGTGCGAGCGCAACACCAGCACCGCCTCGCCGACGGTGATGACGTCGCCCGAGCCGACCAGGCGTGGCGTCGTCACCGGCTCCCCGTTGAGCAGGGTGCCGTGCCGGCTACCCAGGTCGGTCAGGCGGATTCCCTCCGGGACCAGCAGCAGCTGGGCGTGCGTGCGCGACACCAGCGCGTCCGACAGCGGCAGGGCGACCTGCGGATCTCGACCGATGACCAGCTCCCCCGATGCCGGCAAGGGCACCGCCCATGATCGGTCGCCCTCGATCACCAGCAGGTAATCGCCGCGGCGCGTACCCGCGCCGCCGCCGGGCGTGGCAGTAGCGTCTGCGACCGGCCGCGGTGGCTCCATCCCGTCGCGGTATACCTGCCGGCGAGGCTCCCGAGCAAGCGGAGCGCCGCTGGCCACCGCCGCCGCCCGCACCTGCCCCATCGGCAGACCTGCCGAATCGGCATGCCGCGCCCGCGCTGGGCGCGGTGACGCCTTCAGCGATCACGGCGGGTTGGGCGCTCGCCGCCGTGGTGCGCGCGCTGCAATTCCATCCCGGACAACCCGAACCGGAGCCCCAGATGAAGCACCCGAACCAGCCCACCACGGTCGCCCCTTTCCGTTCCCTCGGCAGCGTCGCCCTCCTGTGCGGCCTCGCCGCGTGCGATGCCCCCGACGCGTCGCGCGCAACCTCTCCCGCGGCGGTGTCGCCGGCGCAGCTCGACGAGCTGGCGATCAGCAGCGCGCGCGCGAAGGCGGTCTTCGTCGGCGAGGTCATCGCCATCGACCAGCGCGTCAGCCAACCTGACGCGACCGGCCGCGTGGTGCCGTTCCGCTTCGTGACCTGGCGAGTCACCCGCGCGGTGCGCGGCGTCGACCAGGGCAGCACGTGGACCGGTCGCTTCGCGGGCGGCAAGCTCCCCGACGGCCGATCGTTGTGGGTCAGCGAGGTCCCCGAGTTCGAGCTCGGCCAGCGCGCCCTGCTGCTGGCCGACCACGGCGACGCCGGCTCGTGCGCGCTGGTCGGCTGCCGCGACGGCATGGTGGTCCTCGACGATCTCGACCCGCCGGCGAGCGCCCGGGTGCTCGATGACGTGCTCGCGGTCCTCGATGCCGGCGACCAGACCCGCGCCCGCAGCGCCGACCCCGATGCGCCGTTCGGGTTCGAGACCAGCCCGCGGATCGGACGTCGCGCGCCGGCCAGCGCCCGGGCGGCGAGCGGTGAGCGTCTCGAGCGCCGGCCGCCGGCCGGCGTCGATCGCGACCCCACCGAGCTCGACGCGCTGCGCAGCAACGGCTTCAACCCGGTCCTTCGCTGACCACCACCCTCACCACACCCTGGAGAACCCCATGATCAACGCCCTTCGCTCCGCCACCCTGATCTCGCTCCTCGCCATGTCGTATTCGCCGGCCGCGGCCTTCGAGATGCGCACGTCCACGTGGGCCGGCAACACGGTCACCTTGAAGGTCAACTCCGACGTCCCGGTTTCCTTGCCCGACCACTACGACACCCTGCTGTCCGCCGAGAGCAAGGTGAACGGCAACGCGTCGGCGCTGCGCTTCGATCTGGTCGTCGACAACGACGCCGTCAGCGCCCAGGACAACGGCGAGAGCGAGCTGGACTTCACCAGCGACAACGCCCTGCTGTGCAACAGCCTGGCCTGCGCGTGGGTGTGGGACCACGGCGACGCCACCATCGACGAGGCCGACGTGTACTTCGACGTCGACTACGCGTGGGTGCTCGACGACTACAAGTGGAGCAGCGTCGCCTACACCACGGGCGCGACCCGGCCGCTGATGAACACCGCGCTGCACGAGATGCTCCACACCATGGGCGCGAAGCACGAGAACGACTGCATCAGCATCCTCGGCAACGCCTGGAACGTCGTCAGCACCAATGGCGACTACACCGAAGCGGTGGTGAGCGAGGACACCACCGCCGGCTTGGTCGCGGTCAACGGCCCGCGTGCGTCGACGGTCAACGACCTGTCGGTGATGCACTGGAAGTTCGACGCCGTCGCGACCGGCGCCAGCGCCTACAGCAGCCACCAGCGCTCGCTGCTCAAGACCACGGGCGGTGTCACGCTGACCGTGGCGCCCGGCTACGACGACCCGACCTACGAGGCCACCCCGGGTCAGGCCATCAAGGTCGAGATGACGCTCGAGAACCGTGGCACCGCGACCGAGGTCCGCGGGCTCGGCGTCTACTGGTCGACCAACTCGACGATCTCCACCGGTGACACGCTGCTGTTCTCGAGCAACGCCACCCTCGGCGTCGGGCTGCCGTTCGAGCACACGGTGACCGTGACCGTGCCGGTCGGCGCGACCCCGGGCCAGGTCTACTGGGTCGGCGCGATCATCGACCGCACCGGCACCCTGGCCGAGAGCAACGAGGTGAACAACGCCGCCTACATCGCCGCGATCGAAGTCCAGTGAGCACAGCTCGCGCGCACCCTGTCCGATTCCACACCAACGATGCCAGGGCGAGCGTCAAGTAGCTGACGCTGTGGCCACACCGGAGCGGTCTGTGCGCACAAGCGGCCGCGCCGAGACATCGTCTGGAGTCGGAACGTCGATTGCACGCTGATCGCTGCGTGCTGGTACGCCCCATGACGCTCGCGTTTGCCCTGTGGCTGGTTGCCGGCACAAAGCAGTCATCCGCCGACGAGTCCCAGCTGCCACCGCAGACGAAAACGTCGAAGAAGCGGATTGGCCGATTGCCGTTCCTCGTCGTGAAGCTGTTGCCGAAGACCGGCCAGGCACTGGTCTACTACCAGGATCTTCGTGCCCATGTGGTCATTGCCGAAGGCGACCTCATCGGCGGGTTCGCGGTGGTCGAGATCGAAGACGACCACGTCGTGGTGTCGCGCGACGGGCGTGAGCTAGTCTTGGCCGCCGATCCGCGCGCGCCGCAGCCGGGGCCCGGCTCGATCTCCGCTGCGCGCGATTCATCCACGCCGGCGCTCAGGGGGCCGCAACCGATCGATCCGTATGCACACGGCCCCAGGCACGAGGTGCCCGTGCCGACCGAGCCGACCGTGCCGACCGTGCCGACCGATGCGCTCAGCGGCAAGACGATGTCGCTCGAGCGCGCCGAGCTCGAGGCGGCGCTGTCCGACTTCACGCGCCTGAACAAGGAGGTCGGTTTCGTGCGCGTGGCGCGCGGCGTGAAGCTGAGCAAGGTCCCCGCCGGGTCATACTTCTGGACGGTCGGCCTTCGTGCCGGCGATGTGGTCACCGCAATCGACGGCACGCCACTGCGTGCGCTCGACGACGCCGCGGCCGCGTATTCCCGCCTCGGCTCGACGCGCCAGCTCGCGGTCGACGTCGATCGGGGTGCGGCCCGAGGCACGCTGCGCTTCATCTTCAAGTAGCCGGCCCCCACGTCGTCCTGGATTCGGACCTGTCCTGGAGACCGGCCCGTCATCAAGAGCGAAAGCGAACCGGCAGGGTCGCCGGTACGGTCGGCGCATGTATGGACGCCGGCGTGCTGGCGCGCCGGGATCCCGGGCTGGTCGCCGATCTGCTGTGGGCTCAGCTCCACGGCCTGACCAGTCTGGAGATCGCAGGCTACTTCGCCAGTCCGGAGCGGCCGGCGCGCGGTTCGCGGCCGCCGCCGAGGCGTTGCTCCGCGGCCTCGCCCGCTGACGTCGACTCTGCGCGTTTTGGGGCGTCGATACGCTGAGGACGCGGTCCTCCCGGTATGCTGCATCGATGGCGGCACCGAAGAAGGCGATTGCAGCGAAGGCGAAGGCCGGAGCCAAGCCGAAGCGCGCAGCGAAGCCGAAGCCCGCAGCCAAGGCGAAGCCCGCAGCCAAGGCGAAGCCCGCAGCGAAGGCGAAGCCCGCAGCCAAGGCGAAGCCCGCTGGGAAGGCGAAGGGCGCCGCCGCCGACTCGACGCTGGCGTTCGCGATCGGGTCGGCGCGGACCACGCTCGAGGCGTTCGACGATAGCGGCAGCGTGCGCGAGACCGCGACCGGGCTCGAGTTTCTGCTCGGGGACACGCTGTTCGCGACCCTCGAGAGCTCGCCCAGCCGCCTCGTCGTCGCGTTTCTCGCGCCCAGGGGCGTCGCGCTGCCGACGCGCGCGAAATTCACGCCGGTCGCCGGGCGAGCCGGCTGGGTGCAGCTCGAGCTGCCGGTGTCGCGCGATCCGCGGCCGTGGCTCGATGCGGACATCGGCGCCCTGGTCGGGCAGACACAATTCGAGCTGAAGCACGGAGCCGATCGCAGCATCACGAGCCACGGCGGTCCGTACGTGGTCGTACCGGCTGACGAGATCTCCTACTGGAAGCCGAACACCAAGCTCGGCAAGGTCGCTGACGACGTGTCGGTCGTCACGCTGCCGACCTTCGAGGTGCTCGCACTCGGCGCCCCCGACACGATGCACTGGGTGCCGTCGGCCAACGGCGGGGTCCTCGCGCGCGTCGTCTCGATGGACGTTGATGACGACGCTGCGCTCGCCGGCCACGTGGCAGCCGTACCGGCGGCCCTCTGGCAGGCGCGCGGGACGTTCACCGTCCAGGTGACGTCCCTGCTCGCGTTCGATGCGTCGCTCTCGAAGATGAAGCTCTGGGATACGCTGCAGCTCGGCCTCACGCCCGCGCGCTACGCGGTGAGCGCCGCGACGTTCAGGCCGGACGACGGCACCGAGCTGTTGCTCGTGCGGCTCGCGCGCTGAGCGTCAGGCGGGCGGGGCACGGCGACAATGGCGAACGTACGCGATCTCCACGGCCCCGCGCGGCAAGACTCGATAGACGATCCGGAACATCGCCACGATCGTGCTGCGGTAGCCGGCGAACGGTCCCACCATCGGGGCGCCCATCTCCGGGAAGCGTTCGAGCAGTCGGAGATGCCGGACGATCCGCCCCAGCACCGGATCGTAGATCTCATCGAGATCCCGTTCGGCCTGCGGCAAGAGGACGACCTTCAACGGCGGGCTCGGCGCTTGACGTAGGCGTCGAGCGTCACCCGCTTGCCCTGCCGTGACTCGGTTCGTGCACGCTGGAGTCGTCGCGCCCAGTCGCCGTAGCTCATCTCATCCCTCGTTGCGAGGAAGCCTTCGAAGGTGTCGTAGCTGACCAGCACCGCCGCTGCGCGGCCTCGCTGGGTGATCACGACAGGCTGATCGGTCTCCTTCACCTGGTCGACGTACTTCTTGGCCTTGGCCTGGAGGTCGCTGATCGGGATGACCTTTTCCATATAGAAAAGTATATGCTTACATATAGGTCGCGTGCGACCCCCGTGTGCTCCGGCGCCTCGTCTTCGTCGGTGAGCTGACGGAGCGGTCGCCGAATCGGCAAGCGGCCGCCGATCCGGCATGCCGTGACGGCGCGCGCGGTCGGGCGGCGCGGCCCAAGCGCGCGGAATCGCGTGAGCGGGGAGCGGCGCGCGGGTTGCTGAAGGGAAGCCCAGGAGGATTTCCATGCGCATCATTCACACCACTGTTCTTTCGTTCGCCTGTGCTCTCGCCGCCACCGCCTGCACCGAGCTACCCGAGGAGGAGCTCGGCACCGACGAGGCGGCGCTCGTCGCCGCATCGGCCGCCGGCGAGTTCGGTCCCGACATCGCCACGGTCGGCGGCGAGGTGGAGCTGGCGAAGTCGGTGAGCCTGGGCCGGCGCATCATGCTCACGTTCGGCTGGAACCTGTCGGCCATGGAGCGGCTCGAGTGCGGTTCGCTGAACATGCAGACCGAGACGATCACGATCGGCGATTGCTCGTACACGGTGCAGAACCAGGACTGCCAGACCGGGTGGAGCGAGTCGCTGAACGAGTACGTCTGCGTCTGCGAGCGGGTGGTCACCGGAGCGTCCAGCGGCGACTGCTGGTGACCGGCCGAAGCGCGTGAGCGACGGCGTCAGGCGGCGAGCGGCGGCAGGCCGCGCACGATCGCCGGCGCCACGCCGAACCGCGCCACCAGCTCGTCGAGTCGGGCCTGGGCGCCGCGGTCGTAGCGCTTGACCCGACGAGCGAGGATCAGCTCGTTCTTGAGCGAGTGTTCCCAGCCGGTCAGCTCGGTGACCGTGACCTGGTAGCCGTGGGCCTCGAGCGCGAGCGCGCGCACGACGTTGGTGAGGTGCGAACCCAGCTCGCGGCGGTGCCACGGGTGGGCACACAGCGCCGCCAGCGCCGGTTCGGCGGGGCCGCGCTCGGCGAGCTGGCGGGCGACCTCGGCCTGACAGCACGGCACCACCGCGATCCAGTCGGCGCCGGTCGCGACCGCCCGCACCAGCGCGTCGTCGGTGGCGGTGTCGCAGGCGTGCAAGGCGGTGACGACGTGGACGCGGTCGGGCAGGGGCGCGGTCGCGATCTCGCCCGCCACCGCGGTCATCCGCGCGCAGCCGAAGCGGGTCGCGCGCTCCGCGGCGGCGGCGACCAGCTCGGGCCGGGCCTCGATCGACACCACGCGGCCGCGCGACTCGCGCGCGAAGCGCGTGATGTACATGAGGAAGCCGAGGTAGCTCTTGCCCGCGCCACAATCGACCACCACGGGATCGGGATGGCGCGCCAGGACGTCGTCGAGGGCGGGCGCCAGCAGCTGCAGCAGGTGGCGGATCTGCTTCAGCTTGCGACGGGCGTCGGCGTTGAGGTCGCCGTCGCGGGTGAGCAGGTGCAGATCCTTGAGCAGCTCGGCGGTCGCGTCCGGTGCCGCATCGGGCAGTAGCTCCGCGATCGCGTCGCGGCGGTCGATCTTCTGGCGCACCGGCGCACTGTAGCAGGCGCGCTCAGCTGCGAGCGACGAGCACCAGCACGAGGTCGCGGCCACCGCCGCGCAGGATCACGTTGCGATGAGCGTCGAGATCGATGTGGTCGACGGCCGCCATGGTCGCCAGCGCGGTCGGTGCCACGCCGACGGCGTCGCCGGTCGGGCCGGCCCAGTCGATCGTGCTCGACGTGACCCGGCCGTCGTCGTCGAGCGCGACGGTGAGCTGGAACAGTTCCCCGGCGCGGTCGAGATCGAACACGATCGCGCCCGGCGCCTCGTGCACGCGCACGATCTGATCGGCGTCGGCGAGCGCCTCGGCCACCAGCGCGGCAGCGGTCGGTTCCGCCGGTGCTGCCGCCGCGGCGGGAGCGTGGAGCGCGAACACGACCAGCGGGGCGAGGAGGAACATGCCCCCCGTCATTGCTCGTGTCGTGCCAGGCCGGAACGGTAACGGTTACGGCAGCCTGTCCGCATCCGTGGGCGGGCGGACTCACTCCCGGCGTGTCAGGCCGCCAGCGCTTCCCGCGCGGCCACCTTGGCGCGGTGGGCGCGGGTCTTGACCGTGGCCAGCGACAGGCCGAGCCGCGCGGCGATCTCGGTCTCGGAGTAGCCGTCGCGGTAGCGCATGAAGAACACGGGACCGTACTTGGGGCCGAGGCGGTCGACGCGATCGCCGGCCCGCGCGCACAGCTGGTGATCGGCGAGCGAGTCGTCGCAGCGGCGGCCATGCGCGGCCAGGTTGTCGATCCAGGCGCCGCCCTCGTCGCGTTCCGCCGAGGCGAGCACCTCGCGGGACAGGCGGCGCTGGCGCCGGAGATACATGAGCGCGGCCGTCGTGGTGACGCGGTACAGCCAGGTCGAGAACGCGGAGTCGCCACGGAAGCTCGCCAGGTGGCGGTGCGCGAGCAGCATCGCCTCCTGGGCGATGTCGTCGGCGGCGTCATCGTCCTTCACGAAGCCCATCGCGATGGCGCGGGCGTAGTGACGGGCGCGGGCATCGAGGCATCGGTCGACCAGTGGAATTCGCGGCACCTGTTGCTCCTGAGTTGCGGGTTCACGTCGTCGTCACCTCGTTGTCGCAATGTCCGTTCCACGCTTGTGGACTAGTAATTTCAACATGTTGAAATCAAAATGGTGGATCCAAGTGTCCAACTTCCTGGACTGTGTCTAGACGTCTGGACACCCTGTGATACAGCTCGAGCATGGCGCGGGTGCTCGTGGTTGACGACGATCCGCTGGCGGGGCGGCACGTGGCGCAGGTCGTCGGGGAGGATCTGGCCCATGCCGTCGATGTGGTCACGTCGGCGGCGGCGGCGCTCCACGCCACCACCGAGATCCGCTTCGATGCGGTCGTGCTCGGCTTCCGTCTCGGCGGCGTCGCCGATGGCGCCGAGCTCGCCGCGACGCTGCGGATCGGCAACCCCTACCTGGCGGTGATCGCCACCACGGCTCCCGCCGACGACGAAGGCACGCAGCGTGCGCTCGCCGCGTTCGGGCCGCTCCACCATGTCGCACGACCGGTGGTCGCGGCCGAGCTGTTGCCACGGCTGACGGCGGCCCTCGACCACGCGCGGCTCGAGGCTCAGGTCGCCCGGCTGCACCACGAGCTCGACAGCCGCGAACGCGCGCTGACCTCGACGTCCTCCGAGCTGGCCACCGCCACCGAGCGGCTCATGGTCGCCGAGCAGCTCGCCGCCGTCGGGCGCGTGGTCGGCGGCATCGCCCACGAGCTTGGCCAGCAGCTGGCGCTGGTCGGCTACGCCGAGGCGCTCAAGAGCCGGCTGGCCGCCGATCCCGAGCTGGTCGAGCTGGCCGACGTGATCGTGCACGCGCAGAAGCGACTGCTCGCGATGGTCGACGGCATCCGCGACTTCTCGGGCGGCGATCATGGCCGGCCGCTGGTCCGCGAGCCCGCCGATCTGGCGGCGGTGGTCGACGAGGCGCTGGCGATCATCGGCTACGACCGCGACGTGCGTCGTCGGCGCGTGGTGCGGCGGCTGGTCGCCCACCCGCTGTGTCGCTTGCATCACGACAAGATGACGCAGGTCGTGATCAACCTGGTCCACAACGCCGCCCTGGCCAGCGCCGACGGTGGGGAGATCGAGGTCGCGGTCGACGAGCAGGGCGCGGGCTCGGCAGCCGCCGCGGTGCTGACGGTCACCGACCGCGGTGTCGGGATGTCGCCCGAGGTCCTGGCCCGGCTCGGCGAGCCGTTCTTCACCACCCGCGGCGATCGCGGCTCCGGGCTCGGGGTCGGCATCTGTCGCCGCATCGTCGAGGAGCATGGCGGCACGCTGACCTTCGAATCGGCGGTCGGGCGCGGCACCACCGCGCGCGTGCTGCTGCCGACGATCGAGGGCGCGTCGTGACCCCGGCGGTCGGCCAGCCGCAGCCGCAGGTGCTGGTGGTCGATGCCGAGCCGCACATCGCGCGCCTGGTGGCGCTCTTGCTCGGCGACGGTCACGTCGTCGATGCGGCCGCCGACGCCCGGCGCGCCCTCGAGCGCCTGCAGGCGGTGCCCTACGACGTCATCCTGGTCGACCTCGAGCTGCCCGACGGCGGGGTGGCGCTGGTCGAGCGCCTGCGCACCGCGGCGCCCGATCTGGCAGTGGTGGCGCTGGCGGCGGCCCCGACGCTGCAGTCGGCGGTGGCGGCGATGCGACACGGCGCCTTCGACGTGCTGCGCAAGACGGTCAGCGGCGACGAGCTGCGGGCGGCGATCGAGCGCGCGATGCGGCACGGTGCGCTGGCCCGCGAGGTGCGCCGGCTGCGCGACGAGGTCGACCGCGCCCGCGGCCTGGGCGAGATGGTCGGCGAATCGGCGCCGATGCGGCAGTTGCTGGCGCTGGTCGAGCGGGTCGCCGCCAGCGACGCGACCGTGCTCATCCTCGGCGAGAGCGGCACCGGCAAGGAGCTGCTGTCGCGCACGCTGCACCGGCTCGGGCCGCGCGCCGAGCGGCCGTTCGTGGCGTTCGACTGCTCGGCGCTGGCGCCCAGCCTGCTCGAAGCCGAGCTGTTCGGTCACGAGAAGGGGGCGTTCACCGGTGCCGGCCGCGCCCGCCGCGGCCTGTTCCGAGAGGCGCACGAGGGCACCATCTTCCTCGACGAGATCGGCGACATCGCGCCCAGCGTGCAGAACAAGCTGCTGCGCGTGCTGCAGGAGCGCGAGATCAAGCCGGTGGGCGCCGACCACGTGGTGTCGATCGACGTCCGCATCGTGGCCGCCACCAACAAGGACCTGAAGGCGCTGGTCACCGCGGGCGAGTTCCGCGAGGACCTGTACTGGCGGCTGGCGGTGGTGCCGATCCAGGTCCCGCCCTTGCGCGAACGTCGCGAGGACATCCCGCTGCTCGCCGGCCACATCCTGGCCCGGCGGCGCGGCGCGGCCAAGACCCACAGCTCGGGCAGCGCGGCGCGCTACCCGACCACGCTCACCCCCGACGCCCTGGCGCGGCTGCTCGCGTACCACTGGCCCGGCAACATCCGCGAGCTCGAGAACGTGCTGTCGCGGGCCGCCATCTTGTGCGACGGCGAGAAGATCCGGGCTCAGGATCTGGATCTCGCCGGCCTGTCGCCCGCCGCGCCGCGGTCGTCACGTGGCAGCGCCGCGGTCGCGCTCCGCGGCCTCGGCGACGGCCGCACCCTCAAGGACGTGGTCGACGACGCCGTCCACACCGTCGAGAAGGCCGCCCTGACCCACGCTCTCGACGAGAGCGGCGGCTCGCCGGCGCGCGCCGCCAAGCTGCTCGGCATCAGCCGCGCCAGCGTCTACAACAAGATGAAGGAGTACGGCCTGGTCTCTGGCGACGGCGACCGCACGCCGTGATGCCAGGGCTCGTGGTGTGCGCTGGCCAGCTCGGTCCGCGCCGCCGGCAGCTCGGCCACCGTGAGCCAGCGTGCACGCGTGACCGCGACCGAGACACGCGCCCACGTCACGCGTGGTCCCACTCGCCGTCCTGGTTCCAGCTGCAGAAGAATGACAGCACGCCGGCGCGCGGCAGCTCGCGCGCCGTAGCGAATGGCACCAGCTGCCCGAGCTCGATCTGGGCCACGAAGTCGAGCGCATCGTATCGTCCCCGGGGCCAGGGTGCGCCCGGCGCGAGCTCCGGCGAGCCACCCAGCCGCGACGCGCCGGGCTTGCGGTCTGCGGCGCGGGCCTTGCGCGCGGTGATCCGGATGGTCGGGCGGATCAGCGCGATCAAGCGCTCCGCGTCGGCGGGGAGCTGGTCCCGAAGCATGCCAGCGAGGGCGCGAATGCCGGACCCGTCAGGCCTGCGCCTGCGCCAGCGCGTCGCGCCGGCGGCGCTTCAGCTCGGCCTCCTCGCGCTCGAGCTCGGCGAACGGGTCGGTCGCGTTCTCGAACTGCAGGATGCCGAGGTCGGCGAAGCGGGCCCGCTGCCGATCGGAGAGCAGGCCGACCTTCTTGATGGCGGGGACGATCTTGGCGAACAGGAGCTGGCGGAACAGGATCTGGCCCTGATTGTTGAGCGCGATCTCCATGCACTCCTTGACCGGCAGGCCGGTCTTCTCCCACACCTCCTGGAACAGGAAGCGGTCGCGCATCAGGCGCGCGGCCTCGTAGACGAAGTCCTCGCGCTCGGCGCGCACACTCTCGGGCTGATCGGTGTAGTAGTCGCGCAACGACAGCACGCCGTAGGCGACGTGGCGGGCCTCGTCGCCCATCACGTACGCGGTCAGGTCGCGCAGCAGCGGCTCCTGGGTGTTGGCGCGGATCATCCCGAACGCCGCCAGGGCGAGCCCCTCGACCATGATCTGCATGCCGAGGAACTTCATGTCCCAGCGCGAGTCCTTGAGCACCATGTCGAGCAACGTCTTGAGGTGCGGGTTGCAGGGGTACGCGACGCCGACCTTCTCGTGCAGGTAGCGGTTGTAGACGTCGACGTGGCGGGCCTCGTCGACGACCTGGGTCGCCGCGTAGAGCTTGGAGTCGAGGTCGTGCACCGAGTCGACCAGCTGTGCGGTCGCCAGCAGCGCGCCCTGCTCGCCGTGGAGAAACTGCGACAGCGTCCACGCCGACACCTCGACGTTGAGGTCCTGGCGCTCCTTGGCCGTCATCCGGGCATGGATGTCGGAGCCGTACAGGGGCAGCAGGTGATCGGGCCCCATGGGCTTGGTCATGTCGGGCTGGATGTGCCAGGGCAGCACGTCCTCCGGGATCCACTGGCCGTGCTTCGCCTTCTGGTAGAGGTCGCGCAGCTTCTCGCGGGTCTCGGTGTAGCCCCACGTGTACGTCACGTTGAGGATGGTCTCGAGGGTGTCGATCGACGGACCCGACCTGTCGACGGCGGACGCAGTGGCGATGGCGACCATGGTTCCTCCCAAAAGTGAAACCTATTTCAACTTTGAGCTTGGTTTGCGCCGCCGTCAAGGCGAAACTTGACGTGTGGCTCGTTCCGCCGCTGTCAAACCGCCGCCGCCGCCGCCGCCGATCGAGCTGTTGCTCGTCGATCAGCGCGCGCGCAGCTTCGCCCAGGAGCGGGCCCGGCGAACGTACGAAGCGCTGGTCGAGGCCGCCGCGGCGGCGTTCCTGGAGAACGGCTACGACGCCACCGGTTCGCCGGACATCGCCGCCCGCGCCGGGGTGGCGGTCGGAACCTTCTATCGCTACTTCGACGACAAGAAGCAGCTGTTCCTCGAGGTCTGCCGCCGCAACCTGGCCGCCGGCTACCACCGCATCCTCGAGCGGCTGACGCCCGAGCGTTTCGGCGGCAAGGCGCGACACGCCACCATCCTCGAGGCCATCGACATCCTGCTCGAGCACGTGTCGTCGTCGCCGCGCATGCACCGCGTCTTCGTCGAGATGTCGCTGCGCGACGCCGACGTCGCCGAGTTGCGCCGCGCCTTCGATGACGCGTCGCGGGTGCGCCTGACCCAGCTGTGCCAGCTGGTCGCGACCCGAGACGCGGTCCCGGATCCCGAGGCGACCGCCTGGGTCATCTACACCGCGGCGGTCGAGTGCGCGAGCGCGGTGGCCGGGCTGCACGGGCCACCGTCGATCGACGTCCCGCGCGCCAAGGAAGCACTTTCTCGCCTGATCGAGCGAGCGTTGTTCGACGCCTGATCGTATTGTTTTCGGAGATGCGCATCCTGATCCTGTCCGCAGCCCTCGCGCTCGGCGCGTGCGGCAAGTCGAAACCCGCCACCGAGCCGTCGAGCCCGTCGCTGTCCGCGCCCGCCGCGGGCGGTGAGCAACCTAAGGCGGCCGATCCGTCGTCGGTTGGCGCGGCCCCGGCCGCGCCGGCGGCGGCGCCAACCGACGCCGAGCTCGAGACGCTGTTCGGGCGCACCCTCGACTTTCTCGACGAGATGGCGGCCGCCGTCGCGACCAGCGGCACGGACTGCAAGGCGATGGGGGCCGCGCTCGAGAGTGCGTTCAGCCGCAACGAGGCGCTGCTCAAGCAGGCCAAGTCGCTCGAGGGCAACGCCGAGGTCGACAAGAAGGCCGACGCGTACATGGAGGCCCACAAGGATCGCATGACCGCCGCGATGGGAAAGATGGGCGGCGGGCTGCAGGCGTGCGCTGATGATCCTGCCGTCGAGACGGCGATGAAGCGCTTCGGCGATCTGTGAGGTTCGGGGTAGGGTCATGTCCATGATGAGGCTGTCGCGGTCGCTTCCGATGTTTTCTGGGCTGGCGGTCGCCGCGCTGTGGTTCGCCGGCTGCGACCGCGAGCCGGCCAAGCACAAACCGGCGCCGCCGGCGGCGCCGACCGTTGCTAGCGACGGAACCCGATCGATCCCGATCAACGTCACCGACGACGGCTACGCCCCCGCCAAGATCGGTGCCCGGCCGGGCGAGAGGCTCGAGCTGGTGTTCACGCGCAAGACCAAGTCCGCCTGCGCCTCGCAGATCACCATCGCCGGCGGCCCGGTGACCGATCTACCGCTCGATCAGCCGGTCACGATCGCGGTCACGGCGCCGCCGAGCGGCGAGGTTCGGTTCGCGTGCGGCATGGACATGATGACCGGCGTCGTGGTCGTCAACTGACGAGCTCACTTGAGCTGGAACGAGTTCACGAAGCAGACCGGAACGCCCCGGCCGTCGACCTTGTGCACCGTGTAACGCCATCCGCGGATGGATGACGACATCTTGTCGGCGACCTCGCCGGTGATCTTGAAGATCGTCACGTTGGTGACCGCACCCGATCCGTCGATGCAGATCTTCGCCGACAAGCTCTTCGGCTTCTCCTGGCCAGGACGGTCGATCGTGCTGAGCTTGGGCAGGTCGCCCGAGGTCCGCTTGACCGCGTTCGGCGCCACGATGATCGCGGCCACCGCGGCCGGTTTGGTGATTGCCGGCTTCACGACCGTCGTCGTCGCGCTGCCGCTCCCGCCGCCGGCGGGCGTCGCGATCTTGGCGCTGCCCGGGCCAGGTGTGGTCGTCCCGGCGCTGCCAGGTCCCGGCGGCGGCGGTGTGATCTTGGCGCTCCCCGGACCCGGCGGTGGTGGGGTGATCCTCGCGCTGCCGGGACCAGGACCAGGCGGCGGCACGGCGCCACTACCCACCGCCGTCGCGACGCTGCCCGAGCCCGGCGTCGGGGGCGGAGTCGCGCTCGAGCCGGGGCCGACCGGCTCGCGCGTCACCGGCGGACGCGTGACCGGCGTGGCGCGCTCGTGGCTCGCCGTGGCCGCCGCGGCGACCTGGCGCTCGCGTTCGATGCGCTCCTTCTGCTTGATGTCGCTCATCGACGGGTTGAACTCGTGCAGCGTGCTGGCCTCGGCCAGGAAGCTGTGCTTCCACTGCAGCTCGCCGTTCTGGCGCAGGATGATGGTGTGCGGGCCCGGCGTGACCGGCATCTTGACCGGCGTCTTCTGTGGCAGCTCCTGACCGTCGAGCAGGATGGTCAGCCCCTTGGGCTCGGAGTCGAGCGCCAGGGTCGCCATGTTGGCGTCGCCCTCGATGACACCGAGCACGACCCGGATGGTCTGCGCCTCGCCCGACGATAGCTCGACCGAGGTCTCCCACGACTGGTGACCGTCGCGGCTCACCTTGATCTGCACCACGCCGGGATCGAGCGGCACCGACCACGGGGCGCCGTCGCCGGTGTGGGGCTGCATGCCGGCGATCTTGATGACCGCGTCCGAGGGTTCGACGATGAACTTGAGGGTCGCTGGCAGGTTGGCCGGCGCGACCACCGCCTTGGCCGCCGGCCCGCCGCTCTGACCGCCGCCGCGTCCGAACGCGACGAACAGGCCGCCGGCCACCACGGCCAGGGCGATCGCCGCCACCAGCGCGATCTTGAGGCCGCTGCCCTTGCGCTCGACGAGCGAGGCCCCGAACGCGGGTCCATCCGCCAGCGGATTGGGCGCGGTCGCATCGCCAGGGCCATGGCCGGCGGAGGCTTCGGCCGACTGCAGGGTCGGTACCCGTCCGGTGCGACGAGCGACCGCGTCGTTGCTCGATCCGTGCGGCCAGGCCGCCGGCGTGGTCGAGGCGCGCTGCACCGGCGCGCCGAGGCCGATCAGCGTCGAGGCCGAGACCGGATCGTGGGCGCTGAAGGACCCCGAATCGACCGCGTGGCTGACCTGGGCGGCGCCGATCAAGGTCGGCGCGCCCGCGCCCGCGCCCGCCTGTGCAGTTCCGGCGCCGCGCGCGGCGAGCGGGTGGCTGCCCGAGTGATCGCGGATGTCGTCGATCATCACCGGCGCCGGCTCGTCGGCGTGGCCGCCCCACGCGACGTCGGCGTTTTCCTCCTCGTCGTGGCCGACGCCGGGATGGCTGCTCGAGCGGGCCCGGACCGGTGCCGGCGCGGGGGTCGCCTCGGACGGCGCGCGCAACGGCAGCGGCGTCTTGATCGGCGAACGAGACACGCCGGCGAACGAGTCGGTGACCGCGGGTCCACTGAAGTTGCCGCCCGGCGCCTCGAGCGAGAACGCCCACTCCGACCAGGTCTGGACCTCGCGGTTGGTCGCCGACAGGTTGTAACGGATGCGCACGCCGTGGAGGTCGTCGCGCATCTGGCCGGCGTTGAGGTAGCGCTCGTCGGGATCGCGGGCCAACGCCTTGAGCACGATGGCATCGAGCTCGGGCGGCACCGCCTGGTTGAACGCCGACGGCGGCACGATGTCCGAGCGCTGCACGTTGATGAGCGTCTGGTACTCGTTCTTCGACGCGAACAGCGGACGGGCGGTGAGCAGCTCGTGGGCGATCACGCCGCCCGAGAAGATGTCGGAGCGGCAGTCGAGCTCCTTGCCGGAGATGGCCTCGGGCGCCATGTAGGCCAGCTTGCCCTTGACGCGCCCGGTCTGGGTGCGCAGCTGCTGCGACTGCGCCTTGGCGATGCCGAAGTCGATGACCTTGAGGTGACCGCTCTTGGTCACCAGGAGATTCGACGGCGAGACGTCGCGGTGGACGAGGCCGAGCGCCTCGCCGTGCTCGTCGACTCGGGTGTGCGCGTACTCGAGCGCGTCGCACAGCTGGATGAGCAGCGCCAGCGTGACGTTGATGTTGGGCGGCCCCGAGACCTTGCGCGCCTGACGCAGGATGCGCCGGATGTCTCGCCCGTCGATGTACTCCATGGAGATGAAGTAGACGGTGCCGACCCGACCCAGCTCGTAGAGCTGGACGACGTTGGCGTGCTGGAGCATCGACGCCAGCTTGGCCTCGCGCACGAACGACTTCACGAAGCTCGCGTCTTCGGCGAGGTGTGGCAGCAGACGCTTCAGGGCGACGATGCGCTCGAAGCCTTCGATGCCGCGCTCCTTGGCGCGGTGAACCGTGGCCATGCCACCCACACCGAGGCGCTCGTACACCAGGTAGGGACCAAACACCTCCTGGCTGAGAGGAGGATCCGTGCTGATCGGAGATGTCATCGCTGAGGCGCCGCCACCGGGCATCATGTTGCCACGGAACCGCGATCGGGCCCCCCTGGAAAACGTCCGCAAAAGCTGGCCAGGGAGTGCGGGTGCGCGGCGACCCACACGGTCACACACGTTTGGCGGCGCTCAAACCAGCGCGGCCTCGTCGGGCGTCAGCACGTCCATGGTCAGGGCGTGGATGGGGCCCTTGAGCTCCTCGGCCAGCGCGGCGTTGATCAGGCGGTGGCGCTCGACCAGCGACTTGCCGGTGAACGCCGCCGACACGATGCGGGCCTTCCAGTGGTCCTTGGTGCCGGTCAGATCCTCGAGCGTCACGACCGCATCCGGAAGTGACATCCGGATCCGGGTCTCGATGTCGGCCGGATTCACGACGCGACTCCGAGGGCGGCGCCGACCCGGGTGAACGCGGCGACCGCGCGATCGATGTCATCGTCGCTGTGGGCGGCCGACAGCTGGACCCGGATGCGGGCCTGGCCGCGCGGCACCACCGGGAACGAGAAGCCGATCACGTAGATGCCCTCGTCGAGCAGGCGGGCCGCCATGTCGGCCGCCAGCCGGGCATCGCCGAGCATCACCGGTACGATCGGATGCTCGCCGGGCCGCACCGCGAGTCCAGCGGCGGTGATGCCGGCGCGAAAGCGGCGGGTGTTGAGCTCGAGCCGATCGCGCAGCGTGGTCGAGCCGCTGACCAGGGCCAGCGCGGCGAGGCTGCCGGCGACGATCGGCGGCGCCAGCGTGTTGGAGAACAGGTACGGCCGCGACCGGTTGCGCAGCAGGTCGATGATCTCCTTGCGCCCGCTGGTGAAGCCGCCCGAGGCGCCGCCCAGCGCCTTGCCCAGCGTCGAGGTGTACACGTCGACGCGATCCATGCAGCCGCGCAGCTCGGCGCTGCCGCGGCCGGTCGGGCCGACGAACCCGGTGGCGTGACTGTCGTCGACCATGACCAGCGCCTGGTGGCGTTCGGCGAGATCGCAGATGGCATCGAGCCGCGCGATGTCGCCGTCCATCGAGAACACGCCGTCGGTGGCGATCATGCGCAGCCGCTTGCCGGCGCTGGCGATCAGCGTGGTCTCCAGGTCGGCGAGGTCATCATGCTGGTAGCGGTGGCGCTCGGCCTTGCACAGCCGCACGCCGTCGATGATCGAGGCGTGGTTGAGGGCGTCGGAGATGATGGCGTCGTCGTCGCCGAGCAGGGTCTCGAACAGGCCGCCGTTGGCGTCGAAGCACGAGCCGTACAGGATGGTGTCGTCGGTGCCGAGGAAGCGGCTGATCGCGGCCTCGAGCTCCTGGTGGCGGTCCTGGGTGCCACAGATGAAGCGGACGCTCGACAGGCCGTAGCCGCGGTCGTCGAGCGCCGCCCGCGCCGCCGCGATCACCTCGGGATGGGACGACAGCCCGAGGTAGTTGTTGGCGCAGAAGTTCACCACCTCGCGGCCGCCGACCTGGATGTGGGCCCGCTGGGGCGACGCGATCACCCGTTCGTGTTTCCACAGCCCGGCGTCGCGGATCTCGGTCAGGGTGCGCGCGAAGTGCGGTCTCGCTTGCTCGTACATGCGGGCGTCTCCGTCAGGGGGCCAGGCCGGCGCGCTGATCGAGCAGGGCGCGGACTTTCGGCACCAGGTCGTCGGTCATGGCGTCGAGGCTGTAGGCGGCACGCCAGCCCCAGTCGTCGCGGGCCAGCCGATCGTCGAGCGCGCGCGGCCACGAGTCGAGGATGCCCTGGCGCAGCGGATCGGGGGCGTACGTGATGCGGATGCCGGGCACGGCGCGGGCCACCGAGGCGGCGATCTGGTCGGCGCGCGGCGAGAACGCGGCGATGTTGTAGACGCAGCGGCTGAGCTGCGGCCGCGGCGCGGCGGCCAGCTCGAGCAGGGCGCGGACGCCGTCGGGCATGTACATGAGCGGCACCCGGGTGTCGGCCCGGGCGAACGACTCGTAGCCGCCGTGGCGAATGCCGTCGACGTACATGAACAGCGCGTAGTCGGTGGAGCCGCCGCCGGGCAGGGCGGCGCTGATCAGGCCCGGGAAGCGCACGCCGCGGCAGTCGAGGCCGTGCTTCTTCCAGTAGTACTCGCACAGCAGCTCACCCGAGGCCTTGGTGACGCCGTACATGGTCGTCGGGTGCAGCGGCACGTCGTCGGGGCACGGATCGGGCAGCCCGGGGCCGTAGACCGCGATCGTCGACGTGAAGATGAAGCGGGTCACGCCGTGGATGCGGCAGGCCTCGAGCAGGTTCCAGGTCCCGGTCTGGTTGACGGCGTAGGCCTGGGCCGGCGTGCGTTCGCCGGACGCCGACAGGATCGCGGCGAGGTGGAAGACCGTGTCGGGACGCTCGTCCGCGATCACGGCGTCGACCGCGGCGGCGTCGGTGACGTCGAGCGTGCGCCAGGTGGCACCCTGGCCCGCGGCCTGCGGGCGCAGATCGGTGGCCACGACCCGGTGGCCGGCGGCGACCAGCGCACCGACCAGATCGGCGCCGATCTGTCCGCCGGCACCGGTGAGGAGGATGTTCATCGCGGGCGCACTATCGTCGAGCGCCCGCCCGGGATCAATGGCTCGCCGGGTGCGACGTTGGTGACCGGGCGCGCGATCAGGCGCGTCGGATCGTCCACGCCGGGGTGGCGTCGATGCCGCGGGCGGTGAAGCGGGGCCGGTAGTCGCGCTCGAAGGTGGCGGCCAGGATCTGGGCGTACTCGCGGGGCGGCGCCAGGCCCCAGGCGCGATCGTCATCGGTGACGCCGCCATCGTCGTCAGCGCCGTAGTTGTGGTCGAGCTGCGCGAACAGGGCGGGCAGATCGGCGCCGACCAGGCCGGGGACGGCGTCGGCCATCGGCGTGGTCAAGAACCAGTCGAGGCACGCCCAGCCGAAGTCGCGGTGGCGGACCTCGTCGCGGAGCACCCGATCGAGTGCGGTGCGTGCCGACGGCACGGTGGTGCCGGCGCGCAGGTGGCTGAACAGCGGCACCGCCACGGTCTCGTTGAGGCAGAACACCTGCACCGCGGCGCGCAGCACGTCGAGCTCGAGCGCCGCCTCGGGACGGCGGGGCAGGGCGAGGCTGGCGCGGTCGATGGCCGGCGGTTCGCTGCCGCCGGCGTCGGTGTAGACCTCGGCCGACAGGCCGGAGTGGGTCAGCTCGTCCTTGACGATGACCAGGCCGTCCTCGATCAGGTCAGGGCTGGCGCCGATCTGGATCAGCCACAGGACGAAGTGCTGGGTGATCGCCGCCGAGCCGTACTCGGCGGCGATGCGATTGCGCCATTCGGCGCGCACGCGGTCCGACGCCACCGGCAGCATCAGCGCGTCGGACAGTCGATCGACTGCGGGCGCGGCGGGTTGCAGGCCATCCCGGCCGGGCAGTCAGGCATCGGGTAGTAGAGCGCACAGCTGTTGGCGGCTTCTTCCTTGATCGTCAGGCCCTGCGGCATCGTGATCCCGCTCGGACACGAGGCCAGCTTCTGCGGCGGCGGCGGGTTGCAGGTCGCGCCCTTGGGCGGACATGTCACGTTGTATGTCGAGTAGCACTGCTGGTCGCCGGCGTTCTGGTGGACGTGCCACGACCGCAGCGGTTGACCGGGCTCGGTCTGCTGCACGGTGGTGTTGCCCGGCTGGGGCTGCTTCGGCGGCCGCGGCACGGTCACCGGCGGCGCGGTGCGATCGGGCGGCGGCGGGTTGGCGATCACCGTGGTGGGCGGCTCGGTCGTCGAAGGACCGGAGCCGGAGCCGGAGCCGGCCTGGCCGACGACCGGCGGCGGCCTGACGTCGGGGCGAGGTTCGCCGCTGCGGTGGTCGCTGGTGGCGCCGCCGCTCGGCGGGGGCGTGGTGCCCGAGCTGACGATGCAGGCCGGGACCACCAGGGTCACGACCAGCGGGGCCGCGAAGGAGCGCCGCAGGAGCTTTGCCGACATGGCGGGAACGTATGCGACCAACCGCGGCCGTGCAACGTCGTGACGGTTGCCACCTCCTACCGATGTGAGTTGTTGCCGCTGCCCGGGTCGCCGCGTACCGTGGGCGCGGTGACGGCTCATCGCCGTGGCCTCACCGCGCTCGCGCTCGCGCTCGCGGGGGCGGGGCCCATGGACTCCGTCGCCGAGCCGCCGCCGGTCGAGCGTGCGGCGAGCGCGGTGGTGCGCTGGCAGGCGCCGGCCGGATGTCCCGACGCAGCGGCGGTGCGCGCGCGGCTCGACGCCCGACTGGCGCGGCCGCTGGGCGAGGGCGACGCCATCGACGCCACGGTGACGGTGGTGCGGGGCCGCGGCAGCTTCCGCGCTCACGTCGCGGTGTGGACCCCGGCCGCCGACGTCGATCGCGAGCTGTTCGCGCCGCGCTGCGCCGAGCTCGCCGACGCGGTCGCCGTGGTGCTGGCCCGTGCGGTCGCCGAGGCGCGCGCGCTGGCGCCGGCCGCGGCGCCGCGCTGCGATCCGCTGTCACCGTTCGACGACTGTCCGGCGGTTCGCGCCGAGCGACCCTTCGACTCGCCGCGGTGCGGCTCGCTCGAGGTCGACGGTGATTGCGACCACGAACCGGTCGGTCGCCACCCGGCTGCGGCGCGCCGCGACGGCGGCGTTCGCCCCGCGCTGGTGAGTGGCGCCGGCATCGGCCCCCATGTTGGCTACGGACTCGAGCTGGGGGTCTGGTTCGTGTGGGGCGCCGGGGCGGTCGAGATCGCGGGCACCCGCTGGCTCGAGCGCCTCGCCGAGCTGCCCCCCAGCCGGCGTCTCGGCGCCGCGATCGGCCTCGACGCCATCGCCGCCCGGGTGTGCTGGAACCCGGATCGTTTTGGCCCGCGGGTCTGCGCGCTGGGCGAGCTCGGCACGATGACCGGCCGCGGCATCGGCCTGTTCGACGCCCGGGTTGGCGAGGCGATCTACAGCGCGGCTGGCGTCGGCGTGAGCCTGCGTGCGCCGCTGCGCCCACATGTCGCCCTGGTCGCCGGCTTCGACATGTTGCGGGTCGTCGATCGGCCCCGGTTCGTCCTCGATCGCGGCACGCTGTTGCACCAGCCCGATGCCCTCGCCGGCCGGGTTGCCCTCGGCCTGGAGCTGGGGTGGCGGTAGCATGACGGAAGTCCGCCGGTCCGGACACCAACCGCCAATGCCCCCGGTCGCCCACGCGATGGTCGCCACTCCCGAGGCCTCTGGCCTCGCGGTGTTGCCGTCGTTCGACGACGTCTACCAGGCTCATGTCCGGTTCGTCTGGCGAACGGTGCGAGCGTTCGGCGTCGCCGAGGCGCACCTCGAGGACGCGGTGCAGGACGTGTTCGTCGTCGTCCATCGCCGGCTGTCCGAGTTCGCCGGGCGGGCCCGGATCGAGACCTGGCTGTTCGCGATCGCGCGCCGCGTGGCCGGCGCCTATCGCCGCACCGCCAGCCGCAAGACCGATCGCCAGCAGGCCATCGACGAGGTCGTCCTGGCCTCGGCCGACGACACCTTCGCCGCCATGTCGCGGGCGCAGGCGGCGGCCGCGGTGGCGGCGATCCTCGACCAGCTCGACGAGGACAAGCGCATCGTGTTCGCGCTGGTCGAGCTCGAGCAGCTCTCGGTGCCCGACGTCGCGGCGTTGCTGAAGATCAACCTCAACACGACCTATTCTCGCCTCCGCCTCGCCCGCCGTGCCTTCGAGGCCGCGGTCGCGAGGCGTGGTCCGGAGCAGTCATGAACCCCGAACCCTTGAACCCGCGCGCCCAGGCGCTGCTCGACGCCGCCCGCGACGGCCTCGGTCCCGACGCTGCCGCCATCGCGCGCATGCGGGCACGCGTGCTCACCACCGCCGGCGGCGCCGGGATCGTCGCCGCGACCAAGGCGTCGGCGGGGCTGGCCAGCAAGCTGGCGATCGTGGGGGTGCTCGCTGGCGTCGGCGGGGCGGGATTGTGGTGGGTCATGCGCGATCCGCCGGTTTCGGTTTCGGCGCCGGTTTCGGCGCCGGTTTCGGCGCCGGTTTCGGCTGCGGCTGCGGCTGCTGCGGCTGCGGCTCCGGCTCCGGCTCCGGCTCC
>CANKMW010000030.1 GCA_947483555.1 Myxococcales bacterium
CCGGCTCCGTGCTGACGCGCGCGCGCGTCAGTCGGTGGGGCCCAAAGGTGGCTTCGGGGCCCGGCTCCGTGCTGACGCGCGCGCGCGTCAGTCGGTGGGGTGCCTTGCGGGCCGGGGCGGTCGTGTTACAACCGCGGGGCCTCGGGAGGACCATCGACGATGATCAAGCTGGCTCGTATTGTTGTGCTGCCGCTCGCTGTGGCGACGGCGCTGTTCGCCTGTGACAAGGGCAAGGGCAAGGGTGGAAGTGGCGGAGGCGGTGCGACCGGCGCCGCCGGTGCGTCGGCCATCTCGCCGGCCAAGGGCGGCCTCACCCGCGCGCTGGCGGCGATGCCCAAGGAGACCGAGCTGATCCTCGGGCTCGACTTCTCCCAGCTGCGCAAGAGCGCGCTCTGGAAGCAGTACGAGCCGATGCTCATGGAGAAGGCGGGCAAGGAGCTGTCGGAGTTCAAGTCCAAGTGCGGCTTCGACCCGATGGAGAAGATGACCGGCGTCCTGATGGGCGCCCAGATCGCCACCGACGGGCTCGGTGACGCCACCATCTTCGTGCGCGGCTTCGAGAAGGGGCCGACGTTCGAGTGCGTCAAGAAGCTGGCCGCCGAGAAGGCCTCCGAGGGCAAGGCCGCCAACATCGACGGCGACTACATCGAGGTGCTCGAGAATGGCGAGGTCAAGTTCCGCGCCATGTTCATCGAGGAATCGACCGCGCTGATCATCAAGCAAGGTGACGGTTTCGGCGACAAGGCGGCGCTGCTGGCGGCGGCCGCGGCCAAGGACGGCGAAGGCCTGACCAGCTCGGCCGCGTTCGTCAAGCTGCTCGACGAGGTCAAGACCGGGTCGTCGCTGTTCATGGTGATGAACGGCAACGCCAAGGTGATGCAGCAGAGCCCGCTGCCGTTCAAGATCAAGGCGATCTACGGCTGGGTCAACGTCGGCGCCGGCGTCGATGGCGAGTCGCGGGTCCGCATGGAAGACGGCGACTCGGCCAGCGCGATGGTCGGCTTCTACAAGATGGGCGTCCAG
Organism: Myxococcales bacterium; assembly: GCA_947483555.1. Lineage (GTDB taxonomy): Bacteria > Myxococcota_A > Polyangia > Haliangiales > Haliangiaceae > UBA2376. Next base: position 1,024 of record CANKMW010000030.1, read on the forward strand.
GAAGCCAAGAAGTCGCCGGCCGGCAAGTTCATCGACGGGCTCAAGGTGTCGTCGAAGGGCGCTGACGTCATCGCGGCCTTCAAGTTCGATCAGAAGCAAGTCGAGGAAATGATCGAGATGGCCAAGTCGTTGCGCTGACGTTGCGGACCCGTTCGACAATCGTCGTCGTCGTCGCCGCGGTTGCCGCGGCGGTGGCGGGTGGCTGCAAGAAGAAGCAGCCGGCCGAGCGGTACGATCGAGTGGCGGTGGCGGCGCTGGCCGCCATTCCCGCTGACGCCTCGGTCGTGGTCGGGATGGATGTCGCGCAGCTGGCGCAGGCCGCGGTGGTGGTGCGAGCCGTCGACCAGATGCTGGTTCGCGACCCCGAGCTGGCCGCGCGGCTGGCTCGGCTGGCCACCGATTGCGGCGTCGACGTGGCGCGCCAGATCAAGACCGTGCACCTGGCGCTCGGGCCACGCGCACCCGGTAAGGGCTCGGCGGTTCCACCCTCGTTGCTGGTCGCGACCGGCCAGCTCAGCGAGCCGGCGCTCACCCGCTGTCTGCAGGCCGGCACCGGCAGCGGCGGCGGTGAGCTCAGCGTGCGCGACGTGGGCGGGCGGCCGCTGTACAAGCTCACCGAGGGCGCGCGCGTGCTTCATCTGGCCTTCGGCCAGGACGACACCGTGGTCATCGGCGCCGACGAGGGCTGGGTGCTGGCGGCGGTCGGAAGCGGTGCCAAGGTCACGACCAGCAAGGAGCTCGGGCCGCTGCTGGCGCAGGTCGATCGCAGCGCGGCGCTGTGGGCGGTGGCGGTGATGGACGCCGAGCTCGGCCAGGCGCTGTCGCGGGTCACTGGCGGCAAGGTGGGCGCCTCGCCGCGCGCGCTCCACGGCGCGCTCGACACCCGCAGCGGGCTGGCCGGGACCGTCGCCTTCGCGATGGCGACCGAGGGCGACGCGGAGGCCCTGGTGGGCTTCGCGCGTGATGAGATCCAGCTGCTGGCGCTGGCGGCGCAGACCCTGGGCCTGGGCCGGGTGGTCGCCAAGGTCAGGGTCGAGCGGAAGGGCTCGGAGGCCCAGTTCCGAGTGGCGCTCACGGATGACGAGGTTCGCCAGGTGCTGTCGGCGATTGACAGGGGCCAGGTCAGCGGTCAGGATGCGCAGCCCTTTAACGCGGATGCGGTTGACGCGTCGATTGCCGCACCCGGCGGCGACGCGTCCACCGACGCATTCGTCGACGCCCCCCGCGACGCACCCTGATCGAGAATCTGGAGACCTGTCATGGCGAAGAAGACGACGATCCCGAGCGGCCCCGAGGCAGCCGACCCCAAGAAGAAGACGACCAAGGCGAAGCCGGAGGTCACCGAGACCAAGGCCGCGAAGCCCGGCCGTGGCCCCCTGGCCCGCATGAAGGCCGTCTACGGCACCAAGGACAAGCTGATCGACAAGATCGCCGGCAGCCTGGTCACCGACGGCGAGGACGAGGGCGCGCTGAAGAGCCGCCTGCTCAAGGCGTCCAACCAGCAGCTGCTCAAGCTGGTCAACGTCGTGGAGGCCGTGAAGAAGTCGTACGGTGGCCGCGACAAGCTGGTCGCATCGCTGGTCAAGGCGCTCAACCGCGCCAAGGATCAGCAGTACGTCGCCAAGCTGACGTCGTTCTCGCTGCCGCGCCTGTACGAGCTGGCCCGCGCCGCCGAGCGCCGCGCCAAGGCCGCGAAGTAAGCGCCGGCGATCCGGACGCGCTACCTTCAGGGAGTGCGTCGCATCGTGAACGTGGCCATCGCTGCAACCGCAGCGGTGGCGTGCGCAGTTTCGGCGTGGGCGCAGGCCGATGACGACGACCCGGCAACCGCACCGGGCTCGGGCTCGGGCTCGGGGTCGGGGTCGGGGTCGGGGTCGGGCCCGGGGTCGGGCTCGGTCGCGGATCCAGCAGCCACCGTCCTCCTCCCCCGCACCGCGCCCTTGACGATCCGCTGGGTCGAGGCGCCCGCCATCACGGCGCAGCTCGGTCCGCTGGTGCTCGGCGAGCTCGATCATGCGCGCGGCGGACCTCCGCCGCCGAACCTGGTCGGCGAACCGCCCGCTGTTCCGACCCTCGCCGCCTGGCCGCTGGCCCTCGACGGCGGTGTGCGCGGGGTCGGGCCCTTTGGTGCCGGGGCCGACTGTCCGTGCCCGACCAAGCTCGGCGAACTTCCCGCCGGGCGTCGGGTCGCGGCGCTGTACGCGCTGGCGACGCTCGCGGTTCCCGCCGACCTCGTCGACCTCCGCGTGCTCGAGGTCCGCGCCCGCTACAAGGACGGCCTCGCGCTGTGGCTCAACGGGGTATCGGTGGCGCGGCGCAATCTCGCCACCGGCGGCGCCCCGCTGCGGCTCGCCGATCGGTTGCACGGCCCCGAGTGGGAGACCTTCTTCGTGCCGATCACGCCGGGTCTGCTGCGCGCCGGCGACAACGTGCTCGCCGCCGCCGTGCACCCGTCGGGGGGCAGCCGGGCCCCGTTCCTCGAGCTCGAGGTCGCGGCGCGGCGGCAGAGCCGCGTCGTGCGCGGACCGATGGTGCAGCGAATCGGAGCGACCAGCGCCACGATCGTCGTCGAGACCGACGTGCCGGCGGCGGCCGAGCTGGCGTGGGGAACCACGGCGGCGCTCGGGCAGCGCGGGGTGGCGAACGCCGAGCTCGGCGGCCGCCGCCACCTGTTCGCGCTGACCGGACTGCCGGGCGATGCCGCGGTGCACTACCAGGTCACGGTCGACGGTGTCGCCGGTGCGCCCCTCGCGTTCTCGACCCCGCCGCGGCCCGGCGACGTGGTGCGCTTCGCGCTCTACGGCGACGTGCGGGGTGGCCACGCCATCCACGCCAAGGTGATCGCCGCGATCGCCGCCGAGACTCCGGATCTGGTGCTGGCGTCTGGAGACCTCGTGCTGCGGGGCACCGACGAGGCCGACTGGCAACGCTTCTTCGCGGTGGCGTCACCACTGCTGGCGACGACGCCGTTCTACCCCTGCGTCGGCAACCACGACGTCGGGCGGGCCGGCGATCTGGCGCGCCGCTTCGCCGATATCTTCGCGCTCCCACCCGGCCCGCCCGATCGCCCGGCCGGCGGCGGCTGGTACAGCTTCGACGTCGGCGGCGTGCACTTCGCGATGCTCGATTCGAACGGCTACGAGGACGGCGCGCAACGGCGCTGGCTCGAAGCCGACCTGGCGACCGCCGTCCAGGCGCGCACGCGGGCCATCTTCGCCGTGACTCACGACGGTCCCTACGCGCGCGGCCTCCACGGCGGCAACCAGACCGCCGCCAAGGAGTACGTGCCGATCCTGGCTCGCCACGGCGTGACGCTGCTGTTCTCGGGCCACGACCACCTCTACCAGCGCGGCCGTCAGGGCGACCTCGACTACATCGTCTCGGGCGGCGGCGGCGCGCCGCTCTATCGCGTCTCGTGCGGTGTGCCGGGCCGCCGCGCGTGCCGCGTCGATGACGGCATGCTCCACGTCGCGCGCGAGCACCACTATCTGATGGCCAGCGTGTACCCCGGCCACGTCGAGGTGTGCCCCAAGCTGATCGATGGCACCCCGCTCGAGCCGTGCCAGATCTACAAGCTGCCGCGGCGGTAGGTGCGAGAGGCGGCGACGGCGGCCGGCCGTCAGCGGGTGACGAACGTCGTGGTCGCCGAGCCGACGTTGCCGGCGGCATCGGCGACGCGGAGCGACAGCGTGTGGGTGCCCTTGGCCAGCCCGGTCGGCACGTCGACGCGCAGGGTCTCGTCCTCGCCATCGAAGATGCCGTCGACGGTGGTGCCGAGCTGCCACGCGCCATCGTCGACCGAGAACGCGATCTCGTTGATCACGGACAGCTCGTCCGAGACCCGGGCGTCGGCGCGGCCAGCCTTGACGGTCAGGCCCGCGATCACCGGCCGCGTGTTGTCGACCACGAACAGCGCGCTGGCCTTCTGCGACGTCATCGCGCGATCCGGCGAGTTGGCCAGCGCATCCGACGACGTCACCCGCACCCGATACCAGCCGTCGGGAAAGGTCTCGGTGTTCCACTCGAAGCTGGTGGCGGTCAACGGCGGCTTGCCGGTCTGCAGCGTGCGCCAGTCGGCGTCGCCGTCCTTGCGCACCGCCAGCACGTAGCTGGTGTCATCGCTGTCCGCGTTGTCGATCTTCCACTTCAAGCGCAGCACCGGGCTGCGCGACTTGCCGCCCGCCTCCTTGAGCGTGGGCTGTTTCTGGACGTCGGCGGGCTCGATCGTCACCTCGTCGACCGAGGTCGCGGTGTTGGCGGGCAGGAAATACGCCGTCACCCGGCGCAGGCTGGCGTCGTCGGGCAGGTTGGCGCGAAACTGGAGATAACGACCCGGCGGGCTGCCGATCGATCCACCGCTCTGGCCGCCGCCGACCGCGGCGATCTTGGTCGGCGCCGCCCACGTGCTCCAGCCGACGTCGGGCTTGGCGGTGTTGCCGCTGCGGGTCTCGAGCGTGAGCTTGCCGGCGCCCTGCCACAGCAGCCGCCCCCACCGCGACGGGTTCTTGGCGTCGTAGACCTCGCTGACGTACTTGGCGTCCGAGGCCTTGCCGGTGACCCGGTAGAGCGCGGCGGCGTCGTCGGTGGTGAAGGCGAGCTGCTTGCCGTCCCACATCAGCTGCGCGACCGCGCGCTCCTCGACATCGAAGGCGGTGGCGACCGTGTCATCGGGCTCGATCAGGTAGACCCGTCCCTTGTCGGCGGCGCCGGCGTAGATGTTGCCGATCGGGTCGACGGCGATCGACGTGAAGTACGTCGACGTCAGGGCGTGGAGTTGCTCGAGCTTGCCGTCGAGCTCGACCCGGAACAGGGCCCCCTTGCCCTTGCGCGCGCCCTTGCGCTCGCCGCTGCCGGTGTCGCGCTCGGCGCCCGGCTTGCTGCCGGCGTCGGGCGCCTTGGTGGCGTGGCCCTTGGGCGCGGTCGGCTTCTCGGTGGCCTCGAGGTCGGCGGCGCTCTTGCCGGAACCCGCCGAGCCCTCGACCAGATCGTTGGCGGCCACGATGACCGCGCCCGCGCCCTCGGCGATGGCGGCGATCTCGTTGCCGGCGAAGTCGGCGATGGCGCGGGTCTCGCCGCTCCTGGGATCGTGGCGGAACACCAGCGCCCGCTCGCTGGTCCCGAACCAGACCGCGCCGTCGGAGGTGACGGTCACCGCGGTGACCCGCTTGTCGGTCGAGGCGAACGCGACCCGGGCCTTGCCGGCCTTGTCGATCGCCCACAGCTTGCCGTCGGGACCGGTGCCGGCGTAGAGCGTGCCGTCCTTGCCGGCGGCCACCGACCACACCGTCTCCGGCTCGTCATCGGCCTTGGGATCCTTGGCGTCCTTGGGGTCCTTGGCGGCCTTGGCCTTGCCCAGCTTGGCGAACGCGGTCGCTTTCTTGGCGGCGACGTCGAGCTTCCACACCGTGTCCGACGGCATGCCGCCGGCGTACACCGCACCGCCGACCTCGACCATGGACACCACGGCCAGCACGCCCGGGATCGACACCACCTTCACGGGCTTCTTGCCATCGAACGCGTACACGGCGCCGTCGGCGTCGCTGCCGACCAGGATCTTGCCCGAGCCGAGTCGCAGCGCGCTCCACACGCCGTCGCCCTCGAGCGAATCGGCGCGGTCGGTGAGCCAGCCGGGGCGGATCTCGCCGAGCGAGGTGATGAACGCGTCGGTGGCGTCGCCGGCATCGAACTGGGCGTAGGTCTCGACGGTCCAGGTCGACGTGACCACGGCCTCGGACGGCAGGGTGCAGAGGAGCAGCGCCGCGCCGGGCAGCAGGACGGTGGCCAGAGACGCGCGAGACGAACGAAGACGATGGGTCACAGGATCTCCTTCACGGGGGCGACGCGCACGACCATGCTGGTGCCGCCGCCGATCACGCGCTTCGCGACCTGGACCGAGCGGGACATGGGGCGGAACGGCAAGGCCCGGGGGGTGCGGGTCGCCGGGGCCAGCTTGTCGAGCACGCTGACCGGGACGTCGCGCACGACCTTGCCATCGGCGGCGACGCCCTCCTCGGGAACGTACAGGGTCACCGCCCACACGTTGCCGGGCAGCAACTTGCGGAACGCGGCGATCAGGCTCTCGAGGTCGATGGGCGGCGCGGCATCGAGGCGGGCCGCGTCGCCAGCGGTGACCTCGACCTGCACCATCGCTCCGGCCAGCGACTTCGGCACGTCGAAGTACACGTCCTCGGTGACCTCGCGGCCGTCGACCGCGTCCATCACCATCGTGACCTTGTTGCGTCCGACCTTGAGCGTCGGAGCCGCCAGCCGCATCGCCTTGACCTCGCCGTAGTCGGCCGAGAACGTCAGGTCGACCCGCAGCTCGACGCGCTCGGCCTTGGCCGGCGCGAACGGGTTGAAGGCCAGGGCACCGAGGGCGCGCAGCGCGCGGGCACCGCCGATCACCGAACCGGCACCGTCGTTGGCATACAGGTAGTCGGTGAACCGCAGCTCGCCCAGATCCTTGATCTTGACCAGCGAGTCGATCTTGGCGGTGACGTGATCGCGGTCGGGGAGGAAGTAGTTGATGGCGTTGAACGCCGCCGAGCCGGCCATCGCCGGGGTGAGGAACTTGTCGTCGATCACCTCGACGTGGAACTCGCCGGTCTCGACGCCCGAGCCGTCGGCGGCCTTCGAGGTGACGTAGATGTCGACCGGGATCATGGCGCTCTTGAGCTTGGTATCGGCCATGATCATCGACTGCCGGTCCTGGACCAGCGAGCCGAGCTCGCGCTTCGGCGTCGCGATCACGAACGGGAACTGCGCCGAGGCGACCACGGTCTGCACCTCCGCCGACGCCACCGGTGCGTAGATCTCGCCGGCCTGGAACATCGGATGGCCGAACGCGAGCACCTTGTTGCCGTCGACGTACGAGACCGTGCCGGTGGCGGCGGCGGACATGTCGCCGCGGATGAGCTGGACGGAGATCGACGCGCCCATCAGGAACTCGGTCGGCCCATCGGTTGCGCCCAGGCTGCTGCCGCCGCTACCGGCGCGCATCGGTGTCAGTGGATAGCCGGCGAACAGGCGCTCGAACGCGGAGAACCCGGCGGCGGTGAAGCCACCCAGCGCGAGCGGGACCGCCGCGGTCATGGTCTCGTCCGTGCTCCGTGCCGGACGCGGCGGCAGCGGCATCGAGAACAGCCACGGCGTGCGCGGTCCGCCGAACAGATCGTCGATGGAGCCGGTCGGCGTGAGCTGCTTCCACTGCGCCATCGTCGACGGCGGCGCCAGGGCGCCCGGGGCGCTGCGGCGCTTGACGTCGAGGCCCTCGCGCTTCATGTACTCGAGCGGCGTGCAGCCACCCATGGCGATCTTGTTGAACGCGAAGCCGTAGGAGAACGCGCACGCCAGCTTGCCGTCGATGTAGAGCGGGCTACCCGACATGCCACGCCAGAACCCGGACACCGCCAGCTTGGGGTCGCTCGACTTGACCAGGATGATGGCCTGGCGAGGCACGAAGTTCTGCTGGACCCCGATCACCTCGAACTCGAAGCGCTCGGGCGTGGTGCCCTGAAACGTCGTCATGCCGTAGCCGACCTGGCCCCGGCGCACGCTCGACAGGGGATAGATCTCCGGCGGGGCGGCGGTGGCGGCGGGCACGAGGAGGGCGGCGCAGGCCACGGCCAGACCCAGGGCAGATCGCTGCATGTGTGCAGAGAGTAACCCGTTCGACCGAGCGACGCTTCCCGCGGCGGTGAGGCCAGGTGTGAATCCGACCCGCCTCCAGGACGTCTCACCGGTGAGGCACCGGCTGTCACACTCTTGCCGATCTTGTGTGACACCTGCCGGGAAGGTGTGGCACCGGCCGGCAAAGGGTGGCGACGAGGGAAGTTTTCGGGGTGATTCCCGATGCTTCGGACTCGCCCAGGCCCGCGCTCCCGGCGGGCACGCGGGCTGCACTAGGGTCCGGTCACGTCGGGCGCGCCGTGAGCCGTCGCAACCATCTCCCCCCGACCCTGGAAGGCAAGACCATGAGCAACTACGTCGAGACCTGGAAGAGCATCGCCCACGCCCTTGGCCGTTCGGAGCGCTGGTGCCGGTACATGGCGCAGCGTGAAGGCGATCCACTGCCTGTCTTCAAGGTCGGCGGCATCGTGCGCCTCAACATGCACGACCTCGAGGAATGGCTCGGCCACCAGCGCACGCGGACGCTCGCTCGCCCGGTCGCCGAGGCGCTGGGCGCGATCGCGGCCGCCGCCGATCGCAGCATGATGCCGGCCCTCAAGCTCATCGCGTGACGCGCGCTCGTGGCAGCGAACGCAGAGAGGGTGGTTCGCGGGCGTTTCGTCGGGTGGGGGGAGCCTCCGACGGCATGCTATAGACCCGCCCCATGTCGTTGCCACTGAGTGACCTGCGCGGTCCGGTCCGCGCGTTGTTCTCCGATGTCGACGGGACGCTGACCACCAATGGTCGCGTCGAAGCGTCGACCTACGCCGCCCTCGAGCAACTCGGCGAGGGTGGCGTTCCGGTCGTGTTCGTCACCGGCCGGCCCGCCGGCTGGGGACAGGCGTTCATGAGCGTGGCCGGAGCCGCCGCCGTGGTCACCGAGAACGGTGGCGTGACGTGGGTGCGCGATGGCCGCAAGATGAGCAAGCTCTACGGCGTGCCGGCGGCCAGCCTGCCCGAGTGGCGGCGGCGCATGCTCGAGGCGGTCGCCGAGGTGGCGTCGAAGGTGCCGGGCGCGCGGCTGTCGTCCGACAGCAAGTACCGCGAGGTCGACCTGGCCATCGACTGGAACGAGGAGGTCTCGCTGTCGAAGCAGGACGCCGACGAGGTGGTCGCGATCGTGCGCCGCGCCGGCTTCGCCGCGTCGCGCTCGAGCATCCACGTCAACTTCGGGCCGCCACACTTCGACAAGCTGTCGGCGTGCGTGACCGTGGTCCGCCACGTCCTGGGTGGCGACGGCAACGACCTGGCGCCCTACGTGTTCGTCGGCGACGCGCTCAACGACGCGCCCATGTTCGGCGGGTTTCCAAAGTCGGTCGGGGTCGCCAACGTCAAGGCGTGGTGGGACGAGCTCACGTTCAAGCCCGCGTACCTGACCGAGCGGGCCGAGGGCGCCGGGCTGCGCGAGGTCGCGGCGCACGTGATGCGGGTCAACGCCGCGCAGGGCTGATCCGCGGGGGAGCCGATCAAGATCACGCCAGACTGGATCCGCGAGATCAGGGCGGTTTCTTGCCCGTCGGCGCGGCCCCCGCGATGCTTCGCCATGGACAAGGGCTTCCTGATCGAGCAGCTGGTCGGGCGGGTGCGCGAATCGGCGCGGGCGGCGCTCGACGCCAGCGAGGCGGCGGCGGTCGAGGCCCGTGAGGGCGCGACGCCGGCCGAGAAGCGGGAAGATGCGCGGGCCGCGCTCGAGCTCGGCAGCCTGGGCCGCGCCCAGGAGCGCCGCGCCCAGCGCGCGCTCGGTGAGATCGACGCCCTGACCGGCTTTGCGCCCGGACCGTGCCCGCCCGGGGCGCGCATCGTGGTCGGCGCGATCGTCGAGATCGAGGACGGCGACACCGCGGAGGGGCGGACGTTCTTCCTCGCCCCGGTCGGCGCCGGCGTCACGCTCACCGGGCCAGGCGGCGATGGCCTCTTGTCGGTGGTCACGCCGTCGTCGCCGATCGGACGCGCCGTGCTCGGCCACAAGACCGGCGACGTCGTCGACGTCACGGTCGATGGTGAGGTCCGCGAGTGGACGATCACCTGGGTGGCGTAGGTCAGGACAGGAACGCGAAGTAGCGCTCGGCGATGTCGTCCAGCTCCGTGGGCGCCCCGCAGGCGCCGCAGGTGAGCCGGGGCGCCAGGAGCCGATCGCCGTCGCGGGCGATCGCGCCGACCTCGAGGAGCCGGACCTCGTCGCGACCGCAGGGTTCGCAGTAGTACGGGGCCTCCAGCGATACCACTTCACCATCGCCGAGCACGAGCGGCACCATCGAGGCCTGCGACGCGAACGCGATCGAGCAGTGGCGGTAGCGCTTGCGAACGCCGGCGATGCCGCCGAGCAGCTCGCACCAGGCGCGGACGCCGGCCGAGCTGATGTAGCGGACCGCGGACAGGTCGAAGGTCACGTCGGTGGCGCCGGTGAGCTGCACGGCCAGGGACTCGAAGCGGGTCATCTCGGTGAAGTCGCCATGCAGCGACACGGTGAGGCCGGTGCCGCCGCTGTCGCGCTCGTCGACGAGATCGAACAGGGCCACCTGCTCGAGGAGCAGCCGGGTCCGCAGCGGCACGTCACCGTTCCACATCAGGCCGGCGGCGTGGCCGCCCTCGAGCGGATCGGCGGGCCGGCACCAGGCCACCACGGCGCTGGTCGCCGGGCTGACCAGGTCGCTGACCCGGAAACGGGCCGCGATCTGGGTGCCGGCGATCAACGGCTGATCCAGCCGCAGCCCGACGCCGCCGGCGCCGACGTTGGTGACCTGGCCGGCCACGCTGCGCGCGGCTTCGCCCGACGGCAGCTCGACCTCGAGCTCGACCGCGATGCGGCGATCGCGACGGAGCGGCAGGCTGGTGAGCTGCGCCAGGTGTGCGTAGAAGTCATCGGCGGTGAGCGGGGGCGCGATCACGTCGTCGCAGCCGGACTCGGCGAGCCGATCGATGACCGTGCGATCGATGGCGACCAGGCCGCGCGGTGGCAGGATCAAGGCGACCCGCGTGGCCCGGCTTGCCGCCGCGTGCTTGATGGTGCGGCAGGCGTCGTAGCCGTTGCCGCCGGCCAGCTCGACGTCGATCAGCGCCACCGCGGGGGGCGCCGCCGCCACCGCGGCCAGCAACGCGTCGTGATCCGCCACCACCTCGCAGGTGACGCCGAGCCGGGTGAGCGCGGGTGCGGCCAGGTGGCGGAAGATCGCCACGTTGTTGGTCGCGATCACGCGGAGCCGGCCGGGCATCGCCCGATGCTACCGCGGTCGCGGCCCGACGGGGATGTTTCGTCGTCGTCGAGGGTGAAGAAACGACCGCCTGGGGTAGGCTGTCGCGGTGAAGCTGTTCGCCCAGGTGCTGGCCGCACTCGACGACGGGCGAGGCGTCGCGCTCGCGACCGTGATCGCGACCCGGGGCTCGACGCCGCGCCACGTCGGCGCGCGCATGGCGGTCGTCGATGACGGCCGCACCCTGGGCACCATCGGCGGTGGCCGGATCGAGGTCGAGGTGATCGGCGCCGCCGCGGAGGTGGCGCGGGGCGGCCCGGCCCGTCGCGTCGAACACCACCTGGTCCGCGATCTGGCGATGTGCTGCGGCGGCTGGATGGAGCTGGTGATCGCGCCGGCCGGGCCGTCGCGGGTCGCGCTGGCCGGCGCGCTCGCCGGCTGGCGGCGGCGTGAGCCGGCGGTGCTGGTGACACGCCTCGGCGCTCCGACGCTGGCCGCCGGCGACGGCGACCTCGGGGCGATGACGCTGCTGCCGGCCGCGGCTGCCGAGGCGGCGACGTGGCGCCGCCCGACCGTCGACGGTGCCGAGCTGCGCGAGGGCGTGGCGCCACCCGAGCGCGCCATCGTGTTCGGATGTGGCCACGTGGCGCGCGCGCTGGGCCCGCTGCTGCCGCCGCTCGGCTTCGAGGTCGTGGTGTGCGATGACGGCGACACCGGGGCGCTCGACGCACCGCCGCCGTGGGCCGACCGCGTCGTCGACTCGTTCGCGATCGTCGACCTCGAGCGGGCGATCGGGCCGCTCGGCGCCGGCGATCACGTCCTGATCGTCACCCGCGACCACGCCGTCGATCAGCGGCTGCTCGAAGCGCTGATCGGTCGCGATCTCACCTACCTCGGCATGATCGGTTCGCGCGGCAAGGTCGGACGCTTCCGCAAGCGCCTCGAGGTCAAGGGCCTCGACCTGAGCCGCTGGGATCGACTGCGGGCGCCGATCGGCCTCGACCTCGGTGCCGAGACGCCCGAGGAGATCGCGATCGCGATCGCCGCCGAGCTGGTGGCGTTGCGACGGCGTGGCGCCGCGGCCGCCGGCCGCTGGGGCGAGTCGATCGCCAGCACCGACGACGGTGGCCATGCGTGACGACCGCTGCGGCGCGGTGGTACTGGCGGCGGGCGCGGGGCGACGGCTCGGCGGCGTGGCCAAGGCGCTCCTCCGCGATGGCGGCGCCAGCTTCCTCGAGCGCGTGATCACCACCGCCGGTGGCGCTGGCGTCGCGCCGGTCGACGTCGTGGTCGTCGTCGGTCCGCCGTTCGCCGCCGCCGTCTCGGCCGAGGCGCGGCGGCTGGGGGCCACCGTGAGCTTCAACCCGACGCCCGAACGCGGCATGGCCTCGTCGGTGGCGCTGGGGTTCGCCGCCCACGCCGCCGACGTCGCGATCACCATGGCGTTGCTGTGGCCGGTCGACCACCCGCGGGTGGCGCTGGCCACCCTCACCGCCCTCCGGGCGCACGGCGAGGGCGTGCCGGCGTATCGCGGCCGTGGTGGTCATCCGCCGCTGGTGCCGCGCCGCCTGTTCGGAGCCCTCGCCGGCTGCGCCGACGCGGTGGGTGGTGCCCGCGACGTGCTGGGCGCGCTGGATCGGATCGCGGTTGACGACGCTGCCGTCGTCACCGACGTCGATGACGCTGGCGACCTGGAGCGCATGTGCTCGCCCGGCTGATCTGCCGCGCGGCCACGGTGGCGACGCTGGCGGCCTGCAACGGCAACCAGCCGGCGCCGCGGACCCCGCTGGTCGATTCGGCCCCGGTCAGCGAATCCGACGGCGCCGGGCGGTTGGTGCGCGAGCTCGAGCTCGAGGTGATCGCCAGCTACCAGCGCGTCAGCATCGACGCCGCGGCGGCGGCGGTGGTGGCGGCGGCCGGCGCGATCGATCCGTCGGTTGGCCTCACCGTCTTCGGTGTCGGGCCCGACGACGTCGCGCTCCGATCGGCGCCCGACGAGCGCTGGCCGGTGGTCGACATCGCGGGACGGCCGATCGACGTCGTGTCGCGCCGCCTCGAGCTGTCGCTGTCCGCCGACCGCTCGGTGGGGTGGAGCTACGACGAGATCAGCCTGCGGCTGCCGATGTGCGGTCATGTCGCCAGCATTCCGCTGCGGGTTGCTCAGGTCTACGTCCGCGATAGCGAGCGGTGGACGCTGGTCGCCGAGCACGCAGCGTATGCCCAGCCGATGGGGCGCTGGCTCGACGCCGCCAAGGGACCGGACGGCGGACGCGTCACCACCGCCGTCGAGAAGCAGCTCGAGTCCGAGGCGGCGCAGGACGCGCTCCGGGTGGCGCTCGATCCCGACGGTGATCGGGCGGTGTGGGACGGCGGTCCGGGCGGGCTGGCGGTGTGGCCGGACCCGCTCCACGTGCTCCGCCGCGGCGGTGCCCGCAGCGGACCGACGCTGGCGCAGAGCCTGGGCGCGACCGCGATCACGGTCGAGGGATTGCGACTGGCGCTGGGACCGACTCGCTCGGTCGCGATCGCCAGCGCGGCCCTGATCGCTCGGCTGCCGCGCCTGAGCGAGGCCGACGCCATCGACGTCCGGCTGCGCGGTACGTTCGTGATCGAGCGCGTCGGTGAGGTGTGGTTGGTTCGCTTCGCGCTGGTGTCGACCCCGATCACGACCGGAGCACTGGTCGGGCGCACCGTCGGGGTCGCCGCCAGCCTCGAGTCCGGCGGGCGCGTGACGACCAGCTGTCGCTAGGGCTCCGCTCAGTTCGCCGATTCGTGGGCGTCGGCGGGCTCGGCGTGGGGCACGGCATCAGGCGCCGGCAGCTCGAAGCCCGACACGTGGGGATCGTCGAGGTAGACGTCGGTGAGTCGCTTCTTGCTGGGCCAGAACGGCAGCAGCCGGAGCGGCGAGGTCACCAGCGACAGCAGGCCGCCGAGGGCCTTGCCACCGTACGCCTCGGCGACCAGCGCGGCGCGGCGCAGCGTCCCGACCTCGGCGAGTGGTCGATCGAGGATGCCGATGCGGCGCAGCCGGGTCTCGGCGCACCGGTTCGACAGGGCCAGGAACGCGGGCAGATGACGTAGCACCGCGTGGTCGTTCGGGATCCGCTTGCCCATGTAGCCGGCGAGTCGGCGCACGCCCCACATCGAGACCAGCGACAGCCCGAGCAGACGGCGGCGCAGCCACGGCTTGCCGGCGATCGCCTTGCGGGTCTCGTTCTCGCCGAACTCGACGTGGCGCTCCTCCTGCTTGACGGCGCGGCGCAGGATATCCGTCGACGGCTTGTGATCGAGCGCGTCGATGACGCCGTAGAACGCCATCAGCACGAAGCCTTCGCCCTGCGCCATCTCGAGCGCGACGTGCTCGGCCCAGTTGCCGCCCATCATGCCGGTCGACAGGAAACGCACCGCCCAGTGCGCCTTGCCCGGCTTCAGGTTCATCATCGTCATGATGCGGAGGAAGTTGTCGACGTGCTGCATCTCCTCGAGCGACTGGCGGGCGAGGAACTTGGCGGCCCCGAAATCGGGGGCGTCGTACAGCCAGTGACCGACCTGGATGCCGGTCATCTCGCCGTACAGGAACTGGTTCATCGACCACTCGAGGAAGTCGTGGTCGCGGACCGGATCGAGCTTGCCGCCCTCGAAGTCGAACGTCATCTCCTCGCGGGTCAGCAGCATTGGCCTCGACCTTACCTCGCGCGTCGACGGCGAACCAGCGGCATCACGCCGGCCGCCAGGCGGTCGCGAGTCACAGCCGGTCGAAGACCCGCTGGGCGTGGTGGCGGGCGCCGCGGAGGACCTCGGCCAGGTCCATCGTCAGCAGCGTGCGGTCGGAGACCAGGAGCTTGCCATCGACGGCGACGTGGCGGACATCCGAAGCGCGGCACGCGTAGGCCAGCGCCGACCACGGGTTGGTGGTCGGCGTCACATGGGGGCCGGTCAGGTCGACGGCGATGACGTCGCCCTTCATCCCGGGCACCAGCGCACCGACGGTGTCAGCGAGGCCAAGCGCGATGGCGCCGGCACGGGTGGCGAGGCGCACCGCGGCCGGAGCGGGCAGGGCGCGGGGGCCGACGCGCGGCTTGTGCAGCACCGCCGCGAGTCGCAGCTCGAGGAAGCCGTCGAGGTTGTTGTTGCACGGCGCGCCGTCGGCGCCGAGCGCGACCGAGACCCCGCGCGCCATCAACTCGGGCACCGAGGCCACCCCGCTGGCCAGCTTGAGGTTGGAGCTGGGGCAGTGCAGGACGTGGGTGCCGTGCTCGGCGAGCAGCGCGATCTCGGCCTCGGACAGGTGCACGCAGTGCGCGACGCAGACGTGCGGGCCCGAGATGCCCAGGTCATGGAGGGCGAGCAGGTTGCGCTTGCCGTAGCGAGCCTCGACGGCGGCGATCTCGCCCTTGTTCTCGCTGGCGTGGGTGTGGACCAGCAAGCCGCGCGTGCGGGCGCGGCGGCCGACCTCGGCGAGCAGCTCGTCGGTGCAGGAAAGGACGAAGCGCGGCGCGTACGCGTAGCGCAGGCGACCATCGGCGGCGCCGTGCCAGCGATCGGCGAGTCGATCGGACTCGGCCAGCGACGCGGTCGTGGTCTCGCGCAGCCCGGCCGGGATCCGGGGATCGGGCGCGTCCATCATGGCCTTGCCGATCGTGGCCCGGATGCCAGCGACCTCGGCGGCCGCGAACACCTCGTCGGTGTGGTGGACCGAGCCCATGTCGAGGATCGCGGTGGTGCCGCCGAGGAGGAGCTCGGCCATCGCCAGGCGCGCCGACGCGGCCATGGCCGGGCCGTCGAGCGCGCCCTCGTACGGCCACACCACCTTCTCCAGCCAGTCGAGCAGCTCGAGATCATCGGCCTTGCCGCGGGCCAGGGTCTGGCAGGTGTGGACGTGGGCCTGCACCAGGCCGGGCATGACGACGCAGCCCGCGGCGTCGACGATCTGGTAGTCGTGGCTGGTCGGCGTGTACGCACCGCCGACCTGAGCGATGACGCCGTCACGGATGGCGAGGTCGCCATCGGTGACGGTGTGGTCGTCGGCCAGGGTGACGATGGTCCCGCCGCGGAAGATGAGCTCGCCCATCGAGCGCGATGGTACCGCAGCCGGAGCCGAAGCCGAATCCGAAGCGCTAGACGATCATTCGCGCCGCCGCCGCGTGGTCGTCGCCGCCACGGGGGCGGTCGCCGCAGCCGGGAGCTGCTTGCCGGTGAAGCCGTAGGGAATGAGCTGCGCCACGGTCCACTCGGCGCGCGAACCGCCGGCGCCGAGCGCGATCACGCGGACCGCCGCTGGATCGGGCGCGAACTCGAGCAAGGTCTGCCGGCACATGCCGCACGGCGACGCCGGTGGCGCGATGTCGGTGACCACGCAGATGGCGCGCACGTCGCGGTGACCGGCGAGCGCTGCGGCCATGACCGCCGTACGTTCGGCGCACACCGTCAGCCCGTAGCTGGCGTTCTCGACGTTGGCGCCGGTGAAGATCTCGCCCGATGCGGTGCGCAGCGCGGCGCCGACCCGGAACCCGGAGTACGGCGCGTAGGCGCGGGCCTGCACGGCACGCGCGGCGCGCTCGAGCTCGTCGTCATCGGACCGGGGCGGCGGCTTCTTGCTCACCGCGGCCCCTCGGCCAGCTCGCCGCGGCCGACCAGCGCCACCAGGATGCCGTCGAGCAGACCTTCGAACGTGGCGCGCACGCGCGTCGCGGTCTCGGTGACCTCGTCGTGTGACAGCGG
This sequence comes from Myxococcales bacterium, assembly GCA_947483555.1. Taxonomy (GTDB): domain Bacteria; phylum Myxococcota_A; class Polyangia; order Haliangiales; family Haliangiaceae; genus UBA2376. The sequence goes on from CANKMW010000030.1 coordinate 17,604, forward strand.
CTCGCCGGTGATGCCGGCGGCCTTGTTGGTGATACACGACACGCCGATGACGCGGGCGCCCATGTGGCGGGCGACGACGACCTCGGGCACGGTCGACATCCCGGTGGCGTCGGCGCCGAGGCCTTGCAGCATGCGGACCTCGGCGGGCGTCTCGTACGTGGGCCCCGGCATGGCGACGTAGACGCCCTCCTCGAGCGCCACGCCCTGCGCCGCGGCGACCTCCTTGACCAGGGCCCGCAGCCCGGGCGCATAGGCGGTGGTCATGTCGGGGAAGCGCGGGCCCAGGCGTTCGTCGTTGGGGCCGCGCAGCGCGTGATCGCGGAGCAGATCGATGTGATCGCGGATCAGCATCAGCGTCCCCGGTGACCACTCCGGGCGCAGGCCACCGGCGGCGTTGGTCACCAGCAGCACCCGGGCCCCCAGCGCGACCAGGACGCGCGCCGGAAAGGCGACCTCGACCGCGCCGTGGCCCTCGTAGAGGTGGACCCGGCCCTTCATCGCGACGCACATCGCGCCGCCGCGGCGGCCGACGACCAGGCGGCCGGCGTGGCCGTGGACGCGGGAGACCGGGAAGCCGGGCAGCTCGGCATAGTCGATCGCGACCGCGTCCTCGAGGCGATCGGCGAAGCCGCCCAGGCCCGAGCCGAGGATCAGGCCAACCTGCGGCGCGCGGCCGCCGATGCGCGCCCGCACCACCGCGGCGGCGGCGTGGACGCGATCGTAGAGGTCAGGGCGGTCGTGGGAACTGCTCATCGGATGATCTCGAGAATGCGCGTGGCCCGGGGCGGCGGCGCGTGGTCGGCGAGGTGCACCGCGCCGAGAAAGCGGGCCGCCGCCGCGGCCAGGCGTGGATCGCCATCGGGCAGGTTGGCGTGCAACTCGGCCAGCGGTTGCCCGGCGGTCACCCGATCGCCGAGGCCGCAGGCGAGCACGATGCCGGCCGCCGCATCGATGACGTCGTCCTTGGTTCGCCGCCCGGCACCCAGCACCAGCGCCGCCATGCCGACCGCCTCGGCGTCGATGGCGACCACGGCGCCATCGCGGGGCGCCAGCACCGGCAGGCGTCGCGTCGCTTGCGGCAAGACGGCCGCCGGGCGGTCGCACACCTCCGGATCGCCACCCTGCGCGGCCACCACGCGGCGGAACACCGCCAGCGCCGAGCCATCGTCGAGGGCGCGGGCGATCCGGGCCTGGCCGAGCTCGGAGCTGGCGGCGACCCCGGCCAGGCACAACATCTCGCCGCCGAGCACCACGGTCAGCTCGCGGGTATCGGCCGGTCCGCCGCCGCGCAGCACGTCGATCGACTCGGCGATCTCGAGGGCGTTGCCGACCGCGCGGCCGATCGGCGCGTCCATGTCGGTGAGCACGCAGGTGACCTGCTTGCCGGCAGCATGACCGATGGCGCGGATCGCGGTGCACAGCGCCCGCGCGCGCTCGGCGTCCTTCATAAACGCGCCGTCGCCGACCTTGCAGTCGAGGACCAGGCCGTCGATGCCCTCGGCCAGCTTCTTCGACATGATCGACGACGCGATCAGCGGAATCGATTCGATCGTACCGGTGACGTCGCGGAGCGCGTACAGGCGCTTGTCGGCCGGCGCGACCCGCGCGGTCTGGCCGATCAGGCACACCCCGAGCTCGGCGACCTGGGCCGCGAACCGTGCGACGTCGAGATCGACGCGGAAGCCGGGGATGGCCTCGAGCTTGTCGAGGGTGCCGCCGGTGTGGCCGAGGCCGCGCCCCGACACCATCGGCACCGCGACGCCGCAGGCGGCGACCGCGGGTGCGAGGGGGATCGAGATCTTGTCGCCGACCCCGCCGGTCGAGTGCTTGTCGATCTTGGGCCGCGCGATCGCCGACAGGTCGAGCACGTCACCGGAGCGAACCATGGCGTCGGCCCACGCCGCCAGCTCGCCATCGGTCATGCCCCGGAAGTAGATGGCCATCAGCATGGCCGCCACCTGGTAGTCGGGGATCGAGCCGTCGGTGACCCCAGCGATGAACTCGCGCAGCTCGGCGGGCGACAGCGACTCACCGTCGCGCTTGGCACGGATCAACTCGACCGGGAGGCGACCAGCGGCGCCCATCAATACGCCTTGTCGGCGCCCTTCTTGCCGTTCTTGCCGGAGTCGCCGGACGTCTTCCCGGTGACGATGGCGACTGACGCCGAGGCGCCGATTCGATTGGCGCCGGCCTGGGCCATGCGGATCACGTCCTCGGCGGTGCGCACGCCGCCCGAGGCCTTGACGCCGAGCTCGCTGCCGACGATGGCGCGCATCAGCGCCACGTCCTCGACGGTGGCGCCACCCTTGGCGAAGCCGGTCGAGGTCTTGACGAACGCCGCACCGGCGAGCTTCGAGAGCGCGCAGGCGATGATCTTCTCATCGTGGTCGAGCGAGCTGGTCTCGAGGATGACCTTGACGCCGGCCGGCGCCGACGCCTTGACGACCCGGCAGATGTCTTCGAAGACGGTCTCGTAGTCCTTGGACTTCAGCGCGCCGATGTTGATGACCATGTCGATCTCGCGCGCGCCCTGGCGCACGGCGTCGCGCGCCTCGTAGGCCTTGGCGGTCGGCGTCATCGCGCCGAGCGGGAAGCCGACCACCGCGCACACCATCACGTCGGTGCCGCCGAGCAACGAGCGGCACAGCGGCACCCAGTGCGTGTTGACACACACCGACGCGAACCGATGCTTGCGGGCGTCGTCGCACAGCGCGACCACGTCGTCGCGCGTGGCGTCGGGGCGCAACAGGGTGTGGTCGATCAGCTTGGCCAGATCGGCGGGCACGGCGCCGACCCCAGCCGCGGCACCGACGCGCATCGCGCCGGCGCCCTCCATCGCGCGCACCGACCACGGCCGGCGGATCACGCACGAGCCGCAGCCCGCGCAGTCCTCGCCGGGCGCGGCGTCGTCATGGCAGGCACCACGGTCGCCCGGCCGGACCGCGGCCAGGCTGGGACCGGATAGCCGTTCGCGCACCTTGGCGGTGATCAGCTCGACGAGCTTGTCGACGTCGGACATCGGGCAGCGACTATATACCGGGATCAGTTACCAGTTCCGGTACCGGTACGGTCTCAGAGATCCTTGGCCAGCCGGAACGTGACGTCCTTCTGTCCGGCCAGCGGCCGCGTCGCCGCCTTGCCCGGCGCGCGCACCGGGGCCAGCTTGCCGACCGCAGGTCCCACCCACTCGAGCTGGGTCGGCGATGCGATCACGCCCGGCGTGATGGCCGCCGCCTCCCACTCGGTCGCCAGCAACAGGCGCTTGCCGGCGGTCTGGGCGTACGCCTTGGCGAAGTTGTACGGTGCGTTGACCACCGGCTTGCCAGCCGCGACCGCGCTCGGTTGCTTGAGCTTGGGGAACGCGGTGGCGAACTCGGCGGCGGTCACCGGGCGCGCGTCGACGAAGAACCACGGCGTGCCATCGGGCTTGACCACCAGCACCATGCCGGCCGGCGCGGTGGGGCGCGGCGCTGCGACCGCCGCATCGACCGGCCCGGGCCCGGCGTCGACGACCGCGATCGGGCCGCTACCGGAGCCACCTCCCGCGGCGCCGCGGTCGCCGCGAGTCAGGTGAACGACCAGGCCGATCGCGAACACGATCAGCGACAGCGCGGTCGCCACCCACAGCCACGGCGGCAGGCCGCGCCGAGCCGGCAGCATCGACAACCCGGCCTGGGCGTCGCGCGACCGGGTCGTCGCCGCGTCGTCGTCGAAGCGGTGGGGCCCGTCGCCGCCGACGAACGGCGTCTTGTTGAGCCGTCCGCCCGAGCCGTCGGCGGCCGGCGGGATCGTCGTCAGCGTCGCGCCGCCGTTGCTCAACCGCGCGATGACGCGCTCGAGCCGCGCGATCAGCGCGGCGTAGTCGGGGCGCTCGGCAGGCTTCTTGGCCATCATGGCCCGCGCCAGCTCGGCCAGCTCGGCGTCGGCGGCTGGGTTGCGATCGCGGGCGTCGGGGGGCGGGTTCTTGAGGTGGCGGGCGACCACCTTCAGGTACTTGTCCTCGGCCGCCACGCCGGTGCGGAACGGTGGCATCCCGGCGAGCAGGAAGTACAGCGTGCCGCCGAGCGCGTAGATATCGACGCGCTCGTCGATGGTCTCGCCCCGCGCCTGCTCGGGCGCGATGTAATCGGGGGTGCCGACCACGACGCCGAGCGCGGTCAGCGACGGCTCACTCCCGGGATCGACGGGTTTGGCCAGCCCGAAGTCGGTGACCTTGACCCGACCATCGCCGAGCAACACCAGGTTCGACGGCTTGACGTCGCGGTGGATGAGGCCCGCCTTGGCGGCGGCGTGCAGGCCACGGGCCGCGTCGAGGATGGCCTTGGCGACGTCGAGCTGCGGCAACGGTCCCTGGGTGTCGATCGCCGAGGCCAGGTCGGTGCCCTCGAGCAGCTCCATGGCGATGTACGGCCGATCCTGGAACGTGCCGGTGGCGAAGACCTGGACCACGTTGGGGTGCTGGATCGCGGCCACCGCCCGGCCCTCACGGGTGAAGCGGGCGCGCAGCTCGTTCGAATCCTTGTGCCGCTCGGACAGGATCTTCACCGCCACGCGCCGGTTGAGCCCGAGGTCGACTCCGCGGAACACGTCGCCCATCGAGCCGGCGCCGATGACGCCCTCGATGCGATATTGCCCGATCTCGGTGCCCGGAGTGGGGTTCGCCACTGTCGCCGCCGATAGTACAGGACCCGGCGACCAGCAGGCAGCGGCGGCGGCGCTCAGAACAGCGACCGCGCCGGCGCGGACCGCTCCGCGCTGCGGTATACGATGCCCGAACATGGCCGGCGCCCGTCAGCTGCCGCACAACCTCGACGCCGAAGCCTCGGTGCTCGGCGGCATCTTTCTGCGCAACGAGGTGCTCGGGCAACTCGACACGCTCGAGATCGAGGACTTCTACAGCCCGAAGCATCAGGCCGTGTTCCAGGCCATGCGCAGCCTGGAGTCGGCGGCCAAGCCCATCGACCCGATCACGGTCGAGGCCGAGCTGCAGCGCCTGGGACGGATCGAGGCGGTCGGCGGCCTGGCCTTCCTGGCCGAGTTGACCCTGCGCGTGCCGTCGGTCGACAACGTCCTGCACTACGCCGAGATCATCCAGGACAAGCACGCCGCGGCCAAGGTGATGCGCGCCGCCAGCGAGATCCTGGAGAAGGGCTACGACGACGACTCCGAGGTCGGCGAGTACCTCGATCTCGCCGAGGGCCGCATCTTCGAGGTCACGCAGCGACGCGAGAAGTCGGGGCCGGAGAGCATCAAGAGCCTCATCAAGAAGGTGTTCAGCTCGCTCGACGAGCGCTTCGCCTCACCGGATGGCATCACCGGCGTGCCGACCGGCTTCCACGACCTCGATCAGCGCACCGCCGGCCTGCAGCCGACCGAGCTGATCGTGCTGGCCGCTCGCCCGGCGATGGGCAAGACCTCGTTCGCGATGTCGATGGCGCAGAACGCCGCCATCGGCGGCGGCTGGCCGGTGCTGGTGTTCTCGCTCGAGATGTCGTCGACCCAGCTCGCCGAACGCCTGCTGTGCAGCGAGGCGCGCGTCGACTCGACCGCCCTGCGCCGCGGCCAGCTCCAGCGCCAGGACATGACCAACCTGACCTACGCCGCCAACACGCTGTCGAAGGCGCCCATCCTCATCGACGACACCCCGGCGCTGTCGCTGCGCGAGCTGCGCGCCCGCGCCCGCCGCTTCCGCACCAACAAGGAACTGTTCGCCGGCAAGAAGACCGGCCTCATCCTCATCGACTATCTCCAGCTCATGCGCGGATCAGCGCAGGCCGCCAAGGGCAACCGCGAGCAGGAGATCAGCGAGATCTCGCGCGGGCTCAAGTCCCTGGCCAAGGAGCTGTCGTGCCCGGTGGTGGCGCTGTCGCAGCTCAACCGCTCGCTCGAGTCACGCACCGACAAGCGGCCGCAGCTGAGCGATCTTCGTGAATGCGTGACCGGCGACACGCTGGTGGTGCTCGCCGACGGCCGCCGGGTGCCGATCGCGGAGCTGGTGGGGACGACGCCCACCGTCGTGGCGATGACCGACGACGGTCGCATGACCACCGCCGCCAGCGACCGGGTCTGGCGCGTCGGCCGCCGCCAGGTGTTCGACGTGCGCCTCGCGAGTGGACGGGCCATCCGCGCCACCGCGCTCCATCGGCTGTACGGCGCGACAGGTTGGGTCCGCGTCGATCAGCTTGCGGTCGGAGATCGGCTGGCGATCGCGCGCGGGCTCCCGGCAGGTTCCGATGTCGCGGAGTACGCCGAGCTTCTCGACGACGACCAGTTGCGCGCCCAGGCCACGACCGACCTGTTCTGGGATCGCACCGTCTCGATCGAGCCAGCCGGCGAGGAGGACGTCTACGACCTCACGGTGCCCGGGCCGGCCTCCTGGCTCGCCGACGGCATCGTGAGCCACAACTCGGGCGCGATCGAGCAGGACGCCGACCTCATCCTCTTCATCTATCGCGACGTGATCTACAACAAGGACTCGGAGACCCCCAATATCGCCGAGGTCATCATCGGCAAGAACCGCCACGGTGCCATCGGCACCGTCGAGACTCACTTCGAGGGCCGCTTCACTCGCTTCGAGAACCTGGCCCATCGCGATGACGCTCCGCCGCGCTGACCTGTGACGCGGCGGCGGCAGCGGGCGCTACGCGCTGCACGCTCGACCATGATCCCGCGCCGGTTCGGCCTGACGGTCGGCGTCGAAACGGAGCACGGCGACCGCCGCGTAAGGCGCGGCCTCGTCGCGGAAGCACAGGTGCGCGAGCTTCTCGACCAGCACCGTGGGCGTGGGCAGCGCGAACGCTGCCGCCGCCACGTCTCGCCCCAGGAGACTCTTCCCGTGCACGCTGGGTTTGCTGAGCAAGATGACGGTGTCGCCGGCGGTGATCTCGAAGGTCGCGATCGCTGGCAACTCCTGATCGGGCGCGCCCGGCCCGATCGTCCGCAGCAGGACGTTGGGCACCCGGGCGAAGTCCGGCCACCGGTCAGGGTGTTCGCGCTCGAAGCGCTCGCGCAGGGTGTGGGGCGTGGTCCGGGCAATCACCGCGAGCCCGCGCACGATCACCGCGGTGTCCGCCCCGATCCACGCCGCGTGCATCGTGGTGCCGTGACAGGCGACGGCGAGCAAGACCGCGCCCGGAACATCGTCCGGAAAGTCGGCGTCCGCGGCGGCGAGCGCCGGCGCCGCCGCGAGGAATCGTGCCCGCGCCTGTGCGAACGCCGCGGCGAGGCGATCCTCCACCGCGCCGGTGGTCGCCGTCCACGCCGCGACGAACAGGTCCAGGATCAGCCGGGACGCCGGTGGCCAGCAGCTCGAGAACCCGCACTCGTAGCCGTTTGCGATCAGGGCGAGTTGAGCCTCGCCGTCGGCACAGATGCGCACGAAGTCCTCGACGTGGCCATCGAGCCCGGTGGGGCGCCAGCGAAACCCGATCGCGGTCCGGACGGTCATCGCCATCGTGGCAGCATACCGCCAGAGCCTGTAACCCGATGGTGGCTCGAGCCCTGCCAAGGCTTGCAGCGTGTGACCGCGCGCTACGCCAGAGCGATCGCGGGACTAGCTGGCGAACGATCGCAGCCGCCGCTGCCAACCCGTCGCAGGCCTGGCCGCGCACGACGCCGGGACCGCGCTCGCCGCGGTCGGCGCCACCGTCGAGAAGCGCCCCACCAGCGGCAACCACGCCGATGTGGTGCGGCAGGTGCAATCCGCTGCTCGATGGTCATGTTCCACGGCACCAGCCACCGCGGCTGGATCGAAGGTGTCGACGGCGAGCTGGTCGCGACGCGGTTCTTTCACATCTGGTGGTTGCCGCTGGTTCCGCTGCGATCGTTGTGGGTGATCGGCAGTCAGGGAAGCCACATGCTCGGGCATCCTCGCCGGCTGTCGGGGCCCAGCGTCGTCGCCGGCTACGCCCGGGTGTGGGGGCCGATCGCCACGATCGCCGGCGCTGCGACGACGAGCTTGGCGGGGGGCATGGTCGCCGTCGCCGCCGCGGTGCTGACCGCGTGGACCTGGTGTCTGCGCTGGCCGCGCGATCGGCGCGAGCGACAGCGCGCGGCGCTGCAGCGACCGGTGGTGGGCACGGCGTGCGATCCGCTGCGGCTGCCGCGTGTACTGGCCGCACGGTTGCGTCCCCTGGCCGAGGAGCGCTTCGCCGAGGTCAGCGACGGGCGGACGCCGCTCGACGTGGCGCGCTTCGGTGCGAGCTCATCGGCGCAGGCGGCCCATGCCTTCGTCGTCCTGCGGCTGATGGCAGCGAGCGGGCGCGGGGCGAGCATGCGCGACGCGCTCGTGGCCTCGGAGCGGGTGCTCGATGGAAGCCGCGATCTCGATGCCGACGCGGTCGGTGGACCGTACCGGGCGCCCACCGTCGGTGCGCCAGCCACCGGCGCATCCGCCGCCCCCGTGGTGCTGGTGCCCAGCGGACCCGTGGCGGCCTCGAGCCTGGGCGGATTCTGGACGACGTGCGGGTTGTCGGCCGTCGCGCTGGCCGTGGCCGGCTACGTGCTGCTCGTGACGCAGCCGTTTGGCTGTTTCTGTGCAAGCCGGTCTGGGGTCGCGCACGCCCAGGTTGGGAAGCTCGCGTACGAGGCATTCCCGCAGTGGGCGCAGCGCCCGGGCAACGTCGGCCGTTGCCCCACGCTCGCTGATCTCAGCGAGTACGCGTACGCGCTCGAGGATCCATGGGGCCAGGCGTATCGGTTGGCGTGCGATGACCTGCCCGCCGGCGCCACCGGCATCGCCATCTGGTCGATCGGGGAGAACCGGTGCGACGAGCGGGGCGCGGGCGACGACCTCACGTCCTGGGAGCTTCCGCAGTAGCGCAAGCAGCCGCGCCAGGCCACGCCGGGTCACGCGCTGGCGACGACCGGGAAGGCGCTGCGGACGTCGTCAGAGATCTTGCGCGGCTTGCCGGTTGTCAGGTCGATGAACGCCCAGGTTGACGATCCGCGGCAGACCTCGACGTTGTCCTCGCGGCGTCGCATCGAGGTGCGGCGGATCGACGACACGCCCTTCACCGCCTCGACCCAGGTGGTCACGGCGACGCGCTGACCAGGCAGCACCGACGACAGGTAATCGATCTCGTGCCGGCGGACGACCCAGATCGCCCCCAGGCGGCGGTAGGCGGCGTTGTCCCAACCGACGGCATCGGAGTGGGCGAGCGCGACCTCGAGGATCCAGCGCACGTAGACCAGGTTCGACACGTGGCCGAGGTCGTCGATGTCGCCGGGGGCCGGCTCCAGCTCGATGGTGTGTGACACGCGCGGACCGTACCCGAAAATCGTTGACGCCGGCCTTCTCGAGCCGCTCGGTCAGATCGCGGCTGGAGCAGGTCCCGGATCAAGGACGCGACGGCGTCGGCACGTAGTAGCCGCGCGCAAACACGACGGGCGCGGTCGCCGCCGGCAGCTCGAAGGTGAGCGCGAGGACGTCGCCGCGACGCATCCGCAACGGCACGTGATCGGCCTGGCAGTACGCCGGCGTCGCCGCCGCTGCGCACGAGGCCGGGTAGATCCGCACCCCGTCGGCCTCGACGAAGATCTCGTCGAGGAACGTGACCTCGTCCTCCTCCTCGGCGACCCGCAGCACCAGCGGGCCTGACGGCGCCGCCGGCAGCTCGAGCGCCTGGAGCGCGGACGACGTCTTGCCGCGCAGCTCGCGCAGGATCTCGCCGACCTTGACCGGCCCACCGGCGCCCTCGACGTAGATCCACGGGCACGCCGCGAGCTGATCACACGCTTGGATCGCGCCGGTCGGCGTGCGCTTCACCTCGACCAGGTCGCCGCCGCCGTCGGACCCGCGCGTGATCTCGTGGACCGGCGCGACGTCCTGGCCGGCGGTCCCCTGGCACGCGGTCCATCCGTCCTGCGTGTAGCGCACGGTGCCGTCGCCGGGAAAGCGCAGCGCGGTCACGCCGTAGGAGCCGGGCGTGGTGTCGAGGATGCGGCGTAGCAGCGCCCCGTCGGGCCTGAACGCCTGCCATCGGTTGGGCGGATCCTCCTCCTCGGCAGTCGGCAGCCCGACCACGACCACGTGCGAGCCAACCGACCCGTCGAGCACCTCGACTCGGATGCCCGCCTGCTCGCCCATGAAGTAGTCGCCGGCGCCGGTCAACGCCACCCTGCCGACCCAGTGACCGGCGTGAAGCGTGCCGTCGCTGAAGAGGGTGATCACCTCGTCGCCGGGCTGGCCGTCGACGTCGCCGCGGCCGCGAAGCAAGACGGTCGCGCCGGCCGGCGGCACCGGGGCGGTGGTGGGCATCGACGCCGTCGACGGCGTCGATGGCGACCCGCTGGATCGGGAACCGCAGCCGAGCGCGAGCGCGGTGCACGGGAGGACCATCAGCGTTCGTATCGGCTTCATCATGGCGAGCACGATACGAGCATAAGACACATCAACGCGGTTTCGTGACGACGGGGAGACCGGGGGAGGGCACGCGACGGCGGTCACGCCGTCAGCGGGATGCGCCAACTGCCCTGGTGACTCACCACCTGCGGCGATGTGCGCCAGGTCGCGGGCGCGCTTCCTGCAAACGAACACATGCGATGTACCCAGCACGCTCTAACCTCGCGATCGCAGAGCGCCGGCATGAGGATGAAGTCCCCCGATCGGGGACTCGAGCCAGGCGGCCCACCTGTGACGTGCAGCGGGGCTGGTTGCCGGCAACTGAGCTCAGCGCGCTGCCGGGGCCGCCGCACGGAAGGGCCCGACGAAGGTCCAGCCGCGGCGGCGGCGATCCTTGGCGAGCGTGGTGGAGGTCGGCGTGCTCGGCATGGTGCGCAGCGCGGACCCTTGATGACCTTGCCGTCGGCGAGCAGCACTCACGGCGATGGCCGCTTCACTCGCCGCGCGAACCTGGACCATCGCGATGACGGTCCGCCGCGCTGACCGCTGCGTTGCCCACCGCGTTGACGAGCGACACGAACTCTTCGAGCTTGCCCGCCGGGCTGCGGGCGAGTTGCTCGCCGACCGCGACGGCAAAGCGGTGGCCGAGCGCGGCGTAGAGGGCGGCGGTGAGCGCCGCGCGGTGGGCGGCGGTGAGCAGCAGGCTCGGCACGACGCGGAGGCGTAGTCGAGCGACCGATTCCTGCACCACCTGGATCTCGCGATAGGGTGCGGCCTCGCGGCACGCGACGGTGATTTCACGCCTTCAGGTGGCGTCTGGCGATGGCGATCCACGGCGACGATCGTCAGGTCGCCGTGGCCGACATCTGGCGCCGCTTCGCCGAGCTGTTCGCCGATCGCACGAACCTGGCTGACCGACGGGGCTGGTCCGCGGCGCTGATCGCGACCATCGGGCGAGCGCTGTCCGACGCTGGTGCTGCAACCGCGCCGCGGCACGCGTCGAGTCACGCACTCACGACGAGGCGGCGGTAGGCGGCGTCATCCTGTGTGACACGCGCGCACCGTACCCGAAAATACAAGAGGCCCGCCACGACGGCGGGCCTTGGTCGCAGCTGCGGGAGTTACTTCGCCTTCGCGACCACGAAGAACTTCAACATCGCGGTGACGCCGGAGGCCAGCTTCACGCCGACCTCGTACTTGCCGAGGGCCTTGATGGGCTGCTCGAGCAGGACCTGGCGGTGGTCGACGTCGACGCCGGCCTTCTTGAGCTGCTCGGTCAGATCGCGGCTGGTGACCGAGCCGAACATCTTGTCGTCGTCGCCGACCGAACGATCGAACTGCAGGGTGACGACGTTGATGCGCTCGGCCTGCGACTCGGCGCCGGCGCGCTCCTTGGCGACCTTGCGGGCGATGACGCGCTTGTCGTGCTCGAGGCGGTGGACGTTGGCGGCGGTCGCCGACACCGCCATGCCGCGCGGCACGAGGTAGTTGCGGCCGAAGCCGTGCTTGACGCTGACCAGCTCACCGGCCTTGCCGAGGTTGGGAACGTCCTGCGTGAGGATGATTTGCATGGGCATGGCGTGCTCCTCTCACTCGCCCGTGACCGAGATCGGCAGCAGCGCGAGCATGCGCGCCCGGCGGATCGCCGTCGAGATCCCGCGCTGGTGCTTGGCGCACGAGCCGCTGATCCGACGGGGTACCATCTTGCCGCGGTCGGTGATGAAGCTGCGCAGCAGCTGGGGGTTCTTGTAGTCGATGATCGTGGTGGTCTCGCTGCAGAACCGGCACACCTTGCGCCGCGAGGGGCCACCACCGCCACCGCCGCCGCCGCGTCCCTTGCCGCGGCCGCGCTCCTCGCCCTTGTCGTCGATGTCATCTTCGATTCGCGACATGACTCAGTTCTCCTTGATCTCGGGCGGGGGGGTGGTCGAGGCGTCGTTCTCGAAGCCCGGGGCCACGAAGTCGTCCTCGTCGTCGTCGTCGCGGCGCGTCTCTTCAGCGCCGCGGGAGAGGAAGATGTCCTCCTCGTCGGCAGCGGTGGCGGCGGCGCGCTCGTACGTGGTGTCGTCGATCTCGGTCGGCCGAGCGTCGGCGACGATGTTCTCGTCGACCTTGACGGTCATGTAGCGGATCACGTTGTCGAGCATGCGCAGGTTGCGCTCGGTCTCCTCGACGACGCCGGCCTTGGCCAGGTACCGCCAGTAGAGATAGATGCCCTTGCGCTCCTTCGAGACCTCGTAGGCCAGGCGGCGCTTGCCCCAGTTGTCGACCTTGAGGACCTTGCCACCCAGGCCTTCGATGATGCCCTTGACCTTGGTGTTGACCTCGGCGACGGCATCGTTGGCGGTGTTTGGCCGCAGGATGTACACGGTCTCGTATTCGCGTGACGTGCCAGGCGCATCGCGCTGGCTCTCGAGTCTTGCCATCGTATCGATTCCTCTCGGGAAAGCCCGTCCACGCAGGACGAGCGAGGTGAAGGGGGGCTTTCTAGCAGAGCCCCCGGTGGTGCTGCAAGCACGATCGGGGTCAGGTGACCGCTGGCCGGCCGTTGAAATCATTCATCGCAGGGCCGAGGCCCAGCCCGACCACGGCCTCCACGGCGTCGGCCGCCCGCCCGACGATGGCGTCGACCAGCGCGGCCTGCGCGGTCGGGAAGTCCCCCAGGACCCAGCCCGACACGTCCTTGCCGCCCCCGGCACGCGGGTCGCCGCCCCCGGTGGCCGTCCCCGGCTCGCGGCCCGGCTTGCCGACGCCGACGCGGATCCGGGCGAAGCCGCTGCCGCCGGTCTGTTCGACGATCGAGCGCAGGCCGTTGTGACCGCCGTGACCGCCGCCCTGCTTGACGCGCACCACGGCGAGGTCGAGGTCGATCTCGTCGTGGACGACGAGCACGTCCTCGAGCCCGACGCCATGGAAGGCCATCGCGCGCTGCACCGCGAAGCCGGAAAGGTTCATGAACTCCATCGGCTCGACCAGCACCACCCGCTGCCGTCCCCGCGGCGTCGTGATGGCGCCGGTGGCGCTGTGGCCGCCGACCTTGCCGCTCGACCGCAGCTCGCCGAGGCCATGGCGCGCGGCGACGGCCTCGACGACCCGAAAGCCGACGTTGTGGCGGTTGCGGGCGTACTTCGGGCCCGGGTTACCCAGGCCGACGATCATCCACACAGCCGAACACCCGACCGACCGTTGACCGCTTCGCCCCGCTGGCGCGACCGATCGAGTGGATCGAGTCGCGCAGCGGCGCGATGGGTCACTTCTTGGCGGCTGGCTTGGCCGCCGCCGGCTTGGCCCCAGCCTTGGCGTCCTTGCCGGCCGGTGCTGCCGCAACCGGCTTGCCATCCTTGCCAACCGCGGGCGCGGCTGCCTTCGGATCCTTGGCCGCATCCGCGCCAGGCACCACCGCCGCTGCATCCGCAACCGGGGTCTTGTCGACCTCGGGCGCCTGCAGCGAGATCACGGCCTCGCGGCCGCCGGTGACGCTGATCACGCCGGCCGGCAGCGCGACGTCGCTGACGTGGAGCACGTCGCCGATCTCGAGTGCCGACACGTCGAGCGACAGCTTGAGGGGGATGTCGGCCGGCTTGCAGCGCACGTCGAGCGCGCGCAGGACGGTGTGGAGCACGCCGCCGTCGACGATGCCCTTGGCCTTGCCGGTGAACTCGAGCGGCACCGACGCCACGACCTCCTTGGTGGGGTCGATGGCGAGCAGGTCGACGTGGGTGACGTCGCGGCGCACCGGATCGAGCTGGTATTCCTTGAGCAGCGCCGACAGCGTCCGCACCGCCTTGCCGGCATCCTCGATGGTCACCGAGATGACGGTGTTCTGGCGGCGGACCGGGTCCAGCGAGGCCTTGAGGGCCTTCACGTCGACGACGATCGCAAACGGCGCGATGGGGCCGTCGGCCGACGTTCCGTAGAACACGCCAGGGACCTTGCCCTGGGCGCGGAGCTGACGGGCCGGGCCCTTGCCAGAGCTATTGCGGAGAGAGACGGTGAGCTGTCCGACTTGCATGACATTCCTCTGCGTGAACGTGTGCCCCTTCGCCGGGTCCGCCTTGGGGATGCGGATGCGGATGCGGAATCACGTGGGGGGCAAGAGCCTTCTACACGAAAAGTGAGCTGATGGAGTCGCCATGATGGATGCGTTTGATGGCCTCGCCGAGCAGCCTACCCACCGACTTCACGCGCACCTTGGGGCAGGCGTTGCCGGCGTCGGTCAGCGGGATGGTGTTGGTGACGACCACGTGCGAGAGCGGCGAATCCGTGATCCGCTGCACCGCCTTGCCCGAGAACACGGGGTGGGTGGCGCATGCAGCGACCTGCGAAGCGCCGGCGTTCATGATCGCCGCGGCGGCGTTGGTCAGCGTGCCGGCGGTGTCGATGATGTCGTCGACGATGACCGCCCGCTTGTTCTTCACATCGCCAACGATATTCATGACTTCGGACACGTTGGCGGCAGCCCGGCGCTTGTCGATGATGGCCAAGGTCGTACCCAGACGCTTGGAGAAGGCCCGGGCCCGCTCGACGCCGCCCGCATCGGGCGAGATGATGACCGTGTCCTCGCCACCGTAGCCCAGTGCCCGAAGCTCTTCGATGAGCACCGGCATCGCGAACAGGTGGTCGAACGGGATGTCGAAGAAGCCCTGGATCTGGCCCGCGTGCAGGTCCATCGCCAGCGCCCGATCGGCGCCGGCGGCGGTGATCAAGTTGGCGACCAGCTTGGCCGTGATCGGCGTGCGCGGCTTGGACTTGCGGTCCTGTCGGGCGTATCCGAAGTACGGGATGATCGCGACGATGCTGCCAGCCGAGGCGCGCTTGAGCGCGTCGACCATGATCAGCAGCTCCATCAGGGCCTGGTTGGGCGGCGTACAGGTCGGCTGAACGACGAAGCAGTTGACGCCGCGGACGTTCTCGCCGATCTCGACGTAGATCTCGCCATCGGAGAAGTGCGTCACGTCGGCCCGACCGAGCGGAATCTCGACGAACTTGCACACCTCTTCCGCCAGCGCCCGGTTGGCGTTCCCCGTGAAAATCGACAGTGCCTTGAGCACGGCGGTCTCCGAAGCTGTGGTGTGGAGGTACGGGCTGCGTTGCGACGGGACGTGATCGCGGGGAGCGAGCGATCTACCCCTAAAGCCGCCCCGCGTCAACGGAAAGCCGCGCCTGGGCAGCCTCGATTCCGAGTTCTTTCGCACGTTTCACCAGTCGGTCTAGCTCCTTGGCCTCCACGCGCTCGGCATCCTCCACCAGCATCACGGGGACGTCGCCTTCGATCCGGTACCGCAGCTGCGATGCCACGCACAGCAGGAACGCCGCCTCCGGTTGATCGCCGCTCTCGCCGCGCTCGAAGTAGAGCAGCGGTTGCTTCGATTCGGGGCAGGCGAGGACGGCGAGCAGCTCGGGTGACAGCGCCATGGCGGGCACTCTACGCGCCGGCGCCCGAAAGCAAAAGAGCCCGGGCTTGCACCCGGGCTCTCGTTCACGAAGCGGAAGCTACTAGTTGAGCTCGCTCACCAGCTTGAACTCGACGCGCCGGTTCTTGGCCTGCGCGGCCTTCAGCTTGCCGCCCTTGAGCCCCGTCGGGTCGACGGTCGGAGCGGTCTCGCCGTAGCCCTTGCCGGTGACGCGGTCACCAGCAATGCCCTTGGTCTCGAGGTACGCCTTCACCGAATCGGCGCGCTTCTGCGACAGATCCAGGTTGCCGGCGTCATCACCGACGTCGTCGGTGTGGCCCTGGATCTCGAGCTTGAGGTCCCCGTACTCGGCGAGCACCTTGGCCGCGGCGTCGAGGGTCTTGTTGGAGGTCTTCAAGATCTCGGCCGAGCCGGTCTTGAAGTTGATGCCCTTGATGGCGCCCGTGAACTTCTTGAGCGCGGCCGGGATCTCGTCCGGGCACCCATCGGTGTCCTGGTAGCCGTTCTTGGTCTCCAGCTTGTCCGGGCAGGTATCAGCGGCGTCGAGCACGCCGTCGCCGTCGTTGTCGGGATCGGGGCAGCCGTCCTCGTCCTGGAAGCCGTCGGCGTCCTCCGGCTGGTCCTTGCACTGGTCGGTCGTGTCGGGCACGCCGTCGCCGTCGTTGTCGGGGTCCGGGCAGCCGTCCTCGTCCTTGAAGCCGTCGGCGTCCTCGGCGTCGCTCGGGCACTGGTCGGTGGCGTCGGCGATGCCATCACCGTCGTTGTCGCCGTCCGGGCAGCCGTCGTCGTCCTGGAAGCCGTCGGCGTCCTCGGGATCGTTCGGGCACTGGTCGGCGTCACCGACGATGCCGTCCTTGTCGGGATCGTTGTCGTCCGGCGGCGGCGGCGGCGGCTCTTCCTTCTTGGCTGCCTTGCGGCCGAACTCCTTGTAGACCGAGAGCAGGACCTCGAAGTCGCTGGCCTGGCCGTCGCTGTCGCTCGACGGCACCAAGAGCCAGCGGGTGTCGAGGCGCAGCCCCCAGCCGTTCTCGACGCGGTACTTGGCGCCGAGCCCAGCGTAGATCGCCTCGTCCTTGTCCTTGCTGACGCGGTCCTCGTTGCCGGTGCTGGCGACGGTCACCAGGCCACCGCCGACCAGGGCGAACGGAATCAGCTTCTTGTTGGGGTTCGAGGCGCCGAACTGGGCGATCACGTGGGCGCGGTACGTCAGCGCCCAGACGTCGTAGACCAGGTTGCGTTCCTCGGTCGGGATGACGCCGACCTCGGCTTCGACGCCGAGCATGTCGCCGAAGCCCATCCCGAACCGCACGCCGAACAGCGCCGAGTTGCGGAGCGACGTGGCGGCCTCGAGGTCCGCGACGCCGAGCTCGTTGTTGACGCTGAAGGTGTGCAAACCAGCGGTGGCACCGACCTCGACGTTTGCGTACGCCGGCGACGTTGTCGCCGGAGTCAGCGCGAAGGTGGCACCGACGGCGCCACCGAGGATCATGTGCAGGGTGCGGCGCAAGGATGGCAGTCTCATGGGAGTCTCGATCCTTTGTAGCAAGTCCAGCCCCCCGGAAGTCCCTCCCCTGGGCGGGCACGAGCGATGCTGCGTGTTTATCGACAAGGCGGCCGAGTTTCCAGTCTTTGGGGCACTTTCTGTCAGGTCGGTGACCGATGGCGCCGGGAGCGGACCGCTCGGCCGCCTCCCGTTTTCCCCGCATCGGAACCAGAACCAGGCCGGGCGGGCCGGGAATTCAAACCAGTTCAATGGGTTCGTGGCTATCCACGGGCCTTGCCCGTGAAGAACTCGGGTGAGACCCGGAGCCGCTCGGGGATCGTCTCGCGGCGCGCGACGGCGGCGGCGCGGTTCACGCTGAAGCGGAACGGCGCGTTCGCCGGGACGCGCAGCGTGGCCGGCAGGGGCAAGGTCGCGCACGCCGGGCCGCCGCCGGCCTTGCCGAACAGCTCCCGCACCGGGACCCGGTGGACGGCGAGCCCCAGGCGCTCGATCGCGGATCCAAACCCGGCGCTGACCGCCTCGTTGACGAGCACGCCTCGGTTCACCTGACGCGAATTTCCGGCGTAGTTGTGGACCGCGTCCGCCATTCCGATCGACACCACGCGACCGGGCAACGCGCGCGTGACGACATCGTGGCCGTCGCCCCACAGGCCACCGGCGTAGTGCACCAGGACCGCCGGACCGTCGATGGGACGGGCGCCGAAATGCACGGTGTCACCGTGGACGTGGGGGTAGACCAGCTCGGCGTGGACCCGGGCGCTCGGCGGTACGCCGGCGTGATCGGCGGCGAACGTGACCCCCTCGCGCGAGCTGCGGGCGCTCTTGGGGGCCAGTCCGCGATCGTAGTGGCCGGCGACCGCGTAGGTGAGCACGACCCGGTCGCCCACCACGGCGATGTCCGCCATGCCCTCCCAGCGGTGGGGGTTTTCGGCGGTCTCGAGCGTCAGGCCAGCGGCGTCGGCGATGCTGGCGAGCAGCGCGTGGTGATAGCCGGCTTCGCTGCGTCGGTGGGGCAGCATGTGTTGCATCACGGCGCGCAGCCTGCCGTCGGCGCGCGTGACCCACGGACCGTTGGCGGTGAAGGCGCGGCCGGTGTCGACCGCGGCGACCTCGCCGAGCAATTCCCGTGAGCCGGCGCTGCGGATGGCGCCGTCACCGTCGACCACCAGCTCGGCGTGACCGAGGAACGGATCGTCGGCCGCCTCGACGTGATAGAGGGCGTCGCCGCCGCAGGCGACGATCGCGTCGCAGATCGCCAGCCACTCGTCGTAGGCGCGGCGCGGCGCGTACTCGAGGTGGGTCACTTCGCTCTTGTAGTTGGCGCCGGCCTTGTTGCACGTCGCGGGCACCGGCGGTCGCACGATCATGAGGTCGCCAGGAACATCGGCGAGGACGGACATGGGCCGTCTATATCACCCCACTTGCGCGGGCACCGTGCCGGCGGCGCGGCGAGCCAGCGTCACCACGGCATCGATCCACGCTGGCTCGGCGTTGAGCGACGGCACCAGCTCGAGCGCGTCGCCGCCATCGAGCTTCCACTGCGCGGCCGCGCGCAGGCCGATCTCTTCGATGGTCTCCAGACAGTCGGCGACGAACGCCGGGCACATCACGGACACCTTGCGGACGCCGCGCCGGGCCAGCGCCGGCAGCACCTCGTCGGTGTACGGCTTGATCCACGGCACGCGCCCCAGCCGCGACTGGAACCCGACGGTCCAGCCGTCGGCCGGCAGCGCCAGCCGCGCGACCAGCGCGTTGGCGGTCGCGAAGCATTGCGCGCGGTAGCAATCGCGCGCCGGGCCGGCGACGGCGTCGCAGCATGACGGCGACGCCAGACAGTGGCTGCCGCTCGGGTCGCCGGCGCGCATGTGGCGTTCGGGCAGGCCGTGGAACGAGAACACGACGTGGTCGGGTCCAAACCGATCGAGGCGTGGCCGCGCGATCCCGGCGGCCGCGGCCACGAACCCATCGTCGGCGAAGAACGGGGGCACCACGCAGAGCGGCGGCACGTTGTTGCGCGCACCGGCGAGCGCGTAGAGGTGCTCGAGGGAGCTGCCGGTCGACGACGACGCATACTGGGGGTAGAGCGGCAGCGCGACGACCCGATCGACCTCGGCGGCGATCAGGCGGTCGAGGGCGTCGCCCAGCGCCGGCGCGCCGTACCGCATGCCGAGCTCGACGTGCCAGTCGGCGCCGAGCCGGGCGGCGACCCCGGCCGCCAGGTCGCGGCCGTGGAACAGCAACGGCGATCCGCGCTCGCCATCCCAGATCTGCTGATAGGCGTGGGCGCTCTTCCGGGGGCGGGTGGGCAGGATCGCCAGCTCGAGCAGTAGCGTTCTCGAGACCCGGTTCATGTCGAGCACGCGTGGATCGCCGAGGAACTCGCGCAGGTATCGGCGGACCGCGGTCGTCGTCGGTGCGTCGGGCGTGCCCAGGTTGATCAACAGCAGGCCGGTGGCCACGGCGGCAGTCTACCCGGATCCGGGCTCGGGCTCGGGCTACCCGGCGGCGAGATCGAAGCCGTCGGGGCCGGTCTCGCCGTCGAACTGACGGCGGACGTCCTCGGAGTCGTCGTGCTCGCTCGGCGCCGACAAGCGCGACGTCCACTTCAGCGCGATCGACATCACTCGCAACGGTAGGTTGGTCGGCCGCGTCAGCTCGCGCTGCTCGAGCAGGCTGGCGAGCAGCGCGACCAGCTCCGCCGCCGAGGTGGTGGTCGGGCGGCACGCGCCGGCCCGCAGGCGGGCCGGGATCGCCACCTCGCGGTCGTGGACGATCACGGTGGGTGGCATCGGCCGGTACACCGAGACCGCAGCCAGCAGCTCGAGCTCACCGTCGCCGCGGGCGTCGACCAGCATGCCGTCGATCGGCGTCGTCCCCAGCAGGTCGACCGCCGGAAGCATGGCCGCGACGGCGCGGACCTGCATCCCCAGCGTACGGGCGGCCTCCGTCCACGCGGCGCGGAGTGCGTCGTCGGCGGCGATGACCAGCACGGTCGTCATGGTGGTCAACACGGCAGCTTCGATGTCCAGCGATAACGTCGGGATACTGGCGATGGGGGGAGTGACTGCGACCCCATCGGCACGGCGGTCTAATACCTTGATACCACGCGGGTCGTTCTCGTCGGGTGTCGATGGGGTAGCGGCTCCGGAGTCGCCGCCGTTGCGATCCCGACCTGAAAGCCGGCAAGTGAGGATTGCGGCCGGGATTCGTCCGGGCATCATGTGCCCCATGGCCGGGTACTCGGGCACGCCGCTCGCGAAGAAGCTGGGGATCAAGCCCGGCCATGTCGTCGTGGTCACCGGCGTGGCTCCGGCGACGTTCGAGGGCTCGCTCGAGCTGCCCGAAGGCGCGCGGTTGTTCCGGCAGCTCCGGCCGTCACCGGTCGACGTCATGGTGTTCTTCGTCGATCGAGTCATCGAGCTCGAGCGTCGGCTCGGTGGCCTGCTCGAGCGGCTTCACCCGGCGGGTGGCTTCTGGGTGGCGTGGCCCAAGAAGGCGTCGCGGCGGCCCACCGACATGACCGAGGACGTCGTCCGGCGCATCGGGCTGGCCGGCGGGCTGGTCGACAACAAGGTGTGTGCGATCGACCCGGTGTGGTCGGGGCTGCGGCTGGTGGTGCGGGTCGAGAACCGCGAGGCGGTCGCGTACCTCGCCGAGCGACGGGATCAGGTCAGGCTCGAGGCGCCGCGGCGACGCCGGCGCACCACGGCCGCTCGCTCGCCCGCCGGTTCGACGCAGCGGCGCGCGCTGGCGCGCTCGTCACGGTAACGGACCATCGAGCATCGCGTCGGCGGCCTGCGACGCGCGATCGATCGCCGGCAACTGCGCCACATCGTCGGCGCGAACCGCCGCCGCGAACAGCCGCACCACCGCGGCACGAGCCGCCGCATAGCGCCGGAGCCGCGCGACCCGGGGCCGCAGTCGCGGCGGCATGCGAGCGTCATCGAGCGCGCCGTCACTGGCCAGCGCTTCGAGCGGTCCGGCGACCTCGTGTTCCAGCGCCGCGGCCAGGGCCGGCCGCGCGCCGCGGGTCTCCGTGGCTTCGACCAGGGTGTTGAAGCGCGCTTCGATGGTTCGCAGGCGCGCCGTTGCCTGTTGCGGGGCGTAGGGGGCGGGGCGGCCGAGGAGGAGGAGGGCGATGACGGCGACGGCGGCGGCGGCGGCGGCCACGGTCACGGTCACGGTCACGGTTTCGGTTTCGGTTTCGGTTTCGGTTTCGGTTTCGGTTTCGGTTTCGGTTTCGGTTTCGGTTTCGGTTTCGGTCCCGGTCCCGGTCCCGGCTGCGGCTGCGGCTGCGGTGCGGGCCACGATCACGCCGATCACCAACCCCATCGCCACGCCCGCGGCGTGTCCGGCGTGGTCGATGTCGTCGCGCCCGACGCCGATCATCACGGGGACACCGATCACCAGCACCGCCCCGGCGATCAGCGCGGCCTCGCGGCGCGGCACGGTCCGCCGGCGCCAGCAGGTCGCGACGACCACCACCACCAGCGCCGCCGCGGTTCCGAGCGCGCCGCTCGAGGCACCGATGATCACCGCGTAGGGCGCGAACGCCGTCCCGGCCGCCGTGCCGGCCAGCGCCGATCCGGTGAACCCGACCGCGGTCGCCGCGCGGCCGGCCCGCCGCTCGAGCGCGGCGGCGACCATCGCGGTCATCACGAGGTTCATGACCAGGTGCGCCCAGCCGGCGTGGACCAGCACCGCGGTGGCCACGCGCCACGGTTCGTCAGCCAGCGTGCGCGGGCCGTAGCTCGCCCCGGCCGCGATCAGCTGATCCGGGGTCGGTGAGGATGGAACCATCCCGGTGAGGCCGCCGATCACGAAGCCGGCGAGGGGCAGCGCGACCAGCGCGATCGTCACCACGGGAGCCCGCACGACATCAATGTAGCGCGAGCCGGCTGCGCCACAGGTGTGGCGCCGGCGCGACAGGTCGGCGGCGCCTCGATCGGCGGACGACGTGCGGGTTCGCGCGCTTGCACGCCACGCGCGGCCGCGGGAGTCCGGCGTGCGCCTTGCTCGGCCAGCGGTGCATGAGGGGAGCGCCGCACATCGATCGTGCCGCCGGACGCGGCGCCGGCCTTGCCGCTGCGGTCGCCATGGCGGGCGCGTGCGCCGGCTATCGGCCGGGCTCGTTCGTGATGGCCGGCGAACCGTTCGTCGGCGAGCTGACGACCGCCGGCTGTCTCGACCTGGCGGTCGACGTCCGCCGCGACGCGGTGGCGACCGGACCGGTGGTCCAGTACCAGTTTGGTAACCGCTGCGATCGGGCGACGACGATCGACCTGGGTGGGGTTCGGGTCACCGGCCGCACCGTCACTGGCGAGGAGGTCGCCATGGTGGCGTACGATCCATACCGCGAGCTCCGGCCGCTGCCGCTCGACGCGCGCAGCGTCGGGCGCGAGCGCATCGAGTACCGGACCGGGCGTGATTTCGCTGGCGATGTGGTCTCGGTGTGCGTGGCGATCGGCTCGGTCGGCGGCGGCGGCGCGACGCCCGGTGGCGCCGGTCTCGCGCTGACCTGCCACGACGTCGCACCGGTCGCCACGGTCGTCGCCGAGGTGGCGCCGTGATCCGTGGCGCGGCCGCGCTGGCGGCGGCGCTCGCGGTCCTGGCTGCGCCGGTCGCCGCCTGGGCCTGCGGCGATGGCGGCGGCGGCGGTGATGGGGGCTCGAGCGGCGGGGGGGCGAGCGGCGGGGGCGACAGCAGCTCCAGCGGCGGCGGTGATTCGAGCAGCTCGAGCGACAGCGCCGCGGCCTGTTTCGACACCAGCGACGTGCACGGCTATCGCTCGTGTGCCGGCTTCGGGGCCTGGCGGGCGCGCCGGGTCGCGGTCGCGATCGAGCTCGCCGCGGTCTCGTCGCGGCTGGATCTCGCGGGCCTGGTGGCCAGCGGCGACATCAGCCACTCCGATGGCAGCAACTACACCTACCGGGTCGTCGGCGAGGATCTCGGCGGCACCGCCGACGCGCGCGGCGTCGCGCTCCGCACCCTGCTCCACGGTCGCCATGGCTACCTGGGGATCGAGTCGGCGTTCGCGGTGGTCGATGGCGGCGAGCGCGAGCGCATGACCACGGCCGAAGGCGCCATGCTCTCACCGCGGGTCGCCGGCGTGACCACCGCGCTCGGGATCGTCGGGACGCGCCGCTTCGCCGATCGACTGGTCGGCGCCCTGGCCCCGCGCTCGGTGAGCCTGGGCGTGGAGCTCGCCGGCGGCGTCCGCATGGTCGCGGTCGAGGCCGAGAGCCGGAAAGGCGCATGCATCACCACCGACCGCACCATCCACACCACGCCGGTGGTCGAGGCCCGCGCCCGCGTCGACCTGTGGCTGTCGCCGCACGTCGCGGTTGGCGTGTGGGGCGGCACCGATCTCCTGGCGCGGACGCCGTCGGCGGGACTGGTGCTGTCGTCGCACCTGCGGGCCTTCGACGGCACGCGGTGAATCGAAACCGTCGCCGAAACCGAAACCGTCGCCGAAACCGAAACCGTCGCCGAAACCGAAACCGTCGCCGAAACCGAAACCGAAACCGGATCAGGACGGCGCCGGCACCACGGCGCCGGCGTACCCGACGACCCGGTTGGTATCTCCGGTCACCGCCGCGCTGGTCGTGTACCCGATCAGCTGCGGCCGCCCGGCGCCGAGCTGCTGCGCGCACGCCATCAGCGTGGCCACCGGACGCGCGCCGCACATCGAGATGTCGTGGCCGTCGACGGTATCGAGCAGCCGATCGGGATCGCCGGTCGCCAGCGCCTCGAGCGCGAGTCGATCCCGGCGGCGGGTCTCGACCTCGTTCTCGAAGTGGTTCATGTCGGTCGACGCCATGATCATCACGTCGGTGCCGGCGATCAGCCCCAGCCGTGCCCAGGCCCGTGTCAGCGCGGCGGCGAGCTTGCGGCACTCGCCTGGCGTGAGCGCGGCCAGCACCACCGGGACCAGGTGCAGGTCGGAGCGCCGGGCGCGCAGCAGCGGCACCAGCACCTCGATCGCATGCTCGCGGGCGTGGGCGGATTCGTCAGCCGCGGCGCCCCGCACCGGGTCGGCGGCGAGCTCGTCGAGCAGCACGGCGCCCAGCCCGCGATCCACCGCGACGTCGCCGATCGGAGTCAGCCAGGATGGCGCCATGCTCACGGCCACCCGAGCGCCGCGGCCGGTGTGGTTCGGGCACAACGCGACCACCCGCGCCGGCACGTCGACCGCCGCCAGCGTCCGTGCCGCGAGCTGACCGGAGTAGGTCCAGCCCGCATGCGGGACCATCACGCCAAGCGCGCGGCGCGACCCGCCGTCGGCGAGCTCGGGCGGGCGTGCATCGGCAAACAGACGCGCCAGCGCGACGTCGACCTCCGCCTTCGTCCCCGGGTAGAACCGCCCGGCCACCGCCGGCTCCCGCCTGGCCACGTCGCCCATGGCGCCATCGTGCGCCGATTCTCCCATCGGTGCCAGTCCGGGCTAGAGTCCACGCGCGTGCGTCTCGCCCATTGCTCGGACCTGCACCTGCTGTCGCTCGAGGGCGCGCGCACGCTCGACTTCGCCAGCAAGCGCTGGATCGGTGGCATGAACCTGCTGACCAACCGCGGTCGCCACTACCACACCGAGGCCTTCGAGGACATGGTGGCCGACCTCAACGCGCTGGGCGTCGACCACGTGCTGTGTACCGGTGACGTCACCAACCTCGCGTTCGAGCAGGAGTTTCGCTTCGCGCGCGTCCTGTTCGACCGGCTGACGCTCGGCGCCCACGGCGTGACGGTCCTGCCCGGCAACCATGACGCCTACGTCGATGAGGGTCGGGCCCACTTCGCCGCCATCTTCGCCGACTACGCCACCACCGATCCCGGCTGGACCTGGGACGATGGCGCCCCATCGTCCGAAGCCGGTCCGTGGCCGATCGTCCGGGTTCGCGCCGGGGTAGCGATCATCGGCATCTCGACCAGCTTTCAGACCCCGTGGTTCACCGCCTACGGGCGGGTCGGCGAACGCCAGCTGGCCCGCCTTGGCCGCGCGCTCGCCGATCCGCGCCTGCGTGGGATGGCCCGCGTGGTCGCGATCCACCATCCGCCTGCGGGCCGCCGCGCCCGGAGTCGCATCCGCGGCCTCAAGGATCGCGAGGCGTTCGCCGCCGTGATCGCCCTGCACGGCGCGGAGCTGGTGGTGCATGGCCACGAACACCGCGATCTCCGTGGGACGCTTCCGGCGCGGTCCGGAGTGGTCGACGTGCTCGGAGTTCCGTCCGGAACCTACGAGGCCGGCAAGCCGGATCGGACGGCGCGATATCGGGTGTTCGACATCGGCGATGGCGCGGTGATCTCGCACCATCTGCGGGTCTGGGACCGCGATCGTCGCGCCTTCGACCGAGACGTCGCTGAACCGGCCGAGCTCGCCTCGTAACCATTGAACTTGACAACGGTTTGCTCGATGCGTTACCAGCGTCGGCCGATCGACTACCCCCGCCGAGGACATGCCGTGAGCAACTCTCCCTTCAGCGCCGAACAGGCGGACGAGCTGGTCCAGAAGGACGAGCAGTACGTCATGCGGCCGTGGACCCACCCGGCCGGCGAGCCGGTCATCGTCGCGCGCGCCAAGGGCTGCGTCATCACCGACGTTCACGGCAAGGATTACCTCGATCTCACCGCCGGTTACTTCGTCAACAACGCCGGCCACTGTCACCCGCGCATCGTCGAGGCCGCGACCCAGCAGCTGCATCAGGTGCTGCAGGTCTCGGGCAAGCACGGCACCGTCGCGGCGGTGCGGCTGGCCGAGCGCCTGGTCAACCTGCTCCCCAGCAGCATCGACCAGGCGTTCTTCTCGACCGGCGGCTCGGAGGCCAACGAGTTCGCGCTCAAGATGGCACGCCAGGTCACCGGCAAGTCCGATGTCGCCTATCTCGACAACGCGTACCACGGCCTGACCCTCGGTTCACTCGAGGTCACCGCCAGCGAGAAGTACCGCGACAGCGCGGGCAAGCCGCTCGGTGGGGAGACCTATGCGATCCCCAACGCCTACTGCTACCGCTGCCCGCTCGGGCCCGACACCTGCGCCACCCAGTGCCTCGACGGGGTCGACGAGAAGATCGCGGCCCGACCGAACACCGCCGCCATCATCGCCGAGCCGATCCAGTCCGTCGGTGGCCTGGCGCCGCCCGAGAAGTGGTGGGCGCGCGTCGATGCCATCCGCAAGCAGCGCGGCCTGCTCCTCATCATCGACGAGGTCCAGACCGGACTCGGTCGCACCGGCAAGATGTTCGCGCTCGAACACTACGGGCTCGAGCCCGAGATCGTCAGCGGTGGCAAGGGCCTGTCGGGCGGCGTGGGCTCGCTGGCCATGACCTGCGCCGGCAGCGGCGTGATCGCCAAGTTCTTCGGCGGCACCACGCCGACCTCGGGCGGTAACGCGGTCTCCGCCGCCGCCGGTCTGGCGATGATCGAGACGCTGCTCGACGAGAAGCTGATCGACAACGCCCGCGTCATGGGCGAACACTTCACGCAGGCGCTGTGGGCGCTGCGCGATCCCTGGATCGGGGACGTCCGCTTCACGGGGCTGCTCGGCGGCGCCGAGCTGGTCGCCGACCGCGACACCAAGGAGGTCCTCGCCAAGAAGGCGGTGGCCGCGATCAAGGATGCGCTCCATGCCGAGGGGATGCTGATCACGGTCAGCGGCCTGTATGGCAACGTACTTCGCTTGCAGCCGCCCCTGACGATCACCGCGGCCCAGATCGACACCTTCGTGGTCTGCTTGCGGAACGTACTCGCGGCGGTCCGGCAGTCGGTGTAACGTCCGCCCGCCAATCACCCGACCTGGTCGCCGCCCGTCATGAACCTCTTCGCTGTCCGCAAGCACCTCGACAAGGTCCTCCACCCGGTGTTGTCGGCGATCGGCCACCTCCCGATCCACGCCAATCAGTGGACGTTGATCGGCGGGGTCCTGGGGCTGATCGGCGGCGTGGTCTTCTTCTACGGATACTGGTGGATCGGCCTGGCGCTGCTGCTCATCCGCGGCCTGGTCGACCATATCGACGGCTTCGTCGCCCGCACCTTCAATCAGCGTTCGACCTTCGGCGCCGTGATGGACGACGTCTGCGATCGGTGGACGCTCGGCATCATGTACGCCGGCGGCTGCGTCAACATCTCCTACGACTACCCGCACGCCCTCATCATCATGGGGGTGGGCATCACCGGCGCGCTCACCAACGTGATCGTCAAGACCTCGGTGTACGCCGAGTCACAGCAGGACGTGTGGCGCGAGAAGGGCAAGATCGGCCACCCCATCGACGTGGTCGGCCTGTTCGGATCGGCCGAGTTCATCATCTACTTCGGCGCCGGCGTGCTGTTCACGGCGCTCCTGCACGACCCGCGGCCGATGCTCGCCGGCGCGTGGGCGGTGGCCATCATGTCGCACGTGTCGTTGTTCCAGCGCATCCATTTCACGTGGAAGCGCTACCGGTTCGTCGACCCCGCCGGGCGGCACTTGCCGGAGCCCGAGGTGGTCGAGTCGCTGCCGTCGCCGACGAGCGACGCGCCGTAGGGGCGTCATGGCTGCGAAGGTGTCGAACCTGAACCCGGCCAACGCGGTCACCGCGTCGCGCTTCCTGACCCTGCCACCGTTCGTGTGGGCGATCGATGGTGGTCACTACCAGGTCGCGACGCTGCTGCTGCTCCTGTGCGGCGTGCTCGATCTCTTCGATGGTGCGGTGGCTCGACTGTTCAAGTGCCAGACCGCGTTCGGTGAGGTCTTCGACGCCATCGCCGACGGGCTGTGCTACGGCTTCGCGATCGTCGTGCTGACCGCGTACGGCCTGGTGCCGTGGCTGGCGGTGACGCTGATCGTCATCCTCGGTGTGATCAACGCCGGGTTCCGCTGGCTGTATGCCCGCCGCGCCGGCCGGACCACGAACTACCAGAGTCACGCGATGGAGCGCCTGGTGGCGTACGCCGCGTTTCTCGGTGGGTTCGGCACGCTGGGCTTCGGCGTCGACTACTTCTACTGGACGTTCACGGGGATGCTGTTCGTCGTCGTCGTCCACGACGCCAAGCGCATGGCGCTCGATCCGGTGCCACCAGCGAAGGTGACGGCGACCGAGGATGAGCGGGATCCAGCGGGGCCGGCGATCGACCGGCCCGCCGAGCGTCGCGACGAGGTGGCGCGGACCGCAGAGGCCGCGCCATGAACCTGGTCAGCCACGACGGCCAGATGCTGTTCGGCCTGCTGATGACCGGCGGGGTCGCGGCGTACTGGGTCGCCATCGACTCGGTCCGCCTGCGCCGCGCGGTGGGGGCATTTCGGCGCGAGCGTGGCGACCTCGCGGTCCGCGATCGGGTCTTCGGCAGCGCGCTCGGGGTCGTGATCGGCGTGGTCGGCGTGGCCGGCGCCTGCATCCACTACTTCTGATCGGGGGCGTGGTCGACGCTCGGGTCGACGTTCGGGTGGACGCCGGGCGCGGGGCCGAGCGGGAGCGTCTCGCCGTGGCCCAGGACCCGCACCCCGGCGACCGCGCGCGCGCTCGCCACCTGCTCCAGTCGCCGGCGCGGCATGGCCGCGGGACCGAGGCGCAGGTTCACGGTGCCCCAGTGCACGGGCACCAGCGTGCGGGCGCCCAGGCGCTCGAAGATATCGAGCGCGCAGTCGGGATCGATGTGGACCCCGCGGTCGAGGGCGCCCTTGCGCCAGCGGTAGTACCAGACCGGTAACATGCCGCCGATCGGCAACAGGGTGGCGTCGAGCCGGAAGCGCTTGCCGAGCTCGTCGAAGATGGCGTGGTCGGCGAAGTCGACATCGCCGGCGTGGTGGACGGCGGCGCCGGCGGCGGACAGCACGTAGCCGGCGCAGCTCGGTCGGTCACCCTTGCGCCAGCGGCCCTGGTCGTGACGGGTCGGCACCGCGATCACGTCGAGCCCACCGAGGTCGAGGTGATCGCCGGCCTCGATCTCGGTGACGGTGGCGAAGCCGAGATCGGCGACGATCGGGCCGGCGCCGCGCGGGACCACCAGGCGGGTCGCGCGATCGATGGCCTTGAGGGTCCACCGGTTGAGGTGGTCGACGTGGCTGTGGGTGATCAGCACGGCATCGACAGCGCCGGCGGCGCGGGCGCGGGCGCGGCCGAGCGGGTCGATCAAGACGCGGCGGGCCCCGAGGGCGACCACCGCCGAGGCGTGGCCGAGCCAGGTGACTCCCGGGCTGGAACCCGACGCCATCGGGCTGCTATAGCACGGGGGTTCGTGCTGACGTACTTCCTCATCGGCGTCGCCATCGGTGCGCTCACCGGGGTGCCGATCGGCCCGGTCAACGTGGCGGTGATCGACGGCGCCTACCGCCACACCCTGCGGCGGGGCATGGCGGTCGGCCTGGGCGGTGCGGTGGGCGACTTCTTCTTCGCGCTGATCGGAATGCTCGGCGTCGGCCCGCACGTGATCGCGCAGCCGGGCGTGAAGCCGGTCCTGTACCTGATCTCGGGCGTGGTGCTGGTGGTCTACGGCCTCCTGACCGTGCGCAGCCAGCCGCCGCCGCCTCCGACCTCGCCGCCGCACCAGTCGCCGCCCGGCAAGGAAGTGTGGAGCGGCTTCACCGTCGGGCTCGGCCTGATCGTGCTCAACCCGGCGGCCATCGTCACCTGGGTCGTGGTCGTCGGGTCACACGTCGGCGAGGACATCGAGACCTGGGAGGGCCTGGCCGCGGCGGTCGGCGTCTTCTTCGGCAGCTTCTCGTGGTTCTCGTTCGTCGCCTACGTCGCCGACAAGGGCAAGCGCATGATGGGCGACAAGGCGATCTGGATCGCGCGCGTGGTCGGCATCGCGCTCATCGGCTACGGCCTGTTCTCGCTGGTCCGCGCCGCGGTGCTGTTTCGGGCCTGAGGGCCGGCGCGCTGGTCTCAGTTGTCGTCGAGCGCCGCCAGCAGGTCGCCGATGGTCTCCTCGACCCGCACCGCCAGCGCCCGCTTGACCGGCGCGCCGTCCTCGGCGATGAGCGCCGACAGCCGGCGGGCGGCGCCGGCGATCTGGCCGCGCAGGCGCTCGCCGCGCTCGACGTCCTCCTCGGGGAACGCGGCGTCCTTGAAGGTCTTGCGCAGGAACGGCACCTCGCCGCCCTCGTCGAAGGCGACGCGGCGGATGGTGGCCAGGGTCTCCTCGTCGGCGGCGCCGCGCTCGGTGGCCTTCTCGACGAACTGGACCGCGGCCAGGCTGGGGATGGGCGACTCGGAGTGGGTGCGCGAGCGCTCGATCACCTTGGGCGCGCTCGACTCGAGGAACCGGAAGCTGCTCACCAGCTTGCTGACCGTGGCCGCGCGAAGATGCAGCTCCTTGCGGCAGTACGACTCGAAGTCGGTGTAGCCCCAGCGCTGCCACGACGACTGCTTCTGCACCCGGGTCAGCGCGTCGGCGAGCTCGAGCCAGGTGCGCTTGAAGGCGCGCGCCTTGCCCAGGGTGTCGGCGCGCTCGGGGTCGTTGGCGACGGCGAGGAGTTGATCCTCCATCGCGCGGTCGGTCTTGGTGATGATCTTGGAGGCCACGGTCAGGCACGCTACGAGGCCGGTCTGATCCTCGGCGCGCCGCATCAGAAATCCATGGTCGCCACGAGCGATCCTGAGGGCTTGCGCGAGGCACGGAACCTGCTGTGATGGAGCCGATGCTCCGCCTCGCGCTGCTCGCCGCCGCTGCCCTGTGGGCCGGCTGCGTCTTCAGCTCGGCCGAGACCGCCGCCGACGTCGATCCGGCCGACGACGACACCCGCGGTGCCGGCACCTGCACGCTCGACACCGACTGCACGCTGGCCGGGCCGTCGTGCTGCGAGTGCCCGACCTACGCCGTCGCGGGCGACGGCGGCTGGGCCGACGCCTGCGAGCAGGTCGCGTGCCCGGTGCCCGCGGACTGCCCGGCGCTCGAGGCGCGCTGCGATCGCGGCGCCTGCGTCGCCGCCTGTGCGCCGTCGCCCTGCGACCTGTCCTGTCCGACCGGGTTCGCCGTCGATCCCGCCGGCTGCACCACGTGTGCATGCGCGGGTGGCGGGGCGGTGCCGCAGTGCCAGTTCGACACCGACTGCGTGCGCGTCGCCGGCGACTGCTGCGGCTGCGATCGCGGTGGTAGCGACGTCGCGGTCCCGGCTGGC
Organism: Myxococcales bacterium; assembly: GCA_947483555.1. Classification (GTDB taxonomy): domain Bacteria; phylum Myxococcota_A; class Polyangia; order Haliangiales; family Haliangiaceae; genus UBA2376. The sequence continues at coordinate 48,953 of CANKMW010000030.1, forward strand.
GAGCTGACCGGCTTCGTCGACAACCTGGGCTGCACCGGCACCGAGTCGTGTCCCGGCGTCTCGACCTGCACGGCCGGGGAATCGGCGCGCTGCGTCGCCGGCCGCTGCGCGCTGGCCGCGGATCCGACGACGATGCCGCCGCCGACCGACGTCGGGTGTGGCCGCCCCGAGTTGCCGCCCTGTCCGTCAGGCCAGGTGTGCGTGATCAACGCCGACGATGCCGAGGCCGGCATGGGTCGGTGTGAAGCCCCGCCCTGAATCGAGCTCGGGCGCCGACATGGCCGTGGGCACCGGGACGGGTAACCGCGCTATACTCGCCGCCACATGAGCTCAGGCGGAAAACCAGGGGCCCCCACGCGGATGGGCGGGTCGGGCTCGGGGACGGCTGGGCCAGCGTCGGGTGGGCATTCGCACGCGAGCTCGTCGTCGAACCTGCCGGCGGCCGGATCGTCGACGGAGATGGGGGCCGCGGCCGACGGCGCCGAGGCGTCGCTGGTCGGTGAGGTGCTCGACAATCGCTACCGCATCATCAAGAAGCTCGGCGAGGGCGGCATGGGCGAGGTCTACGCCGCCGAGCACATCCACATCGAGAAGAAGGTCGCCATCAAGTTGCTACGGCCCGAGATCGTCTCGAACCAGGAAGCGGTGAGCCGCTTTCGCCAGGAGGCGCGTTCGGCGTCGTCGATCGGTCACCGCAACATCATCGGCATCGACGACTTCGGTCAGCTCAAGGACGGCCGCATCTACCTGTGCATGGAGCTGCTCGCCGGCGCGCCGCTCAACGACATGATCAAGGAGCAGCTGCCTCCGGATCGCCTGCTCAACATCCTCATCCAGACCGGCCACGGCCTGGCCGCGGCGCACGCCAAGAACATCGTGCACCGCGACATGAAGCCGGAGAACATCTTCGTCACCATCGGGGCCAACGGCGAGGACGTGCCCAAGCTGCTCGACTTCGGGATCGCCAAGGTCGCCGGTCAGGACGGGCAGAACAACCTGACCCGCACCGGGACGATCTTCGGCACCCCGTACTACATGGCGCCCGAGCAGGCGCTCGGCCAGGGCGTCGACGCGCGCGTCGACGTCTACGCCATGGGGGTGATCATCTACGAGGTGTTCGCCGGTTCGCTGCCGTTCCAGGGCGAGTCGTTCATGGGCATCCTGACCCAGCACATCACCACCGAGCCGGAGCCGGTGGCGCAGCGCGCCGCCAAGGCCGGCCGGACGCTGCCGCCCGGACTGGCCGAGGTGATCGCGCGCTGCCTCGCGAAGGATCCCGAGAAGCGCTACCGCTCGATGGACGAGCTGGTCAACGCGCTGGTGGGCGTCTACCGCTCGATGGTCGGCGCTGGCATGAGCTCCTACATGGAGGCGTTCGCGCCCCGCACCGGCGCGATGCCGGCGGCCGGCGGACCCGGCGGCATGATGCCCGGGCCCGGCGGTCATGGCGGTCCGGGCGGTCAGAGCGTCGGACCGAACGCGATGATGCCGGCGATGGGCCCGGGGCCGATGTCGAACCCGGGGATGGCGCCGCCGCCGTCGAGCGCACCGACGATGATGGCGGGCGGACCTCAGGCCGGCCACATGACGCCGCCCGGGCACATGGGGCCCGGCCCGATGGGGCCGCACTCCGGTCCGCACGGTCCGCACTCCGGTCCGCACGGTCCGCACGCCGGTCCCGGGCCGATGATGCCAGGGCATTCGCCGGGGCCGGGACAGATGATGCCGGGTCCCGGCCCGATGAACGCACCCTACATGGGCGGCTCGCCGAGCGGCGGGATGGGCGCCTACGCCAGCGACGGCTCGCAGGTGGCGATGCCGCCGCGGTCGAGCAAGGCCGGCCTGATCGCGGTGATCGTGATCCTGCTCGTGGTCGGCGGCGGCGTGGCCGCGTTCGTCCTGTTCGGCGGCAAGCAGAAAGATGGCGACGGCACCGGCTCGGGCAGCGAGCTGGCGGCGGCCGGCGACGCCGGCGGCGGCACCGCCGATCCGCTGCTGGGAACCGATGCTGCCACCGCCGCCGGCGGTAGCGGCGACGGCACTGGCTCGCAGGCCGGCACCGGCATCGGCACTGGCACCGGGGCCATCGAGCCGGGAGTCGAGGTCGACGCCGCCGCTGCGGTCGAGCCGGGTCCCGAGATCGACGCCGGCACCGGCGCCGTCGAGCCGGGCGCCGAGGTCGACGCCGGCGCCACCGACGTGCCCGACGTGATCGAGCCGATCACCGTGCTCATCGCGGTCACCACCCGCGGCGCGACCATCTACGTCGACGGCAAGAAGCTCGGCAAGTCGCCGCAGATGGTGAAGGTCAAGCCGGGCGAGACCCGGCAGGTGAAGGTCAAGGCGCCGCACCACAAGGACGACACCCGCACCATCGACGGCACCGACGACCGCATCGAGATCTCCCTCAAGCCGAGCGGCGGTGGCGGTGGCTCCGGGTCCGGCACCGGCACCGGCGGCGGCGGCCCGGACAAGTCCTTCTGCGAGACCCATCCGCTCGACCCCGACTGCGCACAGTAGGCCCGGGGCGTGCCGCCGGCCGCGACCTCGATCACAGGTTGCCCGGTGGCGAGGTAGCTCCGCGCGCCGCCGGGCCCAGCTTCTGGCATCATCGGCGGGTCTCCCCGTCCCGCCCGTCCACGAGGTCGTCATGTCAGCTCGCCCCCTGCTGTCCCGCATCACCCTGGCACTTGCCCTCTCGCTCGCCGTCGTCGTGGTCGCTGCCACCACCGCCTCGCCGGCGTGGGCGCAGGGTGATCCGCGCGTCGAGGCGCGGGCCCGCTACACCGCCGGCAAGCAGAAGTTCGACGCCGCCGACTACCGCGGCGCGATCGCCGAGTTCTCGGCGGCCGACAACCTGGCGCCGGCGGCGGTGAACGACTTCAACATCGCGCTGGCCTACGATCGCCTCGACGAGGCGGCCCAGGCGGTGCGTCACTACCGCTCGTACCTCGACCGCATGCCCAACGCCCCCAATCGCACCGAGGTCGAGGCCGCGCTGGCGCGGCTCGACGCCGCCGCCAAGGCCGACGCCGGTGCCAGGGCCGAGGCGGACCGGCTGGCCGCCGAGCAGGCGCGCCAGGCTGAAGAAGCGCGCAAGGCCGAGGAGGCCCGCCTGGCGGCCGCCGCGGCCGCGGCGGGTGGCGCGGTGGGCCCGGCCGGCCTGGGCGGCACGGCGCCGCCGACGTACCAGCCGACCGGCGATGCCGAGCTCGATCGCGTCGCCGCCGTGGACCTGGCCGCGATGCGCAGCGCCTCACCGCTGCCGGCGCCGGGTGGTGGCGTCGTGGCCGGTGGCGGCGCCGCGGGCGGCACGGCGGGTGCCGGTGCGCCGCCCCCGCCTCCGGTGGGTGGCACCGATCCGGGTGCGGTCAAGAAGAGCAAGCCGTTCTACAAGAGCCCGGTGTTCTGGGTCGTCGCGGCGGTCGGACTCTACGTGCTGATCGTGCTGGCGCAGGACGACTCGTCCCCGCAGCAGCAGTTCCTGCTCCTCCCCGACGGTCCGGCGCCGGCCCCGAGCGGTGGCGGCGCGACCGTGTTCCGCTTCTGATTCGCCGCCGCGGCGCGTGGTACAACGCGCCGCATGTGGAAGGCCTCCCTGTCGCTGGTCGCGTGTGCGGCCTCGGTCGCGTGCGTCGACAAGGCACCGCCGGCGCCCGCCGTCGATCCGGCGCTGGTCGCCGAAAATCTCCTGACCGCCGCGCCGGCCGATCTGGGCAACCCGATCGGCGCCGTGTTCGACGGCAAGATCACGTACCTCGGCAACACCATCGAGCGGACCCAGGTGGCGCCGGGCGACAAGGTGGTGATCACGCACTACTGGCAGGTCAACGTACCGCCGGGCAAGAACTGGAAGGTGTTCTCGCACCTGGTCGGTGACGACAACAACTTCTCGAACGTCGACCTGACCGACATGCGCAAAGGGCATCCGTCGGAGAAATGGGCCGCCGGACAGATCATCCGCGATCCGCAGACCTTCATCCTGCGCAAGGACTGGCGTTCGCCGACCGCCAAGCTGGTGGTCGGCATCTACAAGAAGGGCGGCCACAAGATCACCGACCGCATGGACGTCGCCGGCGGCGAGGCCAAGGATCGCGCCCTGACCGTGGCGACCTTCACGATCGACGTCAGCAAGGCGGCGCCGTTGCCGGGCCAGCTGGTGGTCAAGAAGGCCAGCGGGCCGATCACGATCGACGGCAAGGCCGACGAACCGGCGTGGGCGTCGGCGGCCGGCACCGGCGGCTTCCAGACCGCCGAGGGTGGTCCCGAACCGCGCGGCCCGACCTCGGCGAAGATCACGTGGGACGATCAGCACCTGTACCTGTTCGTCACCGCCGATGACGACGACGTGAAGAGCGACTTCACCAGGACCGACGAGCCGATCTGGAAGCAGGACGTCATCGAGGTGTTCGTCGATGCCGACGGCAACGGCAAGGGCTACGTCGAGCTGCAGGTCAGCCCGCAGAACGTGCAGTTCGACGCCTGGTTCCCGACCGTGCGGCCGCAGAGCGACCTCGGCTTCTCGGGCGCCATGAAGACGGCGGTGAACGTGCGCGGCACGCTCAACGCGTCGGGCGACGACGATCAGGGCTGGGACGCCGAGTGGGCCATCCCGCTGGCGGCGGTGAAGGGCCTGGACGCCGCGATGGCGGTCCGCTTGCCGCCGCAGCCCGGCGACGTGTGGCGCTTCAACGTCGTGCGTGCCGACTACGGCAAGGACGGCAAGCCGGTCGCCGCGTCGTGGAACCGCATCCGCTTCAGCGAGTGGCACTCGCTCGATCGCATGCTGACGCTGACGTTCGCCGACGCCAGCGGCGGCGTGACGCCGGCCGCGGCGCCGGTCGTGCCGGCGGTGGCGCCGGTCGTGCCGGCGGCCGGCAGCGCCACGCTGACGCCGTCGAAGAGCGGTGCCGAACGCGCACCGGCGCCCGCGGCACCGGTGGCTGGCAGCCTGCCGCCGAAGTGAGCTGGGTGCAGATCGGCCCACGTCACGCCGCGCTCGCAGTCGTCACCAGCGGCAGGAGCAGCGTGGAGCACGAGCAGCGGGACGGGCGGCAGGCGGCGCATGGGCCTCCCATGAACCCTCGAGCGGGTCAGCGCCTCGTCTGGTCGGCTCGCCCTACCACCATGGAACGACTCGCCACGGTCCTTCCATTCGCCGCTGCAGGCGCAGGTCCTGCCATGGCAGCTCCGACGCCAGGCGGAAAAACGCGGCGTCTCGACGGCCGATCAACTCGACCTCGACGGCGACTTCCTCGACGCGGTCTTGCGGCACCCCCGGCAGCTCGTCGCCTCGCATCCTGAGTCGCGGAGCGGTCAACCCGACGGGACGAAGTTCCCAGAGATCCGCGAGCACACGCTCGCGCCAGTGTTCCAGCGCCTTCATCATCCCTGCCCTCGGTCGACCGAACGGGTCCAGGATCGTCGTGTTCGGGTGGTTCTTCACCTCCCAGTCCGCGAACGCCGCCCGCCACACCTCGCCGTCGTGTTGCTTGAGCGCAGCGATCATCGCGCGGACGACATCCATGGGTTCGTCTTCGTCGCGCAAGCGCGGTGGCGCGATCTCCGCGAGGTCGTCCTCACCGGCGAATCGAGCCGCGGCGGTCGTGACGTCGATGAACAGCCGATCTGCGATCGCGACGGCCAGAGCGGTCACGTCCAGACCGTAGATCGCCTTGCCATGATCGACGATCAGCTTCGGCCTACCGGTGATACGAACGACGAGCTCCCACGGCGTGTCCGCAAGGACCGCGCCGGTTGCGGCCTCGTATCTCGCCACCGCTTCGATCGCGCGACGGAGCCCGACGTCGGCCGTGCCGACGACATAGCGACCTCGTGCATCGTCGCCGGCGACAATGTAGCGGCGATCAACCTCGGTGACCCAGGTCGACGGCGGCGCGGGAGGCAAGCGCACGATGGCACCAGCCAGGCTCTCTCGATCGCCATGGACCGGATCGATGGTGGGAAACGCCGCCGGGTAGACGTTCGGGTGAAGCTGATCGAACATCGCACGAGCCACGGTCGCCGCCCCGGCGACGTCCGCCGCGCGTCCAGAACCGAGCCGGCGATACTCGTAGACATGGGGAGCGAGCGCGATTTCCTCGGACACCAAGCCAGCATACAGCCGGGCGCCGATGTGGGCGACGAATCGAGCGCGCGCGCTTCCGAGAGCGGCGATCAGAAGTCAGGGAACGGCAACTCGAGCTCGAGGTCGTCGGCCGGCGGACCGCGGGCTGGGCGACGGGCGCCGAAGACGCGCTCAAGCAGGGCGGCCCATTCGAGGCGGGTGAGCATCGAGGCGGTCACGGGCGTGGCGTCGTCGTCGTCGAGTCGGGGCACGACGCGGTCGCGCAGGCAGCCGACGAGAACCCGAGCGAGCACGCCGCCCCCGGTGCGCCTTCCTCGAAGTCGTCGAGGCGATCAGCGCGCGTATCGTCCGCCGACGCCGCGCGCTCGCCACGCGGCCGAAACCGTTACCGCGCGATCGCCAGCAGCACCACGACGTGCAACGCGCCGGGCCCCAGATCGGCGTGGTCGCCCTGCGCGACGCCGACACCGACATGCGTGAACTGAGCTCCGTCGAGGAACGCCGCGGCATCGACTGCGTCGACGTCCGAGAGCGCCGTCACCATGCTCGCCACCCGCGTGAACCGCGCCGCCACGCCGTCGAGCGAGCGCGAGGCGCGCTTGGCGGCGTCGGCATGCGGCACGCCGCTCGCCAACGCGGCCGCGTAGGCGCTGGCGATCTGGTCGAGCGCGGCATTGTCCTGAAAGTTCCGCACCACCCGCAGTTGCTCGCGGACCCGGGCCTGCGCGATCACCGGATCGATCGGCGGCGGGACCCGGATGAACACCTGGGTCACGAACAGCTCGCGCCGATCGGCGACCTCCTCGCCCAGCTCGATGCCGATGCCGATGTGGGTCGCTGATCGCGACAAGAGATTGGCTCGATGCCCGGGGCTGTTCATCAGCCCGGCCTCGGCCTCGCCGATGCCGTAGGCGCGGGCGATGTTCTCGAGCACCAGCCCGGTGCGGATGCCCCCGACGCGCAGCCGGTCAGCCGCGGTGCCGGTGATCGCCGAGACGTGGCCGACCACGCCGGTGACTCGCATCTCGCGGCTATGGGCGCGCGCCGCGTCGGCGACCCGGGCGTCGAGCTCGAGCGGCGGCAAGCGCGCCGCGGCGCGATCGGCGTTGACCAGCTCGAGCATGCGGGTCTCGGCATCGCCGACCGTGGTCACCGGCGACGCGTCGGCCGGCGCGACCGCGGCCGAGATCCGCTCCGGCGGCGGCTCGCCACACCACACCGGAAAATTGGCGAGCACCGTCGAGCCGGTGGTGTCGCTCGCGGTCACCTCGACCTGCTGCCGGCCGCGCCGCTTGCCGCAGCCGAGCTCGGCGGCGATCGCCCCACCGCTGCCGACCCGCAGGGCCAGCCGCTCGACCGTACCGTCGTCGCGGGTCACGAACACGTCGGGGTCGTGGAACGTGCCCAGGATGCGGCCGGTCAGCGGTACCACCGCCTCGGCGTCGAGGCGGCGCGGGACCGGCGACATCTCGAGGTAGCTGGCCTGCAGCGCGACCACCACCACGTCGCCGTCGGCGCGGGTCGCCGACCCGACGCCGATGCGAGCGATCGGATCGGTGCCCAGCGCCTCGACCAGACGGGGCCGCAGCTGCTCGACGATCAAGGCCGGGTCGCCGATCGGACCCCACACCACCAGCAGGTGCGGTGACGGCTCGATGATGCCGTGGTGCTGGAGCGCAAACTCGACCAGCGGATACGGCACCACGCCGGCGGCCGGCACCACCGTCGCGATCTCGGTGGCGGCCGCGAACAGGCGCCCATCGGCCACCGGCGCGACCAGCGCACCCGCGGCGGCGAGCGCAGCGACCTCGGCCACCACCGCATCGCCGAGCGCCGAGCGAGGCGCTGGGGTGCGCGGCGGATCGTTGTAGGCGCGCGTCCCCGGCGCGGTGGGCACCAGCTCGATCGGCACCATCGACAGCACCGGCGCGGCGGCGCGGCCGGCGTCACCGCCACCCTTGCGCCAGCTCGGTTGACCGCCGACCCGGCGAGGTCCGCCGGAACCGCACGCGGCGGCGCAGAGGAGGAGCGCGACCCGCATGCGGAGCAACATCGTCGTCGAGGCTAACATGCGCGCATCGACTCCGCCGCCGCCCGCACCCCTTCGACTCGCTGACGCTGTGGGTCAACCAGACCGAGTCGCTGTACCTGGTGCCCGAGCGGTAGCGCGGATGCGCATCGGCGCCGGTGCTAGGATCATCGGGTCATGCCGATCGTGCCCGCCATAGGACAGCCGAAGACCGTCGCCGACTGGCTCGCCCAGCCGGAGAGCGCGCGGATCGAGCTGATCGACGGCGAGTTCGTCGAGAAGGCCGCGCCGACGTTCGAGCACGGCCGCGCGCAGCGCCTGACAGCTGGCGCGCTCGGCGGCCCCTACGATCGGCGTACCGGTGGTCCCGGGGCCCCTGGCGGCTGGTGGATCTCCCTCGAGGTGGACATGCTGCTCGACGGTCGTGGCTACCGGCCCGACATCGCCGGCTGGCGCCGCGAGCGCGCACCGGCACCGCTGAAGGAGCGCCCGGTCACCCTCCGCCCCGACTGGCTGTGCGAGATCGTCAGCGAGTCCAACCGCGCCACCGACACGGTGATCAAGCTGCGCCGTTACCACCAGGCCGGGGTGCCGCACTACTGGATCCTCGACCAGGTCGACCGCACGCTCACCGTCCACCGCCACACGCCCGACGGCTACCTCGTCGCCCTCCGCGCCGAGGCCCACGAGCGCGTCCGCGCCGAGCCATTCGACGCGATCGAGATCCACGTGGGCGTGTTGCTGGGCGACGATCCGGAGGATTGATGATGAGCGGGCGACCACGTCCTCGCGCCGGTGTTCTTCACGGCGCTGACGTCCCGGTGGCAGCTCTCGCAGTGCGCCTCGGTCGTGTCGTCGCTGGTCTTGACGACCGAGAGCAGGCCCGCGCACGCGCGCCGTCCAGGCCGGCGTGAGCACTCGACCAGCGTGATCCGACCGTGCCGCGGCTCGAGCGAGTGGCGGATGTCGACCGTGAGGTGCATGCCGATCCGATCAGTAGCCGAGGCCTGCCTTGATCCCGAGCGACGACATGCCGTCGTCCCAGGTGCGGCGCTCGACGCCGAGGAGGCAACTCACGGGCGCGCAGCGCACCGACACGAGCGACAGCTCGAGCCACGAGCCGCGGCCGTGGGATCCGGCGACGAGCGTGCCCGCAGCCTCCACGTCGGTCTGCCGCGTCACCGGCATGCGCAGCGTCATCTGCAAGCCGGCGAAGCCGCCGTCCTGGGTGGTGAGCGGCGAGCCGGCCGGCGCGCGGTCACCGCCGACCACCATGACCAGGGCCACCTGCGTGCGCGGCTTGCCGAAGGCACCGCCGATCGCCACGTGGCCGTCTCCGACGACGACATCGCCGGCCCGGCCGGCGGCGACACGCGCACCAAACGCCCAGCCCTTGTCGGCGCCGCGGCGGCGGTAGCGAATGGGCAGGGTCAGTGACGCACCGAACCGGCCGCCGCCGTCGACCGAATCGCCTTCGAGGGAGAGTGCGGCCACGTCGACCGCAGCCCGAACGCCGTCGTAGCGCGCGGGCCGCGCTGGCCGTTTCTCGTGGTCGTCGCGATCCTCGCGGTGCGGGCGCGACGCGTGGACCGACGCGACCGGCTCGGCCTCGATGGTCGCCGGCCCACGCTTCCTGTCGATCTGGATGTTGAGGGTCGTTATCGCCACGATCGCGACGGAGTCGTCGCCGTAGTCGATCCCGGGGACACCTTTGGTGCGCAGCGCTCGCTCGAGCGCACCGAGCAGGCTGCCGACCGGGCGGCTCACGTCGATGCGTTCCTGGATGATCACCATCACCATGACGCTCTCATTGCGATCCGAGCCCAGGTCGCGGCAGAGCTGGATGACCTTGCCGTCGCCCGAGGCGAGCTCGCCCGCCGCGGGAAACCAGCCGGCGGGCGCCCACGCTGGGAGTCGCACGAACTTGGCCCAGTCGACCTCGGCGAATGTACCGACGGCACTCGACGCCCAAGCATCGCACCTGGCGGCGATGCGCGAGATGTCTACCACGAGCGGAGGCTCGGCCCCGACGTAGAGGCGATCGACCGTTCCATCCCGGTCGTCGTCGCTGATGGCCCACGCCGGCGGGTCCGGAAGTTCGAGCGTCAGGTTGAGAAGGGGCAACGAGAGCGGCGCTGCGACCGCCTCACTTGCCCCAGCGACGATGCCGGCGACCACGAAGCAACCCAGCGGGATACGAACCATATATTAGACAGGATCACATGGTCGCGATTTCCGTGGGGTCTTGTTGGGGGCGCGGGGCGGGCAGGACGGTCGATGCGGGTCTTGGAGTGGGCGCGAGCATGCTCGGGGCGGGTGGGTTGCTGGGCAGGCGCGGCAAGGGATGCCCGATGCAAGGCGGGCGCCGACGAACCAGCGCGGGGAACGCCGCCGCGTGCACGCGCGAGCGAGGCCACGGTTTCGGCCACGGCCTCGGGTTCGGTTTCGGCTCCGGCTCCGGCTCCGGCGACGGCGACGGCGACGGCGACGGCTACGGCCTGCCGGCTGCGGTACAACCGGGCATGGCGACGCGCCTGTGGGGCGGCCTGGTCACGCTGATCCTCCTGGCGGCGGTAGTCTGGCCGCTCGGCCGCGATCCGATCCATGGCGACAGCTTCCCGCTGTCCACGTACCCGATGTTCGCGTTCAAGCGTCCGGGCGCGCGGGTCGCCATCGACTACGTCATCGCCACCGGCCCGGGCGGCGGGCGTCGCCACGTCCCCCCCGAGCTGGTCGCCAACGCCGAGGTGATGCAGGCCCTCATGACCGTGCGGCGGGCGGTGCAGAACCGCCACGCGCCGACCCTGTGCGCCGAGGTCGCCGCCCGGGTCGCCCGCGATCGCCGCTTCGACGCCATGGACACCGTCGCGGTCGTGTTCGGTGACCATCGCGCGGTCGGTTACCTCGTCCACGGCGTGCACGGCCCCGAGCGCGAGCACGCGCGCTGTCCGATCGCCCGGAGTCGGACCCGGTGACCCGTCCGGATCTCGCCCTGCTGCGCTGGTGGTTCCGGCCGGCGCCGGCCGAACGCCTGGCCGCGCTCCGCATCCTCGTCGGCGGATTCGCGTTCCTGTACCTGATCACCCGGCTGCCGATGTTGCTCGGCTATGCCGACTTCCCGGCCCGCGACTTCGTCCCGCTGGGCGTGACGCGCCTGCTCGGGCATCCGCTGGGGTCAGGTGCGCACACGGCGATCACGATCGCGACCGTCGGGCTCGCGGTCCTGTTCACGCTCGGGGTCTGGTACCGGGTCAGCGCGCCGCTGTTCGCGGTCGCGCTCCTGTGGCTGCTCACGTATCGCAACTCGTGGAGCATGCCGTTCCACACCGAGAACCTGCTCGCGCTCCACGCCATCGTGCTGGCGATGGCGCCGGCCGCCGCGGCGTGGTCGTGGGACGCGCGCCGCCGCGCGGCGCCGCCAGCGGCGGAAGCGTACGGCTGGCCGCTGCGCCTGATGGCGGCGATCACGTGCCTGACCTACGTGCTGGCCGGGATCGCCAAGCTGCGGGTCGGCGGCCTGGGGTGGGCCGAGGGCGAGTTCCTGCGCGATCAGGTCGCGGTCGACAACCTGCGCAAGGTCCTGCTCGGCTCCGATCCCAGCCCGCTGGCCACGCCGCTGCTCGAGCACGCGTGGCTGTTCGAGGCGATGGCGATCACCACCCTCGCCCTCGAGCTCGGTGCGCCGGTGGCGATGATCGGCGGCCGGGTCGCGCTGGGATGGGCGGCGATGGCGTGGGGCTTTCACGTCGGCATCGTCGCGCTGATGGCGATCGTCTTCCCGTACCCGCTGGCCGGGGTCGCGTACGCGCCGCTGTTCGCCGCCGAGCGCCCGTTGCGCTGGCTGGGGCGTCGGCTGGCCAACCTCAGGTTGCGCGGCGCCGGCTCAGAAGCTTCCGCGCAGCCCGAGCGCCGGCACGAACGGTAGCTCCTCGAACGCCTGGCGCTCCGTGAAGTCGTAGTTGTAGGTGTAGCCGAGCACGCGGGCGTGGGCATAGACGTTGGTGACGTCGAGGTACGCCGACAGCTCCCAGGCGCGGAACTTCCACTTGCGATCGATGCGCAGATCGAGCGCGTGGGCGTCCTCGATCCGTTCCGAGTTGACGGTGCCGTAGAGCGGCACGAACGCGTTGAGGTCGGTCAGGTAGATCGAGCCGACCACCGGCGTGATCGGCTGCCCGGTCGCGTACTGCCAGCGGCCCCCGAGCTCCCACTTGCCGAGCCGCCAGCTGCCGACGGCGATCAGGTTGTGGGTCTGATCGAAGTCGAACAGACGCCGCGACTCCATCGGGCCGTCGACCCGATCGGAGCGCGAGAACGTGTACGACAGCCAGCCGAAGAAGCGGTCGGTCTTGGCCCGGATCAGGTACTCGGCGCCAAACGAACGCCCGCTGCCGCGGTTGACGTAGGCCTCGAGCGGGGACACCGCGGCCAGCAGGCGGTCCTGGACCAGCAGGTCGTGGCGGTCGGTGTAGAACACGCTGCCGGTGGCCGTGATGGCGTCGGTGAGCCGGACCTCGGCGCCGCCGACGTACTGGGTGGCGAGCTCGGGCGTGATGTTGGTGGGCACGCTCTCGCCGTACTCGAAGCCGCGGCTGTAGCGGCCGACCGCGGCGCGCAGCGTCAGGTCGTCGCCGGCGCGCTGGGTGATCTGGAGCCGGGGCGTCAACGTGGTCTCGCCGACGTGATCGTAGTAGTCGAGGCGGCCACCCACGGTCACGGTGGTGGAGGTGCTGGCCTTGAGGTCGGCGGCGACGTAGGCACCGGCGACGTCGTTGTGGTGCCGGGCTTCGTACTCGACCAGCGGCGCGCTCGAGAAGTTGGACGGCGGTGGCTGGCCCTCCTGGGGCTGGGCCGGGAACTTCAGGCTGACGTCGCGCGGGTTCCAGCGCCCCTCGGCGCCGGCGCGCAGCTTGACCCGGGCGTGGGCTTGCCAGCCGACGTCGTCACGCACCTCGAGCGTGCGCTGGTTGGCGCGGATGAAGCGGTCGTTGCCGACCTCGAAGCGGAACCCGGCGGTTCCCGCCGACGCGACCAGGCGCTGGGTCCACGGTCCGCGGGCCCGACTCCACTGCGCGATCACCCGGCTGAACGTGGTCTCGTTGTCGAACCGACCCGTGAAGTCGGGCTCGTTGGGATTGACGTTCTCGTTGACCAGCGACAGCAGATCGAAGCTGGTGAACGCGAGCAGTGACAGCTTGTCGCTCTCGCGCGGCCGCCAGTCGAGGCGGAGCTGGCCGTCGTAGTACTGCGGCGCGGTCGTGAAGTTGACCGTGTCCGGGACCACCGCGGGCAGGATGAAGTCGATCAGCGAGCGCCGCGCCGCCGCGGTGAGCGTGAGGTTCTTGCGCTTGGTCAGCGGGACCTGCACGAACCCGGCGACGTTGATGAACGAGACCTCGGCGAACCCCGCGGTCTCGGGCGCCGCTTCGGCGCGGGTGACCACGTTGATGACGCCGCCGGTGGCGCGGCCTTCCTCGGCACCGAAGCCACCGGGCAGGAACTCGATGTTGTCGATGAACTCCGACGGCAGGACGCTCTGCAGGCCGAAGAAGTGGTAGAGGACCGGGACCTCGACGCCATCGATCGTGATCTTGGAGTCCTCGGGCGCGGCGCCGCGGATCACGACCAGGCCGGGCCCCGAGCTGGGACCGAAGGTGCTGGCCACGCCGGGCAGCGAGCGGACCGCGCTGAGCGCGTCGCCGCGGGTGCCCGGGATGCGCGTGATCACCTCGCGCGACATGTCCTGGCGCCCGGGGGCGGGCGGGATCGGCGCCTGATCTTCGACCTCGATGGTCTCGAACGCCGCGCCCGGTTTGTAGAGGAGCAGCACGTAGTCGGTGAGCCCACCATCGACGATCACCAGGTCCTCGACGGTGGGGTCGTAGCCGGGCGCGGTCGCGACCAGCTCCGCTGCTCCCGGCGCCACGTCGAGCGTGAAGGCGCCGATCTTGTCGGTCTTCACCGCCGTGCCGTCGGGCGCGGTCACCGTCGCACCACGGATCGGGGTCAGGCTGATGCCATCGAGCACGTTGCCCTTGACCGGATCGGCCGCGGCATCGTGCGTGAGGAGGAACGGGATCGAGATCGCGACCATGGCCGCCAAGGGGCCGCGAATGGACAAGTCGATCGGTGATCGCGGTCGAGCCGCCCCGATGGCGAGGCGCGAGGAGTGGAGTTGACCCTCGGTAAGTGACCGACGAGCAACGAAGCCAGCGGGGATGGATCGGCCGCGAGGACGGACGAGTTGTTCATTCGCGGTCCCTAACCCTGCGCGCATGTGGGCCCAAGTCTGGCGACTCTTGCGGCGGCGTCAAGCCGCGGCGCAAACGTCGGCCCGGTTCACCGACATGTGGGATGAGACGCGGATCTCATGGCGGTCGCTCATGTATTGCGCGGACCCGGCGCTCGCCGCACCATGGATCGGCGATGGAGGGGGTCACGGTCGGCAGTTATGTCGTCAAGCGTCTGCTCGGTCAGGGCGGGATGGGAGCGGTGTACCTCGCCGAGCACGCGCTGCTGAAGCGTCCGGCCGCCCTCAAGGTGCTGTTGCCGGCGCTGTCTGCCGACGAGGAGCTGGTCGATCGCTTCTTCAACGAGGCGCGCGCGACGACGTCGATCCCGGATCCCGGCATCGTGCAGATCTTCGACTTCGGCTACCACACCGACGGCAGCGCCTACATCGTGATGGAGTATCTCGAGGGCGAGACCCTCGACCTTCGCGTCGACGGCGACGGGCCGCTGTCGCCGGTGCCGGCGCTGCGCATCGCGCGCCAGGTCGCCACCTCGCTCGAGGCCGCGCACACCCGGGGCGTGATCCACCGCGACCTCAAGCTCGAGAACGTGTTCATGGTCCACGACCCGGCGGTGCCGGGCGGTGAGCGGGCCAAGATCCTCGACTTCGGCATCGCCAAGCTGACCCGCAACGACGGCAGCCGGTCCCGGACCCGGACCGGCGCGATCATGGGCACGCCGCTCTACATGTCACCCGAGCAGTGCAAGGGCGCTCACGACGTCGACGCCCGCTCCGACATCTACTCGCTGGGCTGCATGTTGTTCTGCCTGGTCACCGGCAAGCCGCCGTTCGACTACGAATCGGCCGGCGAGATCATCGCCGCCCACCTCAAGGAAGATCCACCGTCGGCGTCGAGCGTGCGCCCGGCGTTGCCGGCCGAGTGGCGAGAGGACCTCGAGGCCATCATCGCCCGCTGCCTGGCCAAGGATCCGGCGGACCGCTACCAGTCGATGGCCGAGGTCGCGGCGTCGATCACCGAGTCGCTCGGCGACGGTGTCGGTGATCCCGGCACCACCGCCCCGCGGTTGCCCCGCCGGGCGGCGAGCTCGAACCTCGCCGCGGGCGTGGCGCTCGAGACGCCGGTTCCGCCCGGGTCGCTGGCGCGGCCGACCACGCTGTCGAGCGCGGTCGGCGCCACCCATCCGCCGTCGTCGTCGGCGGCGCGGCCGCCGCGGCGCTGGCTGCTGCCGAGCCTGGCGCTGGGTACGATCGTGGTCGCCGCGGTCATCGCGATCGTCGTCATGGGTGGCGGGACCGCGGGCGGCGCCAAGCGCGGCGGCGCGCCCGGCTCGCCGGCGCCGGCGTCGAACCCGCGTTCCGTCGAGATCGTCGCACCCGCGGCCGTGGTGACCGTTCCACCGCCGACCGCTCCGCTGGCGACCTCGCCGCCCCCGCTCGAGGTCGTCGCGCCACCCGCCGTTGCGCCGCCGGTGGCGGTCAAGCCCACGCCGGGCAAGAAGCCGCGCCCGATCAAGCCTGCGACCACCAAGCCTACGCCTAGCAAGAGGACCCATGACACCAAGCCATCGAACCAGGGCGGCGCGGGGGACGTCGATCGCGGTGACTGAGCCGACCTGGGAGCGTCGCGTCGCCACGTTGATCGGCCTCGCGCTGGCGGTGTTCGCGGCGGTGCCCGAGGCGCGGGCCCAGAACGCCGACGCCGAGATCCTGTTCCGCGAGGCCGACCAGCTGATGGCGGCGGGAGAGATCGGCAAGGCCTGCGACGCCTTCGAAGGCTCCAACCGCATCGAGGCCCGCGCCGGCACCCTGATCCGGCTGGGCGATTGTCGCGAGAAGAACGGCCAGCTCGCGTCGGCGTGGTCGGCGTACTCCGATGCGCTGTCGCGGGTCAAGGATCCCAAGAAGCGGGAGATCGCGCAGGCCAAGGTCGCCGCGATCGAACCCCGACTCTCCTATCTGTTGATCTCGGTGCCCGACGAGAGTCGCGTCGGTGGCCTGGCGATCACGCGCAATGGCGCGGTCGTCGACGCCTTGCTGTGGAACCGCGGCGCGCCGGTGGACGGCGGTGACTACGTGGTCTCCGGCCGCGCGCCGGGGCACGAGGAGTGGTCGACCAAGGTCACCGTGAAGCCGGAAGGCGACAAGGTCTCGGTCGAGGTGCCGCGGTTCAAGGAGCTCAAGCAGCTCGCGCCCCCACCCGGCGGTGGCCTCGGCGCCGAGCTCGTGGATGACGACCTCGGGCCCAGCGGCCCGATCGACCGACCGGCGATGCTCACCACCCGCCGCAAGATCGCGCTCGGCGTCGCCGGGGCCAGCGTGGTCGTGCTGGTCGCGGGCGCGATCACCGGCAGCCAGGCCAAGGGCCTGGAGGCCGACGCCCACGACGTCTGCCAGCTACGGGTCTGCGTCGACCACGCCGAGGCCAACGGCCTGCTCGAAGATGCGCGCGCCAAGGCCAAGGTGGCCAACCTCAGCTACGCCCTGGCGGCGCTCGCCGGCGTCGGCGCCGGGGTGCTGTGGATGACCGGCGGCCCCACGCACGGCGACGGCGGCGTGGCCGTGACGCCCGCGGTCGGGCCCGGGATGGCCGGCGCGGTCGTGCAGGGGAGGTTCTGACGTGCGCGCGCCGGTGATCGTGCTCACCGCGGCGGTGGTCGCGGCCATGCTGCTGGCCGGCTGCAAGATCGACTCGACGGTCTATGTCCCGCCCGGCGGCGACGACGACGACGGCGACGCCGGCCAGGACGACGGCGCCACCGACGCGGCGCCGCAGGGCATCTACGTGGTGGTCACGCCATCGACCACCACGGTCAGCGAAGGCGGTCAGGCGATCGTCCGCGTCAAGCTGTCGGAGGCGCCGCCGACGGATCGCACGATCGCGATCACCGGCACCACGCTGCTCACGCCGACGCCGGCGTCGCTGACCTTCACGCCCGACAACTGGAACGTCGAGCGCACCATCATCCTCGCCGCCGCCCAGGACGACGATGCGGACGACAGTCCGGTGACCGTCCTGTTCGACGGCGGCGGTCAGGTCGCCGACGGCACGGCGATGGTCATGATCACCGATGACGATCAGCAGCTCCTGGTGGTGACGCCGCCGTCGTCGATCGGGGTCACCGAGGGCAGCACCGGTCAGGTCGAGGTCCAGCTGGCGGCGCGTCCCAGCAGCAGCGTCGTGGTCTCGGTGACCAGCATGGATCCCGCGATCGCCACGCTGTCGACGGCCTCGCTCAGCTTCACCTCGGCGAGCTGGGACACCCCGCAGCCGATCACCGTGACCGGGACCCAGGACGTCAACACGGGCAACGACAGCACCCTGCTGGTGCTCGATCCGGCGTCCGAGGGCGTGCCGACCCACACCCTGGCCATCAACATCACCGATGACGACGTGCTCGCCATCGACGCCAGTCCCGGCAACCTCGGCACCATCACCGAGGCGGCGGGCGCCATGCACACCGCGACCTTCGGCGTCCGGTTGACGCAGATGCCCGGTGGCAACGTCATCGTCGCCGTGGCCGCGACGCCAGCCGCCGCGGTGGCGCTCTCGGGCGCCACCCTGTCGGGTGGCAACCTGACGTTCACGACCGCCAACTACAGCACCCTGCAGAACGTCACCGTCACGGCCAGCGTCGACCCCAACGTGGTGGACGAGCAGGTCAGCATCCGGCTGTCAGCGGCCGGGCTCGCCGATCGCTTCGTGCAGGTGTCGATCGACGACGCCGACACCCAGGTCATCGACGTGATCCCGGATCCGGGACCGCTCGCGATCACCGAGGGTGCGGCGGCGAACCTGACCGTCCGCCTCCGCTACGAGCCGGCCGGGGCGGTCATCGTCGACGTCGGCAGCGGCGACCCCAACGTGGCCGCGATCAACGTCACCCAGCTCACCTTCGGTCCGTCCGACTACGCCAGCCCGCAGACGGTGCGGGTGACGGCGGTGGAGGACGGCGATCTGGCCAGCGGGTCGACCACCATCTCGTGCAACGCCGCCGCCGAGGGGTTGACCACCAACCGAACCATCAACGTGACCGACGACGACACCCAGGCGCTGGTCGTGGCGCCGACCACGATCGCGGTCAACGAGGGTGGCCAGAACACGTTCGCCGTGAGCCTGCTGTTCCAGCCGGCATCGTCGACCACCGTCACCGTCACCGTGCCGCCGGGCAACAACTCGGATCTCGCGGTCGCCCCGGGCTCGCTCACGTTCACGCCCGGAGACTTCGACACCGCCCAGGCCGTGACCGCCACCGCGCTCGAAGACGCCGACGCGACCAACGAGGCGGTCACGATCACCGTGGCGTCCGCGGGCGCCCCGTCGCGCACCGTCACCGCGAACGTGGCCGACAACGATTCGGTGGACATCGTCGTGACGCCGGGAGTCCTCGATCTCATCGAGGATCAGCCCGGGAGCAACATCATGGTGAGCCTGGGCGCGGCGCCAGCCGGCAACGTCACCGTGACCGTGGTGACCGATCCGACCGGGGTGGCATCGGTGAGCACGCCCAGCCTCCTGTTCACGGCGGGCAACTTCAACACGCCGCAGGCGGTGCTGGTCACCGCGATCGCCGACGGCGACGGGCTGGACGAGACCACGACGATCCGGCTGAACGCGCCGGCGCTGGCCGAGAAGACGGTCGCGGTCTCGGTCACCGATGACGATGTCGTGGCGCCGGTGCTGACGCCCAACCCGCACACCATCGAGGAAGGCAAGCCGGACGGGATCGTGCAGCTCACGCTGTCGCGAGATCCCGGCCGTGCCGTGACGGTTGACGTCCCCAGCTTCGGCTTCACCGACTTCGAGGTGACGCCGCAGACCTACCAGTTCGAGGTCGGCCAGTGGAACGTCGGCCAGACCGTCAACCTCTTTGCATCCGAGGACGATACCGCCGACGTCGGTGAGACCGAGAGCGCGGTGTTCCAGATCGTGTCGGAGGGCACCCAGACTATCCTCAACGTCAACATCACGGATCCGACCGTCCTGCTCGGGTTTCCGCCCCCCCTCGAGACGACTCCGGCCGGGCTAACCGGCCTCGAGGCCTTCAAGGACGGCGTGATGCCGCAGTGCTTCCTGGTCGAGAAGATGGTCGTCGAGGTGGCCACGGCGACCGACATCAACTCTCGGATCGCGGTCGGCCTGTACGCCCACGGTGCCACCACGATGCGGCCGGACGCCCTGCTGTGGACCAGCGGCACGATCTTCATCGGCGCCGGAAGCGGGCGCCGCGAGATCGACGTCGTCGACACCCAGATCTACTCGGTCAGTGGCGCGGCCACGACCTGGCTGGCGGTCGAGGCCACCGCGCTCGTGACGCTGCGCACCAAGTCCCCCAACACCGACCGCTGCGTGCGCGCCCACGGCTTCGGCGACTTCATGCCCAACCCGTACAGCGCGTCGGGCACCGGCGGCGGCAGCATGGCGTTGTTCGACGGCGGGGTCGACGCCGGGAACGTCAACGTCACCTGCAACACGGCGCCGCCGGTCGCGGTGTGGTTGATCGGCAAGAGCACGTCGTGCATCGCGGCACCGTGAAGCGCGGCACCGGATCGCGACGCCGGCCCCGCGCTCACTTCTTGTCGAACGGCTGATCCACGCCGCGCGCCGGCAGCCACGACGGGCCGCCGCGGAGCCAGGCGTCGACGGCGCGCGCGGTCTCGCGGCCCTCGGCGATCGCCCACACGATGAGGCTCTGGCCGCGGCGAGCGTCGCCACATGCGAACACGCCGGGCACGCTGGTCGCCCAGCCCGGCTCGCTGGCCAGGACGTTGCCGCGCCGATCGAGCGCGACCCCGAGCTGCGCCGTCAGGGTGCTGGTGTCGGGACCGGTGAAGCCCATGGCCAGGATGAGCTGCTCGCAGGGCAGGCGGACCTCCTCCCCGGTCGACACCAGGTCGGCCGGCGAGCGCGGCGGCTTGCCGTTGGCGGGCGTGAGTCGCTCGGCGACCAGCGTGGTCAGCTGGCCGTCGGTGCCCTCGAGGCGGAGCGTGCGCAGCGCGAAGTCACGGGCGCCACCTTCTTCCTGCGACGACGAGGTCCGGAACACCAGCGGCCATAGCGGCCACGGATTGTCCGCCGACCGGACATCCGGCGCCAGCGGCATGATCTCGACCTGGTGCACCTCGGCCGCGCCCTGGCGCAGCGCGGTGCCCAGGCAGTCGGAGCCGGTGTCGCCACCGCCGAGGATGATCACGTGCTTGCCGGCCACGTCCCAGCGGCCGGTGGCGACGTCACCGGCGACGACCCGGTTCTGCTCCTCGAGGTAGTCCATCGCCATGACCACGCCGGCCAGCTCGCGGCCGGGCACCTGGAGATCGCGACCGCGGCGGGCGCCGATCGCGATCACCACCGCGTCGTAGTCGGCGTTGAGGCGGTCCCAGGTCGGGGCGATCCCGACCTTGACGCCGCACTTGACGACCACGCCCTCGGCGGTGAGCTGGGTCATGCGGCGGTCGATGACCGCCTTCTCCATCTTGAAGTCGGGGATGCCGTAGCGCAGCAGGCCGCCGGCGCGGTCGTCGGCCTCGTACACGATCACGTCGTGACCGGCGCGGGCCAGCTGCTGAGCCGCGGCGAGCCCGGCCGGACCCGAGCCCACCACCGCGATCCGGGCGCCGGTCTTGGCGCGCGGCGGCTCCGCGGCCACCCAGCCCTCGGCCCAGGCCCGCTCGGCGATCTCCTTCTCGATGTGCTCGATGGTCACGGCGTGGCTCTGACCGTCGAGCGCCAGCACGCACGACGCCTCGCACGGCGCCGGGCACAGCCGACCGGTGAACTCGGGGAAGTTGTTGGTGGCCGACAGCCGCTTCCAGGCGTCCTGCCAGCGGCCCCGCCACAGCCGATCGTTGAAGTCGGGGATGGCGTTGCCGAGCGGGCAGCCCTGCATGCAGAACGGGACCCCGCAGTCCATGCAGCGGCCGGCCTGCTGCCCGGCGTGCTCGTCGCTGGCGTGGCCCTCGACCTCGCGCCAGTCGCGCAAGCGCTCGGCGATCGGCCGCCGCGGCGCGTTCAGCCGTTGCCATTCGATGAAGCCGGTCGGCTTGCCCATGGTGTCACCGTCCTCCTGCGCCGGCTCCGGCGCTGGCGCCGACCACCGACAGTCGCCGCGGCCGCGCCTCGGCGCGGCGGGCCTGCAGGACGCGGCGGTAGTCGACCGGCATGATCTTGACGAAGCGCGGCACCATCAGCTCCCAGTTGTCGAGGATGCGGCGGCCGACCGCGCTGCTGGTGAGGCGGACGTGATCCTCGATCAGGCCATAGACCAGGAACAGGTCGCTCTCGTCGACCAGCGACTCGAGATCGACCATCTCCAGGTTGACCTTGTCGCGGAAGGTCTTGTCCTTGTCGAACACGAACGCGGTGCCGCCGCTCATGCCGGCAGCGAAGTTGCGGCCGGTCGGGCCGAGCACCACCACCGCGCCGCCGGTCATGTACTCGCAGCCGTGATCGCCGATGCCCTCGACCACGGCGCGGGCGCCCGAGTTGCGGACCGCGAAGCGCTCGCCGGCCAGGCCGCGCGCGAACAGCTCGCCGGCGGTGGCGCCGTACAGCGCGGTGTTGCCGATCAGCACGTTGTCCTCGGGCACGAAGCGGATGCCATCGGGGGGCCGGATCGCGAGCCGGCCGCCCGACAGGCCCTTGCCGACGTAGTCGTTGGCGTCGCCGGTCAGGGTCAGCTCGACGCCGGCGGTGAGGAAGGCGCCGAAGCTCTGGCCGGCCGAGCCGGTGAAGTGGACCTTGATCGATCCGTCGGGCAGGCCGTGGGCACCGTGGCGGCGGGCGATCTCGCCGGCCAGGCGGGCGCCGACGGTGCGCTTGCTGTTGTCGATGGGCAGGCTCAGCTCGACCGGCTTGCCGTTGACCAGGGTCGGGCCGGCCGCGGCCTCGGCGGCGGCGATGATCTGCTGGTCGACGTGGTCGGCGATCGACCACGGCTCGAGCGCGACGAAGCGGCGGGCGACCTCGGGGGCCGCCGCCGGCTGGTGCAGCACCGGCGTCAGATCGAGGGTGCGGGCCTTCCAGTGCAAGGTCGAGCGCACGCGCATCAGCTCGGTGCGCCCGATCAGCTCGTCGAGCGTGCGGGCGCCGAGCTGGGCGCATAGCTCGCGCACGGTCTCGGCGATCATGGTGAAGAACGCGACCACGTGCTCGGGCCTGCCGCGGTACAGCGCGCGCAGCTTGGGATCCTGGGTGGCGATGCCGACCGAGCAGGTGTTGAGGTGGCACTTGCGCAACATCACGCAGCCGGTGGCGACCAGCGACGCGGTCGCCATGCCGAACTCCTCGGCGCCGAGCAAGGCGGCGATCACCACGTCGCGCCCGGTCCGCAGACCGCCGTCGACCTGCAGCCGGACCCGGCCGCGCAGGCGGTTCTGGACCAGCACCTGCTGGGTCTCGGCCAGGCCGAGCTCCCAGGGCAGGCCGGCGTGGCGCAGCGACGAGATCGGTGACGCGCCGGTGCCACCTTCGTAGCCGGCGATCACGATGCAGCCGGCGCGCGCCTTGGCGACGCCGGCGGCGACGGTGCCGATCCCGACCTCGCTGACCAGCTTCACGCTGATGCGGGCCTCGGGGTTCACGACCTGCAGGTCGTAGATGAGCTGGGCCAGGTCCTCGATCGAATAGATGTCGTGGTGGGGCGGCGGCGAGATCAGGGTCACGCCCGGCGTCGAGCAGCGCACCTTGGCGATGCGATCGTCGATCTTGTGGCCCGGCAGCTGGCCGCCCTCGCCAGGCTTGGCGCCCTGCGCCATCTTGATCTGCAGATCATCGGCGTTGACCAGGTAGTGGGCGGTGACGCCGAACCGTCCCGACGCCACCTGCTTGATCGCGCTGCGGCGCCAATCGCCGTTGTCGTCGCGGTCGAAGCGGTGCGGCTCCTCGCCACCTTCGCCCGAGTTCGACTTGCCACCGGCCCGGTTCATGGCGATGGCCAGCGTCTCGTGGGCCTCGGCGCTGATCGACCCGAACGACATCGCGCCGGTGACGAAGCGCTTGACGATGTCGGCCACCGGCTCGACCAGGTCGAGCGCGATCGCGGCTCCGACCGGCGGCGCCAGCTCGAACAGCCCGCGCAGCGTGGTCAGGGCGCCAACTTCGTCGTCGCACAGCCGCTGGTAGTCGGCGAACCGGTCGCGGTCCTCGTGCGCCACCGCCGCCTGCAAGGCGGCGATGGTCGCCGGGTTCCACTTGTGGCGCTCGCCGCGCCGCCGCCACTGGTACAGCCCGCCCACCGGCAGCTCGTCGGCGATCGCGATCGCCTGCCGGCCGAAGCCGCGGTCGTGGCGATCGAGCGCCTCGCGGGCCAGCTCGCCGACGCCGATGCCGCCGATGCGCGACGGCGTGCCGCCGAAGCCGCGCGCGATCAGCTCGGGAGCCAGGCCGACGGCCTCGAAGATCTGCGCCCCGCGGTAGCTCTGCACCGTCGAGATGCCCATCTTGGACATGACCTTGAGCAGGCCCTCCTCGACGGCGTGCAGGTAGCGCGTGCTAGCTTCCTCGGTGGTGCCCGGCACCTGGCCACGCTCGACCAGCGCCCCGACCGCGTCGAGCGCCAGGTAGGGGTTGACCGCCGCCGCGCCGTAGCCGATGAGCAGCGCGAAGTCGTGGACCTCGCGCGCTTCGCCGGTCTCGACCAGCAGGCCGGCCTGCATGCGGATGCCCTCCTTGACCAGGTGCTGGTTGACGGCCGCCAGCGCGAGCAGTGACGGGATCGGCACCCGCTTGGCGTCGACGCCGCGGTCCGACAGGATGAGGACGTTGCAGCCGTCGTCGATCGCGAGCGCGGCGTCCTGGCACAGGCGGTCGAGCGCCACCGCGAGTCCGTCCTCGCCGGCGTCGGCCGGAAACAGGGTCGACAGGCGGCGGGTCTCGAACGCGCCCTCGCTGGCGCGGGCGATGCGCGCGATCTGCGCGTTGTCGAGGAACGGTCCCGGCATGCGGATCTGGTGGCAGCTCTCGGGGGTCTCGTCGAAGGTGTTGCCGTCGGGGCCGATGTTGGTCTCGAGCGTCATCACCAGGGCCTCGCGGATCGGGTCGATCGGCGGGTTGGTGACCTGGGCGAACAGCTGATGGAAGTACTGGAACAGCGGCGGCGACTGGTCGGACAGCACCGCCAGCGGCGTGTCGGTGCCCATCGAGCCGGTCGGCTCCTTGCCGTCGCGCGCCATCGGCTCGATCAGCATGCCGAGGTCCTCGTCGGTGTAGCCGAACGCGCGCAGCTGGCGGGTCAGCTCGTCGCCGGTGATCGGCGGCGCCGGTGGCGCGGCCTCGAGCTCGTGCAGATCGAAGACGTTCTTGTCGAGCCACTTGCCGTAGGGGAAGCGGCCGGCGACGTCGTGCTTGATCTCGTCGTCGGCGACGATGCGACCCTCGACGGTGTCGACGACGAACATGCGGCCCGGCTGCAGTCGGCCCTTGGCGACGATCCGATCGGGGGCGACATCATAGACCCCGGTCTCGGAGGCCAGGACCACGACGTCGTCGACGGTGCGGATCCAGCGCGCCGGGCGCAGGCCGTTGCGGTCGAGCGTGGCGCCGACCAGCATGCCGTCGGTGAACACGATCGCGGCCGGGCCGTCCCAGGGCTCGACCAGCGACGAGGCGTAGCGGTAGAAGCTCTTGCGCTCCTCGGCCATGGCCGGATTGCGCTCCCAGGCCTCGGGGATCATCATCATCATGGCGTGGGGCAGCGATCGGCCGCCCAGGTTGAGCAGCTCGAGCAGGTTGTCGAACTGCGCCGAGTCGCTCTTGCCGGGCACGATGATGGGCGCCAGGCGCTCGAGGCCGCCGTGGAACTTGGCGCTCTTGAGCTGGCTGCGGCGGGCGTCGATCCAGCCCACGTTGCCGCGCAGCGTGTTGATCTCGCCGTTGTGGGCGATGAAGCGGAACGGCTGGGCCAGGTCCCAGGTCGGGAACGTGTTGGTCGAGAACCGCGAGTGCACCACCGCGATCGCCGACACCATGTCCTCGGCGCCGAGATCGAGGAAGAAGTTGGGCAGCTGCCGGGGCAGCAGCAGGCCCTTGTAGACGATGGTCTCGGTCGACAGGCTGGCGACGTGAAAGTAGCCGCCGGGGTCGACGTTGCGGGCCCGGATGCGGTTCTCGGCCAGCTTGCGGATCACGTACAGCGTGCGCTCGTGCGCCGACGGCGGCACGCGCCGCATGCGCACGTAGATCTGCCGGAACACCGGCATCACCGCGCGCGCGGTCGGGCCGACGTGGCGGGCATCGATCGGGACGTCGCGCCAGCCGAGCACGCGCTGGCCTTCTTCAGCGATCACCTCCTCGAGGATGCGTTCGCACTGGGCGCGCTCGAGCGGGTCGGGCGGCAGGAAGAGCTGGCCGAGGCCGTAGCGGCGGCGGCGCGGCACGTCGAAGCCGAGGCGCAGGCCTTCCGCCTTGAAGAACCGGTGCGGGATCTGCAGCAGGATGCCGGCGCCATCACCGGTCTCCGGATCGGCACCGCACGCGGCGCGGTGGGCGAGCCGGCGCAGCACCTCGAGGGCGTCCTCGACGATCGTGCGCGATTTCTCGCCCTTGACGTGGGCGACGAAGCCGACGCCGCACGAATCGTGCTCGGTCGCCGGGTCATAGAGACCAGGTCCGGGGGAAAGACAGCCTTCCGACATGGTGCGTCAACTCTAACGCGTCGCGTCAGTATTCGCATCAACTTCCTGCGAGGATCGGCCGGGCCAGTTAGAATAGCCGCATATGGTTCGACATTGGCTTCGAGCCGCCGTGGGGACGGCGGTGGTGGTCCTGGGTCTGGGAACCGGCTGCAAAGGGAAGGACAAGAAGAGCGGCGGCGCCGTGGTCGCGGCAGCCGGGGCCTCCGACGCGGCGCTGATCGCGCGCCGCGATGCGCTGCTCAAGAGTCGGCAGAGCCTGAAGGATCAACAGGCTGCGCTGGTCGCCGAGCGCGACAAGGTGGCGCTGGCCGGTGGTGACACCGCCGAGCTGGACAAGAAGGTCGACGAGCTGCGCAGCCAGGAGGCGGCGCTGTCATCGCAGGAGTCGGACATCGTCGAGCAGTTGATGGACGAGCGCAAGACCTTGCTCGCGGCGGCCCAGGGCGGCGCCGACGCCAGCGCCCAGGTCGCGGTGCGCGAGCAGTCGATGGCCGGCCGCGAGAAGGGCGTCGCGGCGCGCGAGGATCGCGTCGGGCAGCGCGAGGCGGCGATGGCCGCGCGCGAGCAGGCGCTCGGGATCCGCGAGAAGGAGACCTGCGGCGCGGGGGCGGCGCCGACGACGATCATCCAGACCGTCGACGCCAAGGGCTCGAAGTACGACAAGCGCGACGTCGAGCCGTTGCTGAAGAAGGCGCGCGGCGTGATGGGCGATCGCGGCATCCTGGCCTCCGATCTGCCCGGCAACGTCCGCGGGCTCGAGAAGGAGGCGACCGAGGCGATGGGTGACGCCGACTACGGCCGCGCCTACCTCGCCGCCAGCCAGCTGTTCAAGACCGTGTCGGTGCTGCCGATCGACAAGAGCTTCATCCAGGCCAAGAGCGCGCGCATCTCGGCGGTGGCGAAGGGCAAGCGCCTCGACGACGGCGCCCAGAAGCAGGTCGACGACCTGTTCGCGGACGCCACCTCGAAGTTCGTCGATGGCGACTACAAGGGCGCCAACAAGAAGCTCAACTCGATCTGGAGCACGATCAATTGAACACCGCGGTCAACCGCTGACCACCGCCCGCGGCGTCTTATCGCGGCGGCCGGACGGTGCCCGAAGCGTCGAAGCCCACGCCGTCCGCGGTGGCCACGCCGACCACCAGCGCGCCGGTGAGCGCGACCGCCGAGAAACCGGCGATCGCCCACCACGTGCGGTACCAGCGCGGCGGCACGTCGACGTAGGTCAGCTTGCGGATGGGCGCGCCGGGGTCGGTGGCGCCGAGCTCGGTCTCGATCGACGCGTACCGGGTCAGCTCGACCGCGATCGGGGTGTCCTGGTCGAAGCTGATCTCGACGAAGCGGACGAAGTCGCGGTGCTCGGGATGGGTGACCCGCAACGCGCGTGAGCCGACCGGCAGCGGCACCGGCGGCGCCGGCGACTTCCCGATCCGGCGACCGTCGACGTAGATGACCGCCCCGCTCACCGGCGTGGTGACGACCAGCCGTCCGGTGAACCGATCCGGATCGATCAGGCGGATCGCGCCGCCCTTGATGCCGCCCTGGTCGGCGACCGCCATCGCGGCCTGCGCCCGGCGCACTTCCTTGCCCGACGCGACCTCGACCAGCACCAGGTAGATGACCTGCACGTCGCCGAGGCCGCCGACCTCGCCGAACACCACGTGCGACGCCGACACCAGCTTGCCGAGCTCGGTCAGGCAGCCGGGGTCGCCGTCGCACGCGCGCAGGATCGGCTTCTTGGCCTTCTTGATGGCGTCGACGACCTCGGCGCCGCTGACGATCTTGGTGGCCGCGGCGGTACCGAGCTCGCGCGCGAGCTCGGCCTCGAGCTTCTTGGCCGCCGCCGAGGTGTCCTCGGCGCCCAGCGTCGAGAGCGGCGCCAGCGCGATCAGCGTCGGTCGGGTTGCCGGCGGCGGCGCCGCCGCCGGCGCGCGGGGCTGCGCCCCGGCGCTGCCAGCCAGCACGACCAGCACGGCCAGCGATGCGCGCGCTAGTTGCATGGCACCTCGTCGCAGCGGACCTCGGTGGGCGTGGCCAGCGCCCGGCCCACGGTGACGCCGATGATGAGCGCGGTGACGCCGGCTCCGGCGTAGGCCCACCTCGACGTGTACCAGGGCCGCGATTCGCGCCGCACCGGCTTCGCCGGCCCGGTGTCGATGATCTCGGCGCGGGGCGCCAGGCGGACGACGACGCGGGTCGACTTCTGGAACCGCACCACCACCTGTTCCTCGAACGGATAGTAGCCGGTCATGTCGACGCGCAGCTGGTGCTCGCCGAGGGACAGCCTCGTGATGGGGCCGGGCAGCGGGGTCTTGCCCACCACCTTGCCGTCGATGCTGACCTGGGAACCGACCGAATCCGACAGGATGTGGATCGAGCCATGGAGCTGATCGGGCGCGAGCAGGCGATAGGCGGCGACCCGGATGCTGTCGATCAACTCGTCCGGGCTGCCGCGCAGTGGATCGGTCGCGATGCGGCGGATCTGCGTGGCGCGGCCGACGTCGATGGCCTTGATGTTGAGGATGTAGCTGTCGCCAAGCGCGGCGACCGAGCCGGTGATCATGACGTCGACGCCGAGCTTCTTGCCGATCGCGGCCAGGCAGCGGTCCTCACCGCCGCAACCGGTCAGCTCGCGCTCACCGGCGATGGCCTTGTCGATCTCGCGGCGGGTCGGCAGCGCGCGGGTTGCCAGGCGGTCGAGCTCCATGCGGAACAGCGACTCGAGCCGGGCAACCAGATCCGGGCTGAGGCCGAGGGCGTCGATGCGCCACACGGCGATCTTCTGGGTCAGCGCCTCCTCGGGACCGACCTCGTCGGGCGGAGCCGGAGCTGGAGCCGGCGCCGGATGCGGCTGCGCGCCCAGACCCGCCGGCATCGCGACCCAGATCATGAGCGCGGCCGCGAGCCCGGTCGCTCGTCGGCTTGGTGGCCCCACCGGCCGACGCGACATCGCGTCAGACCGGAGCCGGGCCCCGAAGCCATCGTTGGGCCCCCCAATCACGATGTGGCCATCGTACACCAGGGGCCCCGAAGCTGCGTGGTACGGTCGACCCATGTTCGGTCCGCGTGCGATGCCTCACTGGTTCGTGGCCGGCGCGAGGGCGTCGATCCTGGCGTCGGTCATGGGGATCGCGACGCTGGCGTGCTCGTCGGTGTCGACGGTGCGGGTGCAGCCCGAAAACGTGGCGGTGGGACCCGGGCTGCGGCCGATCGCGGCCATCCAGGTCAACGCGATCTCGGCCTACATCCTGTTCATTCCGATCCCGGGCAAGGTCGATCTCGATCGGGTCGTGAACCGCATGCTGATCGTCGCCGCCAAGACCATGGGCGCCGACAAGGTCGCCAACCTGGAGTTCGACGTCACGCCCGACTCCGGGATCTGGACGCTCCGCAAGCTGCTGTTCTGGCGCTCGGCGCGGGCGTCGGGGCTCGCGGTGCAGGTCGAGGCGGCGCCCGCCGATCCGCGCGCCGACGACGGGCCCGAGCCAGCGCCCGAAGCCGCCCCGTCCTCGAATCCGTGACCGGGCCGGCGACCGTCAAGTGGCCGCCGAGGTCAGGTCGCCGGCGTGGTGAGCGCGCGCTCGACCAGCGCCGACAGTTGCTGGATGTCGGCGGGCTCCAGGTTGCGACGCGAGAGGTACGGGATCGGGAACGCCGGCGCCGGGACGGTGGCCGCGATCTCGGCGAAGTAGTGTTCGTTGAGCGAGCGGCGCGCCTTGGTCATCGCGCCGTGCGACGTGACCGCGGCCAGCAGGCCGTCGACGGGTCCGGCCTTGAGCGCGCCGAGCACGCGCGCCGCCGGCGAGCCGGCCGGAAAATGGTCGGTCGCCATCTGATTGACCAGCACGCGCTGCGGGTGGATGCCGAGCGGCTCGAGCTTGGCGGTCAGCTCGCGGGCCTCGGTGACCGGCATCTCCTCGGCGATCGTGACGATGATCGCCGCGGTCCGCGCCGGGTCGCGGAGCAACGACTGCAGCGTGCGGGCGTCGCGCGTCAGTGGCCCTTCGGGAACCGTCTCGAGGATCACCCACGGGATGCGCAGCATCGTCAGGCTGTGTCCGGACGCCGGCATGTCGAACACGATCGTGTCCCACACCGGGCGACCGCGCTTCTCCTCGGTGGTGTGGTACCAGGCCTTGCCCAGCACGGCGTAATCGTCGAGACCCGGCACGGCGCGCAGGAACGCCTTGGTGACCCGGTTCTCGAAGATCATGTCGTAGACCTTCTGGAACTTGAGGATCATCAGCCCGTACTCGCGCAACGCGGCGGCCGGGCTGGTGTTGAGCCCCCACAGGTTGGGCGCCAGCTCGCTCGGCTCGTGACCACATGGCGGGCGTGAGAAGTAGTCGCCGAAGCGATCGTTGGCGTTGGACTGGTACAGCAGCGTGCGGCGGCCGCGGCGAGCGCAGGCGGCGGCGACCGCCGCCGCCATGGTGCTGCGGCCGACACCGCCCTTGCCCAGGACGAGGATGATCCGTCGGTCGAGGAGCGTCACGGGCGGCCCACCTTACTACGATGTCGGCGCCGCGCTATTCGCCTGGGCTGCGCATCGGAAACAGCGGTTCGCCGTGGATCTCCAGGCGGTAGACGCTGTTCTCGGTCTCCACATAGATCATCTTGCCGCCCGGCTCGCCCAGCACGCGCTTGACGGGCGTGGTGATCATGCGGTGGCCGTGGGGATCTCGGAAGATCACCATGCCGCGGCCCACGAACGGGTAACTGATGAGGTACCCGGTGTACACACGCCCGAGCGCGCCTCCGGTCGTAGCGCGTTCGAGGCTGTGGTCGCGAATCTTGCGTGCGGTTACGCTGACCATGGACAGCCCTGGTACTGATCAAGCATACGACCGGTTCGAAGCTGCGTCACCATCTTTTCAGGACGAGTGCGATGTCCGACCTTGTGACACCTGCGCGTGGGTCCCGCAACGCGGGAGCTGGTGGTGTCGAGGCCATCTATGCGGAAGTGCGTCGGCTGGCCGGCGTCGACGTCGTGGAGGAGGCGCCGGTGGTCACCGAGGTCGGGCCCGGGATCGCGGCGGTGGCCGTGCGCACCCCGACGCTGCCGCCGGCGGCCCACACGGCGTGCTACCTGGTCGGCACCGGCGAGCTGATCGCGATCGATCCCGGCTCACCGTATCCCGACCAGCACGACGGCCTGACCGCCGCGATCGCGGCCCGAGGACGACTGGTCGCCGTGGTGCTCACCCACCACCACGGCGATCATGCCGGCGGCGCCGCGGCGCTGGCCGACGCCCTGGGCGCGCCGATCTGGGCCCACGCCGAGACCGCCGCCGCGTTGCCGGGCCTGCCGGTGGCGCGGCATCTCGAGGATGACGAGGTGCTCGCGGTCGGCGGCCGCACCGTGCACGTGCTACACACCCCCGGCCACGCCGTCGGGCACCTGTGCTTCCGGGACCAGGAATCGGCGGCGGTGATCGCGGGCGACATGGTGGCCGGGCTGGGCACCATCCTCATCGATCCGTCGGGCGGCCACATGGCGACCTACCTGGCGTCGCTCGAGCGCCTGCTCGCGGCCCGCACCGGCGCGCTCCTGCCCGCCCACGGCCCGGTGATCGAGGATGGCCCGGCCAAGCTGCGCGAGTATCTGGCCCACCGTCGCATGCGCGAGGCCCGTGTGCTGGGGGCGCTGGACGCGGCCCCCCGGGGCGCGGCCGAGCTGTGCGCGCTGGCCTACGCCGACACGCCGGCCTTCCTGTGGCCGCTGGCCGAGCGCTCGCTGCTCGCGCACCTGGTCAAGCTGGTCGAAGACGGCGCGGCGGTCACCGACGGGAGCGAATGGCGACGGGCGCGCGCCTGAGTCTGGTACCCGGCTGGCTTCGCCCGGCTCGGCGCCGCGAGCTATAGTGCGCGGGTGGTCGACCTGCGTAGGTTCCGTGAGCTGCCGACCGTCGCGCTGATCCGCGACGTGTTGCGCCGCTGGTGGGGCCTCGAGCTGGCGTTCGCCGACGGCAAGGGCTACGTCCTCGATCACGCCGACGGCAAGATCTTCCCGTCGCAGAACGAGCTGTGCCGGCTGGCGCTGTTCTCGAAGGAGGGCTTCCGCCGCTGCAACGAGAGCATCCGGGTGGTCAAGGATCACCTGCGCGCCGGGCGTGCCAGTGGGCCGGGCGAACCACCCACCGCGTACGTGCACCAGTGCCATCTCGGCTTCGACGTGGTCGCGGCGCCGATCTGGCTCGGCGGCGAGCTGATCGGCTTCGTCTTCACCGGCGGTAGCCTGCGTGCCGATCCGACCATGGTCGGCAAGAGCGAGCTGCTGCGCAAGGTGCGCGAGTTCGCCGAGATCGAGGGTGACGCCGATCGCCACGTCGCCGACGTGCCGCGGCTGCCCGAGGTCGATCTCGAGCGGTTGCGGGATCTGATCGCGGCGGCGGCGGTCGAGGTCGTGCGGCAGGCGCCGCGCTTCGTCGAGGCGGTGGCGTCGAGTGGCCCCGGGCACCCGTTCGCCGAGATCATCGGGCAGAGCCCGGCGGTGCGCGACGCCATCCGCTTGCTGGAGAAGATCGTGCGCAGCGAGTCGACGGTGCTGGTGCACGGCGAGAGCGGCACCGGCAAGGAGCTGATCGCGCGCGCCATCCACTATCACGGGCCGCGCGCCAAGAAGGCGTTCGTGGTCCAGAACTGCTCGGCGTTCAACGACAACCTGCTCGAGAGCGCGCTGTTCGGTCACGTGCGCGGCGCCTTCACCGGCGCGGTGAAGGATCAGAAGGGGCTGTTCGAGGTCGCCGACGGCGGCACCTTCTTCCTCGACGAGATCGGCGACATGTCGCCGGCCCTGCAGGTCAAGCTCCTGCGCGTGCTGCAAGAAGGCATGCTGATCCCGGTCGGCGGTACCAAGCCGATCAAGGTCGACGTCCGCATCATCGCGGCGTCGCACAAAGATCTGCACGCGATGGTGCAGCGTCGCGAGTTCCGCGAGGACCTGTTCTATCGCGTCAACGTCCTCAAGATCACCGTGCCGCCGCTGCGGGCGCGGCCGACCGACATCCCGATCCTGGTCGAGCACTTCGTCAAGAAACACCACGCGGCGCGGGCGGCGCGCGGCGACGCCTCGATGGCGGGCTGCGACGTGCCGCGGCCGACCGACGCCGCGATGGCGCTGCTCGCCGGCTACGCCTGGCCGGGCAACATCCGCGAGCTGGAGAACGAGATCGAGCGCGCCCTGGTGCTCGGCGGCGACCTGCCCGAGATCGGGGTCGAGCTGCTGTCGCAGCGGATCCGCGACGCCGAGCCGACCCCGGCGGCAGCGCGGCTGGGCGGGCGCGAGCTCAACGGGACGTTGCGCGACGTGATGGAGTCGGTGGAGTCCGACGTCATCCTGCAGGGCCTCATCCGCACCCACTGGAACAAGTCGCAGCTCGCCAAGGAGCTCGGCATCAGCCGCAGCTACCTCATCCAGAAATGCGCCTTCTACGGCCTCGAGCGCAAGGACTGAGGAGCGCGGCGATGGGCAGCGCGCGCACCAAGGCCGACATCGCGACCTGTGCGATCTGCGGCCAGCCGGCCCGGCGCGGCGCCGTGGTCGATGCCCGGCGTGGCGTCGACGCCTTCCCGTTCTGTTCGTTCCGCTGCCAGACCATCGATCTCGGCAAGTGGCTCGACGAGGAGTACCGCATCGCCGGGCCTGACGATCAGTCGGGCGGCGCCGGCGGGCCGGGCGACGCCGGCGGGCCGGGCGACGACGACAGCCAAGGCTAGCGAGCCGCTCGCCAGCGACGCCGAGCGCCAGCGCTCGTTCATGGGCCATCGCGCGGTGCCGGGCCCAGGTGTTACCTCGTGGCCCGCATGTTGCTTCCTCGACGATGCATGGCCGCTGACCCAGGTCCGCGTATCCTCGTGGTCGAAGACGACGTCGACAGTCGTGAAGCGCTCGCCGAGCTGCTCGTGGACCACGGCTACGTCGTCGACACCGCGGGCGACGGGCGAGAAGCCGAGGCGATGGTCGAGCGCGATCCCCCGGCGCTGATCATCTCGGACGTGCAGATGGCGGGCGGAGACGGCCTCTCGGTCGTGCGTCATCTGAAGGCCGGGCCCGAGCATGCATCGATCCCGATCATCCTGGTGTCCGGGCTCGGCGCGCCGGCGGGAGAGGTCGCGGGACTGGACCTCGGCGCCGACGACTATCTCGCCAAGCCACTCAACATCTCCGTCCTGCTGGCCCGCATTCGCGCTCACCTGCGGCGCGCGGTGCAGCATCGCGATCTCGATCGCCGATCGCTCGTCGATGCGTTGACCGGGGTCCTGAACCGGCGCGGCATCGTCGCCGTCCTGCAACGCGAGCGCGAGCGTAGCGCCCGCAGCGGCGCGTCGCTGTCGCTGGCGCTGGTCGACGTCGACCGCTTCAAGCGGATCAACGATGTCCACGGCCACGCCGCCGGCGACTCGGTGTTGCGGGATGTCGCGCGCGCGCTGGTCGTCAACGCCCGGATCGCCGACGACGTCGGCCGGCTGGGCGGCGACGAGCTGGTGATGGTGCTGGTCGACACCGAGGTCGCGGGCGCGGCGCGGCTGGCGGCCCGGCTGCGCTCGCTCCGCGTCGTGGTGACCACCGCGGTCGGCGAGGAGCTGGTCGGCTTGTCGTGCGGCACGGCGACGTTGCGCGCCGGCGAGACCGTCGACGCCCTCGTGGCGCGCGCCGACGAGGCGATGTATGCCGACAAGCGCGGCCGCGCCTCGCGCGAGCTGGTCGCGGCCGAGACCGCATCTCCTCCTGGCGTCCCGGCTGCGCACAGCCGTTGATCGCTACGGGCTCGATGGCCCGGCGAGCGGCGAGCGCGAGCGGGTGCGCTCGTCTGTGCTTCCAGCGCGCGGTCACGACGGGTCAGGAACGTTCGGCGCTGTCCCAGGTGAGGTCGAAGCGGGCCAGATATTTGCGCAGGCGGTCGGCGTCGTTACTCGACGTCTTGTGGGTGCGCGAGACCGCGAACAGCCGGCGACCGGCGTCCGATAGCGAGCGGGCACCGCGGCAGGTGCGCAGCACGACCTCGAGCTGGGCGCGATCGAAGAGATCGAGGGATGCCGCGCGGGCTCCGAGCATCGCCTCGACGAGGCCGTGGCCGGCCTCGGCGTCGGGCGCGGCGAGCGCCGTCCACGCCGCGCGCAGGCGAGTGATCTCGATCTCGACATGCGCGCTGGTGATCCGGCCACCCGGCGCGAGCGTGGCCATGCGACGGACCGCGCCGGCGAGATCGCGGAAGTTGCCAGGCCAGGTCGCCGCCGCGGAGGTCGCGAAGGTGAGAAACGCGGCCCGGGCCTCACGCGCGATCGTCACGTGGGTCTCGAGCGCGGCACCGCTGCGTTCGAGCTCGTGATCGAGGTTGGGCTCGAGATCGGCCTTGCGGTCGGCGAGGCCGGGCAGGTGGAAGGTCCACAGATCGATGCGGGCGAGCAGGTCGGCGCGAAACCGGCCGGCGACGACCAGCGCTGGCAGGTCGCGGTTGGTGCCGGCGAGGAGCTGGAAGTCGCTGCTGGTCTCGCGGTCGGCCCCCACGGGTGGCCAGCGCTTGTCCTCGATCGCGCGCAACAGCATGGCCTGCTCGTCGAGGCCGAGCTCGCCGATCTCGTCGAGGAACAGGGCGCCGCCGTCGGCTTGCTTGAGGAACCCGGCCCGGGCGCCGACGGCACCCGTGAACGCGCCCTTGAGGTGGCCGAACAGCGCGCTCATCGCGCCGTCGCCGCGGATGGTGGCGCAGTTGACCTCGACCAGCGGGCCGCTGAGTCGGCGACGGGCACGCTTGAGCTCGTAGACCCGTCGCGCGAGCTGCGACTTGCCGACTCCGGTGGCGCCGAGGAACAGGATCGGATCTCGCGACGAGATCGCGACCTGCTCGAGCTCGTCGATGAGCCGGTTGAAGCTCGGCGAGCGGGTGGCGATGCCGGCCTTGAGCAGCGTGGTGCCGTCGGCATGTTCGCGAGCGAAGCGCGCGGCCAGGCGATCGTAGCGGGCGAGATCGAGATCGATGACCTGCCAGGTGCCGGCCCGACGAGGGCTTCGGGGCCCGGCGCCGTCCTGACGCGCGCGCGCGTCGCGGGGCGCGAGCCCGCGCGGCGGGTCGTCTCGTCGCGGCGAGGTCTGGACCAGGCGCGCCGGGAGGTGGCGTGACTCGGCGAGCAGGAACATGCAGATCTGCGCGATGTGCGTGCCGGTCGTGATGTGGACCAGGTAGTCCTCGCGTTCGACGTCGAATGGATACGCCCGGGCGACGTCGTGCAGCGCCCCGTAGACCTGTTCGAGGTCCCACGGATCGTCGATGGGCAGCGCACGCAGGCGGACCTCGGTCTCCGGCGCGATCTGGCGAACGTCGGCCGCGACCTGTTCGGCGAGCGCGGTCCACGTCGGTGGATGGAGCAGCTCGAGCCGCGCGATGACCAGATCGTCGTGGGCGCACAGCGCCACCGTCGGACGCCACTTCTCCCACCGTTGCGGCCCCTTGCCGGTGTCGAGGGTGGTGCCGAGCATCCCGAGGACGACGACTGGCTTCTGCTTCTGCAGGATTGTTGGATACTAATCTATCTTTAAGGATAGGTCCACCGGATCGCGGTCCATGAGTTATAGGCGGTTACGTGGATCATGGTCGGGCACGTATGATGCTCATGGGACCTCCCATCATGGCGACGAACACCAGCTACCAGGTCATCAACGTCCCCGGCGGCGTGCCCATCAAGTCGTGGACGAACGGCGTTCCGTTCGAGGACGCCGCGCGGGCGCAGCTCGTCAACATCGCGAGCCTGCCGTTCATCCACAAGTGGGTGGCGGCGATGCCCGATGTCCACCACGGCAAGGGCGCGACGGTCGGCAGCGTGATCGCGACCACCGGCGCGATCATCCCGGCGGCGGTCGGCGTCGACATCGGCTGCGGCATGATGGCGGTCCGCACGTCGCTGGGCGCCGCGGATCTGCCCGACGGCCTGGGCGGCCTGCGCACCGCCATCGAGGCGGCGGTGCCGCACGGCCGGACCGACAACGGCGGTCCCAACGACCGTGGCGCGTGGCACGACCTGGCGTCGGCGCAGGCCGAGGCGTGGGAGACGCTGCGTCCCGGCTACGAGGCGATCGTCGCCGATCACGCCAAGATCGGTCGCGGCGTGCAGGTCCAGCACCTCGGCACGCTCGGCACCGGTAACCACTTCATCGAGGTCTGCCTCGACGAGTCGGACCGGGTCTGGGTCATGCTGCACTCGGGCTCGCGGGGCGTGGGAAACCGGATCGGCAGCTACTTCATCGAGCTGGCCAAGCGCGAGATGCGGCGCTGGTTCGTGAACCTGCCGGACCAGGACCTCGCCTACCTGCCGGAGGGCAGCGAGCACTTCGTGCACTACGTGCGCGCGGTGAGCTGGGCGCAGCAGTACGCGACCATCAACCGCGAGCTGATGATGCGGGCGGTGGTCGGTGCGCTGCGCGCGGCGGGCGTGCTGCCGGTGTTCTCGGCCGAGCTCGAGGCGGTGAACTGCCACCACAACTACGTGAGTCGCGAGCACCACTTCGGCGCCAACGTGTTCGTGACCCGCAAGGGCGCGGTGCGCGCCGGCAAGGGTGAGCTCGGCATCATCCCCGGCAGCATGGGCGCGCGCAGCTACATCGTGCGCGGCAAGGGCAACCACGAGTCGTTCGAGAGCTGCAGCCACGGCGCCGGCCGGGCCATGTCTCGGACCGAGGCCAAGCGGCGCTTCACGGTCGCGGACCACGTCGCGGCGACCGCCGGGATCGAGTGCCGCAAGGACGCCGACGTCATCGACGAGACGCCGGCGGCGTACAAGTCGATCGACGCCGTGATGGAGGCGCAGCGCGACCTGGTCGAGGTGGTGTACACGCTGCGTCAGGTCCTGTGCGTGAAGGGATGAGGACGATGACGATGTTGACGATCGACGGATCGCACGGCGAGGGCGGAGGCCAGATCCTCCGCTCCTCGCTGGCGCTGGCCCTGGCCACGGGCACGCCGTTCCGGGTCGTGGGCATCCGCGCCGGGCGCGCCAAACCTGGCCTGCTGCGCCAGCACCTGACCGCGGTCGGCGCGGCGGCCGCCATCTCGAACGCCGAGGTGACCGGCGCGACGCTCGGCTCGCGTGAGCTGACGTTCGTGCCCGGCCCGGTGGTGCCCGGCGCGTACACGTTCGCGATCGGCTCGGCGGGTAGCACGCTGCTCGTGGTGCAGGCGCTGTTGCCGGCGCTGCTGCGCGGCGACGGTAGCTTCGCGCTGACGATCGAGGGCGGTACCCACAACCCGTCGGCACCGAGCTTCGACTATTTCGCGCGGGTGCTGGCGCCGGTCCTGCGGCGGCTGGGCGCGAGCCTCGAGGCCACGATCGACTGTCCGGGGTTCTACCCGGCCGGGGGCGGCCGCATCCACCTTACCATCGAGGGTAGCGGCGGCCGCCGCCTGCAACCGCTCGACCTGTGCGAACGCGGCGCGGTTCATTCGCGGCGGGTGTTCGCGCTGATCAGCTCGTTGCCTCGCCAGATCGCGGAGCGCGAGATCGCGGCCGCCGCGGAGCGCCTGGGCTGGGACGCCGCCGCGTGCGGGGTCGTCGAGTCGGCACGTTCGCCGGGCCCGGGCAACACGGTCTCGGTCGAGATCCAGGCCGAGCACGTCACCGAGCTGTTCGTCGCGATCGGCGACAAGGGCGTTCCTGCCGAACGGGTGGCGCTGGCCGCCGCCGACCAGGCCGCGGCCTGGCTCGCCGCCGGCGTCCCGGTCGGTGAGCACCTGGCCGATCAGCTGCTGGTCCCGCTCGCGCTCGGCGGCGGCGGCCGCTTCCGCACCGTGGCGCCGTCGTTGCACACCACGACCCAGGTCGATCTGCTGCACCAGTTCCTGGGCGTCGAGGTCGGCGCGCGCGAGGTCGGCGACGGCGCGTGGCAGCTCGAGGTGCCGGCGTGGGGCGGGTGAGGTGCCGCCTTCCAGCACCTGAGGTTAACCTTAGTTCGACGGCCCCGGCCGTTGCCACGGCGACAGCGGGCCGTGTCGCTTCCAGCCATCGCGAAGCAGCCAGCTGATCGGGAAGCGGATCGGTAGTGCGCCGTCGGCCGGGAAGGGCAGCTTGGCGATGGGGATGATGGGCGGCGGCGGCACGTCCCAGCCAGTGAAGAACGGGCCTGACGAGTAACGGTCGGCGCGGCGCGGCGGACCGGGCACGCGGCGGTCCTCACCGTGGCGACGCCAGTTGCCGAGCACGTAGGCCAGCGCGGCGCGCACCTGCGCCGGCGTACGGAGCTTCTCAAGGTGGTAGCGGTCGGCCACCACGGCGCCGCGCCGGGGTGTCTCGGCGGTCCCGGCAAGCTGGGTGTTCACGTTCTTCGCGAAGCTGATCGCGAAGCTCTGCATCGCGCGGGTCAGCGCGCGGCGGTCGTCGGCCTCGATGATGAAGTGGAGGTGGTTGTGCTGGATCGAGAGGTGACACAGGCGCGCGCCCTCGAAGCGATTGGCGAGCGCCATCGCGCGCTGCGCCAGCCGGTAGCCGCGGCGCTGCCGCAAGCGCGGAATTCCGCCCACCAGCCGGATGGTGACGTGGAGGGGAATGCGCGGCGACTGCGACGGGCGCGCCACGTGGACCATGCCCGCCGCTCGGCCGTCCTTTGGCTTGCGGCCGGCGTTGGCGCGCCGACCGCCCCAGCCCTTGCCGCTCGGTGATGGCCGGCTCCGGACTCCCGGGAGGCGTAGCTGCGCGGCCGCTCGCCGGGTCGGCTTGCTGGCTTCCGGTCCGGTTGCGGATGCCCGCGCTGCCCCCGCGCCCGTCGCCCTTGCTGGCCGCGTACCGCTCGTCATCTTGAAAGAGCGGATATCATGGCGAGGCCGGCCATGCAAGGGATGCCGGCCTGGGGGGCCGCTGCTGACAACGTCCGGGCGCCGGACAGCCCGCGCGTGGTCGGTCGGCTCGTTCTGGTTGCCTGAAGCTGGGCTCGGGCTCGGGCTCGGGCTCGGGCTCGGGCTCGGGCTCGGGCTCGGGCTCGGGCTCGGGCTCGGGCTCGGGC
>CANKMW010000031.1 GCA_947483555.1 Myxococcales bacterium
GGGCTGCCCTCCTGTGGAGCTGCGGACGTCGCGCCGTCCACGTGGGCCGCCGCTCGGGCGGGCGGCCCCACCACGCCTCCGTGCCCGCACCACCAGCACCAGGCGATGAGCGACGCCCGCATGTGGTGCTGCGCCAGGAGTCTTTGGGACGTGGGCCCGTCGCAGTTCCGTTCGCCCTGAGAGACCGGGAAAATATCGGCGCGACCGAGGTCCAGCAGCCGCGCAGCCGGTGGCGTCATCCCGTCGGGGCGTCCGAATCCGCGTCCGCGCCGTCGCTAGGCGGCTTCGAGGTCTCGCCAGCGCATGAAGTTGACAAACTCCTGGTACGGATCGCAGGCGAGCGACGTTCATCGCCAGCGTCGGGGTGCGACACCGGCTACCCGAGTGGCCATCAGTGTCGAACCTGCGTGCGCCCGCCGGTGTGCAAGCCAGCGACAGCCGGCTCGAAATCGTTGGCACAGACCGTGCTCCGCCGCCGGACTTCATGATCTCGCGTACGAATCTATTCTCCACCGCATTCACCCTCGCCCTCATCGCACCGCTCTTCGCGGCCTGCACCGACGTCGCCGTCGACGACGAGTTCGCGACCGAAGAGACCGCCGACCTCGACGAGTCCAAGGCCGATCTCGGCGGCACGTACACCTACTACGAGGTGTTCGGCGACGCCCGCCGCTGCGCCTCTCCGTACTGTGGCGGCAACTTCGTCAAGCGCGTCAACCACGCCACGACCCGGTGCGCCGACGGCCGCCTCGCCGAGCGCTGCTACGTCGCCTCGACCGACTTCGCTCGCCTCGGGCTGAGCGAGGCCGCGCTCGACCAGGTCCGCGGCGCGGTCGGCTACGTTGGGGAGACCCGGCTGGTGATGCGCGGCACCATCGGCAAGCGTAACTGGGGCGTGGTCGGCCTGCAGCCCGAGTTCCGTCCCTCCGAGGCGTGGGTCGGGCAGGGGCCCAACGCCGCTGACGGCCCGTTCGCCAAGGTCGAAGACGCCGGCATTCGCTGCATCACGACCCCGTGCCCGTCGCTGCGCGAGAAGAAGCTCAACTCGTCGGCGACCGCGATGCTGTCCGAGCTGGGCTGGGACGCCTCGGGTGCCACCGAGGATCAGATCACCAAGGGCGTCGAGGAGCTGTTCGCGAACGGCATCATCATCGCCGGCGACCGCTACAACGTCCGCGGCGCGGGCGGCACCGGCAAGGCGCGCACCGTGACGCAGTTCTACTCGCAGATCCGCGAAGCGGCGACCACCACGCCCGCCAACTGATCGCGTCGTGAGCTGATGTACGGGCCCTGACGTCGGTATCTCGCGTTCACCGGGCGCGGGTGATCTCGCGCCGTGGTGAGCGTCGCTCGTCGCGGCAATGAGTGGCACGCGCGTACGAACTGTGGTTCAAGGGCGCGCGTTCCACGCCTCCGATCTCGCAGAGTGGCGCGCCTCGAGGCGTGCCTCGGCGGCGCTCCTCGCGAGCCCGCCACGTCTCCTCTACCCGGCAAAGGATCCTCTCCATGCAGAAGCGAATCTTTCTCGCCGTCGGCGCCGCCGTCGGACTGGCCGCCTGCGGCGAAACCACCTCGCCCCCGCCCGTGACCATGGGTCCGGTCGGCGCGCTCTTCATCACCGCCGCGATCGAAGACCCGACGGTCGATCGCCTCATCTACACCATCACGGCGCCCGACCTCGCCACGCCGATCGTCGGCGAGCTCGCGGTCACCGACGGCGTCGCCGCCGCGCAGGTGGCGGTGCCGGCGGGCGAGGAGCGGACCCTCGAGGTCGGCTACCGCAGCGCCGAGCTCGTGTGTCAGGTGCGCGCGACCAGCCTGGCGATCGAGCCGGGCCGGACCGCGCAGGTGATGGTGGCGCCGGTGTGCGCCGAGGCCGCCGACACCGACCGGGCGGCCAACCGCGCGCCGCGCATCGAGTACGTCTATGCCTCGCGCCGCTCGGTGGAGATCGGCGAGCGCGTCGCGCTGGCGGTGGTCGCCACCGACGCCAACGGGGACGATCTCTCCTACCGCTGGACCGAGAACGTGGCCGGCTTCGGCTTCGACCGCGTCGCCGCACCCGCCACGTCGTGGAAGGCCGGCCCGCGCGCCGTGGCCATCAACCGCGTCACCATCACCGTCCGCGACGGCCGCGGCGGCGTCGCCACCCAGACCCTGCGCATGGACTTCGACGGCCTGGCGCTGGGCGCCGGCACCTGCGCCGCGCCGACCCGGATCAAGGTCGGCGACAGCGTGCGCGGCTTCACCGTCGGCGGCACCTCGGCCCACGGCTCGACCGCGTGCAGCGTCCCGACCGGCGCGCCCGAGCACGTGTTCCGGCTCGACGTCGCCACCCGCCAGGACGTCTCGATCACGGCCACCGGCTCGGCGTTCTTCGCCCGCGTCTACGTGCGCCGCGGCGCGTGCAACGCGGCGACCGAGCTGGCCTGCGACCAGTTCTCGCAGCGCGTCGACCTGCTCCAGGCCGAGCCCGGCACCTACTACATCTTCGTCGACGGCGAGCCGCCGTTTGGCCAGGGCGAGTTCCAGCTCACGGTGTTCTCGGGCACCCAGCCCGAGGAGTGTCGCAACTTCTCCGACGACGACGGCGACAGCCAGGTCGACTGCGCCGACAGCGACTGCGCCGATCACCCCGGCTGCCTCGAGTGCGCGTTCGAATGCGATCCCAACCCCGCCGACTGCATCGGCGGCCAGTGCGACAGCTTCAGCGGTCGCTGCAACACCTTCGTCCGCTTCGGCGAGACCTGCGACCGCGATGGCAACCCGGCCACCGCCGACGTCTGCGACTTCAGCGGCCAGTGCATCGAGCACATCCCCGGCTGCGGCAACGGCATCCTCGATCCGGGCGAGCAGTGCGACGACGGCAACACCATCGACGGCGACGGCTGCCCCGCCACCTGCCAGTTCGTCACCGAGTGTGGCAACGGCATCTTCGAGCCCGGCGAGCAGTGCGACGATGGCAACACGGTGCCCGGCGACGGCTGCGACGCGACCTGCCAGGTCGAGCAGTGCGGCCCGGTGCAGTGCCAGGACTTCAATCCCTGCACCGCCGACGTGTGCGCCGACGCGACCGCCGGGACCTGCGAGTTCCAGGCGCTGCCCGACGGCACCAGCTGCGAGCTCGACGGGATCCCGGGCACGACCGAGAGCTGCCAGGCCGGGACCTGCCAGGCGCCGGCACCCGATGTCGCGCTGCTGGTCCTCGATCCGGCGGTGCTCGCCGATCCGGCGTTCTCGCTGGCCGCGATGCACGATCGCCTGGCCTCCGACGGCGACGGCCCGGCGCTGTTCGACCAGTGGGCGACCACGCTGACCGCGCCGATGACCACCAATGGACGCACGGTCGCGGGACGCCCCGGCTTCGCGGCGTTCTTCGCCGCGCTGCCGCGTGACGCCGCCGGCCGGGTCGACATCGACGCCGCCGGCTTCCTGCCGTCGGCGATGGTCAACCGCTTCGACCTGCGCCAGCCCGGCAACTGCGGCGAGAACCGCCTGGTCTTCACCAAGACCAGCGCGGTCACCAACGCCGCCGATCGCGGCACGCTGATCTT
Organism: Myxococcales bacterium; assembly: GCA_947483555.1. Taxonomy (GTDB): domain Bacteria; phylum Myxococcota_A; class Polyangia; order Haliangiales; family Haliangiaceae; genus UBA2376. The sequence continues at coordinate 3,555 of CANKMW010000031.1, forward strand.
CGAGTTCGCGGTCCCCGACGACGGCTCGAACTGCGCCACCGCGCTGGCGCCGTGGCTGGCGCTGCGCACGCTCGAGGGCCCGGCGCTGCGCGCGGCGGCGGTCGAGATCCTCGAGAGCTTCGCCCAGCCGCTCAACCTCAACCAGTTCCGCACCAACGAGTTCGTCAACGCGCCGTTCTGGGAGCTGCGCGAGTTCCACCTGGTCGATGGCGAGCTGCAGCCGTTTCCGGTCCTCGACAGCGTGCCGTTCGAGCTGGCGACCGATCCGGCGTTCCGCACCTTCGTGGTGCAGAACTCGCACGCGCTCAACCACGGCGCGCGCGAGATCGGGACCATCCCGACCCAGTTCCTGGCGCCGGCCAGCCGCGCCGACGGCACGATCTTGTCGATCGGCAACCTGGTGCCGTCGGTGCCGGGCCTCGAGGCCAACCTGAACATCCTGTCGTGCTCGGGTTGCCACCTGACCAACGCGCCGGCGCGGTTCGTCCACATCGAGGAGCGCCCGGCGGACCGGCCCAGCGTGCTGTCGCCGTTCCTGCGCAGCGAGCTCGAGTTCCGCGGCTTCGACCTGGCGGCCTTCGCGTCAGTGCCGTAGCCGGCGCGCGTCGCCGTCGCGAGCGTTGTTCACGCCGCCGTCCGATCGCCATCGGGCGGCGGCGGCGTTTTTTCGGCGATCGCACGCAACCGCCAGCAGCCGCCGTCGATACCGACGGCAACCATGAACCAGAACCCCCTGCGGTCGCGGTCCGTCGTCGCTATTCTCGTCGTCGTCATTGCCGCCATCGTCGGCCTGTCCGGCTGCGCGGAAGAGGACGGACCACCGCCCACGCGCGACGAGGTCCTGTTCGCGTGCGGCACCTTCAACCTCGAGGCTTGCCGGACCTTCGGCCGCTGCCTGGGCTGGGACCAAGCCCGCGTGGCGACGTGCGTGAACGACGAGAACCGGAAGTGCGGCGGCGATCTGGCGGCCGAGTCGTGCTGGTCGGCGCAACAGGACGCCCTCGAGCGCTGCGCGGCTGACGTCGCCGCCGAGTCGTGCGCCTCGGCCTGCGGCGACGACGGCTTCTGCTTCGCAGGCTGCTCCTACTACTGCCCGTCGGGCGAGTGAACCAGATGGTACCGAACCCTCCATCGACCCGACGAACAGCATTGGTGGCGATCGGCCTCGTGCTCGCGATGCTCGCGATGTCGTCGCCGGCGGTCGCCGAGCGGCCGGCGCCAAAGCCACCGTCGAGGAGCATGCTGCTTGCCGGGACGCTGGCGGCAGGCGGGGTCGTCGCCGCGATAAGCCTGGGCGACCTGAGCGTCCGGACGGGCTCCACCCCCCTCGGAGTTGCCGCCTTGGGCGTGCTCATCGTCGCGCCATCGGCAGGCCACCTCTATGCCGGCGCCACCGATCACGCGATCATCACCTCCCTTGGTCGCGCGGCCAGCTTTGGCCTGATCCTCGTGGCTGCGAGTGAGAGCGATCGCAGCCGGGACCTGGCCGAGGTGGGCCAGATGGTGGGCGCTTACGGATTTCTTGGCGTGATCGTCTACAACATCGTCGACGCGCCGTTCGCCGCTCGCCGCTTCAACCGCCGCGCGCGCGCCGCGGCGTCGACGGTCAGCCCGACGCTGATCCCGGTGGTCGGCGGGACCGCGCCCGGCTTGTCGCTGCGGGGTGTGTTCTGAGCGAGCCCGCAATGGCCGGACCGCCCGCGCCCGAGTTCGTGACGAGCTGACGCTGAGCTTTTTTTCGATCTGCACGCAACCGCGCCACGCCCCCACCGATAGGAGCGTCAGATGACACCGAACACTCGATCGATCGCGCATCTCCTTCGCGCCGGCCTCGCCACGATGGGAGCCCTCGTCGCCACCATCCACGAGCTCCCGGCCGCCGCCGCGGACTGTCGAACCGTTGGCAATTGCGACCCCCTCTCCAGCTCGTGTCCAGTGGTGTGCGACGACCCGACCGGCACCTTTGGCGGGAACAGCACGACCCAGCGCCTCGAGCCGCAGACCGGGCGAAGCGTCGGCTCGGACCTCGGTTCCTACGCCATCGAGTACTACTACCCGAACATGAGCCATGCCCCGCTGCCGCCGGGGCCGAGCCGTACGGTGGACCCGCGGGGCGACGCGTCGGATCGAGCGGAGGCCCACAGGGATGGCCAGACCTTCGAGGAGCAAGCTCGGAGCGGACGGGTCCCGGCGGGCGGCGCCTTTGATCGATGGCGGAGGGGGTACGCCCCGGGCGGGGTGACGGTGCCGATGCCGCAGGGGGTCGACCGCGATGTGGACGGCGCGGGGAAGCCGGAGTTGCCGGCCGGCGCTCTGGAGGTCGCGGACCCGGTGGATCCCATCACCGGCGAGTTCGTCGTGGAGCACGTCGACCTCTCGTTCCCGAGCTTCGGGGTCCCCTTCGCGCACGAGCGCGTCTACCGCAGCCGCGCCGACTACGATGGCCCGCTGGGTCACGGCTGGGACTTCTCCTACAACCAGCGCCTGGTCGCGGCACCCGTGGTCGCCGACAGCGCGGGCGATCCGCCGGTTCTCGATCCCGAGACCGGCCTTCCCATCGCTGATGCAGGGGCGGAGTTCATGTCGCCTGGCGACGGGCGGCATTGCGGGCCCGTCTTGATTCTCAGCACGGGATCGGGCTCGACGCTTCGCTTCCGCGAATCGTCCCGGACGGCCGATGCGATGACGTATGACGGTGGCGCCGCCGACCTGTCGCTCACGGGACGGGTCGAGGACGACGTGGCATCGTGGCTGCTCCGGTCGCGCGCGGGCGACACGCGCCAGTTCGACGCCGGAGGTCTGCTGGTGTCGTGGACCGACGCCAGCGGTGTCGGGCTCTCCTTCACGTGGGAGCCCGGCGTCATCCGCGACCGACGTCTCGCGCGGGTCATCGATAGCGTCGGGCGCGTTATCGAGTATTCGTACGATGGGGCCGACCGGATCGTTCGCGTCGCCGAAGCAGCCTCTGGTCTGGAGGCGCGCTACGAGTACGACAGCGACGGCGGGCTCCAGCGTGCCCTGCGCGCCGACGGAAAGAGCGAGCGATACGAGTATGACGTCGCGTCGGGACGTGGCAGCGGAGAGTGGATTCCGGAGCGGCAACTCGGCGCGGTCTGCGCCAACGAGTGCGCGATGTCCGGACGCTCCTGCGACGCCGGTGGGGCCTGCGACGCGCCGGTGGCGGCCGCGAGCTCGGCATGCATGGCGTCGTGCCCGGCCTGCTACGAGGAATGCAACGGGGGCTGTCCCCGCGCCTGTGGCGCGAGCTGTGACGACGCATGTGAGCCGCTCTGCGGGGCCTACTGTCGCGAGCCGGCGCAGTACGACCCCATGCGGAGCGATTGCCTTGACTTGCTGATGACCTCCGGGGCCATGGAGGTCTGTGACTCGTGCGTCGACAAATGCCAGGCGTCGACCCAGGCAGCGTGTGATTCGCTGTTTGACTGTATCCTCTTCGGCGGGACCGTCGAGGGCGGCCCGGTTGACATCCAGATCAGTGACGCTGGCGGATGCTGGCGCTGGACCTGGCTTGCTGACGTCGCCGATGATTTTCTCCTCGGGGTGGCGGCGCTGCTCGAGCTACTCGGTGAAGGAATCGAGTGCGTTCTCTTCGACTGGTGGTGGCCAGGGGCTGAGTGCGAAGTCGATGTTGCGCGCGAGCTTCGCAGTCAGATGTGCCTCACCGACCTCGGCGACTGTTGCGCGCTGGGCACCCATTGCGGGCCGAACAGCTGCACCGACGGCGTGGACTGTCGCGACGCATGCCACGACACGTTCCTCGGCGATCCCGTCGAAGGCTCCTGTCCGGCGGCGTGTCCGGACGGCGACTGGGAATGTCGAGACCGGGTTGCAGCGAATCCGTTGCCGGGCAGCGACGCTCACGACGAGCTGATCGCGCTCTACGGGACCGCGAACGACTGGTCGCAGGCGCACGGCTGCGTGCCACGCGAGGTCGCGCGCTGCGAAGGGATCTGCGGCGACACCTGCTCGACGCCGTGTGCCGGCGAGTGCAGCGCGACGTGCGCCTGGACGTGCGCCCGCGAGTGCCACGCCAGCGACTGCGGCAGCTACTGCATCGGCTTCGACCTGCCCGGGCAGTGCGAGGACAGCTGCACCGACTCCTGCGTCGAGGACATGCGCGCGCGCGGCCCGTTCGTCGGGCCGAAGTACGGCTTCACGTCGCATCTCCAGTTCAACCTGGTCCGGATCTACGACGGCAACGGCGCGCTCTACCTGGAGAACACCTACGCCACCGACATCGCGTCGGCCGACTTCGACACCGTCGTGACCCAGCGCTACGGCGAGCACAGCGCCGCGATGAACCACATCGACCTGGCCGCCGGTGGTCAGGCGTCGACGGCGTGGTCGGCGCCGCTGGTCGAGACGCTGGCCGACTACGACGCGCCCGCGATCTGCCACTACGCGTGCGAGGCCACCGCGCCGGATCCGCGCGACCTCGCCGTGCCGTGGAGCGACGTGATCCTGGTCTTCGGCGCCAGCGGCGGCCGCGAGAGCCCGGCCGGCGGCTGGCAGGTCGAGACCGACTTCGACCGCTGGTCGACGCTGGCCCAGCCCACGTTCGCGCCGACGTTCATCTCGATCGACGCGTCCGGGACCGCCTACCTGGCACCGCGGACCGCCACCAGCGCCCTGGCGGACTACCTCGGCGCGCTGACGGTCACGCTGCCGGCTGGCCAGGCGACGCTGCAGGTCGGCAAGCGCGGCGCGGTCGCCGTGACGGCCGACGATGCCGTGCTGGCGGAGCTGGCAGCAGCGGGAGGGCTGACGATGTTCGGCGACGGCGTCTCGGTGCGTGCCTACCCGGGCGCGCCCGATGCGGTCGTGATGGCGGCGACCGGCGCGTGCACCACGCCCTTCCATGTCGAGCGGATCGGCGCGGGTCTGATCCAGCTGGAGCCGAAGACGGCCTGCAAGGGCGACCTGTGGATCGCCCCGGTCGCCAGCAAGGCGCGCGGCCTCGACGCCGCGACCTTCATGGCCGGTGGCCAGGGCGCCATCACCGGCAGTCACTTCCGGTCGAACCCGCTTTCGCCAGTCCGTGCACCGACCGTGCTGGGCGCCAAGGACAGTGGGCTCTACCTGCGCGCGCGCGCGCCGAGCGACAGCGCGGCCGCGACCGCGGCCAAGCGCAGCCAGGCGCTCTACCTGACCGTCCCGGCGCTGAGCGCACCGCTCGTCAACCCGCCGATGGTGCCGTCGCCGGACGAGCCGGTCTACGTCTTCCACCAGACCGCGCAGGACGACACCTTCGACTACCCGCCGCTGACGCCGCCCTCGGACGTGGCGTGGATCGACGAGGACATGCCCGACACGGTCTACCAGCCGCCGTGCGATCCGACCGTGCCGCTCGAGACCAGTTGGGGCAGCGGGCTGACCGGGCCCGGGGCCAAGCCCGCGCACGCCACCGCGATCGTCGATCTGCATGGCGCGCGCTGGACCTACTACGCCGACGACCGCGGGCGCCTCATCCGCACCGTCAACCACGAGACCGGCGCGTCGCGCTGGATGGACCACGACCCCGACGGCCGCGTCACCGGGGTCCTCGCCCCCGATGGCGCCCGCCAGTGCTTGCGCTACGACGATCGCGGCAACCTGACCGAGGTGCTGTCGCTGCCGGCGCAGCGACCGGGCCTGGTGACGCCGGCGCCGATCCGGCAGCGCTTCGGCTGGACGGCGGCGCCGGCACGGCTCGCCGTGGTGTACGACCCGCGCGATCTCACGCGCGTGCTGCGCAGCATTGAGTACGACGCGCAGGGGAATCTGCGCGCGGTCACCGAGGCCGACGGCGCGCGGACCGCGGTCGCGCTGGTCGGCGGCAGCGGTGCCGCCCGCGCGATGCCGGCCTCGGTCGTCGGCCCCGACGGCGCCGTGACCCGGATCGGCTACGACGTCGCGACCGGCACCGTGCGCAGCGTCGCCAGCGATGCCACCGGTCCGTCGCCGATCGTCGCCGAGGTGCAGAGCGACGCGGCCGGACGGCCGACGTGGACCACATCGCCGCTCGGCCTGGTCGAGAGCTTCACGTGGGACGGACCGCTGCTCGAGTCGCGGAGCTGGGACGCCGACGGGCTGGAGCGGCACGAGGCGTACACGTACGACGACGACGCCCAGCTCGTGACGGTCACCGGCCCGCGGCGTCGGACCTCGATGGCGTACACCACCGTCGGCGGCCTGGTCTCGGCGACCGACACCGCGCTCGATGCGTCGTTGCCGCCGGCGATCCGCTGTCAGCTCACCGGGTACGGCGGCCGCGTGCTGGAGCAGGTGTCGGCGGAGGGACTGCGGACCCGGTACGCCCACGATGGCGAGGGTCGCGTTCGCACCGTGGTCGCCGGCGACCTCGGACCCTCGCCGCTGCCGTGGGATGACGCCTGCCCGGCGCGGGCCAGCGGCGCCAGCGTGGCCGGCACGGTCGCGACGTACGAGTACGACTCCAGCGGTCGCATGACCGCGATGATCGACGGTCGCGGCCTGCGCACCGTCTGGGAGCACGACGGCTTCGGTCGCACCATCATCGAGCGTCGTCCCGATGGCGGCGAGACCCTCACCGGCTACGACGTGCTCGGCAACGTGACCTGGCAGTCGGTGTACGGCGGGTTCCCGGGAACCTGGTACCGCGCGCCGGCCTGGGGCGACCTCGGGCTGATGGCCGCGGTCGAGCTGCGCTACGACCTGCGCGGTCGGCCGAGCGAGGAGTTGCGCTGGCACTTCTCGGCGCCGGGCGCGGTCGGCGACGGCGTCGCGCGCACCACGTACGCGTATGACGAGGTCGCGCGCACGGTGACGGTCACCGACGATCTCGGCCGAGCGACGCGGCTGCGCGCCGATGGCGCCGGCCGTGGCGTCGAGGTCCGGCTACCCGACGGCAGCCTGATCAAGACCACGTTCTTGGACGGCGGTCGCACGGTGCGCACGGCGCGGACCGCGGTCGGCGGTCCGGTGGTCGAGACCGCGACCTTGAACGCGGCCGGTCAGACCGCGGAGACCGCGATCGAGGTCGGCGGCGTCCGCCGCGTGACGAGCTCGATGGCCGGGCTCGATCCGTTCCTGCCGCTGTCGACGACCTCGGCGACCGGCGTGGTCACGACCCCGAGCTACGACGCCTTCGACCGCGTCCACGGCGTGAGCACCACGCTGCCCGACGGCATCGGTGAGCGGGTGGAGGTCCTGCTCGATCGCGACGGCCGGGTGCGGTCGCGCGCCAGCGTCGCGGCTCCCGGTCAGTCGGCGGCGAAGTGGCAGTTCGGATACGACGCGCTCGGCCGCCTCGTCCACGAGGAAGACCCGACCGGCGCCGCGACGGTGACCTCGTACATCGCGGCGACCGGGCTGGTCGAGGCGACGGTGGATCCGCGCCGGGTCCGTACGATCTTGTCGTGGGCGCCGGGCGGCTGGCTGGCGAGCGCGTTCGTCGACGCTCCGATCGCCGAAGACGTCACGCTGACGTACAGCCATGACCCCATGGGCCGGATGATCACGGCCTCGCGCCGTGACGGGGCCACGACCGCGATCAGCAACAGCTTCTCGTGGGACTCGCTCGGCAACCCGACCAACGAGTTCGATAGCGTACTCGGCACCACGGCGATGAGAACCCACCGCCACGATGGCGCCGGCCAGCGGGTGGCCTCGACCTATGGCGCCCACGCGGTGACGCGCGGCTTCGACGTGCTCGGCCGCCAGACCTCGCTGGCGGTGGGCGCCGAGTCGCCGGCGACCGCGACCTGGACCTACAACGGGCTCGGCGGCCCGACCAAGCGGCGGCTACGCAACGGGATCGACAGCACCTATTCGTACGACGCGCTGTCCCGGCTCACCGCGGTCGGCGAGGTCCGTGGCAGCACCCTGGTCGCCGCCCAGGAATGGGAGCTGCCGCTCGACGGCGTGCCGCGCCGCCACTGGGCCCGGACCGCGGTCGGCACGGTGAATCGCGTGTTCGGCATCGACGGGGCGGGGCGCCTGTCCGCCGAGCAGGCCGGTGCGTCGTCATTGTTCCAGCTCGGCGCGACCGACCTGCCGGGGCCGGCGACCCAGACCGCGCTCGGCGCGATGACGACGGCGCGAACCTCCTACGCGCTCGATGGCCGCAACAACTGGACCAGCCGTAGGGTCGGCGCCGCGACGACCAGCTACGGCCGCGACGCGCGCGATGCGCTCACCGCGATCGGCGCGCTGGCGGTGACCACCGACGCCACCGGCGCGATCACCAGCGATGGCAGCAACAGCTACAGCTACGACGCGCTCGGCCTGATCGCCGAGGTGTTGCCGGCGGCCGGCGGCGGGCGGCGCTACCAGCGCGACGCCCTCGGCCGGGTCGTCACCGAGACCGACATCGCCACCGGCGCGATCACCCGCTACGGCTGGGACGGCGGCCAGCGCGCCTTGCTCAAGCGCCCCGCCGGCGACCTCGAGACCACGGTCGCCGCCGAGGGCCTCGATCAGCCGGTGGCAACGATCTACCCCAGCGGCGCGCGCCGCTACTTCCACCAGGATCGGCAGGGCTCGGTCTACGCCCAGACCGACGACGCCGGCATCGGCCGGCTGTGGATCTCGTACTCGGCCTACGGCGAGCCGACGCTGCGCGACGCCTCCGGCCGCCTCCTGCCGGCCGTGAGCTCGCTGTCGACGTTCGGCTACCACGGGCTGCCCCACGACTTCGGCCTCGGCCTGGTCGACATGCGCGCCCGCGTCTACAGGCCGACCCTCGGCCGCTTCCTGTCCCCGGATCCGATCGGCCTCGCCGGCGGTGCCAACCTGTTCGCCTTCGTCGACAGCGGCCCGCTGGCGTGGCGGGATCCGCTGGGGTTGCTGAAGGGCGTCGTGAAGTTCCTGGAGACCTGGCCCGCCCTGCTGAACGACCGCATCCTCGACGGGTTTGGCATCCCGGAAGCCGACCGCCACGGCGGCGGGACATCCTTCCTCGGTGATGTGGTGGACCATGTCGCAGGCACGATCCTGCTGGCCGCTCAGTGCGGCGCGGACGGAAATCGCGACGACGCCTGTCAGCAGGCGACTGGCGAGACGGCGATCTTCTTCTTGCCGATGCCGGCGGGCCTCGGCCGCTTCGCCCGCTTCGGACGGTTTGAAGACGAGGCGGCGAAGGTTGCCAGAAGCGGCTCGGGCCCGGCGGCCGCCTCAGCGCGGTCGGCTGGAGCGGACGCGGCAACCCAATCAGATGAGCTATTCAAGAACCACTTCCCCGGGCACGTGACCGACACGCCGCTGCAGACATTCAAGCCCGAGCAGTTGTCGCGAACAACGTTCAACCGCACGCTGAACTATATCGTGGACGAGAACGGGCGCCTCGTTCTGGGCAGGCAGGCGAAAAGTGTCGGAGGCGGCCACATCGACCTTGCTGGAGGTGGGCCTGTTCAGGCAGCCGGGGAGGTTAGAATTGTGAACGGAGTGATCCGCTACATCGACAACACCTCCGGCCACTACTTGCCGGCCGGGGCACGCGCGCGTGCAGCCGCGGAGACAGCATTTCGGCGCGTCGGTCTTGACCCGACGGGCAAGTACGTCGAGAAGATCTGGAACGGATCGGCATGGGTACCCAAGTGACCGGCGATGGCAGCAAGCTCCTGCGCGAGGGGCTGGATGACCTGTTCGACGCTGCGAACCGAGCTGTCGACGCCGGGGCGTCAACCTCAGATTTCGAGCCTGCCTTCGTGCGGCTGCTTGCGTTCGTTCGCGAGAACCCGGAGTGCCAGCCTGCGGCGGAGGCGCGTTTCGTCGGTGGTGTGCGCAGTGGCGCTCTGTCGTGGGAACTCGTGGCGTTCTGCATGAACACCCTGCGATACCGAGCCGTCGAGGATGAGGTTCGGAGGCTGCTGGCGGAGCTGCCGGATCCACGGCACACAGCGGTCCTCCTGCATATGCTCGACGCGTTCGGGGACGCCTGGGAGGATGCGGAGATGTATGCGTACTACCGGGGGCGGGCATGATTCGCCTGCGCGCGGTGCGGGCCCGGCTCACATTCACGGCGTGGGCAAGCGTGACAATCGCTCTCAGCTCAAGCCTCCGGCCACCGTCGAGGCGCCGGCGGGCGGGCACCTTGGTGTTGGTTGCGATGGCCGCGGCGCTGGCGGTCATATCGGCGACATCGGCGGCGGCCGAGCCGCGGTGCGCGACGATCGCCGACTGCGCGAAGCGGTGCGAGGGCGGCGATGCCGCCGCCTGCAGCCTGGTGCGCGACGCGCTGGCGTCGCAATGCGAGCAGAAGGTCGCGGCGGCCTGCCAGATCCTCGGCGAGGTCTACTGGGAAGGGAGGTTCTCGACGGTGGTCGACGTCGCCCGCGGCGTCCAGCTCAACCGCGCGGCGTGCGAGCTGGGCGACGGTAATGGCTGCAACCAGTGGGCGTTCGCGCTGGCGTACGGCCAGGGCGTGCCGCGCGACGACGCCCGCGCCGTGCTGGTGTGGAAGCGCGGCTGCGAGCTCGATGATGGTCTGAGCTGCGGGACGTACGGTGCGCGGCTCCGGGTCGGACGCGGCGTGGCACGCGATGACGAGCTCGCGGGCACGATCCTGGTCAAGGCGTGCAAGCTGCGCGATCCGACCGGGTGCTCGCAGCTCGGTTACTGGCATGACGATCAGGGCCGCGCAGCCGAAGCGCGCGCCGCCTGGCAAGTCGCGTGCGCGCTGGGCGGCGCCCCCGCGTGCACCAGGTTGCAGGAGCTCGGCGAGGCGCTCGCGGTCGGGGCCCCGGATGCGCAATCCGAGCACGCCGCACACGTCCGTGGCTGCGACGACGACCAGCCAGTGGCGTGCGCCGAGATGGCCGGCGACTTTCGAGCCGGTCATGGCGTCGAGGCCAGCCCCGAAAAGGCCGACGTCATCGACAGCCGGAACTGCGACACCGGCTTCCCACCGTCGTGCGCGATCCTGGCCGGGCTTCGCGCCGACCAGGGGCAGCTCGCTGACGCCGATCGCCTGTACAGCCGTGCCTGCGATCTCGGCGACGCGACGGCCTGCCGCTCCGCCGGCTTCGTGCGGCGCACGCTCGGAACCGGCCATGACAAGCGAACGCCCCTGGAGCTGTTCCAGCGCGGCTGCCGCGCGAACGACCCGGCGAGCTGCTTCGCGGTCGGGGCCATGTTCGAGCGCGGCGACGGTGTACGCGTGAGCGTCGCCAAGGCGCTGGCCGCCTACACGCGCGCCTGCGACGGCCGGATGATCGTGGCGTGCCTCAACGGCGCCAAGATCGCCCGCGGCGCGAAGGCCGCCCGGTTGCGCCACAAGGCCTGCACGCTCGGCGGTACGTCGAGCTGCCAGCCGGCGACCGCTCCGTGAACGCCAGGGCTCTCGCGTTCCTGGTGCTCGCCGTCGGTTTGCCGTCGGGAGCCTGTGGCACGTCGGCCCCCGGTCCCGCCGCGCCCGCGGCCGCTCACCCGCCCGGACCCGCCGCGCCCGGACCCGCGGCGCCAGCGGCGCCCGCGGCGCCCCCGACCTGCGTCAGCAGGTGCCTCGAGGAGTACGCCGTCCCGCGGGGGCCCGACGACGACCTGCGCGGCTACTGCGACGAACGCTGCGCGCCGATCGAGGGTCCCAGCCCGGACTGCATCCGGCACTGCATCCAGTCGAAGGAGCCGGGCGCGCACTACGACGACGACGGCGAGTATCAGCATGACGAGGACCCACGTACCGCCGCCGAGGTCGCGGCCGACGCTGCCGCGTGCGCCGACTCGTGCGCCGACGTGCCGACGGTGAGCTCGCCGGCGATCCAGGCCTGCATGGCCCACTGCGACGATACCGAGATCCGGTGCCGGATGGACTGCGACCCCGATCCGTTCGAGCACGAGTGCCTGTACATGCCGTGTGACTGAGCGCGGCACGGCCGGTCACGGATCGACGAAGGCGAGCAGCGCGGTCGTGACCGTGGCGAGATCGGAGGGGCTGTCGATCACGTCGAGCGGGAACCCGACCACCACGGCGCGGCCGACGAGCCCGACCGCGGCGCCACCGCCGGTGGCGTAGCGGAGCACGACCACGCCGCCGGCGGTGGTGCTGAACGTGTCCGGGAACTCCTCGGGGTACGGCGCGGCGCTGCCGCCGAAGCCGAACCCGGGCACGGCGGCGAGCGGCCCGCTGCCCGACGCCCGGTCGGTGCCGGCGTCGTCGGCGGCGTGGACGGCGCCGGCAACGGCGGCCAGCCACGAGGCGCCGGCGGTGGTCGGCCCGAGCTCGAAGCCGATCTCGCTGCCGGACAGGATGACGTGGCCACCGCCGGCGAGGTAGGCGTCGAGGGCGGCGCGCTCGGCCGCCGTGAACGTGTGATCGTCGGTCGACTCGTCGCCGACCAGCCAGATCACGACCCGGTACGGCGCCAGCGCGAAGCCATCCTCGATCACGGCCTCGTTCGAGACGGTGTGGACCGCGCCGGCAGCCTGGCCGACGCGCGCCGCGACCTCGTGGGCCAGGCCGCCCCACGATCCGTCGATGACCCGATCGAAGCCGTCGACGACGAGGATGGCGGCATCGGGCGCGACGGCGTAGGCGTCGGTGGGCTGGGCCTCGCCGTCGAGCACGCCAGCCGCGATCGGAACCAGCCGGACCCGCGCCGCGCCGGCCAGGGCGAAGCTGGCCGAGATCGCGGTCGCGCTGGCCGCCGCCGCGGCGGTCCACGGTCCATCGCCGGTTGCGGTCTCGATCCGCCATCCGGTCAGGTCGGGATCGGGAGGCGAACGCCAGGTCGCCGTGGCCGTGCCGGCGGCCGCCGTGACGGTGCGCAGCTCGGCCCGTGGCCCGCGCCGCCCCGGCAGCCGTGACCAGCGCAGCATCTCGGCGTAGGCACCATCGTCGCGGGTCGAACCGGCGTGGGTCGCCGCGGTGAAGTAGATGACCGCGGCGGCGTCGCGCAGCGTGGCGTGGGTGAGCGTGGTGGCGACCGCGACCCCGGCGCCGGTCAGCGTGGTCGTGAGCGTCATGTTGTTGGCGTCGGTGCCGCCGCCCGCGGTGTAGTTCGAGCGCAGGCGCCCGCCGCCGACGACGAAGTCGCGGTAGGTGGCGAGGTAGCCGTAGAGCGAGTCGAACAGGTCGACCTGGCGGACGGCGAACGGCGCCGCCGCCGCGAGGTTGGCGGCCACCGCGGCGTAGCCGCCCGAGTGCGAGGTCAGGACCACCTCGCCGACCACCGGCCGCGTGATCACGCCGGCGCGGTAGAGAACCGCGATCACCTCGTCGAGGAACGCTGCGGTGCCGTCCGGATCGGCCAGCTTGCCGAAGTCACCCGAGGCCGTGTTGACCGGTCCCTGGGGCACGACCAGCACGGCGTCGACACCGCTGGCCCACACCTGCTCGCGGTAGCGGTGGGCCGGCACGGTGGCGTCGATGGTGGTGCTGTGGCCGTGGAAGTGGACGATCAGATCGTGCGCGTCACGCTGGCGGTACGCGGCCGGCACGAACACGTGCACGCGCGCGTCGGCCCACGGGCGGCCGGGCGCCGGGAAGGGTGCGGTCGGCATGACCACCACCGCGCTGGCGCCGATCACGGTGCCGCCGGCGCCGGTGACCGGCTCGAACGTCGCCGGCGGCAAGGCCGGATTGCCGGCCACGCCCCACACCTCGGCGGTGCGCGCGCCGGCGTTGCTGTCGACGGAGAGCGTGGCCGCGGCAACCTCCGGGGCCGCGGCGCCGGCCCATCGCACGGTCAAGGTCGCCTGTCCGCCGGCGGGCACGACGGTGGGCGCGGCGACGATCGTGAGGTCGGGATCGCCGGCGAGCTGCCAGACCAGGTCGGCGCCGCCGGCGCCGGCCGCGTCCTCGGTGCCGGGATTGCGGATCGTGACGTCGAGCGACGTGGCCCCGGTGCCGGCCGCGACGTAGGGCAGGGCGATGATCTCGGGGACCTCCAGGGCCGGGCCCTCGGGACCGGCATCGATCGGCGCGGCTCCGCCGTCATCGCCGCACCCGGTCGCGATGATCGCCAGCGTCACGATCGCAGTCAGTCGTGGCATCGCTGCCCGGCGCTCGACGAGCGGTCCATGCCCTGGACTCTACGGCACGGTCGACCTCGGGACGTCGGGTATCCGCCGCCACGGTGACGAGTGCATCGCCGCCACCGCCGAGGTGCTCGCCCTGCTGAACGGGCGATAGCGCGGATCACTCGGCGGCGACGCGGTAGCGAATCTCGCCACAGTTGACCCCGTCGGCCTCGACGTGGAGCGCCCACAGCCCGCCATGTCCCACCAACTCGCCGGATTCGGGAACGCGGCCACCAACCTCGATCGGCTCGGCGGGGCGAAGGCCGGTGCCGTCCTCGTTGGGGGCCAGCCCCAGCGGGTTGCCGGTCATCCATTGGTCCGCGGGCGTATGCCAGGCCCAGCCCCAGTTGCCGCAGCCCTTGCCATCGACGTTGCGCCCCGACTCGCCCTCGATCATGAACCGGACCATCTCGGCGGCCGCCAGCTCGATGGTGTAGATGTGGGTCTCACCAAGGTGCAGCACCGCCTCGAGCTGCTCGCCCTTGTGGATCATCCGGGGACCGGTTGGCGCCGCCGGCGCTGGCGAGGGAGCCGGTGCGAGCGGCGCCGGGGCGGCCGCGGCGCATGCGGTCACGACGGAGAAAAGCGCGAACGATAGGCTGGTTTGGTTCATGGCAGCCGGATGACGTGAGTGGCGGTGGTCGTTGCAGCGAAATCGTAAGCCGCGGTCATGGGTTCGGATCGTCGGGCAGGCGGACGTCGGTCGCGACCTCTGTGGTCGTGCCGTCGCCGAGCACCGACAGCGATCGGTTGGGCGCCAGCAGATGCACGCGTTGGCCGGTGCTGAGTACATGGCGGATGCCGGTGGCCGCCGTCACATGCACGAACGTCGGCCGGATCGTGCCGGCCATGCCGTTGAGGTAGCCGTACAGGTTGGCGCCGGCGCCCCACAGCTCACCGGTGGACCTCATCACGAACGTCTCGTAGGTCGAGATGGCCAGCCCGGTGGCGTCGTTGATGCCGGTGTTGAAGGGAATCGTCTGCGGGTTGGAGCCGCCGCCGATATGGAAGTTGTTTCCGCTGCCCCAGGTGAACAGCGTGCCGCCCGCGATCGCCGCCGACACGTTGATGCCGGCGGCGATCTGGGTGACGTTACCGAGCGCCGCGACCGCCTCCGGTGTGGCGCGATGACCGCCGGTGCCGGTCAGCTCGCGTTCGAAGTTGCTGCCAAAGCTCCACACCTTGGCGATGACCTGGCTGTCGCGCGCGATCGCCAGCGAGTGGCTGTTGCCGCCGGTCACGGCGAGCACGTCGGTGATGCCCATGACCTGCATCGGGGTCAGCACCGACGCCGGCGTGGTCCGGCCGCACTGGAACTGGTGGTTGGCGCCCCACGCCCACAGCGTGCGGTCCGATCTGATGGCGAAGGCGTGGAAGTCGCCGGCGCCGATCGAGATCACCCCGGTCAGGCCGGGGATCTGCGTCGGCGTGGTGACCGTGCTGTTGGCGGTGCCGCCGTCGCCGAGCTCACCATCCTGCTCGAAGCCCCACGCCCACACCGTGCCGTCGCGCTTGAGGGCGAGGCGAAAGAAGACGCCGCCGACCACCGACACCCAGTCGGTCGCGGTGCCGATCTGGACCGGTGTCGTGTGGGTCGCCGTGTCGGGCTCGCCGGTGCCGAGCATGCCGAACATGTTGGATCCCCACGCCCACAGGGTGCCGCCGGTGCCGCCGGTGCCCGTGGTCCGGATGGCATGACTGGCGCCGCCGCCGGCGACCGTCGACAGTGGGCCAAGCGCGGCGGTCCCCGCTGGTGTGATCGTCAAGGTCGCCGTGTCGCTCCTGGTGACGTCGGCGGCCGACGTCGCGGTGACCGTGACGGTGGTGGTGGCGGTCACTGTCGGCGCCGTGTACGTGACCGTGCTGCCGGCTGGCGCCGACAGCGTGCCGCTGCCGACGAGGCTCCAGGTGACCGCGGGCGAGAACGGGCCGGTGCCCAGCACGGTGGCGGTCAGGGTCGCGGTCTCGGCCGACGGCACGGTCAGCCGGCTGGCGGAGATGCCGACCGAGGTGATCGTGGCGGCCGGCGGCGGGCGCGGACACGGTGACAGGGCGGAGGTGAACGTGCCGCTGGCGCCGCCGTGACTCCATGGGCCGGTCATCATGTCGCCGGTGATGGTGCCGGTCGTGACGGCGGCGCCGGCCGGGGTCGTCAGGTTGACCGTGGCGCCCGTGACGGTGCCGACCACGATGCTGCCGTACGGCGCCTGGCCGTCGGTGGCGACGAAGGCACCACCGGCGAGGCCGAGGCTGCTGGCGACCAGCACGGTGATCGTGCCGCGCCGCGCGCTCGTGAAGTCGCCGCAGTACGCGGTGACGGAGGTTCCGCGGGTCGGCATGAAGTCGATGGGGATCGTGCGCGGGGGCGAACCGCTGATCGTGATCGAGCCGGTGATTCGCGTGCCATCGAACCCGGCGTCGATGGTCATGCCGAGTGTTGCGATCGAGGCCGTCAGCACCATCGTGTGCGGGTCGTAGCTGCCCGTGATGGTCGCGGTGCCGACCGGCAGATTGACCGTCGCCGTTCCGGTCACCGGGAGCGCATGGCCATGGCGCTCGCTGCGGCGGTCGCCGACGTCGAGCGTCGTGCGTGCCGAGGCGCCGGCCGCGAGCGTGATCTCCAGGGTCGCCTCGAGGCCGTCCTCGGTGACCAGGACGCCGGTATAGGTGCCCTGCGCCGGATCGGGCGTGGGGTCGACGCCATCGTCGCCGCCGCCGCAGGCGGCCAGCGTGAACACGAGGGCGAGGATCGACAGGATCGGTCCGATGAGGCGTTGCATGGCAGGCTCCTTGCCTCCGTGACGCCCGATCCCGGTTCTGTTGCACCGATCGAGAACGCCCAGTGAAATCAGTGGGCTTGGTGGGTGCGTTGCCAGGCCTCGATCACGGTCTTGAGCTCAGCGCCCGGCCCGGCGGCGTCGCCGGCCTCGGTCGCGAGCGCAACCGCCGACCTGGCGGCGGCGCTGGCGCCCCGGTGGTCGCCGGCGTGGTCCCGTAGCTTCGCCCGCGCGAACTCGACGCGGGCGCGGTCGACCGGCATGCCGGCATGGTCACAGGCCGCCTGCGCGCGGGTGAGCGCCACCGGCACCTCGGTGAAGCGCGCCAGCGCGATCAGATCCTCGACCGTGCCGACCTCGCCCCAGCAACGATCCTGCGCGAAGCCGGTTCGGGCTCCGAGCACCGCGGCCTGCTGATGCGCCGCCAGCGCGCCGGCATGGTCGCCGCCTTGCCGCCTGGCCTGAGCGAGGCCGTCGAAGAACGCTGCCGAGTCGGGAGTCCTGGCCACCAGCCGCTCGTAGATCGCCACCGCTTCGGCGCCCCGTCCGAGCCGGACCATCGCCTCCGCGATGTTACCGAGCGGTGGGTCGGTGCGCGGATTGTCGGGGCCGTAGAGGCGCGTGAAGCCGGTGATCGCGGCGCGGTAGTGCCCGATCGCGTCGTCGTAGCGGCCTTGCAGGAAGGCAAGGTTGCCGGTCTCGGTCTCGAGCTCGACCAGCCGGAAGTCGTCGGCGCCGCCGTCGGCGATGATCTTGCGGCGCGCGTCCTCGCAGATCATGCGGCCAGCGGCGAGGTCCTTGCCGACCCGCCACGCTCGCAGACACAGGGCCTGGGCCAGACCCGACTCGCGCTCCGGGTCGCCACCGATGCGCTCGATGGCGGCGGCGGTGAGCACCGCGGCCAGCGCTCCCGGTTCGTGGTGACCCGAGCGGACATGGGAGAAGGTCAGCCCGAGCAGGGCGTCGACCAGCAGCTCGTCGTCGTGCTCGATCAGCCCGCGCTCGATCACGTCGTGGTAGTCGACGACCGCACGGTCGACCTGGACCCAGTCACGCGCGTTGGCAGCCTCGAGCACGGCGCGGTTGCGCACGCCGGCGAGCCCGGCGGCGTCGGCGTCGCGGCGCACTGCCTCGGCGCCGTCGGCGGCGGCCTGGAAGCGTCCGGTGAGGCGCAGCGCCTTGACCTCGGCTAGCCGCCCCACCAGCGCGCTGGTCTGGGCGACGGTCGCCGGATCCGAGCTGACTGGCGCGGCGACGCGGTTCCGCGCGCACGCGGCCGGATCGGGCATCGCGCCGACGGCGCCGATCGCGCTGTCGACGATCCCGGTGTCGGCGGCGCGGAACAGGCGAACCAGCGCGTCGACCTCGAGCCGCTGCAGGTCGAGGCACGCGGTGCGCCCCGGGGCGGCGGCGCCGAGCCGGCAGGCCTCGTCGCGGGCGCTGGCCCAGGCGTCACGATAGCCGGTCAGCGCGGAGTCGATCGCCGTGATGATGGCCGACGTCGATCCAGGTGCGACCGCGGTGAACGCGTGCTCGACGGCGGCGCGGTGGTCGGCATCCCAGATGCTGGCGGCCGCAGCGCCGATATCACAGCTCGGCGCCGTCGGTCGCTGAGTCAGGCCGAGCCCGACGCCGCCGCTCAGCACGATCGCCAGTACGGCGGCAGTGGCGATCCGCCGCCGGGTCGCGGTTGGCCGTGCATAGGGCGCCAGCGCCTCGAGGAGCGCGCGCAGCTCCGGCCAGCGAGCGGCGGGATCAGCGGCGAGCGCGCGGGTGAGCACCCTGCGCAACCCGGCCGGCACGTCGCGTTCGGGCAGCACGCGCAGGCGGCCGGCGCGCGCCGACAGCGCCAGCGCCGGCACCGTCGCGCCGGCGAACGGTCGGACGCCGTACAGCGCCGCCCACAGCGCGACCGCGAACGCGAACTGATCGCTGCGCGGGCTGGCCGACGCACCCTCGAGCTGCTCGGGCGCCATGTACGCCGGCGTCCCGGCCAGCGCGCCGGTGCGAGTGAGCGCGACTTCATCGAGGACGCCGCTCGGGCTGGCGCCGCTCGAGAGGCCGCCGCTGGCGAGGCCGAAGTCGGTGACCCGCAAGCGGCCATCGTCACCGACCAGGACGTTGTCGGGTTTGAAGTCGCGGTGGATGATGCCGGCGTCGTGGGCGGCGGCCAGGCCAAGGCCGGCCTGCAGGAACGCGGCGATCACCTCGCGCCGGGGGCGCGGCTCGGCCGCCAGCCAGTGCGTCAGCGTCGACCCGGTGACCATCTCCATGGCCAGGAAGACCTCGCCGTCGTGGCGCCCGACCTCGTAGGCGGCGATCACGTTGGGGTGGGCGAGCTTCGCCAGCGCCCGCGCCTCGCCGACCAGGCGCTGCTCGAGGACGCGGCCGCCGTCGCCGCCGCGGTCGCGGCGCAGCACCTTCACGGCCACCTTGCGATCGAGCTCGGGATCGTAGGCGGCGAACACCACGCCCATGGCGCCGGCGCCGATCGGCTCGAGCAGCTGGTAGCGGCCGATCATCGCCGCCTCACCGGCGAGCGGGGTGTCAGCGGCCAGCGCCGCCGCAACCTTGCGGCAGATCTCGCAACGGTCGAGGTGCTCCATCACCTGGTCGAGAACCTCACCCGCGAGGCCGCCTCGACTCAGGGCCAGCAGCGTGTCCTCGCTGGGGCAATCCGCCACCGACGCATCATGCCATGATGGAGCCGTGGGCACGTCCGACCTCGTGGAAACCTGGCTCGCCGCCGCGCGCGCCGCGTTCCCCGACATCGAGGTGGCGGACGATGTCTACCGTGCCGCCATCCAGGCCCGCCTCGCGCTCGGCATCGCCGTCGCGGATCTCGAAGCGTCCGATGTCTACCTCGCCATCGCGTGTGCGCGCGGCGGCGTCGCCGCCGTCCGCCGCTTCGAGACCGACCACATTGCCCGGGTCGGTGCCTGGCTGGGCGCGCACGAGAAGGATCGCGCGGTGATCGATGAGGTCCGCCAGCGCGTCCGCGCTCGCGCACTGGTCGGCCGCGACGGCGCGCCGCCGCGCATCGCCGACTACTCCGGCCGCGGCCCGCTCGGCGCCTGGGTCCGCGTCATCGCGCTGCGCGAGCACGCGACCTGGCACCGCGACGCCGGTGTGGTCGGAGGTGACGACGACGCGCTCGACACGCTGGCGCGCACCGGCGAGTTCAGTCCCGAGCTGGCGATCATGCGGGCGCGCTACCAGCCGCTGGTCGCCGCCGGGTTTCGCGCCGCGATCGCCGGTCTGCCGCCGCGCGACCGCACGCTCTTGCGCCTGTGCTACGTCGATGGCCTGGCGCTCGAGGCGATCGGTCGCATGTACGGCGTCAACAAGAGCACCGTCAGTCGCTGGCTGGCCGCCGCTCGCGCCAGCGTGCTCGACGCCGCCCGCGCCCACGTCCGCAGCGAGTTACACGCCGCCGACGCCGATGTCGAGAGCCTGCTCGGGCTGATGCCACGCGACCTCGAGTTGAGCTTGCACGGTATCCTCTAGCGTCAGTCGCAGTCGACCGGATCTCCCTGGCTCCACACGGCCGCGGTTGGCGTGGCGCACGGGCACGCGTTGCCGAGCAGATCGACATGGTGCGCGGCGCGCCATCGGCTGTGACGGCGCCGGCACGCGCTGGTTGCGGCGCCGCCGCTCACCGGCCCTTGAACACCGGCTTGCGCTTCTCGGCGAAGGCGCGCGGGCCTTCCTTGGCGTCCTCGGAGTTGAAGACCTTCCAGCCCAGGTCGAGCTCGATCTTCAGGGCCTCGGCCTCGGGCAGGCCCTCGGTCTCCTGGACCGAGCGCTTGATCATCTGCACCGCGTAGGGGCCGTTGGCGGCGATGTCGGCGGCGATCTTCTTCGCTTCCACCAGCGCCTGGCCGTCGGGGACCACGCGGCCGATGAGGCCGATGGCCTTGGCCTCGTCGGCGCCGAGGTGGCGGCCGGTGAGCAGCATGTCCATGGCCACGGTGTACGGCACCTGGCGGCGCAGGCGGACGGTCGAGCCGCCGAGCGGGAACAGGCCCCAGCGGACCTCGGAGACACCGAACCTGGCCGACTGGCCGGCGACCCGGATGTCGGTGGCCTGCAGGATCTCGGTGCCGCCGGCGATGGCGTAGCCCTCGACGGCCGCGATCAGCGGCTTGGCCAGCCGGCGGTGGCGCAGGAACGCCTTCCAGTGCAGGTCGGGGTCGGTCTTGAAGCGCGCCGACCACTCGTTGACGGGCGGGTTGTGCATCTGCTTCAGGTCGGAGCCGGAGCAGAAGTGGCCGCCGGCGCCGGTCAGGATCACGCAGCGAACCTCGTCGTCGCCGTCGACGAGATCCCAGGCGTCGGCGAGGCGGGCCAGCATCTCGAGATCGAGGGCGTTGCGGGCCTCGGGACGGTTCATGGTCAGGGTGACGACGTGACCGTCCCGCTCGACGAGCAGGTTGCCAGCAGGCGACATGGCGGGCTCCATGGCCGAAAGTAGAACACGTTCTAATCGCGCTTGTCACCCCTGATGAAACATGTTCTATTCGACGGCGATGGGGACCCGAAACCTCGACATCTTCGATCCTGACATCTACGTCGCCGGCGTGCCGCACGACGCCTTCCACGTGCTGCGCACCGAACGTCCGGTGAGCTTCCACGCCGAGCCACCCGACGGGGTCGGGTTCTGGGCCATCACCAAGTACAGCGACATCGTCGCCATCTCCAAGGATCCGGCGACCTTCTCGTCGTGGCGCGGCGGCACCAACATCAAGGACTACCCGCCCGACAGCCTCGACGTGATCCGCATGTTGATGGTCAACATGGATCCGCCGCAGCACACCAAGTTCCGGCGCCTGACCTCGACCGGCTTCACGCCGCGCCAGATCGCCCGCATGGAGGAGTACATCCGCCGCGCGGCGCGCACGATCGTCGACGAGGTCATCGAGGACGGCCGCTGCGACTTCGTGACCCGGATCGCCGCCGAGCTGCCGCTGGTGGTGATCGCCGACATCATGGGCGTGCCCCAGGAGGACCGCCACCTGGTGTTCGACTGGTCGAATCGCCTGATCGGCTTCGACGACCCCGAGTTCCAGACCTCGCTCGAGGACGCCCAGGAGGCGGCCGCCGAGATGTGGAGCTACGCCAACCAGCTCGCCGAGGGCCGCAAGGGCGGCGACGGCAAGGACCTGACCTCGGTGCTGATCAACGCCGTGGTCGACGGCGAGCAGCTCACCGAGATGGAGTTCGACGGCTTCTTCCTGCTGCTGGCGGTGGCCGGCAACGAGACCACGCGAAATCTGATCTCGGGCGGCATGCTGGCGCTGATCGACAACCCCGCGCAGCGGGCCCGCCTGCTGGCCGAGCCCCAGCTGTTGCCGACCGCGGTCGAGGAGATGCTGCGCTGGGTGACCCCGGTCATCCACTTCCGCCGCACCGCCACCAAGGACGTCGAGCTGCGCGGCGAGAAGATCAAGGAGGGCGACAAGGTCGTCCTCTACTACACGTCGGCCAACCGCGACGAGGACGTCTTCGCCAGCCCGCAGACCTTCGACGTGGCGCGCGAGCCCAACGAGCACATCGCGTTCGGCATCGGCCAGCACTCGTGCCTGGGCCTCAACCTGGCCCGCCTCGAGATCCGCGTCATGTTCGAGGAGATCCTGGCCCGCATGCCCGACATCGAGCTCGACGGCCCGGTCCGCCGGCTGCGCTCCAACTTCATCAACGGCGTGAAGCAGATCCCGGTCACGTACACGCCCGGCAAGCGCAGCGAGGGCGGAGGCGAGCCGTGAGCGCGGCGGCGGGCTCCGGGCCGACGCCGGCCGAGCTGCGCGCCCGCGCGGTGGCGATGCAGCCGGCGCTCGCCGAGCGAGTCACGGAGGCCGACCGCCTGCGTCGCGTCCCCGACGCCACCATCGCCGCGTTTCGCGACGCCGGCTTCTTCCGCATGCTGCAGCCGGCGCGCTGGGGCGGGCTCGAGGTCGACCCGCAGGTGTTCTACGACGTGCAGGCGACCATCGGCGCCGCTTGCGCGTCGAGCGCGTGGGTGCTCGGTGTGCTCGGCGTCCACGCCTGGCAGCTGGCGCTGTTCCCGCTCGAGGCCCAGGAGGAGGTCTGGGGCGCGGACACCGGCACGCTGATCTCGTCGTCGTACGCACCGACCGGCAAGGTGACGCGCGAGCCGGGCGGGTTTCTACTCTCGGGGCGATGGTCGTTCTCGAGCGGCTGCGATCATGGCCAGTGGGCGTTCCTCGGCGGCCTGGTGCCGCCGCCTTCCGGCGAGGCCGGTCCGCCCGAGATGCGCACCTTCCTGGTGCCGCGCAAGGACTGGCGCATCGAGGACAACTGGCACGTCATGGGGCTCAAGGGCACCGGCAGCAAGGACGTCGTCGTCGACGGCGTCTTCGTGCCCGACCACCGCACCCACAAGCTCGTCGATGGCTACAAGCGCTCGAGCCCCGGCAACGAGATCAACAAGGCGCCGCTCTACCGGCTGCCGTTCGGCCAGGTCTTCGTGCGCTCGGTGTCGACCACGGCGATCGGCATCGCCCAGGGTGCGCTCGACGCCTATCGCAAGAACACGGCGTCGCGCATCGCGGCCTCGGACGGCGCCAAGGTCGCGCTCGATCCGTCGGCGCAGACCGTGGCGGCGCAGGCCGCGGCGGTGATCGACGACCTGCGCGGTCAGCTGCACCGCAACTTCGACGAGATGATGGCCCAGGTCCGGGCCGGCGCCGAGCTGCCCATCGAACGCCGGCTCAAGTTCCGGCTCGACTCGTCGATGGCGGTGGTGCGCTCGGCCGAGGTCGTCGACGCCCTGTTCACCGAGAGCGGCGGGCGCGCCATCTTCGACGGCAGCCTGTTGCAGCGGGCCTTCCTCGACATCCACGCGGCGCGCGCCCACTACGCCAACAATCCCGAGAAGCCATCGCGTAACCTCGGCGGCGTGCTGCTGGGCCAGAAGAACACGGACTACTTCGTGTGAGCGCCCCGCTGATCTCGCAGCTCGGCTACCTGGCCTTCGAGGTCAGCGACCTGGTGGCCTGGGAGTCGTTCGCCACCGCCGTGCTCGGCCTCGAGGTCGCGCGGCGCTGGGACGGCGGGCTGTCCTTGCGCATGGACGGTCATGCCCAGCGGTTCTTCGTGACCTCCGGATCGCCGGGCGCGGTCACCGACGACCTGGCCGCGATCGGCTGGGAAGTCGCCGACGAGGCCGCGCTCGATGCGACCGCGGCGCGGCTGCGCGCGGCGGGACACGAGGTCACCGAGGGCAGCGCCGACCAGGCCGCGGCGCGGCAGGTCGTGCGCCTGGTCCACCTCCAGGATCCGGGCGGCACCCGGGTCGAGATCGTGTTCGGTCCGGCCCGCGGCGAGACCCGGTTCGTGTCGGCGCTGGCCGGCTCGGGTTTCGTCGCCGACGAGCATGGCCTCGGCCACCTGGTGATCAGCGCCCCCGAGCCGGCGGCGACCGCGGCGTTCTATCAGGACCTGCTCGGCTTCCGGCTCAGCGACCGCATCGTGTGTGAGTTCTACGGTCACCCGGTCGACATCACGTTCCTGCACACCAACCCGCGCCACCACTCGCTGGCGTTCGGAGGTGCGCAGGCCAAGCGCCTGCACCACTTCCTGCTCGAGGTGAAGAGCCTCGACGACGTCGGTGCCGCGCTCGATCGCGCGGTCGCCGCTGGCGTCCGCATCGCGCAGATGCTGGGTCGCCACCCCAACGACCGCATGGTGTCGTTCTACGCCTTCACGCCGTCGGGCTTCCAGTTCGAGTTCGGCTGGGGCGGTCGGCTGGTCGACGACGCGACCTGGGAGCCGACCGTGCACGACCGGATCAGCGAATGGGGTCACCACCCGCCGGAGCGGTACGCGCCGCGGCGGAAACGACCGGAGGACGCGAAATGAGCACGGCCAGCGTGCCCGAGGGCACCTACCAGGACATCGGCGACGGCCTGCGCATGCACTACCACGACGTCGGCAGCGGCCCGGCGCTGGTGTGGCTGCATGGCTCGGGGCCCGGCGCCAGCGGCTGGAGCAACTTCAAGAACAACTTCCCGTTCTTCGCCGAGCGCGGCTATCGCAACATCGTCGTCGACAACCTCGGCTTCGGCTACTCGTCGAAGCCCGACACCGACTACACGCTCGACTTCGTCGCCGGCGGTGTGCGTCGCTTGCTCGACCGGCTCGGCGTCGAGCGCTGCGCGGTGGTCGGCAACTCGCACGGCGGCGCGGTCTCGATCCAGCTCGCGCTCGACGAGCCGGCGCGGATCACCAAGCTGGTGCTGATGGCGCCCGGTGGCCTCGAGGAGCGCGAGGCCTACATGAAGATGGCCGGCATCCGCACCATGATGAAGGTCTTCTTCGGACCCGGCGGCATCACCCGCGACACCATGCGCACGGTGTTCGGCCTCCAGCTCTTCGATCCGACCTTGCTGGACGATCAGACCCTCGACGAGCGGGTCGCCATCGCCCGCGACCAGCCGAAACGGGTGATGGCCAGCCTGAGCGTGCCGCACCTGTCGCCGCGGCTGGCCGAGCTGATCTGCCCGGTGCTGGGCTGGTGGGGCATGGACGACCAGTTCTGCCCGTCGACCGGCGCGGTGACGCTGGCGACGCAGTGCAAGGATGCGCGCGTGACGCTGCTGTCGCGCTGCGGCCACTGGGTGATGGTCGAGCACGCCGATCTGTTCAACCGCCAGACCCTCGATTTCCTCGGCCAGCCGTGAGCCGCCGGTGACCCTGTCGAGCGCGCAGATCGAGGGCCACGGCGACCACCTCTACGAGGCGCTGCGGGCGCGGACCACGATTGCGCCGCTGACGGTGCGGGCGCCCGGCATCACGACCGTCGACGCTTACCACGTGTCGCGGCGGATGCTGGAGCGCCGGCTCGCCGACGGCGAGCGCGTGATCGGCAAGAAGATCGGGGTCACCAGCCGCGCCGTGCAGACGATGCTCGACGTCCACACGCCGGATTTCGGCTGGCTGACCGACCGCATGCGCTTCGAGGAGGGCGCCGACGTCCCGATCGGCAGCCAGCTCATCCAGCCCCGCGCCGAGGCCGAACTGGCGTTCGTGCTCGGCCGCGACCTGCGCGGCCCGGGCGTGACGCCGGCCGACGTGCTGGCGGCCACCGATCATCTGCGGCCGTGCTTCGAGATCGTCGACTCGCGCATCGAGGGCTGGAAGATCCGCTATCAGGACACCGTGGCCGACAACGCGTCGTCGGGGCTGTTCCTGGTCGGCGCCCCGGCGTCGCCGCACGGGCTCGACTTCCCGGCCTGCGAGGTGACGGTCGAGAAGAACGGCCGGCCGCTGTCGCGCGGCACCGGTGCCGAGGCCATGGGGTCGCCGCTGGTGTGCGTGGCGTGGCTCGCCAACCAGCTCGGCGAGCTCGGTCACGGCCTGCTCGCCGGCGAGATCGTGCTGAGCGGCTCGCTGGTCCCGCTCGAGCCGGTGATCCCCGGCGACTGGATGCACATGGACATCCCCGGCGTCGGCGGCGCGACGGTACGGTTCACGTAGGCGGCCAGGAACCCTAGGAACACGAGCACCAGATGACGAAGGTCAACGCGGCGATCATCGGGTCGGGCAACATCGGCACCGATCTGCTCTACAAGCTCAAGCGGAGCGCGATCCTGGATCCGGTGTGGATGGTCGGCGTCGACCCGGCGTCCGACGGCCTGGCCCGGGCCCGCACGCTGGGCGTCAAGACCACGGCCGACGGTGTCGACGGCCTGGTGCCGCACCTCGCCACCGATCGCATCGCGGTGGTGTTCGACGCCACCAGCGCCCACGCCCATCACCAGAACTGGCGCCGGCTCGCCGAGCACGACGTGCTGGTCGTCGACCTCACGCCGGCGGCGATCGGCCCCTACTGCATCCCGCCCATCAACCTCGAGCAACACCTGACGGCGAGCGTGCGCAACGTCAACATGGTGACCTGCGGCGGCCAGGCCACGGTGCCGATGGTGGCCGCGGTCAGCCGGGTGCAGGAGGTCGAGTACGCCGAGATCGTGGCCACCGTGGCGTCGCGCTCGGCCGGCCCGGGGACCCGCAACAACATCGACGAGTTCACGCGCACCACCGCCGCGGCGGTCGAGAAGCTCGGCGGCGCCCGGCGCGGCAAGGCCATCATCATCCTCAACCCCGCCGAGCCGCCGCTCATCATGCGCGACACCATCCACTGCCTGACCGCCGGCGAGCCCGACGTGACCGCCATCACCGAGAGCGTGCGCGCCATGGTCCACGAGGTGCAACGCTACGTGCCCGGCTACCGGCTCAAGAACGGGCCGGTCTTCGACGGCCGCCGGGTGACCACGTACGTCGAGGTCGAAGGGCTCGGTGACTACCTGCCGCCGTACGCCGGCAACCTCGACATCATGACCGCGGCCGCGCTGCGCACCGGCGAGGTGTGGGCCGAGCGCGCGCTGGGGAGGTCGTCGTGAACGCCCCCATCCCGGTCGTCGTGAGCGCCCCCATCCCGGTCGTCCTGAGCGAGGCGCCTGGCGCCGAGTCGAAGGACAGACTTCGCGGCACCAAGGTCACGCTCCACGACATGAGTCTGCGCGACGGGATGCACCCCAAGCAGCACCAGATCACGCTGGCGCAGATGATCTCGATCGCCAGCGGGCTCGACGACGCCGGCGTGCCGCTGATCGAGGTCAGTCACGGCGATGGCCTGGGCGGCGCCTCGATCAACTACGGCTTTCCGCTCCACACCGATCAGGAGTACCTGCGCGCGGTGGTGCCGCGCATGAAGCGGGCCCGGGTCTCGGCCTTGCTCTTGCCGGGCATCGGCACCGTCGATGATCTGCGCATGGCGGCGGGCGAGGGCGTGACCACGATCCGGGTCGCCACCCACTGCACCGAGGCCGACGTCGCGGTCCAGCACCTCGGGCTGGCGCGCTCGCTGGGGCTCGATACCGTCGGCTTCCTCATGATGGCGCACATGATCGAGCCGGCGGCGCTGGTCGCCCAGGCCAGGATCATGGAGGCCGCCGGCGCCAACTGCCTCTACTGCACCGACTCCGCTGGCACCATGCTGCCCGACGACGTGCGGGCCCGGATCGCGGCCCTGCGCGCGGCGCTGGCGCCGGCGACCGAGGTTGGCTTCCACGGCCATCACAACCTGGGCATGGGCATCGCCAACTCGCTGGCGGCGATCGAGGCCGGGGCGGCGCGCATCGATGGTTCGGCGGCCGGCCTCGGCGCCGGCGCCGGCAACACGCCGCTCGAGGTGCTGGTGGCGGTCCTCGACCGCATGGGCGCTGTTCACGGTGTCGACCTGTACAAGGTGATGGATGTGGCGGAGGATCTGGTGGTGCCGATGATGGACGTGCCGGTGCGCATCGATCGCGACGCGCTGATCCTGGGCTACGCCGGCGTCTACTCGTCGTTCCTCCTGTTCGCGCAACGCGCCGGCGCCCGCTACGGCGTGTCGTCGCGCGATCTGCTCGTCGAGCTGGGCCGGCGCAAGACCATCGGCGGCCAGGAGGACCTGATCGAGGATCTGGCGCTCGACATGGCGCGGGCCAAGGGGGGCGGATGATCATCCGCCAGGCCGGCATGCCCGCCATCGAGGCCTTCCGCCTCGACATGCGCGAGTGGCTCGAGGCCAGCTGTCCGGCGTCGATGCGCAAGCCGTTCCTGCCCGGCGAGGAGGTGTGGGGCGGACGGCGGCGGACCTTCCCGTCCGATGACGCCCGGGTCTGGTTCGAGCGCTGCGTCGAGCGCGGCTACACCGTGCCGGCGTGGCCGCGCGAGTACGGCGGTGCCGGGATGACGCGGCAGGAATCCCGCGTGCTCGACGAGGAGATGCGCGCGCTCGGATGCCGCTCGCCGCTGGTCAGCTTCGGGATCTGGATGCTGGCGCCGGTGCTGTTCGAGTTCGCCAGCGACGACCAGAAGACCGAACATCTACCGCCGATCGGCCGCGGCGAGATCCGCTGGTGCCAGGGCTACAGCGAGCCGGGCTCGGGCTCCGATCTGGCCAGCCTGTCGACCCGCGCCGTGCGGCACGGCGATCACTACGTCGTCGATGGCGCCAAGGTGTGGACGTCGCATGCCGACCAGTCGGACTGGATGTTCTGCCTGGTCCGCACCGACTCGGACGGGCCCAAGCACGACGGCATCAGCTTCCTGCTCATCGACATGACCACGCCGGGCATCACGACGCGGCCCATCCCGCTCATCAGCGGCAGCTCGCCGTTCTGCGAGACGCGCTTCGACGGCGTGCGGGTGCCGGCCGGCAACCTGGTCGGCCGCGAGGGCGGCGGCTGGCAGATCGCCAAGAAGCTGCTCGAGCACGAGCGATCGATCATCTCGGTCATGCGCGACCGCGCGCCCGAGGAGGCCGAGACCTTGCCGGCCATGTTGCGCCGGACCGGTGACCCGTCGCTGCGCGATCGGGTCATCCAGGCCGAGCTCGACTTCGTGTGCAACCGGCTCACGCTCGAGCGCAGCGCCGAGGCGGCCAAGGCCGGGCGCAGCCCGGGGGCGGCCAGCTCGATGTTCAAGCTCTACGGCACCGAGCTCAACAAGCGGCGCAAGGAGCTGCGTGTCGAGCTGGCCGGATACCAGGGCATCGGCTGGGACGGGCCCGGCTTCGAGCCCGCCGAGCTGCAGATCACCCGCGAGTGGCTGCGCTCGCGCGCCAACTCGATCGAGGGCGGCACCACCGAGATCCAGCTCAACATCATCGCCAAGCGCGTCCTGGGATTGCCGGACTGAACCCGAGATTGAACCCGAGATTGAACCCGAGATTGAACTGAGTCTGAACATGGCCCGTTTCGAGCTGACCCCCGAGCAAGACGAGCTGCAGCGCGCCGCGCGCGGCTTCGCGGTGCGCCGCCTGCCGGTGGCGCACCTGCGCGGGTTGCGCGACGCCCGCGAGCCGCTGCGGCTGTCCCGCGAGATCTGGCGCGAGATGGCGCAGCTCGGGTGGGCCGGGATCGCCATCGACGAGGCGCACGGCGGCGCCGGGCTGGGGCTGGTCGAGCTCGGGGTGGTGATGGAAGAGCTCGGCCGCACGCTGGCGCCTACGCCGCTGCTGGCCACGTCGGTGATCGGCGCCGCGGCGCTGGCGGCCGGCGACGAGGCGCTGCGCCAGGCGTACCTGCCGGCGATCGCCGCCGGCGAGCGCCTGCTGGCGCTGGCGTTCGAGGAGGGCCGCCGCTTCGCGCCGTACACGTGCCGGACCACGGCGCGACGGGCGCCATCGGGGGAGGGCTGGATCGTCGACGGCGACAAGACGTTCGTGCTCGACGGCGTCGCGGCCGACGCGCTGATCGTCGTGGCCCGGGAATGGGGCGAACCCGACGATCGCGATGGCCTGGTGCTGCTGGTCGTCGACGGCTCGGCGGCCGGGGTCGAGGTCCAGCCGCTGGGGATGGTCGACAGCCGCGGGACGGCGCGGGTCCGCCTCGCCGGCGTCGCGGTCCCCGACGGCAACGTCCTCGGCGCGCCCGGTGGCGGCGCCGAGCTCCTCGATCGCCTGCTGGCGCGGGCCACCGCCGCGCTCACCGCCGAGATGCTCGGCGCCGCCGACGCCGTCTTCCACACCACGATCGAGTACCTCAAGCAGCGCCACCAGTTCGGGGTCGCGATCGGCTCGTTCCAGGCCCTCAAGCACCGCGCCGCTCACATGTACTGCGAGCTCGAGCTGACCCGCTCGGTGGTGCGCGCCGCCCTGGTCGCGGTCGAGACCGGCGCTGCCGACGCCGACATCCTGGTCAGCGCGGCGAAGGCCCGCGCCTCCGACGTGTTCGTGCTGGTCAGCGGCGAGGCGGTCCAGATGCACGGCGGCATCGGGGTCACCGACGATCTCGACGTCGGCTTCTACTACAAGCGCGCCCGGGTCACCGATCTCATGTTCGGATCGGCGGCCTACCATCGCGACCGCTTCGCGCGCTTGCAGGGATACTGAGGGCCCGAACCGTGGCGGGTCAGTAGCGGTGCACGAGCTGCTCGACCTCGCTGCACGGGCGGCACATCGCCGACGGCACCCCGGTGTTGCGGCGGGTGCGGCCGGCGATCGCCTTGAAGACCGGACCGCTCTGCACCTCGTCGCACTGCAGGCACTCGTTGAGCGTACCGTCGGGGAGGTGGTAGGACGCCTCGAGCGCGAGCAGGCACGGGCCGAGACACTGGTCGCGGGTGTGGACGGTGTTGAAGTACCAGATCTGGGCGCACGGCTCGGTGAAGCCGAGGTCGCGCAAGCACTGGATGTGGTCGGCGGCCGGGCCGCTCGGAAACGCCAGGCCGCAGGCTCGGACCGGCTCGGTGAGATCCGGGCGCTCGATGTAGACCGCCAGATCGACCAGCGTCGAGCACAGGCCGCACGGCCCGGCATGGGTCGGCACGGTGCCGGCGGTCTCGGCGTCGGCGCGGCTCGCGAACGTGGTCAGCCGGTAGCGGCCCGGACTCGCGTCGCGGACCACCGCGCAGTAGACGCCGGCGGCGACCGGCGGCGCCGGGCTGGCGTACGGATCGGCGGTCAGGAGCGCGGGCGGATCGACCAGCTCCCAGGCCCGCAGCGCGGCGACATCGGCGGCGCTGTAGACCGGCGCCGCCCAGCTGGTGTCGTCGCAGGCGCAGCTCGGGCCGCAGCGATCGTCGCCGAGGCCGGTGCGGGCGTTGGGGACGCCGAACAACGTCTCCTCGCAGCTCGGCGACGCCGATGAGCCGCAGGATGCAGCCACGCCGGCCACCACGAGGGTGCCGATCGCGCGTCGGTGCCAGCGCCAGCTCAACCTAGAGCCGTTCGATGATGGTGACGTTGGCCTGGCCGCCGCCCTCGCACATGGTCTGCAGGCCGTAGCGGGCGCCGCGGCGCTCGAGCTCGTGCAGCATCGTCGTCATCAAGCGCGCGCCGGTGGCGCCGAGCGGGTGGCCGAGGGCGATGGCGCCGCCGTTGACGTTGACGCGCGCGAGGTCGGCGCCGAGCTCGCGCTGCCAGGCCAGCACCACCGGCGCGAAGGCCTCGTTGATCTCGACCAGGTCGATGTCGGCGAGCTGCATGCCGGTCCGCTCGAGCGCGTGCCGGGTGGCCGGGATGGGCGCGGTGAGCATCCAGATCGGATCGTCGCCGCGCACGCTCATGTGGTGGACGCGGGCGCGTGGGCGCAGGCCGTGGGTCTTGAGGGCCCGATCGGAGACCACCAGCAGCGCGGCGGCACCATCGGAGATCTGGCTCGACACCGCGGCGGTGAGTCGACCGCCCTGCGCCAGCGGCTGCAGCGTCGCCATCTTCTCGCGCGAGGTGTCGCGGCGTGGGGTCTCGTCGGCGGTGAGCTCGCCGAGCGGCGCGATCTCGCGGGTGAAATGGCCGGCGTCGATGGCGGCGATGGCGCGGCGGTGGCTCTCGAAGGCGAACGCCTCCATGTCGTCGCGGGTGATCTGCCACTTCTCGGCGATCATCTCGGCGGCGTGGAACTGCGACACCATGCGGTCGCCGTAGCGCGCCTTCCAGCCCTTCGAGCCGCTGAACGGATCGCTGAAACCGAGCGATTGCGCCGACGTCATGGCGGCGCCGATCGGGATCATGGTCATGTTCTGGACCCCGCCGGCGACCACGACATCGGCGGTGCCGCTCATCACCACCTGGGCCGCGAAGTGCAGCGCCTGCTGCGACGAGCCGCACTGGCGATCGATGGTCACGCCGGGTACGTGATCGGGCAGGCCGGCGGCGAGCCAGCAGGTGCGTGCGATGTCGCCGGCCTGCGGGCCGATGCTGTCGACGCAACCGAAGATCACATCTTCGACGACGCCGGGGTCGATGCCGGCGCGTTCGACCACCGCGCGCAGGACGTGGGCGCCGAGGTCGGCGGGGTGGACGGCGGCCAGGCCGCCCTTCTTGCGACCGACCGGGGTCCGGACGGCCTCGACGATGAACGCGTCAGGCATGAACAGCTCCTGCTAGGGCCTGGGAATGGGCAAGCGGTCGGTGATCGCGGTCGAGCGGGGATGGATTGGCCGCGAGGACGGACGAGTTGTCCATTCCCAGGCCCTCAGGGCTCGCCGTCGAGGACGGCGGTGGCGATGCGGGCGCGATGCCAGGCGGCGTCGCCGTAGGCGGCGGCGTGCACCCAGGCGCGCTTCATCCACAGATGGAGGTCGTACTCGAACGAGTAGCCGATGGCGCCATGGCACTGCAGCGCGGTGCGCGCCGCGCCGGCGGCGGCGTCGGAGGCGTAGGCCTTGGCCATCGAGACGTGGACGGCGCGGTCGGGCTCGCGACGCGCGAGCGCGTAGGCCGCGCGGTGGACGCAGGGCCGGGCCAGCTCGATGGCGACGTGGGCAAGGGCGAGCTGGTGCTTGACGGCCTGGAAGCTGCCCACCGGTCGCCCGAACTGGGTCCGTAGCTTCACGTACTCGACGGTCATGTCCATCAGGCGTCGGGCGACGCCGATCAGCTGGGCGGCGGTGGCGAAGGCGCCGCGATCGAACGCCAGGTCGAGGGCGGCGCGGGCGCCGGCACCGGTAGCGACCCGGGTCGCGGAGATCGGGGTCCACTCGACCCGGGCGAGCTTGCGGGCGCCGTCGATCGACGGCTCTGCCGTGAGCGTGGTGAGACGCGGCTCGACGGCGTGCAGCTCGTCGTCGTGCTCGAGCAGCACCAGCTTGGCGCGGCCGGCGTCGGCGACGAACGGCGCCCCGGCGAGGCCGACCGTGATCACCGCGCGGCCGGCGGCGGCGGCGCCCAGCCAGCGGTCGCAGAACACCTCGTCGCAGGTCTCGGCGATCAGCGGGATGGCGATCGCCGTGTGCTCGAGTAGCGGCTCGGGCAGGGCGGCGCGGCCGGTTTCCTCCAGCACCAGCGCCAGATCGAGCTCGTCGAGGCCGAGGCCGCCGAAGCGTTCGGGCGCGGTCATGCCGACCACGCCCATCGCCGCCAGCTGCGGCCACACCGCGAGCGGGGTGTCGGGCGCCGCATCCCAGGCCGCGCGCACGCGCGCCGGCGGGCATTCGCGGCCGAGCAGCTCGCGCACCACGCGCTGAAGCTCGAGCTGTTCGTCGGTGAAGGCGAAGCGCACGGCGATCAGTCCTTCGGCAAGCCGAGCAGGCGCTCGGCGACCACGTTCTTCTGGATCTCGTTGGTGCCGGCGTAGATCGGCCCGGCGAGCGCGAACTGGAAGCCCTTCTGCCAGGCCCCGCCGTCGACGGCCGACGGGGCGTCGGGCCCGAGCTCGGCCATCGGCCCGAGCAGATCGAGCGCGGCCTGGTGCAGGCGCAGATCGAGCTCGGACCAGGCCAGCTTGGACACCGACGACTCGGCGCCCAGCGTCTGGCCGGCGACCAGGCGGGTGACCGTCTGCAGCGTGAGCAGCTGGTAGGCGCGGGCATCCATCCAGGCCCGGATGACCGCGTCCCTGTGCCCCCGATCGTACGCGTCCGCGACGCCCGTTCGTCCTGAGCGAGGCCGCGCAGCGGCCGAGTCGAAGGACACGGTTCGCCGGTACAGATCGACCAGGCGCTCCGCTGCGGCCAAGAACCGACCCGGGCTGCGCAGCGTCAGGCCGCGCTCGGAGCCGGTGGTCGCCATCGCCACCTTCCACCCCTGATCGACCGGGCCGAGCACGTCGCGATCGCTCACGAACGCGTCGTCGAAGAAGATCTCGGCGAAGTCGAGATCGCCGTCGAGGCGCCGGAAGCCGTTGACGCGGATGCCCGGCCCGTCGAGCGGAACCAGAAAGTAGGTCAGCCCCTTGTGGCGCGGCGCCGACGGATCGGTGCGAAACAGCCCGTGCATCGCGTGGCAGTACGACGCCCGCGTGCTCCACGTCTTCTGGCCGCGCAGCAGCCATCCGCCGTCGGTGCGGGTGGCGGTGCTGCTGATCGCCGCCAGATCGGAACCGGCGCCGGGCTCCGACCAGCCCTGGGCCCACAGCACCTCGGCGGCGGCCATCGGCGGCAGGATCCGCGCCCGCTGCTCGTCGGTGCCGTACTCGAACAAGGCCGGTGCCAGCAGGAAGATGCCGTTCTGCGTCACCCGCGGCGGGGCCCCGGCGAGGTAGTACTCCTCCTCGAAGATCAGCCACTCGACGATCGAGGCGTCGCGGCCGCCGAACGCGCGGGGCCAGGCCACCACCGACCAGCCGGCGGCGTGGAGCTGCTGCTCCCAGACCACGTGGGCCGCGAAGCCGCGCTCGCTTCCCGACGGCGGCAGGTCGCGCGGCACGTTGGCGCGCAGCCAGGCCCGGGCCTCGGCGCGGAACGCCTCCTCGGCGGCCGAGAAGGCGAGCTCCATCAGCGCAGCCCCTTGGCCATCGACTTCGCGTCCTGTCCGGCGAGGTGATCCTCGGTGGTCAGCGCGTTGTGGGCATGGGCGAGGTGGTGGAGAGCGTAGGTGGCGTCCATCACGTCACGCATGCCCATGCGATCCTCGGCCTGATTGACGGCCTTCTTGGCCAGCGCCAGCCCGAAGCGCGGCATCGCCGCGATCTTGTCGGCGATCGCGACGGTCTCCTCGACCAGTCGGGCCCGGGGCACGACCCGATTGATCATGCCGATCTGGGCGGCGCGCTCGGCAGGCATGCGCTCGCCGAGGAACAGGAACTCCTTGGCCAGGCGTGGGTTCATCGCGAACGGATGGGCGAAATACTCGACGCCGGGGATGCCCATGCGCAGCACCGGATCGGCGAAGAAGGCGTCGTCGGCAGCGACGATCAGGTCGCACACCCAGGCCAGCATCAGGCCGCCGGCCACGCACGCGCCCTGGACCATCGCGATGGTCGGCTTGGGCAGCTCGCGCCAGCGCCGGCACATGCCGAGGTACAGCTCGGCCTCGCGCACGTACATCGCCTCGGCGCCGGCCTTGTCCTGGTGCGGCCAGTACTGGGTTGCCACCCGCGCGAAGTCCTTGTGGATGTCGCGGTCGGGCGTGCCGATGTCGTGGCCGGCCGAGAAGTGATCGCCGGCGCCGGCCAGCACGATGACGTGGACGCCGTCATCGGCGGCGGCGGCCGAGAAGGCGGCGTCGATCGCGAACGTCATGGCCGCGTTCTGCGCGTTGCGGTAGCTGGGTCGGTTCATGGTGACCAGCGCCACCGCGCCGCGGCGTTCGGTCAGCACCAGGTCGCTGGGGGCGGGCTCGCTCATACGCTCCTCAGGGACGCCGTCGGCGCCACGGTCGAACTCGGATGGAGTCGGGCCAGGGTCGCCTCGGCGTCGGCGATGATGCGGTCGATCAGCGCGGCCACGGTCGGCAGCTCGTCGATCACACCGACCACCTGGCCGGTGGGCAGGATGCCGACCTCGGGCCGGCCCTCGATCATGGTGGCGCGGGTCATCATCGGCGCGTTGGCAGCCATCAGCAGCTGCGACAGCGGCAGCTGCTGGTGCTTCTGCATGGCCAGGGCCTCGCGGAGTAGACCGAGGCGGGTGCCGCCGGTCGCGCGCCGGAAGCGAAACGCGTTGCCGAGCGCACGCCACAGCCGCCGCAGGCGGCCGGCGCGCTCGAGCCCGTCGATGAGGTCGGTGCGGATCACGCGCTGCGGGGCGCCATCGATGTGGCGGGTGACGACCGTGCCGGTCACCGACGTCTGGACGTAGAGATCTTTGACCGTGCCGGGCACGGTGCTCTCCTGCGTCAGCAGGAAGCGAGTGCCCATCGCGATGCCGCTGGCGCCGTACGCGAGGGCCGCGATCAGGCCGCGGCCGTCATGAAAGCCGCCGGCGCCGATCACCGGAATCGTCACGGCGTCGCAGACCTCGGGCAGGAGCAGCGACGTCGGCACCTCGCCGGTGTGGCCGCCGCCCTCGCCACCCTGGGCGATGATGGCGTCGACGCCGATGGCCGCCATCTTCTCGGCGTGGCGGCGGGCGCCGACCGTCGGCATGGTCAGGATGCCGGCGGCGCGCAGCTTGGCGACCACGTCCTTGCTCGGCGGACCGGCGAAGCTGGCCAGCTTGACCTTCTCGCGTACGAGGATCGCGACCCGACCGTCGAGGTCGGCCTGGTCGGGGCGCAGGTTGACGCCGAACGGCTGATCGGTCTTGGCCTTGACCGAGGCGATCGCGATCTCGAGCTCGGGAATGGTCATGGTGACCGCGCCCAGGATCCCGAAGCCGCCGGCGGCGCTGGTCGCCGCGGTGAGGCGCGCGCCCGACACCCAGCCCATGCCGGTCTGGATGATCGGATAGCGAACGCCGAGCAGATCGCACAGCCGGGTGTGGAGCGCCGACATCAGGCTGAGACCTCCCGGGCGCCGACGCCGCGCGGGTCGATCACGCGGCGCAGCAGGTCGAGCTCGACGTCGGTCGGCGCGCGCGTGGTCGCCACCGGCTCGACGAACGAGAGCGGGAAGCCGGTCTTCTCGATCACGTCGGCGAGCGTGACGCCGGGGTGGAGCGAGGCCAGCCGCATCGCGTGGTCCGGGGTGGCGAAGTCGAGGACGGCGAGGTCGGTGACGACGCGGCGGATCTCGTGGAAGCGCGCGGCGCGAGCACCGAGCGCGGCGGCGCGGTCGTAGCCGACGCCGGTGACGACGTCGACCTTGGGCACGAACGAGCGCCGCGAGTGCGACGGGATCCAGTAGCTGGTGGTGTGGTTGATGGTGTTGCCGGGTGCACCGCGCATGCCGAGCAGCTGGGCCTTCGGCTTCTGCGGATCGCCGATGCAGGCGATGTTCTGGTTGCCGTGGCGGTCGATCTGCGACGCGCCCATGATCACGTGGCGGCGCCCCGACCACACCACGTCGAAGACGGTGCGGTAGGGCAGCCAGCCCTCGACGGCGCCGTCGATGTTGACCAGCGCGGCGACGCCATCGGACATCAGCAGGTCGGGCGCGAAGGTGGCGCGGGCCAGCCGGGCGGCGATGCCGGGCAGGACGCCGATCGGGCTGGCCAGGATCTCGCCGTCGCCGCGAAAGGCGTCGGCGAGCGCGACCGCGCACACCTCGTGGCGAGTGGCCCCGCCGGCCCGGAGCGAGGCGTCTTCGCCGGGTCGAAGGGTCACGCCACGTACTCCTGCAAGAACGCGTTCCACGCCGCCGGGTCCGCCGCGGCCGCGGCGTAGCGAGCCTGCAGCTCCTCGTCGCGGCCGTAGTCGGGTGGGCACTCGGTGAAGTGGGCGCCGCGCGGCGCCTCGACGACGCCGTCGACCATGCCGCGATGGATGCGCAGCGTGTGCACCGAGCCGGCGGCGAGCAGCTCGGCGGTCGGCACCACCCGCTCGACCGAGATGAAGCGGCGCTTGGCGGCGCCGAGGAACAGGTCGTCGAAGTACAGATCCGGACCGAGGAACTGGGCGTTGCCGGCGGCGTCGGCGCGATTGAGGTGGCAGATGGCGGCGTCGAGCTCGATGGCGGGCACCGCGACCAGCTCGTCGCCGTCGTCGTACGGCGAGCGCACGGTGCGCAGTTCCGGACACAGCGTCAGCACGTCGGAGCCGAGGCCGGCGCGGGTGGGCAAGAACGGCAGCCGCAGGGACGCCGCGTACAGGCCCCACTGCAGCATGCCCTCGTCGTACTCGCGGACCTCGAGCCCGCCGCGCTGGCGCGCCGCGCGGTAGCAGGGGTCGAGCGCGATCGAGTCCAGTGACACGAAGCCGGTGATGAGCTTGCGCACCTTGCCGGCGGCGCACAGCAGCCCGACGTCGGGGCCGCCGTAGGCGACCACGGTGAGGTCGGTGAGCGGCGAGCGCAGGATGGCGCGCACCAGCGACATCGGCTTGCGCCGCGATCCCCAGCCGCCGATGCCCAGCGTCATCCCCGAGCGTAGCTCGGCGACCACGTCCTCGGCGCCGATGCGCTTGTCCTTCATCGGGCGGCCCCATCGCCGCCGCTCGCACGACGTCTCCCGTTCGTGCTGAGCAAGTCCCGAGCGCCAGCGAGGGACGCGTCGAAGCACGGGGCCCAGCGGGCCCGGTCCTTCGACTCGGCCCCTGCGGGGCCTCGCTCAGGACAATCGGGTGGAACGTTGCGCCGTTTCGAGCGGTCACGATCGATCGAGCGCGCCGTTGGCGAGTCGAAGGACGTCACGGCTAGGTGCCCTTCTTGTCGACGAACGCGGCGCGCTGCTCGGCGCCGACGCCAGCCAGCGTGAGCTCGAAGGTGAAACCCTGCTCGTAGCGGTAGCTGCGGCGAACATCGACCGGATCGATCCCGTTGAGCGACTGCTTGGCGGCGCGGATCGCGACCGGGCTCTTGGCGGCGATCTCGGTGGCGACGGCGCGCGCCGCGGCGCGCAGCTGCTCGCGCGGCACCACCTCGAGCACCGAGCCGAAGCGGGCCAGGTCGGCGGCCGGGATGCGGCGGCCGGTATAGACCATGGTGCGCATCAGGTGCTGCGGCACCAGGCGGGCCAGGTGGGTGGCGGCGCCGAGCGCGCCGCGATCGACCTCGGGCAGGCCGAAGCTGGCGTCGTCGGCGGCGATGATCACGTCGGCGTTGCCGACCAGGCCAATGCCGCCGCCGAGACAGTAGCCGTGGACCGCGGCGATCACCGGCACCTCGCACTCGTAGACCGCGGCGAACGCGGCGGCGCAGGCGCGGTTGACGGCCACCAGCGCTCGATGCGAGTCGGCGGCGCCGTGGATCTCCTTGATATCGACCCCGGCGTTGTAGCCGCGGCCCTCGGCGGACAGGATCACCACCCGGGTCGCCGGATCGGCGCCCAGGCTGTGGAGCAGGTCGGCGATGCCCTGCCAGCCGGCGATGCCGAGAGCGTTGACCGGCGGTCGCGCCATCACCACCTCGGCGATGCCGGCGTCGTCGACGGTGTGGCGGAGACCTGCGGCGTCCAGATCCGAGCTCATCGCTTGCAGGGCGAAATAGAACATGTTTCACTCGGGGAGTCCAGCGCCAAGGCTTGTCATGAAACCCGACCTCGACCTCGATGGAAACGTGGTCCTCGTCACCGGCGGGAGCCGGGGCATCGGGCGCGGGATCGCGACCCGGTTCCTGGTCGCCGGGGCCGAGGTGGTGGTGTGCGGCCGCCAGCCTCCCGAGACCTTGCCGACCGCCGGCGGTCGCAGCGCCAGCTTCGTCGCCGCCGACGTGCGTGACCTCGAGCAGATCGAGCGCATCGTCGCCGCGGTCCTGGAACGGCACGGTCGGCTCGACGTCCTGGTCAACAACGCCGGCGGCTCGCCGCCCGCCGACGCCGCGACGGTGTCACCGCGGTTCTCGGCGTCGATCATCCAGCTCAACCTGATCGCGCCGCTGTGGCTGTCGCAGCGGGCCAACGCGGTCATGCAACAGCAGCCGAGCGGCGGGTCGATCGTCAACATCGCCAGCGTCAGCGGGGTCCGACCGTCACCGGGGACGGCGGCCTACGGCGCCGCCAAGGCTGGCCTCATCAACCTGACCCAGTCGCTCGCCGTCGAGTGGGCCCCCAAGGTGCGCGTCAACGCGGTTGTCGCCGGGCCGATCCGCACCGAGCAGGCCCACCTTCACTACGGCAGCGACGCCGGCATCGCCGCGGTCGACGCCACCATTCCGCTCGGTCGCATGGGCACGCCCGACGACGTCGCCGGCGCCTGCCTGTTCCTGGCCTCGCCGCTGGCGGCGTGGGTGAGCGGCACCGCGCTGGTGGTGCACGGCGGCGGCGAGCGGCCGGCGTTTCTCGACGCCGCCCAGGTCACGACGCCCAGGACCAGGGCGGGCGAGCCGTGAGCGCCGAGCACGGCTTGCTCGCGATGACGACCGGCTCGCTGGTCGCGGCGGCCGCGGCGCGCCGCGATCGCCGCTGGGGACGGCGGGTCACCTACTCGCCCAAGGTCTTCCTGCCGCTCACCAACCTGTGCCGCGACGTCTGCGACTACTGCGCGTTTCGCCGCTCGCCGAAGGATCCCGGCGCCCACACCATGACGCCGGAGCAGGTCGTGGCGACGCTGGCGCGGGCCCGTGCGCTCGGCTGCACCGAGGCGCTGTTTTGCCTCGGTGACCGGCCCGAGGCGGCGTTTCCCTCGTATCGCGCCCTGCTCGCCGGCTGGGGCTTCGCGTCGACGGTCGACTACCTGGTGTGGGCGTGTCGCGCCGCGCTCGAGGCCGGGCTGTTGCCGCACACCAACGCCGGCGTGCTCACCGCGGCGGAGCTGGGGCTGTTGCGCCCGGTCAACGCCAGCGTCGGCCTGATGCTCGAGTCGACCAGCGATCGACTGTGCGACCGCGGTCAGCCTCATCACCGCGCACCCGACAAGCGGCCGGCGGTGCGACTTGCCATGCACGACGACGCCGGCGCGCTGCGCATCCCGTTCACGTCGGGGATCCTGGTCGGCATCGGTGAGAGCGAGGCCGACCGCCTCGACACCCTGCTGGCGATCCGGACCCTCCACCGTCGTCACGGCCATATCCAGGAGGTCATCGTGCAGCGCTTTCGCGCCCACGCCGCCACCCCGATGGCCGGCTCGCCGGAGGTCGACGACGACACCCACGCGCGCGCCATCGCGCTGGCCCGCATCGTCCTCGACGACGACGTCACGGTGCAGGCGCCGCCCAACCTGTCGACCGAGGTGGCGGCGCTGCTCGCCGCCGGCGTCAACGATCTGGGCGGCATCTCGCCGCTGACGCCCGACTTCATCAACCGCAGCTACGCCTGGCCGCACCTCGATCAGCTGGCCGCTGACTGCGCCGCCGCCGGCTTCACCTTGACCCCCCGGCTACCGGTGCACGACGGCTGGCGCGGGTCCGACTTCATCGCCGCCGAGCTGGCGCCGTATCTCGATCGCACGAGCGCGCCGACGGCGCTGCGCACCGGGGTGGCATGAGCGCGCGCTGGGTCCTCGACGCGTGTCTGGCCGGCCGCACGCCGTCGTGGCGCGAGCTGCTGCCGCTCGCCGACGCCACCGGCGCCGATCTCCACGCCCTGTGCGCCACCGCTGACGCCTTGCGGGCGCGGCAGGCCGGCGACCTGGTCACCTACGTCGTCAACCGCAACATCAACTTCACCAACGTGTGCGTGAAGAAGTGCAAGTTCTGCGCGTTCTCGCGCGGCGTGCGCTCCGACCAGGGCTACTTCCTCGATCAAGACGAGGTCGTGCGGCGCGCCGTCGAGGCCCGCAGCTTCGGCGCCACCGAGGTGTGTCTCCAGGCCGGGCTGGCGCCGGGCATCGACGGCATGCTCTACGTCGACCTGGTGCGCGCGGTGAAACGCGCGGCGCCCGAGCTGCACCTGCACGCCTTCTCGCCCGAGGAGGTCAAGTACGGCGCCCACCGGGCGCGGCTGTCGGTCCGCGACTACCTGGTGGCGCTGCGCGAGGCCGGGCTGGGCTCGTTGCCGGGCACCTCGGCCGAGATCCTCGACGACGCGGTCCGCGACCGCATCGCCCCGGGACGGATCAGCACCGCCGAGTGGCTCGACGTCATCCGCACCGCGCACGCCGTCGGCCTGCGCACCACGGCGACGATGATGTTCGGACACGTCGAATCGGCCGCCGACCGGCTGCGCCACATGGAGCTGCTGCGCGACCTGCAGCGCGACACCGGCGGGTTTACCGAGTTCGTGCCGCTGTCGTTCGTGCACAGCGAGGCGCCGCTGTTCGCCGCCGAACCCGGCGTGCGCCCCGGCCCCGGTGGCCTCGACGTGGTGCGCACCCACGCCCTGGCGCGCGTGATGCTCGGCGCCGACATCCCCAACCTCCAGGTGTCGTGGGTGAAGGAGGGGCTGCGCACCGCCGAGCACCTGCTGGCCTGTGGCGTCAACGACCTCGGCGGGACGCTGATGAACGAGAGCATCTCGACCTCGGCGGGCGCCCGCCACGGTCAGGCCGCCACCCCGGCCGAGCTACGCCAGGTCGCGCGCGGCGCCGGTCGGGTCGGGGCGGAGCGGTCGACGCTGTATCGGATCGTCCGCACCGCGGACGGCGCTCGCACCGCGGACGGCGGCGGCGATGCGCTGGACGGTGTCGGCGATGCGGCGGCGACCTTTGGCACCTACGACGCGCTGACCCGCGACCAGCGGTTCCGGTTCCGGCGTCGGGACCGCGGCCAGCAGCTCGTCGAGATCGGCGGGCAGGTCGAGGTCGAACGCCAGGCCGTGGGCGCGCACGACCGCGACCCGCAGGTTGGCGGCGGCGGCGGCGGTGAGGTGGCGGCCGAAGCTGTCGCGATGGCCAAAACGGGTGGCGAGCAGGGCCGGCAGGCGCACGGCGATCGCGTTGGTGCCCAGCTGATCGCGATCCGGCGCAAGCACGAGATCGGCGTCGTCTAGCGCGGTCGCCAGGTCGTCGACGTGGCGCGGGCCGAGCAGCGGCAGATCGGCCATGATCACGACCGCCGCCGCGGCGCCACGAGCTGCGAGCGTCGCCAGGCTGCGATCGATCACGGCGGCGAACGGCGCCGGCT
The DNA here is from genome assembly GCA_947483555.1 of Myxococcales bacterium. GTDB lineage: Bacteria > Myxococcota_A > Polyangia > Haliangiales > Haliangiaceae > UBA2376. Next base: position 46,591 of record CANKMW010000031.1, read on the forward strand.
GGACGTCGAGGAGCACGGTCGCGCCGTGGTCGCGAGCGGCGGCCGCGACATCGTCGCCGTCGGTGGCAACCAGGACGCCGTCGATCGACGCCGCGCGGGTCGCGGTTGCGATCGCGCGATCGAACAGGGCGCGGGCGATCTCGGCGCGACTGCGATCGGTCGCGAGTCCGGCGGTCAAGCGCGACTTGGCGCTCGGGAACGAGCGGGCCGGGATCACGGCCCAGGTGCCGCGGATCACGGCAAGACCTCGGCGAAGGCCAGCACCTCGCGGGCCAGCCGCGCTCGGTCGGCGGCCGACGACATGACCGTGCGCGTCGCCACGACCGGCACGCCGGATGGCTCCTCGTCACCGGCCTCGATGACCAGGCCGCCGAGGAAGTCGCGATAGTGATCGGCGATCGCGGCCGGGCTCGGGGCCCGCCCCGCCAGCTGCTCGATCATGCCGGCCAGCGGCCCCTTCACGGCCCGTCCGCCGACGATCGGCGACACCGCGACCACCGGCCGAGCGGCGAGGGCGGCGCGCACGCCGTCGAGCGTCAAGATCGGATCGATCGAGACGTAGGGGTTCGACGGACCGACGACGACCAGGTCGGCGGCGGCGATGGCGTCGAGGACGGCCGGCGACGGCGCCGTGGGACCTGCCGACCACACCCGGGTCACCGCCGGTGCGGCGCGGTGGCGGACCAGCCAGTCCTGGAACTCGAGCACCCCGTCGGCGGTGTCGAGCATCGTCGGGCGCGGGGTCTCGCACATGGGCAGGACGCGGGCCCCGACGCCGAGCGCGTGACAGAGCTCGGCGGTCACGGCGGTGAGGTTCATCCCGGCACCCAGCCGCTGGGTGCGCATCACGTGGACGCCAAGATCGCGGTCCCCGAGGCGAAACCAGGCCGGACCGCCCAGGCGTTCGACCATCGCGAAGGCGCCGAAGCTCTCGTCGGCGACGCCCCAGCCCTGCTGCGGGTGGGCGAGCCCGGCCAGCGTGTACATCACGGTGTCGAGATCGGGGCAGATGCGGAGGCCCCAGTGCACGAAGTCGTCGCCGGTGTTGACGATGACCGTCATCGCGCCCCGCGGCAGCACCGCGGCCAGGCCGTCGACCAGCTTGGCGCCGCCGACGCCGCCTGACAGCACCACCACCTGCTTCACCGCCGCCGTCATGCGTACACGTCCTCGTCGGTCGCGCGCATGATGGCCGCCGCGCCACCGTCGCTGGCCGCGAATCGCAGGCCGCGAACCACGACCGCTCCGCGGCCCTCGTCGGCCTGGCCGGCGACCAGATCGGCGGCCGCCGCGATCTGATCGGCGAGCGCCGTCACGGTGTGTTCGAGCTCGCGGCCGAAGAGGTCGCGCCGCCCGCGCTGGTCCCACAGCGGCGGCACGCCGGCGGCGCCGATCGCGACCCCGACCGAGCCGAGCCGGAACGGGCGTCCGAACGAGTCGGAGATGACGACGCCGATCGCGCTGGTCGGCGCCAGGGCTGCGCGCAGCCGCGCCGCGCTGGCGTCGGGATCCGCCGGCAGCAGCAGGGCCCACGGGCCGACACCGGATCCGGCCAGCGCGGGTGGCGGCACCGCGTTCGAGAAGTCGACGCCGGCGTTGGCGACCACCAGGCCGAGTCGATGGCGGACGATCAACACGCCCGGCACGGCGCGCGAGACGTCGCTCGCCTCGCGCAGGATGACCTCGACGTGGCGTGGATCGTGGCCGGTGCGGGTCGCGAGCTGGTGCGCGCGCGGCGTCGGCTCGATCGCGCCCAGGTCGACGAAGCGGCCCTCGGCCCGCGACACCAGCTTGGAGGCGACGACCACGACGTCGCCATCGCGCAGGACCAGCTCGGCGTGGATCAACGCCGCGGTGATCAGCGCCGCCAGGTCATCGCCGGGGGCGACGATCGGCAGGCCGGGCAGGGCGATGACCTCGAGCCGCGCCGCGCACCCGACCGCGGTGCTCACCGGACGAGCTCGGGGCTGGGCTCGGGGACCCGCTCGGGGTCGCCGTCGGGCAAGCCGGCGATGCGGAGCCCGAGCCCGGCCCGCTTGTAGCGCTTGTTGAGGTAGAGCAGCACCGGCGTCATGGCCTCGAGCGCCACCGCGTTGGCGAGCGGGCCGGCGTCGAGTCCGCGCATGCCGAGATCGCCGACCAGGCCGATCACGATGCCCTTGGCGGCTGGGTCGTCGCCGCACACCAGCACGTCACCGGTGATGGGATACGCGAGATCGGCGAGGTGGACCGAGCTGACGTGGTGCAGGGCGCCGACCACGCGGGCGCCAGGTAGCAGTCGCTGGGCCTCGAGCGCGGCGGCGCCGCCGTCGGGGACGAACACGCGGGTGATCTGCGGTGGCGCCAGCGGTACGACCAGATCGATGACGATCTTGCCGTCCAGCTGCGGCGCCAGCTCGCGCAAGGTGGCGGCGTGGCCGCTGTACGGTACGCACACCACCACGACCTCGGCGGCGGCGGCGGCGGCGTTGTCGCCCTTGGCCGGGTCGCGCGAGCCGATGACGATCTGGTGGCCGGCGCTGGCCCAGCGCGCCGCCAGGCCGCGGCCTTCCTTGCCGGTCCCGCCCAGCAACCCGATCTTCACAGCGCCAGCTCCGCCATCAGCCGGATGGCCTCGATCTGCTGCGCGCCCACGATCATGGTCGTGACGCCGGTGTCCTTCCAGGCCGCGAAGCGTTCCTTGATCCGCTCCGGCGGCCCGATCAGGTACAGCGTGTCGATCATGTCATCGCTGACCGCGGCCACCGCCTCGGCGCGCTTGCCGGCCATGAACAGCTCGAGGATCTGGGCGCACTCGGCCTCGTAGCCGACCCGGCTCAGGTACTCGCGGTAGAAGTTCTTGGCCTTGGCGCCCATGCCGCCAATGTACAGCGCCAGCTGGTCGCGGAACGGACGGCGGAGCGCATCGACGTCAGCGCCGACGGCGACCGCGACCGTCGGTGCCACGGCGAAGCCGTCGAGGGTCTTGCCGACCTTGGCCCGTCCGGCGCGGACCCGGTCGAGGATCACGTCGGGCCGTCCGGGGTGCATGCACGTCAGCAGGATGCCGTCGCACAGCTCGCCGCACAGCTCCTGGCCGAGCGGGGCCATGGCGCCGGCGAAGATCGGGATGTCGCGCCGGCCGTGCACCATGCTCTTGAGCGGCTTGCCGAGGCCGGCGCTGTCAGGCCCGTCGTAGGGGATCCGGTAGCGCTCGCCCTGGAACGTGAGCGGCGCCTCGCGGGCCAGGATCGTCTTCACGATCGTCACGTATTCGCGCAGCCAGGTCAGCGGCTTGTGCCAGGCCACGCCGTGCCAGCCCTCGACCACCTGCGGGCCGCTGGTGCCGAGCCCGAGGATGAAGCGCTCGTTGGTGAGCGCGTCGAGCGTCATCGCCGTCATCGCCGCGTTGGCGGGCGAGCGCCCGGGCAGCTGCATGATCGCGGTGCCGAGCTTGATGCGCGTGGTCTGGGCGCCGATCCACGCCAGCGGGCTCACCGCATCGGAGCCCCACGCCTCCGCGGTCCACACCGAGTCGTAGCCGAGGCGCTCGGCCTCCAGGATGGGCGCCATGTCGACCGCGACCTTGGCTCCCGAGTAGCCGACCATGAGACCGAGCTTCATCGTGATTCCTTCCCGTCTGTCGACGGGGCGAGCGGTGGGGGTGTCGGCGGCGCGACGAAGGTCGCCCAGCCGCGGACCGCGACGGCGCCGTCCTGCTTGGTCGACACCAGCTCGAGGTCGACGCGGCGCTCGCCGCCGTCGTCGTACTCGCGCGCGATGGTGCCGGAGGTGGTCAGCACGTCGCCCGGGAACACCGGCGCCTGCCACCGACAGCGGACCCGGCGCACGTTGGCAGGGCCGAGCCAGTCGCTGGCCCACGCGAACATCACGCCGGCGGGCAACATGCCGACCACCAGCGGCGCCGGGTAGCCGGCGCCGAGCGCGAACGGCTCGTCATGGTGGACCGGGTTGAGGTCTCCGGACGCGCCCTGGTAGCGCACCACGTCGGTGCGGGTGATCGGACCGAACACCCGTGGCGGTGGTGGGATCACGGGGCGCCTCCGGCCGCGCCGTCCGGCGCGCGCTCGGTCTCGACGCCGGTCATGCGCGCCTCGGCGACCAGGCGCCCGCTGTCGTCGCGAAGCTCGGTGACCATCACGGCGAACGTCAGCGTGCCGCCCCGCTTGCCGTGCTTCTCGGTGATCGACTCGATCCGCGACGTGCACAGCAGCCGGGTCCCGGCCACCGGCGGCGGGCCATGGAACACGTACTCTTGCTCGGCGTGCATGCCGCGTTCCTCGCTCATGCCGACCCGATGCCAGGGGTTCGAGTCCAGGCGCAGCCGTTCCCAGTGAAACATCGTGGTCAGGAACGTGGGCGGCGGCACCGGCTGCGCGCTGCGGTGATCGGGATGCTCGGCGCCGATCGCGCGCGCCAGCTCGCCGATCTTGCCGCGCTCGACGACGAGCTCGAAGGGTTCTCCGCTGGCGCCGACCGCGGCCTGATTGAGCATCTCCGGTCTCCTGTCCGCTAGGCGTGCTGGCTCGACACCGACACCACCTCGCCGGTCATGTACGAGGCGTAATCGCTGGCCAGGAAGATGATCACGTTGGCGACTTCCCACGGCTCGGCGCCGCGTCCGAACGCCTCGCGCGCGGTCAGGGTGTCGAGGACGTCCTGGCTGGTGACCTTCACCAGGTGCTTGTGCAAGGCCAGGCTGGGGGCGACCGCGTTGATGCGCACGCCGGCCGGCGCCGCCTCGACGGCGGCGCAGCGGGTCAGCGCCATGACGCCGGCCTTGGCGGCCGCGTAGGCGGACTGCCCGGCCTGGGCGCGCCAGGCCAGGACCGATGCGTTGTTGACGATCACCCCGCTGCGCCGCGGCACCATGCGGCGCAGCGCCGCCCGCATCATGCGCATGGTGCCGGTCAGGCTGACGTCGAGGACCTGCTGCCACTGCTCGTCGGTCATCTCGGTCAAGGTCGCGGTGGCGCCGAGGCCGGCGTTGTTGACGACGATGTCGACCGCGCCCAGCTCGCGGTCGGCGGCCTCCCACAGGGCAGCGACGTCGGCCTCGAGGGCGACGTTGCAGCGCGCCGACGGCACCGCCAGCTCCTTGGCCGCCTCGGCGAGGCGGCGGTCGTGGACGTCGCTGATCATCACCCGCGCGCCTTCCTCGACCGCGCGTTTGGCGACCGCGAAGCCGATGCCAGTTCCGGCGGCGGCGGTGACCAGCACCGTCTTGCCGGCTAGCAGCTGACGTGGCGGCGGATAGGGGGGCGCGCTCACGACGCCTTCCTCCACGCCGCGGTCTCCTCGGCCTCGCGACGCAGGTCGTCGAGCAGCGCCTGCACCGAGGCGCGCACCGCGGCGTCGACCTCGAGCACGACGTGGTCGGACGGTTCCTCGCCCGGCGCCACGGTCGGCGGCACGATCGGCCGTCCGAAGCGGTAGCGCAGCCGGGCCGGGATGGGTAGGTGTGGCCACGGGCCGATCGACAGCCCCCACGGCAACGACAGCGCGATCGGAAACACGTTGGCGCGCGTCAACTCGCGGAGCCGGATGCGACGCGCCAGCTCGCGGCCGTCGGTGAGCACGAACAGGGTCTCGTGGGCACCGGCGTTGGCCACCGGCACGATCGGCACTCCGGCGGAGATCGCGGTGCGGGCGTAGCCGGTGCGGCCACCGAACTGGACCCGGTAACGGTCGCGGTACGGCCGCCAGGTGTCGACGTCGCCGCCGGGCATGACCAGCAGGTCGCGGCGCCAGTGGGTGAGGACCTCCTTGGCGACGCCGCGGCCGGCGCGTAGCACACCGATCCGCCCGAAGAAGCGGGCGGTGACGCGGGTCGACAGGATGATCTCGTGGGCCATGGGATGGATCGGCCGCGCGGTGCCGAAGCGCTGATACCACGCGAACGCGAAGCCCCAGACATCGGGGATGCTGGTGCCGCCCGAATGGTTCGACACCACCATCACCGGCGTTTCTGGAACATGTTCCATGCCGCGCACGTCGAGGTCAAAGTAGTGACCGGGTCCGAAGAAGCGGCCGGCGAAGCGCAAGACCTGCATCACGGCGTCCGGATCGTACGCGCCGGGATCGCAAGCACCGTCGGGGGCGCCGGCTTTTCGGTGCAGCCACTGCAGCAGGCGGCCGCCTTCCTGGGTGGAGGTCATCATCGCCTTCTCAGACTACCCGCTTGCCCTCCAGAGTGAAACATGTTTCAGTCACGAACGGAAACCACGAAGAGGAGAGAGCGCCCGATGAGCCGCTTCCCGATGCCCCGCTATCCCAACGGCTGGTTCCAGGTCGCCTACAGCGACGAGCTGGCTCCGGGCGCGGTCCGCCCGCTGCGTTACTTCGGCAAGGACCTGGTGCTGTTCCGCACCGAGGCCGGCGACGCTCGCCTGCTCGACGCCCACTGTCCCCACCTCGGCGCCCACCTCGGCCACGGCGGCAAGGTCAAGGGCGACTGCATCGAGTGTCCGTTCCACGCCTGGAAGTTCGACGGTGCCGGCGCGTGTCGCGAGATTCCGTACGGCAAGAAGATCCCGCCGCGCGCCCAGCTCGGCACCTGGCCGCTGCGCGAGGTCAACGGGCTGATCATGACGTGGCACCACGGTGGCGGCGAACCGCCGGGCTGGGAAGTTCCGGTGCTGCCCGAGTATCAGAACCCCGACTGGACGCCCTACGAGACCCGGAACTGGAAGGTCCGGACCCACAACCAGGAGATGGCCGAGAACTCGGTCGACTCGGCCCACTTCCTGTACCTGCATGGCACGCAGGAGATGCCGACCACCAACGCCGAGATGCTCGGCCACATCCTGCACACCACCTCGCAGACCCTGATGAAGACGCCGCAGGGCAAGGTCAAGGGCGAGATCGATGTCCACGTCCACGGCTTCGGCTTCACGACCACCCGCTTCCGGGGCCTGGTCGAGACCCTGCTGGTCAGCTCGGCGACCGCGATCGACGACGAGGTCTGCGAGCTGCGCTTCGCGTTCACGCTCAAGAAGATGGTCAACGACGGAGTGACCAGCACGGTCGGGGCCGCGTTCATGCGCGAGGTTGCGCGCCAGCTCGAGCAGGACATCCCGATCTGGGAGAACAAGATCTACGTCAACCCGCCGGTGCTGGTCGACGGCGACGGGCCGATCGGCATGTTCCGCCGCTGGTCGAAGCAGTTCTACGTCGGCCACCCGGGCGCCGACCTGGCGGAGTAGGGGCCCTTCGACTCGCTTCGTTCGCTCAGGACGAACGGAGTTGTGGCCAGGCCCTTCGACTCGCGTCGCTCGCTCAGGGCGAGCGGGATTCCACGGGGGCTGCGAGCAACGCACCCAGGCGGGCCAGATGCGCGCTGGCGCCGCCGAGCTCGAGCTCGAGCCACTTCGACAGCGGGTAGTAGCGGGCCAGCGGATAGCCGAGGTCGAAGCCGATGCCGCCGTGCAGGTGCTGGGCGGCGTAGGTGACGCGCTGGCCGGCGTCGGCGGCGAAGAACTTGGCGACCGCCACCTCGCGCGCCGCCGGCAGGCTCTGGCTCAGGCGCCACGCCGCTTCCCACAGCGTGAGGCGGATGGTCTCGACATCGATGTAGGCGTCGGCGGCGCGCTGGGCCACCGCCTGGAAGGTCGCGATCGGCCGATCGAACTGGGTGCGCTGCGAGGTGTAGGTCGCGGTCATGCGCAGCACCTTGTCGACCACGCCGAGCTCGAGCGCGCACAGGCCGATCGTGGCGCGGTCGAGCAACCAGGAGAACATCGATGCATCGCCGAGCGGCTCGGCGACCGCACCGTCGAGTCTCACCAGACCCTGGGTTTCGCCGGTGGTGGCGAGCTGCGCCTCGATGGCCACCCCGGGGCTGGCCGGATCGACGACGAACAGGCCGGGCTCACCATCCTCGCGCACCGCCGAGACCACCAGCCGGGCGGCGCGATCGGCGACCGGCACGCAGGTCTTGACGCCAGTGAGGCGCCCGGCGCGCGCCGTCGTCGATGGCCGCCACGGGTCGCCGCCGTCGGGCTCGTGCAGGGCCAGCGTCACGATCGCCGTCCCGCTGGCGACCGCGGTCAAGATCTCGCGCTGGGCGGGCGTGCCGCGGTGGTCGATCGCGAGCGCCGCGGTCGACACCGCCCACAGCGGCACCGGGGCGGCGGCGGCACCGGCGGCGGTGAGCAGGGCGACGTGCTCGAGCAGGCCGTGGCCGGCACCGCCGACGTCCTCGCGCAGCGCGACGCCGAGCAGGCCGGCGCCGGCCAGCGCGGTCCACAGCGCGGCGGGCTGCTTGCCGTCGTGGTCGGTGAAGATCTTGGTCGCCAGCGCGGCGACCTCCTGCTGTTCGTCGGTGAGGGCGAAGTCCATGATCGATCCTTCTCGCGCCGGTGTCAGCGCGGCGCGCGCGGCATGCCCAGGCCGAGCTGGGCGATGATGTCGCGCTGCACCTCGTTGGTGCCGCCGCCGAACGTCAGCACCAGGGTGGTGCGGTAGTAGGTCTCCATCCGCCCGCGCAACAGCGCGCCCGGCGATCCGGCCTTGAGCACGCCGGGCAGGCCAAGCACCTCGAGCAGCCACTGGTAGACCAGGATGAACGATTCGCTGCCGAACACCTTCACCGCCGACGACTCGGCGGGATCGAGGCGATCGAGGCCGACGTTCCAGGCTTGCCGCCAGGTCATGAGCCGCAGCACGTCGAGTCGCGCCGCCGCGCGCGCCAGGTTGGCCTGCACCCACGGCTCGTCGATGACACGGCGGCCGTCGCCGCGCCGGGTGTCGCGCGCCCAGGCCGTGGTCTCCTCGACGAAGCGGGCCACCGGTCCGGGGACACTGAGGGCGACGCGCTCGTGGTTGAGCTGGTTGGTGATCAGCCGCCAGCCCTCGTTCTCGCGTGCGACCCGGCGTGACACCGGGACCCGGACGTCCTCGAGGTAGGTCACGTTGGTGCGGTTGCCACCGAGCGTGTGGATCGGCGTGATCGTGACGCCCGGCGCGCGGCGGTCGACCATCAGGATCGAGATGCCCTTGTGCTTGGGCGCCGCCGGATCGGTGCGCACGGCCAGCCAGATGAAGTCGGCGTACTCGGCGAGCGAGGTGAACACCTTCTGGCCATTCACGATGTAGTCGTCGCCGTCGCGCACCGCGCGGGTCGTCAACGACGCCAGGTCGGTGCCGGCGCCGGGCTCGGAGTAGCCGATCGCGAAGTGCAGCTCGCCCTTGAGGATGCGGGGCAGGAACGCCGCCTTCTGCTCCTCGGTGCCGAACTTCATGAGCGTCGGTCCGACCGTGCACAGGGTCAAGAACGGGATCGGGAAGCCAGCGCGCTGGACCTCGTCGAAGAACAGGAACTGCTCGATGGCCGGGCGGGCGCGGCCACCCCACTCGCGCGGCCAGCCGACGCCGAGCCAGCCGTCGACGCCGAGCTGGCGCAGCACCTTGGTGTACAGCGGCCCACCGCCCTCGGTGCCGGCGACCTCGGCCAGGACGTCGGGGGTGATCAGCTCGGCGAAGTACGTGCGCAGCTGGTCACGGAGGGCTTTTTCGTCGGTAGAGAGGTCGATGAACACGCGTGCTCCTGGTCCCTAGGGTCGGTCGCGGCCGACGATCCACATGGCGAAGAACTGCGAGCCGCCGCCGTAGGCATGGCCCAGCGCACGGCGTGCGCCGTCGACCTGGTGTTCGCCGGCCTGATCGCGAACCTGCATCGCGGCCTCGGCGAAGCGCAGCATCCCGCTGGCGCCGATCGGGTTCGAGGACAGCACGCCGCCCGACGGGTTGATGGGCAGGGCACCGCCGAGCGCGGTGACGCCGCTCGCCGTCATTCGCCAGCCGTCGCCGGACGCCGCGAAACCGAGGTTCTCGAGCCACATCGGCTCGAACCACGAGAACGGAACGTAGATCTCGGCGACGTCGATGTCGCGACGCGGGTCAGCGATCCGAGCCTGGGCGTAGACGTCGCGGGCGCAGTCGCGCCCGGCCTGCGGGTCGACCTGGTTGCGACCGGCGAAGACCACTGGCTCGCTGCGGGTGGCCAGCCCGTGTACCCACGCCGGCGGCCGCGGTGCGGCGCGGGCGCCGTCTTCGTCGGTGAGCACCATCGCGCAGGCGCCGTCGGAGGACGGACAGGTCTCGAGGTAGCGGATCGGATCCCACAGCATCGGCGAGTCGCGCACCATGGCCAGGTCGATGCCCTTGATGCGCAGGTGGGCGTACGGGTTCTTGAGCGCGTGCTGGCGATCCTTGACCGCCACCATCATGCCGACGTCGTCGGGCGCGCCGGTGCGGTGGATGTACGCCCGGACCAGCGGCGCGAAGTAGCCGCCGGCGCCGGCGGTGAGCTGGGGCTGGAACGGGATGCGCGGCGACAGCGCCCACATCGCGTCGGACTCCGACTGCTTCTCGAAGGCGACGGTGAGGACCCGGCGATGAACGCCGCTGATCACCGTCTGCGCGGCCACGATCGCTGTCGAGCCGCCGACCGAGCCGGCGGTATGCACGCGCATGATCGGCTTGCCGGCGGCGCCGAGGGCGTCGGCGAGGTACAGCTCCGGCATCATCACGCCCTCGAACATGTCGGGAGCCTTGCCGAGCACCACGGCGTCGATGTCTTTCCAGTCGAGTTCGGCGTCGGCGAGGGCGCGGGCCGCCGCCTCGCGGACCAGGCCGGCGATCGAGACGTCCTGGCGCTTGGCCTTGTGGTGGGTCTGGCCGATGCCGATGATGGCGCAGCGATTCACGACGCCACCTCGCTGGAGAGTACGCAGACCAGGTTCTGCTGCAGGCACGGTCCGCTGGTGGCGTGGGCGACGGCATTGCGGGCCCGGCCGTCGTGGATGCGGGCCGCCGCCTCACCGAGCCGGGTCAGGCCGGCCACCATCATCGGGTTGGCGACCAGGGCGCCGCCCGACGGGTTGACGGCGACCTCGGCGCCGAGGCCAAGCGCGTCGCGCAGGATCAGCTCCTGGTGCGAGAACGGCGCATGCAGCTCGGCGACGTCGATGGGGCCGATGGTCGCGACGCCGGCGTGCTCGGCGGCGATCGCCGTCGAGGTCGAGCGGGTCAGGTCGCGGCTGCCGAGCTGGTGCGGCTCGACGCGATGATCGATGCCACGGATCCACGCCGGTCGAGCGTGACGGCGGGCGGCGTCGCCGGCGGCCAGCACCACCGCGCAGGCGCCGTCGGAGATGGGCGGGCAGTCGTGGCGGCGCAGCGGCGCCACCAGATACGGCGTGGCGAGCAGCTCGGCCACCGCGCCACCCCGCCGCGCCGCCGCGACCACGGCCAGGTCACGCTCGGTGGCGCGGCCGCTGTCGAGCAGCGCGCGGGCCTGGAGCGCGGCCAGGCTCACCGCGTCGATGCCCAGCGGCGCCAGGTAATACGGATCGAGTTGCATCGTCAGCACCGCGGGCAGGTCACCGAGCGACGACTTGCCGTAGGCGTAGATCAGCGCGGTGTCGACGTCGCCCTGCTGCAACCTGACCCACGCCTCGTACAGCGCCCACGCACCATCCATCTCGACGTGGCTCTCGGCGATCGGTGGCCACGGCGCCACGCCGTCGAGCGCGGTGACGAACGAGAACGGTCGCCCGATCAGGTAGTCGCAGCTGCCCGAGACCGTGAAGCCGATGTCCTGGCGCGTCAGGCCGGCCTGGCGCAGCGCCGCGGTGACCACGGGTTGCACCAGCTCGGTCTCGTCGCGGGCGGTGTCGCGACGTACCGGCGGCAGCTGCGCGAAGCTGACGATCGCCACGTCGCGGCGCCGGGCGCGCGACGCGCTCACAGGTGCCTCGCGATCTGGTCGTGGGGCGCGTCGGGCTCGCCGGTGGGCTCGAACCAGCGGATGCTGGCCAGCGTCGGCCCCAGCTGGTCGTCGGCAACCCAGACCGCCCGCACGCGCATGCCCATGCGGACCTCCTCGGGCGGAATGCCGCGCAGCAGGTGGAAGATCGGCATGTCGGCGCCTTCGAGCAGCACGGCGACGGATGCGTACGGGGGCGGGAACGGCGCGGCGTCGAACGGGATCCGGATGATGCAGAACGTGGTGACCACGCCGTGGTCGGCGACCTCGACCGGGGCGTCGGCAGGCACGCCGCAGGTCGGGCACGCGCCGCGCGGTGGCAGGTAGACCTTGGTGCACACCGGGCACCGGCCGCCGACGATGCGGCGCTCGGCGAGCGCGCGCAGATAGGCCGACAGATGGCGGCCGGCGGTGACCGTGTAGTCGAGCGCGACCGGCGACGGAAACATCGTCACCGGCGGCCGGTCGTCGCCCGCGGCTGCTGCTGAAGCTGCGGCTGCGGCTGCGGCTGCGGCTGCGGCTGCGGCTGCGGACTCGGGGACAAAACACGCCAGGTCGCGGATCGATCCGGTCCGCTCGTCCTGCCAGCGCGGCACGACCCGCATCCCGGTGCGCATGGCGTCGATCGATCCGGCGTCGACCGCGTGCAGCATCGCGCTGTCGGCGCCATCGAGCCGGACCAGCGCCCACGCAAATGGATGGGGGAGCGGATGCTCGCGCCGCGGCTCGGTCACCCACGCCCAGGTCGTGACCACGCCGCCCGGACCGACCACCGTCGGCTCGCCGGTCGCGGCGCCGTCGGCGTCGTACTCGAGTGGCGGCACCATCACGCTGCCGCTGGCGGTGCGCACGCCCTCGAGGCGGGCGTCGCGCAGGGCGCCCAGGAAGCGGCCGATCACCGGCCCGGTCGAGCGCTGGTACGTGTACTCGAGCCGGTACGGGGCCTCGAGCACCTCCTCGTCGCGATCCATGACCCGAACTAGAACATGTTCTAGTTGCGGTGTCTAGCGCGACAGTCCTGGCGCAGCGGGATTCAAACCCGTTGGTCCTGAGCGAGGCCCGGCAGGGGCCGAGTCGAAGGACAGGGTCGGATGGGCCGTGCTTCGACGCGTTCCTCGCTGGCGCTCGGGACTTGCTCGGCACGAACGGGGAAAAGCGTACGATGGCCGGGTGACCCGGTTCGATCGGATCCGCCTGCGCAACGGGCTCGGCTGGGTCCATCCGGCGGACGGCACGGTCGCGGCGCCTCCCGACGGCGACAGCTTCCTGCTGGCACCGGGGTCGCGTGAGGGTGCGATCTGCTTCCACGCCGTCGACACGCCGCGCCCGGTGGCTGTGCTGCCGGTCGACCCGGCCCACGCCGCGGCCGACGACGGCGAGCTGGCAGCGATGCTCAGCGGCGCCGGCTTCGCCGCCGTGGTGCGGCTGCTCGGCGACGCACCGGGCGCAGCGGTGGCGTGGGTGTACCTGACTGGAGCGGCGACGAGCGACGACGCGGCGGCGGCGCTGTGGGCGCTCGAGGTGCTCGGCGGCTGGGACGAGTCGCCGCAGCTGGCCCTGCTGATCACCGTCGACGGCGCGCCGGCGGTGTCGCGCTGGATGACGGTGCGCGCGGCGGCGCGGGATGCCGGCTGGGACGTCGACGTCGAGTCGATGCGGCCCGGTGCCTGGCATGCACTCGCCAGCGACATCGCCGGGCTCGACGACGCCGCGGCATGGACGGTGGTGCTGGCCGACGTCGTCCAGACCCTGGTCTACTGCGACGCCTACGGCCACGTCGCCGGCGACCTGATGCTGGCGCGGGTTCACGGTTGCATCGAGGACCTGGCGATCCGGCGCGGGGCTGGGTTCGTGCGCGTCGGCGGTGACGACTTCGCGTTGCTGGTTCGCGGCGGGCTCGCCGTCGCGACCGCCCTGGCCCGCGACCTCGAGCAGGCGGTCGAGGGGCTCGCGATTCCGCTGGCTCACCCGCAGCTGGCCACCGCCGGCCGCGTCACGGTGCGTACCGCCGTGGCGTCGGCTCACGCCGGCGATCCGCGCGCCGTGCTCGAGGCCGGCATCGATCGTCGCCGCGTCGCCGCGGCGGGCGGGCCGGTTCGCGGCTCATGAGGCGCGGAGCGCCGAGCTCACGCCGCCGGCGGCACGAACGCCCGCTTCCTGTGAACGGCGAACGGAATCCTCGGCCAGTATCCCGACCAATCGGCGGGGTCCGTGAAGCACATCCCGTCGCCCCCGGCGACGGGATGGCTCTGGACGCAGCAACTGGCCCGGGAGTCTTATTGGAAGCAACGACCGGACCAGGGAGCCGGATCCGTGTTCCCGCCGCGTTGGCCGATCGCCGCCCGGCAGCGACGGTCGTAGCCACATGGCCCCGACCGGGGCGTTACCCATATGACGGGCTTGTCATATGGGTAATGGCGGCGGGGGACACCCCAAGGCTCGAGGCTGCGCTTCGCTGAGACGTGGGTGGCGCGGGCAGAGGCCGCCTGGCCGAGTGGGGTCGCGGCGCGCGGTCGCGTTTCCGCGGGAGCGTCGACCGCGGGCAGGTTCGTCAGGCGAGCAGCGTCGAGGCGTGCTGCAGCAGGTTCGAGGTGATCACGCCGAGCGGCCGTTCTCGCGCCGGACCACCTCGATGACGTGCTCCTGACGATCGCGGACCAGCCTCATGGCCCGGCGCAGGATCGCCGCCCGCTCGGCGAGAGCCATGGCCATCGTGTCGGCGATCGAGAGCACGGACGGCGGCTCGACGGCCACGCAACCCTTGCGTGGGCACCTGCGCCGCGCGCAGGCGCTGCGCGAGTCACCGGTGAATTCGGGGTGGTTGTAGCGGCGCGCTTGTTGCTGGTTGGTGCAGGAGACATCTCTGGAGGGGAGCCGTGGACGCAACACCCTGGACCGACGGACGACCCGACGCCGGCCGCCTTGCCGAGCAGGTCGTCGCGACCGCCGCCGATGCCATCATCACCGTGGATTCCTGCCACCGCATCGTCGCGGCCAACGCCGCCGCGGCGGCGCTGTTCGGCTACCCGGTCGAGGAGCTCGTCGGCCAGCCGCTCGAACGTCTCCTGCCCGAGCGCGCGCACGCGGATCACCGCCGCTACGTCCGGCAGTACGGCCGCTCGGGTGACACGATCCGTGGCCACGGCCAGCTCGGCGTGGTCCACGGCCTGCGCGCCGACGGTACGCTGATCGCGCTGGAGGGCGCGATCAGCGCCTGCGAGGTCGACGGCCAGCGCTACTACACCGTCGTGCAGCGCCCGGCCGCGAGCGCCGGGGCCCATGACGCCACGGTGCGCCGCCAGCTCGAGCTCGAGCGCCGCATGCGCGACGTGGCCGCCACCGCGCCGGGCGTGGTCTGCAGCTTCCGCCTGCGCCCCGACGGCACGGCCTGCTTCCCGTACGCATCACCGCGCCTGTACGGCGTCTACGGCGTGACCCCCGAGGAGGTCGCCGACGACGCCGGCCCGATCTTCGCGCTGGTCCACCCCGACGACCTCGCCCCGCTACACCGCGGGATCGTGGAGTCGAGTCTCGCGCTTTCGCCGTGGCTCGGCGAGTACCGCTTCCAGCACCCGACGCGCGGGCTGCGCTGGATCGAGGGCCACGCGGTGCCGGTTCGCGACGACGATGGCGGGACCCTGTGGCACGGCATCGTCACCGACGTGACCGAACGCAAGCAGATCGAGCTGGCGCTGCAGGCGGCCCGCGACGCCGAGCAGACCGCGCAGCTCCAGCTGCGCGCCACGCTCGATGCCGGCCGCATCGGCACCTGGGCCTGGGATCTCGGCAGCGACGCGGTGAGCCTCGACGCCACCGCGGCCAGCCTGCTCGGGCGCAGCCACGACGAGCTGCGGGCGCTCGCCGACGTCGTGGCCCACGTCCAGGTCGAGGATCGGGGGCGCGTCGACGCCGCGCTGGTCCGAGCGCGGGCCGGGGTGTTCGACTCGCTCGAGCTCCGCGTCGTCAGGCGCGATGGCTCGGTCGGCGCGGTGGTGCTGCGCGGCGTGGTCGAGCGCGACGAGCGCGGCCAGGCCCGGCGGGCGTGCGGTGCGATCGTCGACGTCACCGACGAGCGTCGCTCGGCGCGGCAGCGCGTGATGGTCGCCGACATCGACCGCATCCTGGCCGAGTCGAGCTCGCTGGACGACGCCGGAGCGCGGGTGATCCGCGAGCTCGCGATCGGCACCGGTTGCGTGCTCGGACGGCTGTGGCGGGTGGTCCCCGGCGCCGCCGACGTTTCGCTCGCTGCCAGCTGGCGCGCACCCGAGTCCGACCGCGAGGGCGTCGACGCCGCCGCCGACCTGGTGCGGGCGGCGTGGGCGGCGATGGAGGTGCGCTGCTCGGGCACCGTGTGCGCGTTCCCGCTGCTCCATCGCGGCGACGTGGTCGGCGTGTTCGAGCTGTGCGGCGCGACCTCGCCGCCGGCCCGCGAGCCCGAGACCCGGCAGCTGGTCGGCTCGGTCGGACATCGCCTGGGACAGTTCATCGCCCACCGCGACGCCGAGGAGCAAATCCGTCGCTTCGTGTCGCTCAGCCCCAACGGGCTCTATGCACTCCGTCTCGAGCCGGCGCCGCGGATCACGTGGATGAGCGACAACGCCGCCGCGCTGATCGGTTGGGCCTACACCGGCACCCAGGACCACGCCTGGTGGATCGAGCGGATTCACCCCGACGACCGGGCGCGGGTGATCGCGGCCCATCCGGTGCCCTACGCGGTCGAGCACCAGGTGATCGAGTACCGCTTCCGGCGCCGGGATGGCCGCTACGTGTGGCTGCGCGACGAGAAGCGCCTGGTGCTCGGCCCCGGGGGCGAGCCCAGCGGCGAGGTGATCGGCACCTGGGCCGACGTCAGCGAGCGCGTCCAGCTCGAGACCCAGCTACGGCAGGCCCAGAAGATGGAGGCGATCGGCGTCCTGGCCGGCGGCGTGGCCCACGACTTCAACAACCTGCTCATGGTGATCTCGTGCGCCACCGACGTGCTGCAGAGCATGATCCCGCCCAACGACCCGCGCGCCGAGTTGCTGGCCGAGATCACCGCCGCCGGCGAGCGCGGCGTCGGGCTCACGCGCCAGCTGCTGTTGTTCAGCCGGACCCAGGTCGTGACCCCGCGGGTCCTCGACCCCAACCAGGTGCTGAGCACCGCGGAGAAGATGCTGCGCCGGCTGATCGGCGAGGACGTCGTCCTGACCACGCACCTGGCCCCGATGGTGGGAGCGATCCGCATCGACCCCGGCCAGCTCGAGCAGATCGTGCTCAACCTGGTGGTCAACGCCCGCGACGCGATGCCGCGCGGGGGCGCGATGTCGATCTCCAGCCGCCGTATCGTGCTCGACGACGCCGCGGTCAGCCGCTCGCCCGGCGCCCACCCCGGCCCCCACGTCCGGATCGAGGTGACGGACAGCGGCGGTGGCATCGCCCCGGAGGTCCTGACCCGCATCTTCGAGCCGTTCTTCACCACCAAGCCCGACGGCAAGGGCACCGGACTGGGGCTGGCGACCGTGTTCGGCATCGTGCAGCAGGCCGGCGGCCACATCGAGGTCACCAGCGAGCTCGGCACCGGCAGCAGCTTCGCCATCGATCTCCCGGTGGTCGACGGCACGCTGGTCGCCGCGGTGGTGGCCAGCGGCTCGACGCCGGGCGGCCGCGAGCGCGTGCTGCTGGTCGAGGATGATGACCGGGTGCGCCGCGTGACCCGGCTGGTCCTCCAGCAACACGGTTACCAGGTACTCGAGGCGAACTGTGCCGCCGCGGCGTTCGACGTGATGGACCGCCCGATGGGCGCGATCGACCTGCTCATCACCGACGTGGTCATGCCCGGGGGCAGCGGCCGCGACGTCGCCCGCGGGCTCGAGCAGCGGCGGCCCGGCACGCCAGTCCTGTACATGAGCGGCTACATCGACGACGCCGTCTTGCGCCACGGGATCGCGGACCGGGACAACTTTCTGCACAAGCCGGCGTCGACCCACGTGCTGCTGCACAAGGTGCGCGAGCTGCTCGACCGCAGTCGGACCACGGCGACGGCGACCGCGGGCTAGCCGTCGTCGTCGATCATCAGGGCCTGGCGCGG
The DNA here is from genome assembly GCA_947483555.1 of Myxococcales bacterium. GTDB lineage: Bacteria > Myxococcota_A > Polyangia > Haliangiales > Haliangiaceae > UBA2376. Next base: position 64,428 of record CANKMW010000031.1, read on the forward strand.
GCAGCGGGCCACGGCGGCCTCGACGGCGGTGCGCAGCTCGGGGCCGGGTTCGGGCTGCAGCACCTCGAGACGGTCTTGCTCGTCGGTGCGGAACACGGTGGGCGCGAGCCTCACGCATCGGGCGTTGCCCTCGCAGCGGTCGCGATCGACGACGATGCGCATGGTGGTCAGATCCGGACGGCGGCGATCATGACAGCAACCGGCCCAGCGGCGTGCCCCACACCCAGCGGATGACCTTCTGAAGCACCTGCTCCTTGGCGGCCGTGTAGGGGTACCAGACCTGCTCTTCCTTCTGCCCGAAGCGGTCGATCACGATCGGCAGCGCGTGGCAGTAGCCGCGCAGACCGGTCTCACCGTTGACCTGGCCCACGCCGGACGCCTTGCGGCCGCCGAACGGCGCCTCGCACGCGCCGTACGTGATCGAGCTCTCGTTGATGCATACCGAACCGGTCTCGAGGCGGCGCGCGATCGCGATCGCGCGGGCGTCGTCCTTCGACCACACGGTGCCTGACAGGCCGTAGATCGAGTCGTTGGCGAGGCGGATCGCCTCCTCGTCGTCGGCGACGCGGACGATGGGCAGCACCGGGCCGAACGTCTCCTCCCGCATCACCAGCATGTCGTGGTTGACGTCGACCAGCACCGTCGGCTCGTAGAACAGCTCGCCGAGCGCGGTGTTGCGCCGGCCGCCGCACAGTACCGTCGCCCCCTTGGCCACGGCGTCGGCGACGTGGCGCTCGATGACCTCGAGCTGCCGTGGCCAGATCATGGGTCCGACGTCGAACTCGCCGCTGGTACCCTGGCGGAGCGCGCGCACCTTCTCGACCACGCGCCGGATCAGCTGGTCGGCGACGGCGCGTTGAACGTACACCCGCTCGGTGCCGCAACAGAACTGGCCAGCGTTGAAGAAGCCGCCGAACACGGCGCCGCCGGCGGCTCGCTCGAGGTCAGCGTCGTCGCAGACGATCATGGCGTCCTTGCCGCCCAGCTCGAGCGTGCACGGCACCAGGTTTCCGCCGCAGGCGGCGCCGATCGTGCGCCCGGTCGCAACCGAGCCGGTGAACGAGATCTTGTCGACCCCGGCGTCGACCAGCGCCGCGCCGGTCTCGCCGTCGCCGGACGCGACCTGGAACACGTCGTCGGGGACGCCAGCCTCACGGAGCAGCTCGCCGACCAGCGCGCCGGCGAACGGTGTCACCTCCGACGGCTTGAGCACCACGGCGTTGCCCGCCATCAGGGCCTGCACCGACGGGTTGAGCGCCAGGATGAAGGGGCCGTTCCACGGCGTGATGATGCCGACCACGCCCAGCGGCCGGTACGTGATGAGCAGCTTCTTGGTGCGCAGCAGGTGCAGCGACGGCCGTCGATCGGTGAGGATCCGCTCGGCGTGTTTGGCGTAGTAGGTCAGGACGTCGAGCGCCGGAAAGACCTCCATCATGAGGGTCTCGAAATGCGATCGGCCGGTCTCGCGGCGGATCACCTCGATGATCTGCTCCTGACGATCGCGCACCAGGTTCATGGCCCGGCGCATGATCGCCGCGCGTTCGGCGAAGCCGCGCAGCGCCCACGCTGGTTGCGCCTGCCGTGCCCGCGCCACGGCGGCGCGCACCTCGGCGGCGCGTGTCACCGGTACCTCGCCGATCGTCTCGTGGGTGGCCGGGCTGGCCAGGCGCAAGCGCCGACCTCCGTCCGTGCTCTCGATCGCCGACACGATGGCCATGGTGGTCCTCAGAGCGCCGCGGTCATGCGGCGGATGCTGTCTTCGAGCTCGCGCACCAGCTCGCTCATGATCTCGGCCACCGGGCGCTCGTGGTTCATGCGCCCGACGATCTGTCCGACTGGCGACGTCAGCAGCTCGTGGGCCCGCGTGCCGGGCTGGCCGGCGAAGCGGTGGATGCGCGTGGTGGCGTCGGCGGTGAGCATGAACTGCAGCGGCATCGGCAGAGCGCCGGGTCCGGCCGGGTCGTCCCACGCCTCCGACCAGCCGGTCTTGAGCTGGCGCGCCGGCTTGCCGGTGAGCGCGCGCGATCGCACGGTGTCGCGCGAGCTGGCGCGCAGCAGCTTCTGCTTGAGCAGCGGCTCGACGTCGGACTCGGCGGCGGTGAGCCAGATCGAGCCGGTCCAGGCACCCTGGGCTCCGAGCGCGAGCGCGGCGGCGACCTGACGGCCGCAGCCGATGCCGCCAGCGGCGAGCACCGGCACGTCGCCGACCGCGTCGACGATCTCGGGCACCAGGACCATGGTCGAGATCTCGCCACAGTGACCGCCGGCCTCGGTGCCCTGGGCGACGATGATATCGACGCCGTTCTCGATGTGCTTGCGGGCGTGAGCGGCGGCGCCGGTCAAGGCGGCGACCTTGATGCCCTTGGCGTGGGCGCGATCGACGATGTCGCGCGGCGGCGGGCCGAGGGCGTTGGCCAGCAGCTTGATCGGCCGCGACAGGGCGAGGTCGACCTGCGGTCGCGTGGTCTGCTCGGTCCACGCCAGCAGGTTGTGCCAGGCGTCGGCGCCGGGGGGCAGCGGTGGCACCTCGTGCCGCGCCAGCAGCTCGTCGATGAAGGCGCGATGGCGCGGTGAGATCATCGCCTCGAGCTTGTCCGGATCGAGTGGTGCGTCGTGACCGGCGCCACCGTCGACGTACTTGGCCGGCATGACGACGTCGACGCCGTACGGCTTGCCATCGACGTGGGCATCGATGAAGTCGAGCGCCTCGCGCAGCTGATCGACCGTGTAGGCCACCGCTCCCAGCACGCCCATGCCGCCGGCGCGGCTGACCGCGGCGACCACCGCGGGCGCCTTGGAGAACGCGAACAGCGGGACCTCGAGGCCGAGTTCTTCGGACAGCGGGGTGCGGATCCGGCTCACGAGGACGCCGGCGGCAGGAACTTGTTCATCTTCTGGGCCATCGGGATCGAACCGGCGACCTTGAGCTTGCGCATCAGGAACGCCTTGGCGCCGTTGAGGTCGCCGTTGGCGAGGTCGACGTAGTCCTTCGCCTTGATCTTGTAGGTGACCGTGGGGTCGGGGATGGTGCCGGGCTCGACGGCGACCTTGCCGTCCGCGACCCGGACCGTCCAGGTGCCGCCGCCGTCGCCCTCGAGCTCGTACAGGAACGTGGCCTGGATTCCCACCGCGTGCTCGGGCAGGAAGCGCTCGTGAACGGTCTCGAAGTATTCCTTGCAGCTGCTGATCTTGCGCATCGGTCAGACCCCCTGATGAAACATGTTCTAGTTGCTCAGTAAAGCCGAGGCCCGCGTGGTCGTCAAGCGCGATCGACGGTGGCGAAGTGATCGAGCAGCACGTCGTTGAGGCGCGCCGCGCACTGGTGAAGGATGGCGTGGCCAGCGTCCTCGAACTCGACCAGCCGTGAGCCCGGGATGAGGTGGTGGAGACGGTGGTGCTCGCTGGGCCGGACCAGGCGATCGCGGGAGGCCTTGACGACCAGGGTCGGCGTTCGCGCCAGCTGGTGCAGGCGATGCGCGGTGCGATGACCGACGATGGCGGCGATCTGCCGCAGCCGTTCGCCGACCGTTGCCGCGCTCACCACCTGATCGCGCAAGGCGCGGCGCAGCGGCGCGACGTCGATCGTGCGCAGGTACTCGTCGGGGAAGATCAGGCTCTCGAGGACGCGGGCGCGGTGGGCGCGGGGGCCGAGGAAGGCGCGCGCGAACATGACCAGGCTGCGCGGCGGCGGCGACAGGTTGCGCAGACCGCCGGCGTGGGTGGCGACCAGCGCCAGGCTGCGAACCCGCGGCTGCCAGCCGAGCGCGACCTCCTGCGCGATCATGCCGCCCATGGAGACCCCGACCACGTGGGCGTCGGTCCAGCCGAGGGCGTCGAGCACCGCCACGGCGTGGCGACCGAGGTCGTGCATCGTCGCCGGGCGGCGAAACGTCGGCGTGGTCTGACCGGCGCCCGCGTTGTCGAACCACGCCACGCGATGGCGGCTCGTGAAGGCTTCGATCTGGTTGAGCCACATGTGGCCGGGAACGCCGAAGCCCATGACCAGCAGGACCGGGCTGCCGCTCGAACCGGCGGTGGCGTAGTGAACGCGGGCGTCGGGCAACTCGACGAATCGCATCGGGTCGCTCATGACGGCAGGTCGGGAAACAGCACGACGCGCCCGTGCAACCCGCCGGCGGCGACCAGGCGCTGGGCGCGGTCAGCGTCGGCCAGCGGCAGGCGGGCGTGGATCGGCACTTCGAAGGGTCGGGTGGCGTGCAGGGCGAGCACCGCGGCCATGTCATCGCGGGTGGCCCCCGACGAGCCGGTGATCTGGAGACCGTAGGTGATCACGTAGCCGACGTTGAGCTCGACCCGCCCGCCAGTGACGTTGCCGACCGCGACCAGGCGACCACCGACCGCGAGCGAGCGCAGCGCGGCGTTGAAGGTCGGAGCGCCGACGCAGTCGATGGCGACCTCGACGGTACCGCCGGGCAGGCGTTTGTGAAATCCGGCGCCGTCGTCGACCACGACGATGGCGGCGCCGTGCGCGGTGGCGAGCTCACGATGGGCTTCATCGCGGACCACGGCGATCACCGTCGCGCCCAGCCGGTTCGCGACCGCGACGGCGGCGCCACCCACGCCACCGTTGGCGCCGGTCACCAGCACCCGCGTGCCGGCGCCGACCCCGGCCCGGGTCAGTCCTCGCCACGCGGTGCCGACGGTGCAATGGAGCACCGCGGTCAGCGCCGGCTCGAGGTGGTCGGGGACGGCGTAGAAACACCGTTGCGGCGCGCTCAGCCAGCGGGCGTAGCCACCGTCGACCAGCAGGCCGAGCACCGCCGCGGCGCGCACGCACAGCGACGTCTCGCCGGCGGCGCACGCCGCGCAGTCGCCGCAGGCATCACGATGCAGGGTCGCGACCCGCTCGCCGACCCGCCACTCGGTCACCTCGGGGCCGATCGCGACCACCCGGCCGACCGCCTCGTGGCCGGGGATGATCGGAACCTGGACGAACGCGAAGCGACCGGCGCGGTCGAGGCAGTCGCGGCCGCAGACACCACAGGCCTCGACCGCGATCACGATCTGATCGCCCGTGGCCACCGGCTGCTCGCCAGCCGGCTCGATGGCGAGGTCGGTCGACCAGCCCAGCTCTCGGAGCAGTGCGCGCACGGCAGGAGTGAAACGTGTTTCACTTCGGTGGTCAAGCGTCGTGATAGCATGAGGCATGCAGCCGACTCCGATCTCGTTCGTCGGCACCGGCGGCGTCGCGCTGGCCGGCGACGCGCTCGGCCCGATCGAGGGTCCGCCGGTGCTGTTCCTGCACGGCGGCGGCCAGACCCGACACGCGTGGGGGGCCGCGGCGGCCGTGGTCGCGCGCGCCGGGGCGTACGTGGTCTCGCTCGACCATCGGGGCCATGGCGACAGCAGCTGGCCCGTCGACGGAGATTACGATCTGGCCAGCTTCGCCGCCGACGTGGTCGCGGTCGCGGCCCAGCTTGGACGGCCGCCGGTGGTGGTCGGTGCCTCGCTCGGCGGGCTCGCCGCGCTCATGGCCGAGGGCGAGTGCGGCCCGCTGCTGCGCGCCCTGGTGCTGGTCGATGTCGCGCCCCGGCTCGAGCGCGACGGCGTGCTTCGCGTCATCTCCTTCATGGAGACCGGGCTGGATGGATTCGCCTCCCTGGAGGAAGCGGCCGACGCGATCGCCGCCTACCTGCCGCACCGCCGTCGGCCGCGCGATCTGGGCGGCCTGTCGAAGAACCTGCGGTGCGGCGATGACGGTCGCTGGCGCTGGCACTGGGATCCGCGCTTCGTGCGCCGCGATCGTGGCGATCCGTCGTTCGTCCTCGAGCGCCTGGAGGCCGCGGCGCGGCGGATCGGCGCGCCCACGTTGATCGTTCGCGGCCGGATGAGCGACGTGCTGTCCGAGGAGGGGGTACGCGAGTTGCGGGCGCTGATCCCGCACGCTGCGTACGTCGACGTCGCCGGCGCGTCGCACATGGTGGCCGGCGACGACAATGACGCGTTCTCGGCCTCGGTGCTGGAGTTCCTCGGGACCGTCGGCGTCCTTCGACTCGCCCCTGCGGGGCTCGCTCAGGACGAACGGTAGCGCCCGGTTGCGGTTGCGGTTGCGGCTTCGGGCTCGGGCTCGGGCTCGGGCTCGGGCTCGGGCTCGGGCTCGGGCTCGGGCTCGGGCTCGGATCAGATGGCCCGATCGCGTCCGACCCAGTGGGGGTCGCGGAGCTTGCGCTTGTACAGCTTGCCGTTGGGGTCGCGCGGCATCTCGGAGACGAAGTCGATGACCCGCGGCAGCTTGTACTTGGCCAGGCGCTCGGCGGCGAAGGCGAGCAGCGTCGCCGACAGCGCCGGCCCGGCCTCGACCGTCAGCGCCGGCTGGATCACCGCTCGCACCTGCTCGCCCCAGTCGTCGTCGGGGACCCCGAATACCGCGGCGTCGGCGACCTCGGGATGCGACAGCAGGACCGCCTCGATCTCGGCGGGATAGATGTTCACCCCGCCCGAGATGATCATGTCGGCCTTGCGGTCGCACAGGAACAGGAAGCCGTCGTCGTCGAGAAAACCGGCATCGCCGACGGTGAAGAAGCCGTCGCGCCAGGCGTCGCCGGTCTTCTTCTGGTCGCGGTGGTACTCGAAGCGGTGGTTGCCCATGCGGATCCACACCGTGCCGGCGGTGCCGGCCGCGACCGGTCGGTGCTCGTCGTCGAGGACGCGGATCTCGGAGATCGGCCACGGCTTGCCGACCGTGCCCGGCTTGCGCAGCCACTCGGCGGGCGTACACGCGGTGCCGCCGCCCTCGGAGGCGGCGTAGTACTCGTAGATGCACGGACCCCACCAGGCCAGCATCTTCTGCTTGGTGTCGACCGGGCAGGGCGCCGCGCTGTGGATGACGTGGCGTAGCGACGTCAGGTCGTAACGGGCGCGGGTGTCGTCGGGTAGCTTGAGCAACCGGTTGAACTGGGTCGGCACCATGTGGCTCGAGGTCACCTGGCGTCGCTCGATGAGCTGGAGCATCAACTCCGGCTCCCACTTGTCGAGCAGCACCAGTGTGTGGCCGAGGTGGAGGTGGTTGGTCGCGAAGTTGAGCACCGCCGTGTGGTAGAGCGGCGCGCCGACCAGGTGCACGCCCGGTGAGCCGGGGACGATCCCGAACAGGGACAAGAACATCGCCTGCTGGGTCGCGACCGCCTCGGGCGCGGCCGCCGCCAGTGGACGCTTCACGCCCTTGGGCTGGCCGGTGGTCCCCGAGGTGTACGTCATCGACGCGCCGGCGGTGCGGCGTTCGGGTTCGCTCGCCGGCTGGCCGGCCTTCAACTCGTCGATCGACCGGAAGCCGGCCAGTGCGCCGCCGGCACTGAAGCGGGCCGCGGCCGGGAACTCGATCGCGTCGCAGGCGCGCACGGCGGCGTCGCCGACCCGCGGCGTCGTGATCACCGCCGCCGCGTCGCAATCGGTGAGGATGTAACCGATCTCGGCCGCGGTCAGGTGCCAGTTGATCGGCGTGATGTACCAACCGGCCTGGTGCGCGGCCAGGAACGCCTCGATCATCGCGGTGCTGTTGTCGAGCACGGTCGCGATACAGTCGCCGGCCTCGAGGCCGAGGGCGCGCAGGCCGTGGACCAGGCGATTGGCGCCGGCGAGCAGCGCGCCGGCCGTGATCTCGGTGCCGTCGGGCTCGATCAACGCGATCCAGTCGGGCGCACGGTTCGCGAGCTTCCAGAATCCCACCTCGGAGGTGCTCATGCGCCGACCCTACACCAGGGTCACCCAGGAATGAAACATGTTCTACTCCGTCCTTGACAGGGCGTCGGGCGGGGCGCGAGCATCTTCGCGAAACATGTTGCGGCGCGCGCGAGCGCGAGGAGTGCAGATGGCCGGGACCTACAACATCGCCGATCTGTTCGAGTCGCTGGCGGCGGCCATGCCGGACCGCACCGCGCTGGTCTCGGGAACACGGCGTCCGACCTTCGCTCAGCTCGACGAGCGCGCCGACCGCCTCGCCGACGTGCTGCGCGGACGCGGGGTTGGGCCCCGCGACCACGTCGGTCTGCACCTCTACAACGGCACCGAGTTCGTCGAGTCGATGCTGGCGTGCTTCAAGCTGCGCGCGGTCCCGATCAACCTCAACTATCGCTACGTCGCCGCCGAGCTGCGCCCGCTGTGTCTCGACGCCGACCTGGTCGGCGTGATCACGCAGCGCGAGCTCCTGCCGGTGGTCGCCGAGGCCGCCCGCGGCACCCGCGCCGCCTCGATCGTGCTCACCGTCGATGACGGCAGCAGCGTCGAGGTCGCGGGCCTCGAGGCCCGCGACTACGAGACCGCGCTGGCGGCGGCGACGCCCGCACGCGACTACCCGCAACGCTCGGGCGACGATCTGTGGGTCATCTACACCGGCGGCACCACCGGACGGCCCAAGGGCGTCATGTGGCGCCACGAGGACATCTTCTTCGCCGGCCTGCAGGGCGGGCGACCGGGCGGCGATCCGGTGACCTCGCCGGCGCAGGTCGTCGAGCACGCCCGCGACCCCGACAACGCCATGCGACTGTTGCCGGCGGCGCCGTTCATCCACGGCGCGGCCCAGCTCGGGGCCTGGATCTGCCTGTTCACCGGCGGTCCGCTGGTGCTGCAGCCGGGGCGCAGCTTCGACGCTCGACGCTGCGTCGAGCTGATCGCCGAAGAGCAGCTGACGACGATCACCCTGGTCGGTGATGCGATGGCGCGGCCGATCGTCGACGTGCTCGCGGCCGGCTCGTACCAGGTGTCGAGCTTGCTCGCGGTCGCCTCGGCGGGCGCGATCCTGTCGCCGGCGGTGCGCGATCGCATGCAGGAGCTGCTGCCCGACGCGCTCATCCTCAACAACTTCGGCTCCACCGAGACCGGCCACCAGGGCTCGGCGTTTCCGGGCTCCGAGACCGGTGCCGACGGCCGGCCCAGCTTCGCGATGGACGAGCACAGCATGGTGCTCGACGACGAGCTGAAGCCGATCGGCCCCGGCGACGGCCGGCTCGGTCGGCTGGCCCGTGGCGGCCACATCCCGCTCGGCTACTACAAGGACGAGGCCAAGACCGCCGAGCGCTTCGTCACCATCGCCGGCCAGCGCTTCGCGTTGCCCGGCGACATGGCCACCGTCGAGGCCGATGGCCGCATCACGGTCTACGGTCGGGGCTCGAACTGCATCAACACCGGCGGCGAGAAGGTGTTTCCCGAGGAGGTCGAGGAGGCGCTCAAGGCCCACCCCGAGGTCTTCGACGCCCTGGTGGTCGGCCTCGCCGACGAGCGCTGGATGCAGCGGGTCGCCGCGGTGGTGCAGCCGCGCCCCGGCCGCTCGCCGGACCTGGCGACCTTGCAGGCGCACTGCCGAACGCTGATCGCCGGCTACAAGGTGCCGCGCCAGCTGTCACTGGTCACCACCGTCGAGCGCCAGCCGAGCGGCAAGCCCGACTACGCCTGGGCCCGAGACGTGGCGGAGAAGGAGCCCACGCCATGAGCAAGCTGAGTGGTCACGCCACCGGCTGGTTCGTGATCGCGACCGCCGACGAGTTGCCGGTCGGCAAGGTGCTGTCGCTGAGCTACTTCAGCAAGAAGCTGGTCGCGTTCCGCGGTGAGGGCGGTGCGGTCAGCGTGCTCGACGCCCACTGTCCGCACCTGGGTGCCGACCTCGGTGTCGGTGGGACGGTGGTCGGCGACTCGATCCGCTGTCCGTTCCATGCCTGGCGCTTCGCCGGTGACGGCGGTTGCGTCGAGATCCCCTACGATCGGAGCGACAACAAGGCCAAGAGCCTGATGCGGGCCCGGACCCGCCCGTGGACGGTGCGCGAGCGCAACGGCCTGGTCTTCGTCTGGCACGATCGCAACGGTCGGGCACCGACGTACGAGATTCCGATCATCGCCGAGCATGGATCACTCGACTGGACGCCGTGGACGCTGTCGTTGATGACCATCCGGACCCAGCCGTGCGAGATCATCGAGAACGTCGCCGACCGCGGCCACTTCCCGGCCGTGCACGGCACGACGCTCAACGAGTTCGACAACGAGTTCGTCGAGCACATCGCGATCCAGCGCTCGGCCGGCATCGCCTATCCGCGCGGCGGCGGCAGCGACACGTTCCGGCTCACCGCGACCTACTACGGCCCCGCCTACCAGGTCACCGAGATGGAGTCGTTCCTCCCCAACCGGCTGATCAACGCCCACACGCCGATCGACGACCACACGCTGCACCTGCGCTTCGGCGTGATGCTCAAGCGCATGGGCGACGAGAAGAAGATGGCCCGCTACGCCCAGGGCTACTCGCAGAACCTGCAGCTCGGCTTCGCCGAGGATGTCGCGATCTGGGAGAACAAGGTGTGGCGTGATCGGCCGACCTTGTGCGACGGCGACGGCGCCATCGGCGCTCTGCGCCGCTGGTACCGACAGTTCTACGACCACCCGGAGACCGAACAAGAGCAGGAGCAGGTATGAAGCGTTTCGAAGGCAAGATCGCGCTGGTCACCGGCGCGGCGTCGGGTATCGGCAAGGCGACGGCGGCGCGGCTGGCCGAGGAGGGCGCGCTGGTCGCCGGCCTCGACGTCGCCGATGGCGCCGAGTTTCGCTGCGACGTCGGCGATGAGGATCAGGTCGCGGCCGCGGTCGCCGCGGTGATCGCGAAGTTCGATCGGATCGATGTGGTCGCCAACGTGGCCGGCGTGCTGCGCGCTGACCACACCCACGAGCTCAAGCTGGCCGACTGGGACCGCATCCTGCGCATCAACCTGACCGGGACGTTCCTGGTCTGCCGGGCCGCCATCCCCCACCTGCTCAAGACCAAGGGCAACATCGTCAACACGTCGTCGACGGCGGCGCTGGGCTCGCACCCGTGGATGGCGGCCTACGCGGCGTCCAAGGGTGGCATCCTGTCGATGACCCGCGTGATCGCCGTCGAGTACGCCAAGCAGGGCCTGCGCGCCAACTGCGTCTGCCCGGGCGGCGTCGCCACGCCGCTGCACGGCCAGTTCCGTATGCCCAAGGGCGCCGACCCAGAGCTTTTGCGCGGCGCGATGCCGCCGGTGCCGTACGTCGGTCCCGAGCACGCGGCGTCGGTGATCGCGTTCCTGGCCTCCGACGACGCCCGCTACATCAACGGCACCGAGGTCCGCGCCGACGGAGGAGCGCTGAGCTGATGGCCGCCGCGACCGACACCGCCAGCCCGCTGCGCAGCATCGGGGCCATCGATCTGATGCTCAACGTTCCCGGCGAGGATCAGCGCGGCTGGTACGAGTTCATGAAGCCGCTGTTCCTCGATCGCGACAGCCGCGAGCGCTTCGAGATGCCGGCGCAGTACATGTTCAAGGACATCCCCAAGGTGGGGCCGCAGGACGACTACGTCGCCTACACCGTGGCCGAGATGGATCGTCACGGCATCGCGCGCGCCATGGTCGGCGTCGACGGCTCGCCGACCCCCAACCTCGACGCGATCCGCCGCCACCCCGACCGCTTCTTCGGCAGCTACCACGCCAACCCCAACCGCGGCATGGACGAGGTTCGCACCATCGTCGCGCTGCACCGCGAGCTCGGCATCAAGGCGGTGACGGCGTTCCCGTCGGGGCTGTGTCCGCAGGTGCCGATCGACGACAAGAAGTGGTTCCCGATCTACGCCAAGTGCGTCGAGCTCGACCTGCCGATCTGCGTCTGCGTCGGGGTGCCGGGGCCGCGGCTGCCGATGGCGGCGCAGAAGGTCGAGCTCATCGACGAGGTGTGCTGGTTCTTCCCCGAGCTCAAGTTCGTGATGCGGCACGGCGGCGAGCCGTGGACCGACCTCGCGGTCAAGCTGATGCTCAAGTACCCGAACCTGTCGTACATGACGAGCGCGTTCGCGCCCCGTCACTATCCGCGCGACATCATCGACTTCGCCAACACCCGCGGTGGTGATCAGGTCATGTACGCCGGCTACTTCCCGATGGGGCTGTCGCTGGAGCGGATCTGGAAGGAGCTGCCCGACGTCCCGCTCAAGGACGCGGTGTGGCCGAAATTCCTGCGCGACAACGCGGTGCGGATCTTCAAGCTGACGGAGCCGGTCACATGAACTGGGATCTCGAAGTCGACGTCGTCGCGGTGGGGTCGGGGCTCGGCGCGCTCACCGCGGCGATGGCCGCTCACGATGACGGCGCGCAGGCGGTCATCCTCGAGAAGGCGAGCAAGCTCGGCGGCGTGTGCGCGTACTCGGGCGGCGAGGTGTTCGTCTGTTGCAACCACAAGATGGCGGCCGCCGGGCGTCCGGATTCGCCGGCGGCGGCGCGCGCGTACCTCGGGTTCCTGGCCGGCGGCTACGCCGATCCCGAGCTGGCGCAGGTGCTGTTCGAGGCCGGGCCGATGGTGGCGCGGTGGGCCGAGGAGCAAGCCGGCGTGCGCTGGAAGATCATCGAGAACTTCCCCGACTACCACTACCCGCACGCCCCGGGCACCGCGGCCAGCGGTCGCTACCTCGAGGTCGAGCTGTTCGACGGCGCCCAGCTCGGACCGTGGCAGAAGAAGACCTATCTGTCGCCGCACATGCCGCCGGGCATCGTCCACGACGAGCTGTTCGCGTGGGGTGGGCTGGCCACCATCATGAAGTGGGACTTCGCGCTGATGGGCAAGCGGGTCGCCAAGGACCAGCGCGGCATGGGGCCGGGCATGATGGGGTACTTCATCAAGGCGGCGGTCATCGACCGCGCCATCCCGGCTCACGTCGACACCCCGGTGCGCGAACTGGTGGTCGAGCACGGGCGGGTGGTCGGGGTGCGCGCCGAGCGGGCCGGCAAGCCGTGGCTGGTGCGGGCGCGGCGCGGCGTGGTGCTGGCGATCGGCGGCTACGACTGGAACGCCAAGCTGGCGCGGCAGTACGAACAGCTCCCCGAGTGGCGCTCGATGTGCCAGCCCTCGGTCGAGGGTGACAACATCGTCCTCGGCGGCGAGATCGGCGCCGCGCTGGCCCGGGTCCCCAACCACAACCTCGGCATGTTCTTCGGCTACCGGATTCCCGGCGAGGAGCACGACGGCAAGCCGCTGTACCGCGCGTCGTGGGAGGGCGGTTACCCGCACGCGATCTGGGTCAACCGCGCCGGCCAGCGCTTCGGCGACGAGTCGTTCTATCGCGACTACCTGCCCAAGTGCCACGCCTGGGATGGGTTGACCCAGGACCATCCCAACTACCCACCGTTTTTGATCTTCGATCAGCAGTACCGCGACAAGTACGCGTTCGCGACCTACCTGCCGGGCATGGACGCGCCCGAGGAGGTGCTGGCCCGCGCCGGCACGCTGCGCGAGCTCGGCGGCAAGCTCGGCGTCGATGGCGCGGCGCTCGAGGCCACGGTGGCGCGCTTCAACGTCGGCGCGGTCGATGGCAAGGACCCCGACTTCAACCGCGGCGCCTATCCGTGGGCGGCGATGATGACCGGCGACAAGAGCCGGCCCAACCCCAACCTCGGTCCGCTCGACAAGCCGCCGTTCTACGGCGTCCAGCTGGCGCCGGTCGGCGTCGGCGTCAACTCGGTCGGCCTCGAGACCGACGCCTTCGCGCGCGTCAAGCACGTCCGCGGCCACGCCATCGCCGGCCTGTACGCGTGCGGCAACTCGGCGGCCGCGCTCGACACCGGCGCCGGCTACCAGAGCGGACTGTCGAACCTGCGCGGCATGACCTGGGGCTACATCGCCGGCCGCCACGCCGCGCGCGCGGGAGCCTAGAGCTTCAGCGGAGGCGACGACTGCGGAGCCCGCCAGCTTCGTCAGGCCGATTTGATTCCGGCCGCCCTCGTCCTCACGAACCGACGGTCGCGCCGGCTGCCGGGAGGGGAAAAACGCCGCCAGCAGCGCGTGCTTGATCTCGGCGCCTCGGTCTCGCGTCCGGCGCGACGCCTCGCTATGCGGCCCGTGCCACGGCCCACTGATCGAACGTGCTGAGCCACGGACGAGAGCGCCGTTGCGCGGTGACGTCCATCTGCCAGCCACCCTGATGGATGAACTCGAAGTTCTCCCGCAGCTCGGAGCTGGCCCAGCTCGCGACCTTCAGGATCACACGCGGCAACACGCTCGGCCGCTTGAGCTCGCGGTTCCGCATGATCGCCTCGACCTGAGCGAAGGTGAGCGAGTCGCCGGCCAGGTCGACCACGGATCCGACATGGTGCTCAGGATCGTCAAAGGCGTCGGCCGCAACACGGCCGATGTCATCCACGGCGATGAGTTGCAGCTTGCCGGTCGCGCCAAGCGCGTAGCGCATGAAGGACCACACCACGTCCGCCGTGCGCCGACCTGCTGTCTTCTCTTTCACGTCGAACATCTCCATGAAGAACGCGGGGCGCAGGAAGGTGAAGGGGAGATCCAGCTGCTCGATGTGGGCCTCGATTTCGCCCTTGCTGCGAAAGTGTGGCGGCGCCTTCGCATCGCGACAGTCTCCGACCGATCCGAACACGACGTGGCGTACGCTCGCCCGCTTGGCCGCTTCGGCCACGCGCCGCCCCTGGGCGATCTCGCCCTTGGTCCCGTGCTCCCAGGAATCGGTGACCACGAACAGGCCATGGCAGCCTTCCAGTGCACGATCGAGGCTGGCGACATCCTTCAGATCGCCCTGCACCACGCACATGCCCGTTGCTGCCAGGTCCTTGGCGCGCTTCGAATCCGGGTGGCGCGTCAGCGCACGAACCGCCCAGCCCCGATTCGCGAGGTGACGAGCGACCGCCCCCCCTTGCCGTCCGGTTGCACCTAGAACCAGTACGCACTTCTCCATGACGTCCTACTCCTGAACAGTTCGTGAGACACGGCCGCGTTCATCGGTGCGGCCAAGGCCGTTCGCAGTCATCGCTCAGTGCGCGCGCCAGGTACCGTGAAGCGTCATCGGGACCTGGTGATCGAACCAGCGCTTCGCGATCGGTCCGTCGTCGACTCGCTGCGCCTCGAACACGCCGACGTAGCTGCGGTGTTCATCTGCATGTGCAGTCAATGTACGCATCGCTTACTTGAAGTCAACAGCAAAATAAGCAATGATTAGATCGATCGGCATGCGGGCGACCAGGAAGCCAAGAAATGCATATCATCACGGCCACCTTCGTGAGGAGCTGGTCCGCGCAGCAGCCGAGGTTGTGGAACGCGACGGTCCTAATGCCGTCAACCTTCGCGAGATTGCGCGTCGCGCCGGCGTGTCGTCGGGGGCTCCATTTCGCCACTTCGCGAGCAAGGCCGATCTCATGATCGCCGTCGCCGAGGAAGGCGCCCGTCAACTGCTGGCGCGGATGGCTCGATGGGCGGAACTCGCAACGCGGGACCCGCCCGACGCCTTCCGCGCGATGGGCGTCGAATACGTGACGTTTGCTGTCGACCACCCCGGCCACTTTCGCGCGATGCACATGCCCGAGTACGGGTCCGAGACCACGCTGCGGACGTTCAAGACCAGCCGGTCCGTTGCCGCGGCGTTGCTCCGTGAGGGCCAACGACGAGGGACCGTTCGTGCGGGAGACGTCGATCAGATGGTGATGGCGGGACACGTGTTCGCCTACGGCATCGCCCGCATGTTCGTCGATGGCCTCTTCGAGGCCGACGGAATCACGCGTGATCAAGCCAAGTCGATCGCCGAGATGCTCATCGACGTGGTCGCCAGCGGTCTTCGTACGCGAGGCGTGTCTACCGACTGACCCCAGGATGCCAAATCGTGCAGGAGCAGCCACTTCTGGCGAACCACTTTCTCCGCGTCCATCCCGGACGTAGATCGCGATCACGTCAGCGCGATCCGTGTCGATCATCCCCGAGATCCATTTTCGCACGCGACTCGGTCGATCTTCGGATTCGGGGCCCTGAGCGTGCTACCAGGTAAGGCAGTTGGAGTCCCCGAATGGCGAAGTCGGTCCCGAGGTTCAGCCAAGGCGGTGGTCGTGCTCAATACCTGGTGCTGGGGCGACATTCGCGCCCGAGATGACGAGTTCTGCGCGAGGCTCGCGCAGCCAACGGTGCCCATAGCGCCGTAGTGGCGGACAAATGCAACTTGTGGCTGCGTTGACCGAAACGGCGTGAGCCACCTGAGAGGACACCATGATGCATCGCGTGACGTTCACGAAGGCAGTGGCCAGCTTGATCCTGGTGTGGGGTGTCACCCTGGCAGGCACGGCAGCCGCCGCCCCTGACTGCAAGAGCAAGGCGTTCGCGGACGAAGGCTGGGCGATCAAGAATGTGATTGGCAAATCCTGCGGGCCGGGCTCGAGCACGAGCCTCGAGACCTGGGCGGCTGTCGACGCCAAGTTCAAGGACCTGGAAGCCTTCAAGGTGAAATGGGCGAACTGCATGTCGCTGCCTGACATCTCGCAGCCAATCAGTGTCCGCGATCTCAAGGAGTGGACACCCTGCCGCGAGGCGCATGTCGAGGAATGGAACGAGGAGCTTGCCAAGGCGGTCAAGTTCATCGACAAGGAGAGCAAGGTCGTCGAGGAGTTGTTTCAGAAGAAAGCGTGGAGTTCGGCAGAGTCGTTGATCTATTCGTGCGACAAGTGGCTCGAGCTACCCGAGAAGACGGCCGAGGCCCTCGCCAGTCCGGGGGCCAAGGCCCAGCTTCTGGCCAAGCGCGCTGAGGTCGATGCGATGAAGGCCAAGGTACAGGCTGGCATCAACGAGCAGCTCCGCACCAAGTTCTGTCCCAAGGGCAGCAAGCCCAACAAGAAGCTCGAGAAGATTCTGCAGGCGGTCTACGTTGAGTGGGTGAACCGCAATACTCCCGGGGCTACCAAGCTCAAGGTTCTCCGGATGAACGGGCCGGTGGTGACCCGGAGGTCGGGGAGCGACGTGCAAGAGACTGCCAACACAGTGATGTGCTACCGAGACACCAAGCTCACGGCCGAGCCGGCCTGCCACTACGACATGCTGTCGTTCTCGCGCACCAAGTCGGCGGGCGGCAGGTGGGGCGAGTGGACCCGTGGCGGCGCGGGCGAGCACGGCCCGCTGTTCTGCGACAACGCCAAGTAGCGTCGCCCGATTGGGGCGACCGAGTCCTGCGCCATGGTCTTGCCGTCGGCGGTCATGCCGTCGGCGCCACCCTTGCCCAGCCCGGTCATGACCACGCCGAGCCAGCCAACGACCGTACGAGCGGCCGTCGACAGCATTGTGGCGCCGGCGTCCTCGGTGAGGCGGACGGGGTGAGTTCCAGAACAACGACCGCAACTTCGGCAGCGAGGTGAAGACCCGTTCACGATCCAGTCGTGACGGGGCGTCTGTCGGGCCGGCCTGCCGGCGCCACAGACGCCCCGGCCAGCATTGGCAGCCGAGCTACGCCCCGGCGTCGAGGCGGTGGTAGCGGCGCCGGTAGTAGAGCAGCGGTGACTTGTCGGGATAGGTGACGGCCTCGATCACGCGGCCGACCAGGATGGTGTGATCACCGACCGCCAGCTCGCTGTGCAGCTCGCAGTCGAGGTGAGCCATGGCGCCGGCCACCACCGGCATCCCCGAGGCGGTGCGATCCTCGGCGACACCGACGAAGCTGGGCGCCGGCTCGCGGGTCGAGCGCGCGAAGGCGGACGAGGCGGCGTCCTGGTCGGCCGACAGCAGGCTGATCGCGAAGCGGCGCGCCTCGCGCACCATCGGCGGCAGCCGGCTGCCGCTGGCGACGCAGGCGATCACCAGCGGCGGTTCGAGCGACAGCGACGCGAAGCTGGAGACCGTGACGCCGTGAACCAGGCCGCCGGCGCGGGTGGCCACGATCGAGACCCCCGAGGCCCACGAGGCGAGCGCATCCTTGAAATCGTCGCTGAGCGCCATCCGAATTCTCCCGGCCAGCACGCCGCAGGCGTGCGTTCAACAATGACTAGGTCGGTCCGCGCGGCAAGCCGAGCGCGCGCGCCGCGATGATGTTCTTCTGGATCTCGCTCGAGCCGGCGTAGATGGTGTCGGCGCGCGAGAACAGGAAGGTCTCTTGTAGCGGCGTCAGCGCGTAGGGCGCGGCGGCGATGATCTCGGCCTCGCCGCCGAGCACCTCCATCGCCAGCTCGCCGAGACGGCGGTGCCAGGTCGACCAGTACAGCTTGCCGCCCAGCGCCTCGCGCGGCAGCTCGCCGCGCTCGCCGTGGCCGAGCACGCGGAGCGCGTTCCAGCGCATCACGCGCAGCCCGATCCAGGCGTCGGCGATGCGCTGCCGGATCTGTGGGTCGCGATCGGCGCCGTTGTGGCGGGCGGCGTGGATGATGGCGTCGAGCTCGGCGGCGAACGAGATCTGCTGGCCCAGCGTCGAGGCGCCACGCTCGAACGACAGCGTCGCCATCGCGACCTTCCAGCCGTCGCCGACCGCGCCGACGACGTGGTCGGCGGGCGTGCGCGCACCATCGAAGAAGACCTCACAGAACTCGGAGGTGCCGGTGAGCTGACGGATCGGGCGCACCGTGATGCCGTCCTGGCGCATCGGCACCAGCAGGTACGACAGGCCCTCGTGGCGGCGGGCGCCGGCGCTGGTGCGGCACAGCACGAAGCACCAGTCGGCGAGGTGGGCGTGCGAGGTCCAGATCTTCTGGCCGGTGACCCGCCAGGTGTGGCCGACCAGCTCGGCGCGGGTGGCGACGCCGGCGAGGTCGCTGCCGGCGCCGGGTTCGGAGTAGCCCTGGCACCACAGCTGCTCGCCGCGGGCGATCGGCGGCAGGAAACGCTGCTGCTGGGCCGGGGTGCCGAGCGCCGCGATGGTCGGCGCCAGCAGGTACTCGCCGATGTGGCCCTGCCGGCCGGGCGCCCGCGCGCGCGCGTACTCTTCGTGGAAGATCACCTGCCGCAACAGCGGTGCGCCCCGGCCGCCGGCGGCCGCCGGCCAGCCCAGGCCGATCCAGCCCGCGGCACCGAGCGCGCGTTCCCACGCCCGGCGCTCGTCGACGGCTTCGTGCTCGCGGCCGGGGCCGCCGCGGCCGCGCAGGTCGCGAAACTCGCCGTCGAGCTGGCGCTCGAGCCAGGCCCGGACCTCGGCGCGGAAGGCCTCGTCCTCGGCGGAGAAGCGGAGCTGCATCAGGCGACTCCGGGCGCCGTGGCCGGGCCGGTGCCGAGCCCGGTCGATGGGGCGCCGTCATCGGCGCCGTCGTCTGCGACGCCGAGGCCGAGCCGGCGGGCGACGTCCTCGCGGTGAAACGCCGGCGTGCCGAGCAGCGTGCGGCTGGCGCGGGCGCGCTTGAAGTAGAGATGGGCGTCGTGTTCCCACGTGAACCCGATGCCGCCGTGGACCTGGATGGTCTCCGCCGCGCAATGAAAGTAGGCGTCGCCGCAGTAGGCCGCCGCCACTGCGGCGGCCTCGTCGGCCTCGTCGGCGGTGGCGTGGGCCGCGGCCCAGCCGGCGTAGTACGCGGCCGAGCGCGCCGACTCGACCTGCACGAACAGCTCGGCGAGCGTGTGCTGGATGGCCTGGAACGAGCCGATGGGGCGCCCGAACTGGTGGCGGACCTTGGCGTAGTCGACGCCCAGATCGAGGCAGCGCTGGGCGCCTCCGACCTGCTCGGCGGCCAGCGCGACCCGACCGCGGGCCAGCGCGCGGGCGATCGCCGGCCAGCCGCCGTCGCCGAGTCGTGATGCGGCGGGAACCCGGACGTCGGCGAGCACGACCTCGGCCAGGGCGCGGGTGGCGTCCATGGTGGGCAGGCGGTGGCGACGCACGCCGTCGGCGCCGGCCGGAACCTCGTAGACCGCGAGGCCATCGGCGCCGCTGGTGCCCGGCGCGCGCGCAACGACCAGGAGCAGGTCCGCGCTGTGGCCGTCGACGACAAACCGCTTCTTGCCGGCGAGCAGGACGTGACCGCCGGGCGCCGGGCGTGCGGTGGTCGTGACCGCCGCCGGATCCGGATCGCCGCCGATCTCGAGCCAGGCCAGCGCGGCGGTGACCTCGCCGCGGGCGAGCGCAGGCAGGATGGCCTGTTGTTGCTCCTCGGTACCGGCGGCGAGGATCGTCGCGGTGGCCAGGCCCACCGTCGACAGGAACGGGACGCAGGCCAGGGTCCGACCGAGCTCCTCCATCACACCGACCAGCTCGACCCAGCCGAGACCGGCGCCGCCGTGACGTTCCGGAATGACCAGGCCGGCCAGGCCGAGCTCGCGGGCTAGCTGTCGCCACAGCACGGTGTCGTGGCCGTCGCCGGCCGCCATGGTCCGGCGCGCCGCGGCGACCCCACCGGCGCCGTCGAGGATGCGGCGCACGCTGCGCCGCAGCTCGTCCTGCTCCTCGGTGAACCCGAACCGCACGCCGAGAATAGAACATGTTTCACTGCTCACCTCAAGCGTGATATATGGCGCCGATGTCGGACTTTCTCGAGGGTCGGGTCGCCATCGTCACCGGCGCGGCTCGCGGGCTGGGACGCGCCCACGCGCTCGAGCTGGCCCGCCACGGCGCCCGCGTGGTGGTCAACGATCTCGGCGTCGAGCGCGACGGCAGCGGCGGCGGGGCCGGGCCGGCGGCCGAGGTGGTCGACGAGATCCGCGCCGTCGGCGGTGAGGCGGTCGCCAACGGTGACGACGTCGCCGACTGGGACGGCGCGCGCCGGCTGATCGGTGCGGCGGTCGAGGCCTGGGGGCGACTCGACGTCCTGGTCTGCAACGCCGGCTTCCTGCGCGATCGGATGTTCGCCAACGCCGGCGAGGACGAGTGGGACGCGGTCATGCGCGTGCACCTCAAGGGCCACTTCGCGCCGGCGCGACACGCCGCGGCGCTGTGGCGCGACGCCAGCAAGCGCGGCGAGGTCGTCGATGCGCGCATCATCAACACCACGTCGGGCGCCGGGCTGCAGGGCAGCATCGGCCAGGCGGCGTACTCGGCGGCCAAGGGCGGCATCGCCGCGCTGACGCTGGTGCAGGCCGCCGAGCTCGGCCGCTACGGCGTGACCGCCAACGCGATCGCGCCGGCGGCGCGGACCCGCATGACCGAGACCGCGTTCGCGGCCACCATGGCGGCACCGGCGAGCGGGTTCGACGCCATGGCGGCCGAGAACGTGTCGCCGCTGGTGGCCTGGCTTTCCAGCGCCCAGGCGCGGGCGGTGACCGGCCGCGTGTTCGACGTCTCGGGCGGCGCCATCGCCATCGAGGATGGCTGGCGGCCGGGGCCGTCGTGCGATCGCGGGGCGCGCTGGGACGCGCGCGAGCTCGGCGGCGTGGTCGGCGATCTGGTCGCGCGGGCGCCGCTGCCGGCGAAGGTGTGGGGGACATGAGGATGCGGCGTCGCGCACGACCAGCCGGGCTGGGCGTCGCGGTCGCGCTGGTGTCGGTCGAGCCGGAGTGAGCTCCGGCCTGGATTCGGACTTGCCTGCGGCAGGGTAAGACGGTATCTTACGTAAGTGAAGACGGTGGTGTCCAGCAAGGGGCAGATCGTGTTGCCGGTCCAGCTTCGCGAGCGCGACCGGATCCGCCCCGGTCAGCGGTTCGACGTCGAGCGCCTGGAGGCCGGGCGCTACCTGCTCACGAAGCGCCCGGAGGCCGACAACGAAGGGCTGATCGACTGGCTGCTGGACTGTCCCGCCAAGGGCTGGTTCGTCGCCATCGACTCGGAATCGACCGACGCGTTGTGAAGTTCATCGTCGATGCGAACGTCCTGAGCGAGCCGACCAAGCCAGCGCCCGACGGACGGATCCTTGCATGGTTGCGGGCCCACGAGGCGGAGCTGGTGGTCAACCCGATCGTCCTCGGCGAGATCGAATACGGGATCATGCTGCTCCCGGCGAGCAAGCGACGCACGCGGTTGCTGGACTGGTTCACCCAGGGGGTGCAGCGCGTGCGATCCGTCGACATCGACGCCCGTACCGCCACGGCGTGGGCCGGCCTCCTGGCGCGGTTGAAGAAGAAGGGTGTCGCGATGCCGGTCAAGGACAGCTTGATCGCCGCGTCGGCGCTCGCGCACGGCCTGTCGGTCGCCACGCGAAACACGGCCGACTATCGCTACGCCGCCGTCTCGCTCGTCAACCCGTTCGAGTAGGTCTACTACCGCCGGCGTCGCAACCCGACCACCCCGACCACGAGCAGCAGCACCAGCATCCCGGCCAGCTCCGACGCCGACCGGCCGCCGGTGGAGCAGCAGCCGCCGGCCTCGGGCGCGCACAGGTTGAGGTCGCCGGCCGCGATGCACTCGAAGCCGTCGCCGCACACGCTGGCGCCGGGATCGCACACCTGGGTGCAGAAGTTGCCATCGCCGCCGGCCGCGCACTGGCCGCCGGCGCACTGGGCGCCCGACTCGCAGCTGTCGCCGTTGTCGCGCAGCGCGACGGTGATCGGGAGGTCGACCCGCGCGGTGTTGCCGGCCAGGTCGCGGGCGACCACGCCGAGCATGTGGCCGCCGATCGACGCTCCATTCACCGTGACGTCGTAGCGATCGCCGTCGGGGCTGCCGTCGATGCCGACCACGATGCCATCGAGATAGATCAGCACGTCGGCCATGCCCTCGCCGTCGGTCGCGCTGGCCTCGACGGTGAACAGGGGCGCGACCCGACCGTCGCTCGCCGGTGACAGGACCTGGATGGTCGGCAGGTTGGACTCGGTGGCCCGCGGCCCGAGGGCACTACCCAGGCGCATGGCCGAGTTGGTGTCGGCGCCGCCGCACGAGCAGCCCTGCTCCTGGCCGGGCCGGACGCCGCACGCCGACGCCTGATCGACGAACGACTTCGAGGTCGTCTGTGCGACCAGGACGTACGACATCATGTGTCGTAGCTCCCCACGTCTTGCCGCTTTCTGGGCCGACAATTCCGCAAGTCTCTGCCCTCTCCGGGGCGGCGTAGGGGCGGGCACCAAGGGCCGGCGATGCCGGTCAGGAGGCGCTCGTGATCAGTTCTCATTCATCTCGTGGCAA
>CANKMW010000032.1 GCA_947483555.1 Myxococcales bacterium
CAGAACGACCTCTCCAACGTCGGGCTCGCCGACGATCCGTCCGTCGCCTGGCTGGTGGTCTCGGTGGCGGGGGCCGGTCTCGACATGGCCGCCGCCGTCAAGGCCGTGAAGGCGCTGAGCACCGCCGCCAGGGCGCTCGACGCCGGCGGAGACCTCGCCGACTTCGCCAAGGCGGTCAACGCCCTGAAGGAAGCCGGCGAGATCGACGCGCGCATCGCGCAGTCGGCGCTCAAGGCCGGGGCCGCGCGCACCGCCTCGGCGACGGCTTTCGGCGAGATGCTGGCGGCCTTCTCCAGCAAGCTCCACGCCTTCCCCGGTCAGTTCTTCGACCCTCAGTTCCTGGCCGCCCTCCGCACGTTCGCGCTGTCGAAGATCAAGCAGGGCATCTACGCCGCCCAGGTCTTCGTCGACGAGATCAAGCGCGCGCGCGCGCTGGCCGGACTCGGCGACCTCTCGCCCGAGGAGCTGGCCAAGGCCAAGGAGGTCTGGGCCGAGTCGCTCCAGCTCGCCAGCGCGAACCCGGCGCTGAGCGCTGGCGAGATCGTCGCCAAGGAGAGCCTCTCGTTCCTCGATGAGGCAGCGGTCGCGGCCTTGTCGACGAGCGGCCAGCTCGCTCGTCTCGGCGAGTCGCCCGCCGTGCTGGAGCTGCTGCGCGTCAACCCGCGCGGTGCCTGGGACCTGCTGCAAAACGTCTTCGGCAACTCGGTCGACGATCTCGAGCGCTACGCCGCGCGCCTCGCCAAGGCATCGCCAGCCCACGCTGATCGGGCCGCCACGATCCTCCTCCGGCCGGGCAACACCCTGCCCCCCGATCTGGTCGCCGATGCGTTGATCCGCCTCGGCGGTCTCGACGGTCCGCACCTGGCCGGGCTCGAGCGCCTCACCACGGCAGCCCGGGCCAAGAGCACGGTCGAGGAGCTGGTCCGGAGCGACGCACCGACGCGGGTCCGCGAGTTGCTCGAGTTCGGCGCGACGCAGGCCCATCAGAGCGATGACTACCTCAACGCCGCGACGCTCCTGTACGCGAAGGGAGCCAGCTCCCCGACGGCCGCGTCGGTGGCGGCGAAGGCGATGGCCAACCCCGATCTTCCAGGGCTCGAGCGGTGGCTCAAGCTGGCGTCACGCCAGCGTGAAGACGCCGACAAGTTGCTCGACCTCGAGCTGAGTCTCGATGATGCCATCATGCAGCGAGGATTTGATCCGACGACCCAGATGGAGGTCTTCATGAAGGGGCCGAACGAGGTGGCCTCGGGCACGCCCGGTGCGAAGAACATCGACGTCGTGACGTCGACCCAGCGCCGGGAATGGAAGCGCGTGAACGTCCCCATTGCGACGCGCGACAACGTCCTCGCTCAGATCGCGAAAGCGAGGCTGAAGTTCGCTGACGCGGGCATTGCTCGTGGTGCCGGCGGCAAGCAGAATGTGGTGCTGGTCGAATTCGGACAACAGCTCAAGGCTGGCGGCATGACGGAGGCAGATGCACTGGCGACGATCCAGAAGTTCGTTGATAGGGATGACCTGTTGAAACTGCATGTGGATCAGCTGGTCGTGCGTATCGACGGCTCCGACCACGTGTTCGTTCCGTAGGAGCAATCATGTCGAGATCGTTGCAGACGTGGGTTGCTGATAGTCCGGCCACGTTGGTCCAATGTGCGTGGATCGCCACCGGCGACGAAGGCATCTGCGGTCTCGTGTTTCGGGTCTTGAATGCGCTGAGTGCTCGGCAGTCCGTGATCGACGAACTGAGCGGCCGGGTCAATGTCTTCTGCCAGGGGCGGAAGCCGGAGCTATGGCCGGTGTCGGTGCTTCCCGACGGCCTGGCCGACCTCCAGGCCCGCCTCCACAAAGCGAATGACGAAGGTTCTGTGTGGATGCCAACAGAGGTGGTTCTGCGCGGTCGCGCCGACCTGTTGCTTCCTGAGGACGTCTCCTCCGTCGAGGTCGCCGACTGGGAGATGGACGAAGAGCGCGTCCACGCGGTCCGCCTTCCGCTGGAGCGTGCCGACGATCGTGCAGATGTGCCTCCTGGCATTCGCTGCTGGAGGGTGGCGCCCGATGCGGCCGGGCTCGAGGAGAGCTCGCCGATCTACCTGGACCTCATGTGCGCCGACGATGAACAGCCGCCCAAGCTCTGGCTCCGGGTTGAATCGGCCCACGAGCTCTGGCGGCCGTGGTCGATCGACCATGAGGGGCCGGTGCCGGCTGGGCGCCAGAACCTGGAGCGGCTGCGCCGGGCGATGGAGAAAGTCGCGGCGGCAACCGGCGGCACCGTGTCTCTGCCGACGGAGATGCTGTCCGAACTGGACCGGGCGAACGGGGTGCGTTGAAGCAAACAGAATGTCGTCCTCGTCGAGATTGGTGAACAGCTGGGCCGTCCGCCACGAGACCGAGCGTGAGCGCGTTTCTTGATGGCATGGCGGTCGCGCTCTTTGATAGTTCCCGTTCCCGTTCGCCGCCGCTCTGGCGCGAGTCACGAGCGCCCGACCAGCGCGTCGACGAGCGGCGCGGTGAGCTGGGGCCAGGTGTGAGCCTCGTCCTTGGCAAACACCGCGAAGCTTTCGAGCGTGGTCGCCGCGGACAGCTCGGCCGCCAGGCGCCGATCGCAGGCCGCGTTCCACCCACCGGTCAGCACCGACAGCCGGCGGACCTGGAGCCGGGTCGCGGCGTAGGCCACGTCGGCGACATGATGGTCGTCATCGGTGATGTCGTCGCCGCTGAAGTACCAGGCCAGCGCGAGTGTCTCCATCCGGAAGTCGCCGGCCGGTCGTCCGTCGATCAGCGCATCGGCGAGGATCCGCAGCGCGCCGTCCTGGACCGTGGTGAACAGGAGCATGAGCCGGCGCGCCGGCGTGCGACGCAGCGTGGCGCCGAGCTCGCTCGCGGTGGCGCGATCCAGCCAGAAGTAGGGCCGGCCGCCGTCGCTCGCCGGCGGGCCCCACTGCTGGAAGATGATGGTGGTGTGCCCGCCGATGGTCTCGGGCTTCGCGCTGACGCGCAGGTGCTCGATCGAGTCGACCTCGACCGAGGCATAGCCCCGTGCCAGCGGGCTCGCGGCCACGGCTGGCTCGAGGCCCACGACGCGACGATCGTGCGGCGAGTCCGGGTCGAACCAGGCCTGACCGTCACACCGGGTGAGGCTGAGCTCGGCTGGCGCCGGGCTCGCTGCCGGCGCGGCGGAGAGAAATCGGGGCTCGCCGGGGCCAGGCGCGATCGACGTTGCCGGCGGAGTCGCCGCGACGCTCGCGAGCCGCGCCGCGATGTCCTCGTCGGGTGCGGTCTCGGTGCGCCGGACGAGGGCGAGCAGGTCGGGATCAGGTGCGATGGCGCAGGCGTCGAGGATGGCGTGCAGGCCGCGGACGACGGCGGGCCGGTCGTCGTGCCGGCGGCCGAGCTCGACCAGCTCGGTGGCAAACTCGCGGTTGAGGTCGTCGCGGCCGACCACCCACAGCAGGTTGCACACCGTCTCGCAGCAGAGGATCCGGTCGGCGCCGCTGCGCGACTCGAGGCAGGCCCGACCATGCCGGACCAGGTCGTCGATCCGGCCCAGGTTCATCGCCATCTCGCTGGCCACCGAGCTCATCCACGCGGCGTTTCTGGCGCCGATGACGTACCCGACCGGCTCCGGCCGGGCGAGCGCGGCCAGCGCCTCGTCGTGGCGGCCCAGCTCGAAGAGCGCGCGCAGCTCGTAGAATCGCGCCCAGCCGAGCTGCGCCGGATCCGGCGCGGCGAGGATCTCCGATCGCATCGCGCGGATCGCGTCGAGGCACGCGGCGTGTGAACCCGCCTGCTGGAGCTCGCCGATCGCCTCCATGTGCTTGTTGAACCGGACGGTGTCCATGGATCACTCCTCGAGATTGAACGACCACGTCGTCGAACAGAGCCTGGTGATCCGATCTGAACCGCTCACTTCGGCCACGCGCTGTCCTTCTTCACCGTCAGCCCGATCCGGCGCCCCGGCAGGCCGACGTACGGACATGGCGCAGGCGGAGACGCGGGCGGAGCGACGATGCGGAAGTCGGGATCCCCGGGCGCGATCCAGCGCAGCACGCCGCTCGCGATCCAGGGCTCGAGGTCGAAGTCCCAGGTCTCGTTCTTCTCGGTCCAGGCCAGCTCCCCCTCGCTCTCGAAGCTGAAGCTCCGCTTGGTCCACGGCTGGGTCAGGAGCGACGGCTTGGGCATCGGGTCGGCGAAGTAGGCGATCGGGTACGCGGTGTAGCCGTTGGCCATCGGGATCGACGAGAGGACCGCGGTCATCCCCGGGAGCGCGAGCAGCCGCGGGACGACGTACGGCGCCTCGGGTCCCGGGTGCGCCTCGGCACGACCGCCCTTCGGCGGCAGGCCGTTGAGGTGGACGGCGCCGAGCAGGACCGCGAAATGCGGGCACGGCGCCGGCTCCGCGGGGCGGAGCGACAGGTTCTCTTGCCAGAACAGGCCGTCGAGCCCCCACGGATCGAAGGCCTTGTCGAGCGCCTGGTCGCAGCGCGGGCAGCGACTCAGGGTCTGGCACGGCAGGCCGTCCCAGTAGGCCTGCTGCAGGCGATCGTCCTCGTTCCGCAGTGCGTTGAGGAGGACCTCGTCTTCTCGTGTCCTGGCGGCCGCCACCAACGCGTCCGACGCTTTCTCGAAGGCCCGAAGCAGCTGGTCACGCTGCTCTTTCGTCCAGGTCGCGCGCATCGCTCACCTCGCATCGTTGTAGGGCCACTTGATACCGTGGTTCTCGTAGTAGCGCTGGAGCGCGGCGGCGCCGTTCACGATGTGGATGCTCCCGTCGGGCTCCGCGACGAGGAACTTCTCGCTCGCGCCCGGCTGGCGCCCCATCGTCTCGTTCCCGCTGGCGTCCGTGACCTTGAACTTGTCGTTGGCGCCGTGTTGCACCATCTCGTGCCCGAGTTCGTCGTTCATCGTTTTCTGGAACTTCTTGTCGTTCGTGTCCACCTGGCGCTGCTGGCCGTCGTCGCCCTTTGCGTAGACGCCCTGCATGTCGTAGTCGCCGTGGATCTTCATCCCCTCCGGATCGACAAGGGCGCCGTCGGCGTCGAATTTCCAGCCCTTCCCCTCGAGGGCGCGGATCTCCTCTGCCTGCTCGGGCGTCGGGTCGGCTGGCTTCACGACCAGGCCAGCGTTGGGCCCGTCCTTCGCGGTCTTCAGCTCCTTCACCTCCGACGGCTTCGCCCGGTAGCCCTCCTGACCATGGTAGTCGAGGCTCTTCGGGTTGCCGGCCCGCATGATGATCGTCTGCTTCAGGCGCGCCGCGAGCGCCGCGATCCGCCCCACGTGGACCTCCTGCATGCCGGCCTCGGCGCTGGCCCGGGCGATGACCGCCTTCCTTTCGCCGGCGTCGACGTGCGGTTGACCGCGCCCACCGCGACCGGCCGTCGCGCCATCCTCGGTCTCGTCGGGCGCGCGGCGCGGCGGCGCGCCGTCGGGCTCATCCCCGCCCGGCTGCCTCGTGCGCGTACCCGGCGCGGGCGTCGAGTCGTCCGCGCCCGGGGGCAGTGCGAGGCGCGTGGGGCCGGGCGGGAGGGCGTCGGGGGAGGAGCCGGGAGGGAGCGCGCCACGCGAGCGGCCCGGTGGGAGTGCGGGTCCGTTGTCCGCATGCACGCCCTGGCGCGCTTGCAAGTAGTCCATGAGGATCTGGAACACGGTCCAGGCCAGATCCTCATCGGACTCGAGCGCCCGGAGGAAGCCATCCAGTCCGTCCTCCCCGAACTGGATTCCCATCCCGGCGGCGATCTCCGCGAGCACCAGCGCGGTCTGCGGGTTGGCGCCGGCCCACAGCATGATCTTCGTGCCGGCCGCCGCGCCGGCGCCGTACGCGATCGGGAGCGCGATCACCGCCGCGGTGCCAACCGCCACCACCGTTGCCGTGGTCCTGGACGCCTGGTCGAACCCACGCAGGTCGGATGACTCGGTCTGCTCGCCGGTCCCCAGCTTGATCTCGTCCTCGCCAGCGCGGAAGTTGTTGACCTTCTCGGCGGCGTTGATCGTGCCTTCGCCCCGGAGCCTCGCCAGCCACGCCTTCGTCGAGCCGCGCGCCGTGCCGAAGCGCAGGTCGATGGCCTGCTGGCCGGCGCCGTACTCGCTGCGCTTCTCGATGAGCCTGGGATAGATGGCGTGCAGGCGCTCGACCACCGGCTCGAGCATCTTGATCGCCCGTGCGTAGCTCTGCTCGTCGCCCTGGTCGGTGAGCTCCGCCGCCGCCAGCACCGCCGCCAGCATGTCGCGGTAGGTCTCGACCGGCGGCGGCGGCGCGTGGTCGTCGTTGCTGGCGGCGGCCCGCAAGCGCGAGCCCTCGTCGCTGGCGACGTCTTCCTCGTCGGCGGCGTGGACCCGCAGCCGCCACGTCAATACCCGGCCGCCCGGCCGGCCGGCGTTGACGTGGAGCTCGACGCCATATTTCTCCGGCCCCGGCACCGTGAGCGTGAGCAATGGACCGGTGGCCATCAACGGGTGCCAGGTGCCTCCGATCTCGTCGACCGCCTGGCCGTCTCGACCCAGCAGCTTGCAGTAGAGCGGGACCGGCGCGGCCTCGCCCGGCAACGGCTCGGCTGACATCGGGAGAAAGTTCACGGTTCCGGGACGGCCGCGTTCCAGGCGCAGCCGCTGCGGCGACTGGACGATGTCCCTGGCGGTGAGCTGGCGCAGGAACCCGGCCTCCGGCCCCGTGTTCTCCGCGATGGCCTGGGAATCGCCGCCGTCCGCGCGTCGGACATCGCCCATCCCGACGGCGCCGCTGCCGCGCCGCTGCACGGCCGTCGCGCCCACCGTCGGGACCGACGCGCCGAGCATCAGCAGCGCCGCGGCCGACTCGCCGCGCACCACCTGGTCGGCCACGGCGTCGGCGTGCCGTTCGTAGGCGTCGCCCTCCTGACCGACGCCACCCTTGAGCTGCACGCCGCCGCGCTGTTGCACCACGTGGGCGGCTTCGTGGGCGGCGGTATGGAGGTCGGGCGCACCGGCGAACGCCACCTGGTCGCCGCTGGCGAAGGCGGTCGCGCCCATCGCGGAGGCCGCCTCGGCGGCAGCACCGCCAACGTGGGCCTTCACGTGGGAGACGTCGTGGGCGGCGCCGAATGACGCCTGGATCTGGTCCAGGAACGGCAGCGTCGTCGCGGGCCCATCCAGCCCGCGCGCCGCAGCGGCATGAACGTGATCCTCGCTGGCCTCCAGGTTCGCCTTGCGCTGCACCGGCGTGGCGAGCAGGTGCAGCGCGAACGGGTCGTCGCCGGCGAATGGGCCCATGGCCGGCGTCGGGTTCCGCGACGCTGGCGCGCCGAGGTAGCCGACTCCCTCGTGGGAGGAGCCCGTGTTCGAGCTCGGTACCCCCGCGGCGCGGCGCTGGACGTTCGATGCCAGGCGTTGCGTGAGCGACACCTTGCCGGGAGCGATCCGCCGCGGCGCCTCGCCGTCGAGCGGCTCGTCGGCATCGAGGAGATGGCGGTGGTCGCGACTCACGAGCCGGACATCCTAATCGGTCGCCGGCCGCTCCCGAAACGTTGGTTTCGGGAAATATTTGTAGGCTCGACCACGATCCAGGTCGCCATACGGTCTGCTGACGGTTTCACGCCTCGGGCTATCGACGGTGGTGTCGAAAAGTTTCCTGGCGAGATCGACGCCAGCGATCTCGCTAACTTGATCGGGCTGCGACCCACTGACGCAGTCGAACTCGACGAGATAATCCGGATCCACGAGTTGCCTCATGTCGCATCCGTGCGTTCGTCTTGCCCAGGTCGAGACCGAGCTCCCGGACCCGTCGCTCGAGCCACGGTATTTCCGAGCAGTACTTCACGAACGTACTCGAGCAGCCGGTTGTGGAATCTGTGCGTGTTCCGCCGCCGCCTCACCCTCCGCTGACCGCAGGCGCGCCGGCGGTCAGCGCGCGCAGCTGGTCGCCGCCGAAGTACCAGGCCAGCGCGAGCGCCTCCATGCGGAAGTCGCCGGCGCGAGCGCCTCCATGCGGAAGTCGCCGGCGCGCGCGCGCCAAGCAAACCGATCGCACCTTCGAACCGCTGGAAGCGCCCTGCGAGATCGCCAGATGCGGCTATGGCGTGCTGGCCGCGAGGCGACGAAGACGGTCGATGACGATGGGCAGACGTTCCTCATCTCCGGCCAGGTGCCCGACCACGGCGTCGACGAACGTCGGCTCGGCGAGCAAGCGGCCGATTCGCTCGGCGAGATACGCGCGGACCTCGGCGGGGGCGCGCGCGACCTCGTCCACCAGCTCGGCGCGCCCGTCCACGACGGCGACGACATCTTCGAGATCACGGCTGGCCTGGTAGTCGCGCTGGCCTCGATCGTCGAACGCGTCGAGCTTGGTGGCCACGAACATGGCAGCGGTGACGACCCGCACCTCGTGGCCGGCGACGACGTGAAGCTCGGCCGAGTCCCACGCATGACGGTACCAGCGGCTCGAAAAGCCGAGGATCGCCCCGTCCGTGGGCACCACGTCGATCACGATGTCGCCGCGACGCCAGCGGCAGATCGGATCGTCGAGCTCCGGTCGCTGCGTGAAGCCGTGCTGATGGCGAAGGCGAGCTTCGAGGGCATGCAGGCCACGAGCGTCACAGTCGACGATAAAATCGACGTCGTCGGTCGGACGCTCGCCGGCGGCGGCGGGGTCGGTGATCAACAGCTGGGTCGATGCACCACCGAGCAGCACGACCTCCGTCCGCAGACTACCGAGCGTCGCGAGCGTCATGCGGAGTCGCTCCTGGTTGGTGCCCACCGGATCACCCCTTCAGCGCCGCCGTGAGCAACTCGGCCGCCAGCTCACGTTCGCGCGCTCGGCCAGCGCGGAGCGCGTCGATCAGCGCGAGCGCTTCGTACATCCTGGGGTCCTGCTTGGCGGCCACGACCACGGTCGGATAGAGCGGCTGGAAGCTCTCGCCGCGCGCGGTGCCCCGCACATCAGGCCACACCGGGCACGTGTCGTTGCCAAGGATGATCGTGTTCAGGGGCGGTGCAGCGTGAGCGGTGGGCATCCCACGCGTGTGCGGTCCGCGATCGGGAACGAACACGTAGCGGATGCCGTGGATCAAGAACTCGAGTAGCGCCTTGGTCCGCGCCTTCAGAATCGGTCGCCCACCGATCTGGTCCTCGTCCTCACCGCGGCGGATCAACCCGGCCCTGCGGGCTCTGACCGTCGCGTTGTGGCTCTCCGCAGGGCTCAGCCCGATGCGCTTGGCCAGACCCGCGTAGGTACGGCGTTCATCTGGGTGAAGCGCCAGCACCAGACTCACGACGACGTCCTGAGGCTTGAGAACCACGAGATATAGTATCCATGAATCATGAATACACAATGATTTAGCAGAATTAGAATCATACGCTGGCGCATCCATCGGATAATTTACAATTCATGAACCATGAACAGCTGGCCACACCGCCCCGCTTGGCGCAGCCTGGTCGCAGCACGGGCAGCGGCTCAGGGTCTGGAACGGCAGGCAGCACGTCGAGGACGGCGTCGCCGTCGCGTCGCTTCGCGGCCGCGACCAGCGCCTCCGACGTATTCTCGTCGGCCCGCAGCAACTGGTCACGTTGCTCCGTCGTCCAGGCCGCGCGCATCGCTCACCTTCCGTCGCTGTAGGGCCACTTGATACCGTGGTTCTCGTAGCACTGCGGATCGTGCTGGGCGGGATCAGACGGCAGTGCTACCAAGTCGCACCATGCTCGCCGAGCGTCCCGCCGATCGTCCCGCCGTCGTCCAGGGCGACCGGACGGTCCTGGTCGAGGTCGATCATCCCGGCTACGAACGCGCCCGCGATCTGCTGGCACGCTTCGCCGAGCTCGAGCGCTCGCCCGAGCACGTCCACACGTACCGGCTGTCGGCGCTGGCGCTGTGGAACGCCGCGGCGCAGGGCGTCTCGAGCGAGGCCGTGGTCGAAGGTCTGCGCCAGATCAGCCGGTTCGACTTGCCCGGTCACGTCGAGCAGGAAGTCCGCGAGCTGATGAGCCGCCACGGCGTGTGCCGGTTGGTGGATGGACCCGAACCGCGCCGGCTCCGACTCGAGGTCGATGGCGAGCCGCTGCGGGCCCGTCTCGAGCGCGATCCCAAGATCGCGCCGTTGCTCGAGGCTTCCGGTGGCGGCTATCTTGTCGCCGCCGCCGAGCGAGGTCGCATCAAGCGAGCGCTCTTGCACGTGGGCTACCCGGTCGACGACAGCGCTGGCCTCACCGACGGTGCGCCGCTCGCCGTCCGGGTCCGCGGCGACCGCTTCACGCCGTATCCGTATCAGGAGGCGTCGGTGAAGGCGTTCACCGCGGCCGGCCACGGCGTCATCGTCCTGCCCTGCGGCGCCGGCAAGACCGTGGTCGGCCTGCTCGCGATGGCGGCGATCGGCACCCGCACGCTGGTGCTGACGTCGAGTCGCGAGGCAGCATCGCAGTGGCGGCGCGAGCTGCTGGCCAAGTCGGAGCTGGCCCCGGACCAGGTAGCGCTGTACGAGGGCGCACGCGCGGCGGTCATCGGCGACGTCACCATCACGACCTACTCGATGATGAGCAAGAAGGGTGGCGCTGGCGCGACCGGCTACGGTCACTTCGACCGCCTGTCCGCGCAGCCCTGGGGGCTCATCATCTACGACGAGGTCCATCTGGTCCCGGCGCCGATCTTCCGTCTCACCGCAGAGTTGCAGGCGCGGCGTCGGCTGGGGCTCACGGCCACCCTGGTCCGCGAGGACGGCCGCCAGGGCGACGTGTTCGCGCTGATCGGCCCCAAGCGCTACGAGGTGGGATGGCGCACGCTCGAGCACAGCGGTCACATCGCGGCGGCGACCTGCTTCGAAGTTCGGGTCCCGATGCCGGCGGCGCTGGCCACCGAGTACGCCGCCGCGGCGCCGCGCGAGCAGCCGCGGATCGCGGCCGACAACCCGGCCAAGCTGCGCGCGATGAGCGCGCTGTGCGAGCGGCACGCCGGCGAACGCATCCTGGTGATGGGCACCTACCTGGAACCTCTGCGCGCCGCGGCCCGGGTCCTCGGCGCGCCGCTGATCACCGGCGAGTCCAACCACACCCAGCGCGAGGCCGCGTACGAGGCCTTCCGGCGCGGCGAGGAACGGGTGCTGGTGCTGTCGCGGGTCGGCAACTTCGCGATCGACCTGCCCGCGGCCTCGGTGCTGGTTCAGATCTCCGGCACGATGGGCTCGCGCCAGGAAGAGGCGCAGCGGCTCGGCCGCGTGCTGCGGCCCAAGCCCGGCGGCGCCAGCTTCTACACCATCGTCAGTCGCCTGACCTGCGAGGAGGAGCTGGCGCTACACCGCCAGCTGTTCCTCACCGAGCAGGGTTACCAGTTCTTCATCGAGGACATGACCGAGCTCGCGGCGCGCGACGATGACGAGCGCGGCGGCGACGTCGGGGGCGCGCGTGCCACCCTCCACTGAAGCTGTGGCCGGAAGCACTGTGTCGGAGTGTCCACGGGCGTGGCCACTGGCCAAGATCGACGCCGACGTCTTCGCCAAGATGCGGAAGCTCCCGGTCGCGCAAGCCAAGCGCGAGCTGGCCGCGCTGCCGACGCGCTGGGCGACCCCGCAGGCGATCGACGACATCCTCGACGAGCTGCCGACCGCGACGCTGGCGCTGCTCGGGCTCCTCGCCGAGTCCGGGGGGATGCAGGAGCAAGTCGAGATCGACCGCGAAGCCAGGGCCCGCTTCGGCATGAGCCACGACGACGTCGGTGCTGCGCTCGACGCCGCGCACGATCGAGTCCTGGTCATCGGCCTGGCGACGAACTGGGGCGGGCGGATGGTGGCGCTGGTCTCGCCCGCCGCCGACCTGATCGTAGCGCGGGTCCGCGACCTCGACGTACCCCGGCTCGCGACGGCCGACTTCGTGGCAGACGGTGACCACCAACCCCGGATGCTGCTCGCCGCCGCGACCATGCTCGACCACGCGGCCATCAAACCCACCAACGATGGGCGGCCCAATCGCACTCATCTCAAGCGGCTGGCAACCCAGGCCGGTGTCGAGGTCGACACCTTCGATGCCTGGATCACCACGGCGATCGCTATTGGCCTGGTCGGGCACGAGGGCGACGCCCTCCGCCCCCGCCGCGCCGCACTCGACGCGGCGGCGCGGGGCGAGTACCCGGGTCGGCCGATGATCGCGGCCGTTGCCGAGCAGGTCGCTCGCGAGCCGATCGCGCACACCGCCGTCGCCCGGCTCGTGTCGCGCGCCATGCGGCGCCACGCCGGCGTCGACGGCGTCACCGATGCGGGGTGGTACGCCCGCCTGCCTGGCTTCGCGCTCGGCACCGTCGATGGCATCCCCGCGCTCGGGCGCGGTGACGTCGGTGGAACCCCCACCGGGCACGTCACGCCGAGCTTCGAGGTGTTCCTGCCCCCGGAGTCGCCGGCCCAGGATCTGGTCCGTCTCGGCGCCTTCGCCGAGGTCACGCGCCTCGATCGGGTCATCACGATGCGCGTTACGCGAGCGTCGGTCGGCCGGGCGACCGCGACCGGCTGGAGCGCCGACGCCATGGTCGCCGCGCTCGCCGGGCTCGGCCGCCATCCGGTGCCGCAGAACGTCGAGGTGGCGATTCGCGACTGGGCCGGCCAGAGCCACCATGCCGAGCTCGACGCCGGCCAGGTCATCGTGGTCGCCGCCGAGGCCGCCGATCGGACGGCGACCGCGCTCGCAGGGTTCGGCGCCCGTCGGCTCGCCGCCGGCGTGTTCCTCGTCGATCGGGACCTGCCGCGACGCGCGATCGCGAATGCGCTGGCCAAGGCCGGGATCCAGATCCGCGACCGGCGCCCGGCCGAGATCGAACCGAACGAGGACGATGTGCCGCCCCCGCGGCCGCCGATCACCCTGCCGAGGCTCGGTGAGCCCGCGCCCCGGCTCCGGGCCCGGTTTGCCGCCTGGCAGCGCGGCGAAACGACCGGCCACGCCCCCGACCGCGTGCTCCGCGAAGCGGCCGCGACCAACCGCGACCTGGAGGCCATCGCCAACGGCTTCGAACGCTGGGCGGAGCGAACGCGACAGCGGTGGCCCGCAGACGACCCGCAGCGCGCCGCGCTGAAGATGGCGCTGTCGCTGGTCGGCCCCGACGGCGCCGGGGTGCTGCTCGACCGCGCCCGCAATGCGACGGAGCTCGCGGCGGCAGCCCTGGCCCTGCTCGAGGGGCTGGCGGCAACCGCGGCGGTGCCGATGCCGATCGAGGTGTTGCGGCAGAAGCTGCGTCCACGCGACGTCGGCGTCGCGGACCTGGCGACCGACGTCCGCATCGCGGACTTGCCGCGGCGATTCAGCGCCCGTCCGGATCGCAGCCTGGAGGCGAATCTGTGCCTCGCGGCGGCGGCCCGCGAGCCGGTCTGCCTGCAGCTTCGCAGCGGACGGCAGACGCTCGTGCTCGTGCTCGACGTCCTGCCACGGGGACGGGCGATGATGATGCTCGGCGAGGAGGTCGACAGCGGCATCGCCGTCGCCCTTCGCCTCGACGAGATCGCGGCCATCGTCGACTCGTCGGTGCCGACCAAGGTCCGGTCGGCGCCGACCAAGGCCCCTGCGGTGCCGGCCACGGGCGATCGCGCCGCGGCACTGCGATCACCCTGGGTGCCAGGGCTCGGCCAGCCAACGCCGCCGGGGCACGCGCCGTGCCCGTGCGGCAGCGGCGACCGCTACCGCAAGTGCTGCCGGCGCGTGGTTTGACGCGTCACCTGCCGCCGGCCTCGACGCACGACGGCTTGGTGTCAATGCGATGGTCGCCGTGCACTCCCATCCGAGGCAGCAGGATCTTCGTGCCGATCGCCGCGCCGGCGCCGTACGTGAGCGGCAAGGCGATCACCGCCGCGGTGCCAAGGTCGCCGCCGACGCGCCGCACAACACCAGGTGACGGGCGGCGATTCGTCGCTCACGGCGGCTGGCTTCGGTCTCCAGCTGGCCATGTCCAAGTCGTGCTTCCTCCTCCCCGCCTTCGTGGCGCTGACCCTCGTCGCGTGCAGCGATGAGCCCGCGCGCCCCGGCGAAGCGCTGACGCCCGAGCGCGTCGCCGAGCTATGCGCCGCGACGTGCGACTTCGGCGTCGCCTGCGACCCCGACGAGTTCGGCGCCACCGTGGCCGCGTGCCGGACCGTGTGCGATCCGATCACCTCGCTCTACCGCGCCGACCTGTTCGAAGAGCTCACCTCCTGCCTCACGGAGGCGACCTGCGCGCAGTGGCTGGAGGACCGCGACCGCTGCGACCACGTCGTGGACGAGACGACGCCGACGCCGGTCGGCGCGGCCTACGTCGCATCATGCGCGGCCGCGGTGACGCGGTGCTTCGGCCCCGACAGCGAGCCCTGCGAGCCGATCATGGGCCGGATCCTCAACGATCGCATCCTCGGCGAGTTCACCGCGTGCTTCAACGCCGACACCTGCGACGAGGTCGAGCGCTGCTCCCTGGCGGTGTCCCGCACGTACAACCTCGACCGCTGACGGCGCCCAGCTACCGCGCGCGATCCAGGTCGGGCGGGTGCGTTGGCTCAGGAAGGTGGCAGGAGCTCGTCGACCAGGATCTCGACATCGGGGAACGCGACCAGTGTGATCGCCGCGCCCGGGCCGCGAGTCTCGAGCCGCTGGTAGCCGTCGCCGGTCGGGACCGTGTGCACCTCGACGAGACCGGCGCGGAGGCTGACGATCCAGTACTGCTGCACGCCCGCGCTGGCGTAGATCGGCGCCATGATCAGGCGATCGTCGCGCACGCTGCTGTCGGCGATCTCGATCACCAGCAAGGGCTGGCTCGGGACCGGGCCGTCGCCGGGCGGCCAGAGCGCGATGTCGGGCTCCGGCCGCGAGTACTCGGAAGCGTTGAACGGCACCTGGCAGGCCACGTCCGCCCGCTCGCCCAGGCGGCGGGCGAGGAGGTTGCTGATGCGGACGATCGCCCGCGCGTGAGGATCGTTCTGCGGGCTCATCTGGACCAGCACTCCGTCGATCAGGTGGACACGGTCGTTGTCGTGGAACATCCCGGCCTCGATCATCCGCACGAACACGTCGCGGCGGAGCCGGACCACGCGCTCGGGGTCGATCAGTCGTGCGACCTGCATGGGTCGACTGTACCGCAGTCCGACCCGTGACGCGCGGTCGTCGATGGCGGCGCGCTCGAGGCTGACCGGCGTGTTACGCTGCCGATCGTGTCCCGGGTCGCAACGCGCTCGCAGCTGTCATCGGACGACTACCTGACCTGGGAGCGCGAGCAGCCGGCCCGCCACGAGTACTTCCGGGGCGAGGTGTTCGCGATGGCCGGTGGCAGCCTGCGCCACAACGCGCTGTGCTCGAACGTGCATGCCGCCCTGAACCGCGAGTTGCGGGCACGCGGCTGCGTGGTGTTGACCTCCGATCAGCGGGTCGGAGCGAGTGAGCGCGATCGCTACGTCTACCCCGACGTGTCCGCCGTCTGCGGCGAGGCGCGGACCGAACCGGGCACGAAAGACGTCCTGGCGAATCCCACGATCCTCGTCGAGGTCCTGTCGAGCTCGACCGAACAATTCGACCGCGGCGCGAAGTGGGACGGCTATCAACGCCTCGAATCGTTGACGGACTACGTCCTGGTCTCGCAAGCCGAGCCGCACGTCGAACACTTCCTTCGCGACCATGGTGGAACCTGGCGCTATCGCTCGGCGCGCGCCGGCGAGGTCATCGTGCTTTCGAATGGTGTCGAGCTCGACGTCGACACGATCTTCGCCGGCGTGATGACGCTCGCGGGCGATTGATCGGGCCGATCCGATGCCGAGCCATTCTCGGGGCGCGCCGCGCGGTGGGTGCAACCGGGCCCGGGCGGCCGGGGTTCGGACACTCCGGACACTCCGGACACGATTCGTCCGGTAACCGGACAGAGTGCCCGAGGTTTCGCGGACTTCGGCGTGGCACGCGGGCTGCTGTAGGTGAGGGTGCGAGCGGTCGCCGCGGTTCGCGCGATCGGCTTGCCACTTTTTTCGCTTTGCCACGCAACCGCGACGGGTCGGAGCCGACAACGCGGTCTGTGAGAGGACAACCATGATCAAACGCATCGACGGACCGCCCACGCTGGTCAAGCCGGACGCGCGCTTGCTCGCGCCGGTGGTCTCGCTACGCAACCGCGACAGCGGCGCCGAGCTGGAGATCGGCGATCGCAAGTACGTGCTCGGCCAGGGCGCGAGCTGCGACGTCGTCGTCGGTGATCCGTGTGTGTCGCGCCTGCACTGCGTGCTCGAGCGACGCGAGGGCGTGCTGTACGTGCGCGACAAGGGCAGTCGCAACGGCACGTTCGTCAACGACCGGCGCGTCGAGTGCAGTGAGCTGACGCCGGGCGCCGAGCTGATGATCGGCGCGACGCGCTTCCTGGCGCTCGGGCCGCGGGTCGGCAGCGACCGCAGTGGATTCGCGCGTCTGGTCGGGCGCGACCCGGCGTTCGTCGCCGCCGTCGAGCAGGCGCGCCGGGTGGCGCTCACCGACATCAGCGTGCTCATCGTGGGCGAGACCGGCACCGGCAAGGAACTGGTCGCGCAGGCGGTCCACGAGGTGTCGGGCCGGGCCCGGGGACCGTTCGTCGCCGTCAACTGCGCTGCGTTCCCCCGCGAGCTGATCGGCTCCGAGCTGTTCGGTCACGAGCGCGGCGCCTTCACCGGTGCGGTCGGTGATCATGACGGCGTCTTCGTCCAGGCCGATCGCGGCACCTTGTTCCTCGACGAGCTCGGCGAGCTGCCGCTGACCCAGCAGCCACACCTCCTGCGCGCGCTCGAGAGCCGCCGGGTGCGGCGCATCGGCAGCGCGGTCGAGCGCGCGTTCGACGTCCGTCTGGTGGCGGCGACCAATCGCACCGCCGGGCTCGGCACCGAGAAGGGCGCCTTGCGGATCGATCTCTACCATCGGATCGCCACCGTGCTGGTGCAGCTGCCGCCCCTGCGAGCGCGGCCCGGTGACATCGATCCGCTGTGTGACGACGTCCTCGACGATCTGGCGGCGCAGCACGGTCGGCGCGTGCTGTCGACCGCCGCGCGCCGCGTGATGCGCGACTACCGGTGGCCGGGCAACGTGCGCGAGCTGCGCCAGGCGTTGACCCGGGGAGCGGCGCTGTCGAACCACACCATCGAGCCGGAGCACCTGTTCCAGCCGTTC
Organism: Myxococcales bacterium; assembly: GCA_947483555.1. Lineage (GTDB taxonomy): Bacteria > Myxococcota_A > Polyangia > Haliangiales > Haliangiaceae > UBA2376. The sequence goes on from CANKMW010000032.1 coordinate 17,071, forward strand.
TTGCGCCGAGCGACCCCGGCCGAGATCCCGACGATCGGCGTGGTGGCGGCGCGCCACATGGGCGGCGCCGCGGTCGGCACCGAGCCGCCGCCGCTGCCGCGCTACGACGCCATGGTGCGCGATGTGATCACGGACGCCCTGGAGCGGCACGGCACGGTTCGCGCGGCGGCGGATGCGCTCGGGATGGCGAAGTCGACCTTCGCCGACAAGGTGAAGAAGCTAGGGCTTCCCATCCCCACACGTAAGCCAGCTCGCGGCTGAATCCGGGTCTGTTGACACCAGCGTGGCTGGTGGACTTTCCAGTTTCCGTCGTCAGTGGAGACGGCTGACCCCAGACATTGGCAAGCCGTCATTCAACTGGCTGAAAGCGCATTGGTCGTACATGTGCCGGAGCCTGGCACGAGGTCTGCTGATGCATAGGGCCGGGAGGCCACCATGAACCACTCTACTTTCAAGCTCACCTCGACCCTCTTCATCCTAGCTGTTGCCGCTGGTCCCGCCCTGGCCGAGTCGCCCCTGCCGGCACCCTCCCCCGAGTCCGCGCCCGCGCAGGTCGATGCTTTCGGCCTGCCTTGTGAGGTCACGTTCGCACCCAAAGCGGCCACCTCGGCCAAGCCCGCCCGCGGCAAGCGCAGCAAGGAGCCGAAGGCGACCGCCGCCTACACCACCAGCGGCCTCGGCCGCGGCGGCGAGTTCGCGCTCGGACGCCCGGAGCGCACCCGCGGTTCGTCGTACTCGCCGCGCGCCGACGCCGAGGTCCGCATGGCGGCCGCAACCGTGACGCCGTCGATGGTCAGCATCGTGGTGCGCGAGAACGCGGCGGCGCTCGAGCTGTGCCTGACCAAGATGCCGCGCGACGCGCGGGTCGCCACGGTCGGCCTGCTGTTGACGATCGAGGCCACCGGCTCGGTGTCGTCGGCCAAGGTGACCGGCGCACCCAGCGCGCCCGCGTTCGTGAGCTGCCTGATCGGCGCCGCCAAGACGTGGGCGTTCCCCCACACCGACGCAGCTGTGGACATCGAGTATCCGATCGTCCTCAACGCGCGCTGAGCGATCGAAGATCGCGCCGCTACCCGTCCGCTGCCCGCTGTCCGTCACGGCTCGCTGTACATTGATCGGGGTCAACCATGAAAGCCATCCTGTCCGCCGCCGTCGCTATCCTCATCGGAGTCGCCGCCCTAACGCTGGCGAAGCCGGGTGAGCACCCCGCACCTGCCGCCGCGCGCGCGACGGCACCCGCGGCTCCCGCCGCGGTGGCGCTCGCATCCCCGACGCGCTGAGCAACCGCTCACGCGTAGCGGCTACGCGCCGCGGACCTGTGCGGCGCGGTTGCGCAGCACGTACTGCAGGATGCCGCCGTGGGCGAGGTACTCGACCTCCTGGGGCGTGTCGACGCGGGCGATCACGGTGAACGTCTTGTCGCCGGCCCGCACCACCAGCCGCTTCCTCGGCGCGAGGCCGCTGGCGATGCCGTCGATCTCGAACACCTCGTCGCCGGTGAGGCCGAGGGACGCCGCGTCCTGGCCCGGCTCGAACTCGGCGGGCAAGACGCCCATGCCGATCAGGTTCGAGCGGTGGATGCGTTCGTAGCTCCTGGCGATCACGGCCTTCACGCCCAGCAGCATCGTGCCCTTGGCCGCCCAGTCGCGCGAGCTGCCGGTGCCGTACTCCTCGCCGGCCAGCACCACCAGCGGTACGCCGTCGGCGACGTAGCGCATCGCGGCGTCGTAGATCGGCAGCCGTTCATTCGAGGGCAGATGGCGGGTCACGCCTCCCTCGACGCCGGGCACCATGAGGTTCTTGAGGCGGATGTTGGCGAACGTGCCGCGCACCATCACCTCGTGGTTGCCGCGGCGGGCGCCGTACTGGTTGTAGTCCGCGGCCGGCACGCCGTGCGCCGCCAGGTAGACCGCCGCCGGGCTGCCCTTGGCGATGTTGCCGGCCGGCGAGATGTGATCGGTGGTGACCGAGTCGCCGAGGATGGCCAGGACGCGCGCGGCGCGCAGGTCGACCAGCGGTGCCGGTAGCGGCTGCAGATCGTCGAAGAACGGCGGCTTGCGGATGTACGTCGACGTGTCGTCCCACGCGAACGTGTTGCCGGTCGGCTTCGGCAGCGCCTGCCACTCGGGGCCGCCGTCGGTGACCGAGGCGTAGCGCTCGACGAACTGCTCGCGGGTGACCGAACGCAGCGCGGTGGCGACCTCGGCGGGCGAAGGCCACACATCGCGCAAGAACACCGGCGCGCCGTCGGCGCCGAGGCCGAGCGGCTCGGTCTCGACGTCGAGGTTCATGGTGCCGGCCAGCGCATAGGCGACCACCAGCGGCGGTGACGCCAGGTAGTTGGCCTTGACCACCGGGTTGACGCGACCCTCGAAGTTGCGGTTGCCCGACAGCACCGACGCGACGACCAGATCGCCATCCTTGATGGCGCGCGCGATGTCGTCGTGGACCGGGCCCGAGTTGCCGATGCAGGTCGTGCAGCCGTAGCCGACCAGGTGGAAGCCGAGCGTCTCGAGGTCGGACATGACGCCGGCCGCCTTGAAGTACTCGGTCACCACCTGCGAGCCGGGCGCCAGGCTGGTCTTGACCCACGGCTTGACGGTGAGGCCGCGCGCCACCGCCTTCCTGGCCAGCAGCCCGGCGGCCAGCATGACGGCCGGGTTCGAGGTGTTGGTGCAGCTGGTGATGGCGGCGATCACGACGTCGCCGTGGCGCAGCGTGAACGTGCCGCGATCGGTGGTCGCCTCGACCGTCGCCGCGGCGCGGCCCGGCGAGGGTGCGGTCGCCGGCGTGCCGCCGTCGTCGACCCACGCCTGTTGCGCAGCGGCGTCGCCGGCCTGGTCGCCGAGCATGCCGCACAGGGCCTTGCGCCAGGCTCGGCGTGACCCCGACAGCGGCACCCGATCCTGAGGTCGCTTGGGCCCGGCCAGCGACGGCACCACGGCGCCGAGGTCGACCGACACCGAGTCGCTGAAGCGCAGGCTGGCGGCCGGGTCACGCCACAGGAGATTCTCCTTGGCGTAGCGCTCGACCGATGCCACCAGCTGCTCGTCGCGACCGGTGAAGCGCAGGTAGGCGATGGTCTCGTCGTCGATCGGGAAGAAGCCCATCGTGGCGCCGTACTCGGGCGCCATGTTGGCGATGGTCGCGCGATCGGGCAACGACAGCGCGCCGACGCCGTCGCCGTGGAACTCGACGAACTTGTTGACCACGCCCCGCTTGCGAAGCAGCTCGGTGACCGTCAGCACCAGGTCGGTCGCGGTGGTGCCGGCCGGTAGCTTGCCGCGCAGCTCGACGCCGACCACCTCCGGAATGAGCATCGCCATCGGCTGGCCGAGCATCACCGCCTCGGCCTCGATGCCGCCGACGCCCCAGCCCATCACGCCCAGGCCGTTGACCATCGTGGTGTGCGAGTCGGTGCCGACCAGCGAGTCGGGGAACAGGGTCGTGCGGGCGCCATCGCTCGAGCTACCCGCGCCGGTCCACACCACCCGAGCCAGGTACTCGAGGTTGACCTGGTGCACGATGCCGGTGCCCGGCGGCACCACGCGGGTGTCGTCGAACGCCTGCTGACCCCAGCGCAGGAACAGGTAGCGCTCTCGGTTGCGGCCGTACTCGAGGGTGACGTTCTTGCCGAACGCCTGCGGCGAGCCAGAGACGTCGACCTGCACCGAGTGATCGATCACCAGGTCGACCGGCTTGAGCGGGTTGATCAGCGTCGGGTCGAGGCCGAGGGCGGCGAAGGCGTCGCGCATGGCGGCCAGGTCGCAGACCGCGGGCACGCCGGTGAAGTCCTGCATCAGCACGCGAGCCGGGCGGAGCTGGATCTCGTGCTCGCTCTTGACGGCCGGATCCCACGCCGCGACGGCGACGATGTCGTCCCGGGTGACGGTCGTGCCGTCCTCGTGACGGAGCAGGTTCTCGAGCAGGATGCGCAACGAGTACGGCAGGGTAGCGACGTCGCCGACCCCGGCGCGGGTCAGGGCGTCGAGACGGTAGATGCGGTACTGCTCGGGGCCGACGCGGAGGTCGGCGGCGGCGCCGAAGCTGTCGAGCGAGGTCATGGTGCGGTGCTCCTCATGTCGTGGCCAAGGCCGGTGGCGAAGCGCGCGGACGATAACAGATCCGCGAGGGTGGACGATTCGAGGGTGGCGCTCGCCGCGCCATCCGTCCAATGGATTGTCTGGATACCAGCCATCGATTCTGGTGATGGAGCGGGCGGCGGCGCCAAGCTGGTAGACCGCCCACGGGTCCCACACGTCGGAGTCATACATGCCTCGTCCCATCCCCACCGTTGGCTGGTTCTGCGTGGTGGCCGCCTGTGCCACTCCCGCCGGTCCTGATTCGCCGTCGCGCACCGCGGCCGGCACCGCTGCCACCGTGACGTCGTTCGCGCAGGCCGGCGCCCCGGCCGCGCTGGTCGCGGCGTCGACCGGCGCCGCGCTGCTCGCCGAGGACGCGCCGATCTCGCTGACCGCGTCCGATGGCACCGGCCTGGTGTTGACCCGGCTCGAGGCCCGCGCGGTGGTCGAGGGCCCGCTGGCGCTGACCGAGCTGCACCTGCGTTTTCAGAACCCCCTCGATCGCACGCTCGAGGGTCGGTTCGCCATCACGCTCCCCGACGGTGCGGCGCTGTCGCGCTTCGCGATGCACCAGGACAAGGGCTGGATGGAGGCCGAGGTCGTCGAGCGCATGGCGGCGCGCCGCGCCTACGAGGACTTCCTCCACCGCCGTCAAGATCCGGCGCTGCTCGAGAACGAGGCCGGCAACGAGTTCTCGGCGCGCGTGTTCCCGATCCCGGCCCGCGGCACCAAGGATCTCATCGTCTCCTTCTCGCACCAGGTGCAGGGCACGTACACGTTGCCGTTGCGCGGCCTGCCGGCGATCGGCGAGGTCGTGGCGTCGGTGAAGATCGCCCGCCCCGATCGCGCGGCGCCGGCGTTCGACGAGATGACGCTGACCCAGGCCGCGTGGCAGCCCGATCGCGACTTCACGGTCAGCCTGGGCGCGGCGCCGCGGGCGATCCGCGCCGGCGACCTGGTGGCGGCGCTGGTCGATCCGCTCGCCGACGCCGCCCCGGCGGCGATGCCCGGCGTGACGATCCTGTTCGACACCAGCGCCTCGCGCGCGCCCGGCTACGCCGGTCAGATCGAGAACCTGGTCGCGATGGTCGGCGAGCTCGGCCGCGCGTACGGCGGCGCCTTGCCGGTGACCATCGCGGCCTTCGATCAGAGCGTCGAGGAGGTCTACCGGGGGCCGGCGAGCGGGGTCGCGAGTGTGCGGGCGGCGCTGCTGGTGCGCCGCGCGCTCGGCGCCTCCGATCCTGCCGCCGGGTTGCGCTGGGTGGCGGCGCACCAGCCGGCGAAGCGGGTCGTGGTGATCGGCGACGCGGTGGCCACCGTTGGTGACGACGCGGCGCTCGGCGCGGCGCTCGCTGCCCTCGAGGGCGCGATCGACCGCCTCGACGTGGTCCTGATCGGCGGCATCCGCGATCGCGACGCCGCGGTGCGGCTGGCGCGCGGGACCTTTCGCCACGATGGCGCCGTGCTCGATGGCGCCCGCGGTCCGGCCGAGGTCGCGCGCCGGCTCGGCCTGGCGACCCGGTCGGGGCTCAAGGTGCAGATCGATGGCGCTCGCTGGGTGTGGCCGCAGGTGCTCGACGGCGTGCAGCCGGGCGACGCCACCGTGGTGATCGCCGCGCTCGGCCCGGTGGCGGCCAGGGGCACGGCGCGGATCCAGATCAAGGCCGGCGACGCGGTCACCACCTTCGCGCCGGTGACGGTGCCGCTGCCGCTGCTGGCCCGGGCCGCGGCCGGCGCCGAGATCGCGCGCCTCGATGGCGAGCGCGCCGCCGCCACCGACGCCGGGCGCAAGGCCGAGCTCGGCAAGCAGATCATCGCGCTGTCGATCCGCCACCGCGTGCTGTCGGACCTCACCGCGTTGCTGGTCCTCGAGACCGAGGAGGACTACGCCCGCTTCCAGATCCCGCGCACCGCGCTCACCGACATCCTGGTGGTCGGCGCGAGCGGCATCGCCCTCGAGCACCGGGCCGGCGTGGTGATGATCGCGGAGCCGGTGACCGGCGATGGCGAGCACACCGGTACCAAGGTCGGGGCCAAGGCCGGCAAGGACGACGGCAAGGCGGACAAGAAGCTGAAGGAGAAGACCTTCGAGTTTGCCGCCGACAAGCTCGAGCTGCTGGAGACGCTCGCGATCGAGGGCGACCTCGACGCCGACCAGGCCGAGCAAGAGTCGCCGGGCACCGATGACGGCGTGGTCGCCAACGTCCGCGCCGCCGAGGAGCGCCCGGCGCCCGAGCGGCGGCCACCTCCGCCGCCATCGCCGCCACGGTCGCGTGCCGACCGCGGCAGCGGTGCGGGCTCGAGCGCCGGTGCGCGTGGCGGCGACAGCATCACCAGCGGCATCGCCGATCCGCGACCGTCGGCCGACCTGACGGTCGCCGCGCCGCCGCCACCCGAGCCAGAACCGGCCAAGAAGCCGGCGACCCCGGCCCTCGAGGGCGAGCTGGCCACGGTGATGGCGCTGGTCGCCGCCGGCAAGCACGACGACGCGCTGGCCCGCGCGCTGGCGTGGCGCGACCGTGACGCCGGCGATGTGCTGGCGCTGGTCGCGCTCGGCGAGGTGCTCGAGGCCAAGGGCATGCCGGCGCTGGCGGCCCGCGCCTACGGCTCGATCATCGACCTGTTCCCGTCGCGCGCCGACCTGCGTCGGTTCGCCGGCGAGCGCCTCGAGCGCATCGGCCTTGCCGGTCGTGCGCTGGCGATCGACACCTACCGGGCCGCCGTCGAGAGCCGGCCCGATCACCTCACCGGTCACCGCCTGCTGGCCTGGGCGCTGGTCCGCGGCGGCGAGGTCCCGGCGGCGTTCGCGGCGCTCGAGCGGGGCCTGACCCAGCGCTATCCCGGTGACCGCTTCCGCGGCGGCACCCGGATCCTGGAGGAGGATCTCGGCATCGTCGCGGCGGCGTGGATCGCCCGGGCGCCGAAGGAGCGGGCCGCGATCGAGGCCCGGGTGCGCGCCGCCGGCGCGCGGGTCGCCCACGAGGCGTCGCTGCGCTTCGTCCTCTACTGGGAGACCGACGCCAACGACGTCGACTTCCACATCCACGACGCCAAGGGTGGTCACGCCTACTACCAGGCCAAGGCGTTGCGCTCGGGCGGCGAGCTGTACGAGGACGTCACCACCGGCTACGGGCCCGAGAACTTCACCATCCCCGGCAGCGGACGCGCCGCGCCCTACGATCTGCAGATCCACTACTACTCGCGTGGTCCGATGGGCTACGGCATGGGCCTGCTCGAGATCCTGCGCCACGACGGCAAGGGCGGCCTGGCGTTCGAGCACCGTCCGTACATCGTCATGGTCGACGGCGCCTTCGTGGATCTGGGCCGGGTCGATGCCCGGACCGCCATGATCGGCGGTGCCGCGATCGCGCAGTGAGCCGCGGGGCCGTCAGCTCCAGCCGGACCAGTAGAAGATGATCGCGTTGTACTTGAAGTCGCGGTGCGCCGAGTCGAGCGCGGGCGGGATCGCGGCCCGATCGTGGGCGCCGTTGGCGGTCCCCGGCCAGGGGTCGACCATGATGAGCTCTTCGTCGCGACGCGGATCGAGGCGGTCCATCGTGATCGCGACGGCGTGACCGACGTCCTCGGTCTCGAGGGGATGGAGCTTCTTGTAGGTCGTCGGCAGCAGCGCGCCGCGGTAGCCGACGCCATCGCGCACCCACTCGAGCACCGTCGCGGTTGGCTCGGCGACCCGGCGGGCGTTGAGGCGGTAGCCCAGCTCCGCGAGGTCGCCGACCCGGCCGCCGAACCAGCGCTGCACCGCGTCGATCGAGCCGCCCATGATCGGTTGGTTGGTCAGGTCGAAGAACACGTACTCCTGGATCCCGGGCGCGTAGGCGCCGGCCCGGTACGCGATGCGACGCAGGAGGAACGCTGCCGCCGAGCCCGCACACGAGCTGGGGGTGTGGAACACCGGGATCGTGACGCGCATGTCCTCTGGCCGCTGCAGGACCACGTCGTCATCTGCGGGGCGAGGCTCGGCCATCGGGCGTTTGCGAGGTTACACGAAGCGCCGCGAGATCGTTCGCGCCGAGCGGTGCAAACCGCGCACTCAGGATACGGGAGTGCGCGCGACATCCTTCCCTGCCTCCTGCGATGAACCTTGACACCGTGTCAGCTAATGATAACCTGACACGCTGTCAGGATGTCTCGCCCCGTCGACACCCAGCGTCGTTCCGAGCTCGCCAGCCGGGCGCTCGACGTGTTGCGGGCCCGCGGCATCGGCCGCACCACGATGAGCGAGCTGGCCACGGCGCTGGGCGTGAAGCGGCCGACGCTCTACTTCTATTTTCGCGACCTGACCGCCCTGCTGCACGCCGCGATCGAGGACGTCTACCGCGGCTACTTCGCACACGTCACGGCCCGGGTGAGCGGGATCGAGCATCCGATCGAGGCGCTGGGCGAGCTGGCCCGCGCCACGGTCGAGTTCCATCGCGGTCGACGCGATCTGGTCGTGCTCCTGTTCCAGCTGTGGGCCGCCGGTGATGCCGATCCCGAGGCCTTGCTGGCCCGCAGCCGCGCGGTCGGAGAGCCGCTGCGGGCCGAGTTGATCGCTCGCCTGCGCGCCGGCATCGAGCGCAAGGTGGTAGCGCGCTGCGATCCCGAACGGGTCGTCGACCTGGTGCTGACGGTGCTCGACGGGACGATCGTCCAGGAGGTGACGCGGGGCGCGTCGGGTGCGCCGGTGGTGGACGAGCTGTGGCAGCGGGTCCTGGCGCCGCTGGTGATCGTGCGACCGGCGGCGCGCCGCCGGCCGCGCGTGACCGCGAGCGTGACGCGATGACCGGACGACGAGACCACGACCCCACGAACCGACCGCGACAGGAGACACCGATGTCGACACCGAAGCCGCTGTGGATCGCCCGCCTCGCTGGTACGCAAGCGGACATGGGCCGCCGTCATGGCGAGCTGCTCGCCGCGGCCGGCGGCGCCGACGCCGTGCTCGGCCACTACCGTGACATGCCGGCGCGGCTCCTGCTTGGCGACGCGCCGCCCGCCACCCGCGCGGTCGCTGGCCTCGCGGTGCGCGGCGTCTCCGAGCTGCTGCTGGCGCGGCTGGCGGCGGATCGACCGCCGGAGCTGCTCGGTCGCAGCCGCGCGTTCATGGCCGGTCTCGGGCGGCCCGCGGGCTGGGCGCGCTACCTCGGGGTGATGGATCTGTTCCAGAACTTCGTCGGCACGGCCGCGCGCTGGCGGTTCGGCCCGTTCGCGCGTCCGGCCCACGCGCTGATGAGCGCGGCGGCACAGCCGGCGTGCTCGACGGTGATGGCGTGGGGGGCGGCGACCGCCGACGGCACGGTCCATCACGCCCGCAACTTCGACTTCCCGGGGATCGGCGTGTGGGACGCGTCGCCGGCGATCGTGATGTGCGCCCCCGATCGCGGCATGCCGTACGGCTTCGTCACCACCCGCGGCGCCGACACCGCGGTGGTGACGGTGTGGAACCAGGCCGGGCTGGTGATCACCTCGCACACCCGGTTTCACACCGCGGTCGCGTTTCGCGGCGCCAGCATCGTCGACCTGGTGCACGAGATCGGGCGCCGCGCCGAGACGCTCGCCGACGCCGAGCGCATCGCTCGCGAGCGGCCGGCGGCGTCGACCTGGGGCCTGGCGGTGTCGTCGGCGCGCGAGCGGCGCGGCATCGTCCTCGAGATCCACGCCGGTCGGGTGGCGGTGATCGCGCCGGCGGCCGCCGCCACGCACGTGGTGTGCTGCAACCGCTATCGCGACCCGGCGATGCAGGACGGCGAGGTGTCGGCGTCGCCGGCGTGGGCGCTGCACAGTGATCGTCGCGAGCGCCGGCTGGCGGCGCTGGTAGCCGCGGCCCGGGCCCGCGGCGGCGCCACCTGGCGTGACCTGGCCGCGATGCTCACCGATCGCGAGGACGCCGACGCACCGGGCGTCACCCGCCAGCTCGGCGCGGTGGTGGCGCAGCCGTGCCAGGTGCAGAGCATCGTCGTCGCGCCCGAGTCGCGCACGCTGTGGCTCGGCGTCGGCGCCGCGCCGGTCGGCGAGGGCGCCTGGCTGCGGGTCGGCTGGGACTGGGACGGCGCCACCGGCGCCTGGGAGCTCGGTGCGCCGATGCCGGCTGGCTTCGGGGTCACGGTCGCCGACGCCGGCAGCCTGCCGCGCTCGCCGGCGAGCGACGCGGTGGCCCGGGCGCTCACGATCGAGCACCGCGGGCACGACACCGCCGCCATGGCCGCCGAGCTCGACCGCGCCATCGCCGAGGCGCCGGCCGACCCGTCGCTGCGCCTGGCCCAGCTGTGGCTCGAGCTGCGCCGCGACGCCTGGCCGCGGGCCGTCGAGCACGCCAGCGCCGGGCTCGGCCACGAGACCCTACCGTACCGTCGCGCCCAGCTGCTGCTGTGGGGGGCGCGCGCCGCGATGGCGGCCGGTAATCAACCGCGCGCCGTCGAGTGGCGTGCCGAGCTGGCCGCGCTCCGCGGCGAGGGCGTGCCGCATCTGCAAGCCTTCGGTCGCCGCGATGAGACCAAGGCCCCCCGTGCGTTCCGCCGCCGTCCGACCGCGAGCCTGGCGCTGCTCGAGGCCAGTTACAGCTGATCGAACCGCCGCCTCACGACGGGGCGCCCTTGGCGGCGCGCGGACGTGAGCTGCTCAGGTCTCGCCCATGCGCTCCTTGAGGCGTCGCTTGATGGTCTCGAATCGCTTGCGCAGCGCCTGCTCGCGCTTGCGCAGCGTGTCGTCGTCGAGCTCGCCGTCGGCCATGACCTGGGCGATGTCACGCCAGCCGAGCTGGCGATCGACGCGCAGCATCAGGATGGTGCGCTCGTCGTCGTCGAGTTGCTCGCGCGCCAGCGCCAGGCGGTCCTTCACCTCGGTGCGCAGGTAGTTCACGGTCGCGGTCCGCACGCTGTTGGCCACGTCGTCCAGCTCGCCGGGCAGCGTGATGCGCTTGCCACGACGGCGACCGCCACGTCGGAAGCGCGACGCGGCGTGACGGGCGAGCGTGTAGCTCCACGTTCGCACCGACGACGCGAAGCGGAAGCCGGGCAGGCCGCGCATGACGTCCTCGCAGAACATGGCGAAGACCTCGGCCAGATCGTCGTCGCTGCCGCGCAACAGCCCGGCCAGAAACGGGACCAGCTCGGGTCCGTAGCCGCGCACGATCGCGGCGGCCGCGCCACCGTGTTCACCGCGGCCGCACCGGACCCGGACGTCGGCCTCGAGTGTGTCGCGATCGGTCATCGGCGCCGATAGTGTAGCCCGGCTACCGCGCTCGGTGCTTCGCCAGCCAGGCCGCGGCGCGGTCGCGGCTGGGCGCGGCCATCGGACCGGCGGTGGTCAGCGTGGCCACCGCCCGTTCGGCGGCGGCGATGGCGCGCGCGTCGTGGTCGAGGCCAGCGAGGGCCATGGCCAGGGCCAGCTCGGCCTCACCGCGCACCGCCGGGTTGCCGTCGGGCGGCGCGGCGAGCGCGAGCGCGCGCTCGGCCAGGCGACGGGCCGCAGCCGGTTGATCGCCGGCGATGATCATCGCCAGCGTGGCGAGTGGATTGGCGAGCCGCGGGCTGTCGGCGGCCAGGGTCGCCTCGGCGAGCGCGACGCCGCGCTGCGCGGCCAAGGCCGCGCGGGCGGGCTCGCCGCGGTCGAAGTAGATCATCGCGAGACCCACGTGGGCCGGGATCAGCGCCGGGTGCCGATCTCCCAGCGCCTGCGCGAAGAGCGCGACCGCCTGCTCGCCGTGACGCGCGGCTGCGTCATGGCGGCCGCCGAGCGAGTAGCTCATCGCAAGGTTGCCATGCAGCATCGCCACCGTGGTCGAGGAGTCATCGCCGCGGCGGTGACGGCTCGCGAGCGTGGCCTCGAGGAGCGGGATTCCTTCGCCGAACTTGCCCTCCGCGGCGAGCAAGCTGGACAGGCCGAGTCGCTCGCCGTCGAGCTCAGGGCTGTCGGCGCCGAGCGCGGTCGTGGCGAGCTGCAGCGACCGCTCGCGCAAGGCCCGGGCGCTGGCCAGGTCACCGAGCAGCAGAGAGGCGTTCGCGAGCTGGTCGACCAGGCCGCGGATGATGCTGTGCTCCGGCGGCAGGCGAGCGTCGGCAGCCACCAGCGCGGGGGCGAGCACGTCGTGCGCGTCGCGAGCTCGACCCGCGATCAACAGCATGGTGCCAAGGTTCCGCGCCGCGTTGAGGGTCGCGCCGCTGTCGGTGCCAGCCAGCTCCCGTCGCAAGCGGTACGCCTCGCGCGCGTCGGAGATCGCGCCATCGTGGTCGCCGAGGGTGCCTCGTACCGCGGCGCGGTTACCGAGAAAATGTGCCTGCAGCGACGGATCGCCACCGGCGCCGCGCAGCGTGGCCTCGGCCAGCTCCAGCATGCCCGTGATCTCGTCGCGCGCGCGCTCGTCGAGGTCATCGCTGTCGCGGGCCAGGGCGAACGCGAGGTCGAGCTGGGCCGAGATCTGAACCTGCGGGTGGTTGGCGGCCGCGGCGGTCGCGATCGCCGACCGGTACGCTCGCTTGCTGGCGTCGCCCTCACCCTGCTCGTCCAGCAGATCGGCGCGGCAATAGTCGGCCTCGGCGTCGAATGGCGGGAACACGCCCCGGGGCGGGAGCGTGGCGAGCAGCGTCAGCGCGGCGTCGAACTGGCCGGTGTTGCCGAGCGCCGTCGCGACCCGCAACTTGGCGCGTTCGGCGCTGACCCGCGTGTGCAACCCGGCGTCGGGCTGCGGCTCGTGCAGATCGATCGCGCGTTCCGCACCGCAGACCTCGACCTCGATCAGCTCATCGGCGACCACGATGGCGCGGGTGAGCTCGCCGGCGTCGGCGCGCACGTGGCTCACCACCGTCTGGGTGTCAGCGAGCCGTTGCTCCAGACAATGCAGGCGCGCGAAGCCGGCGGCCGCGACCTCGCCGCCGCGTCGCACCTGGTCGCACGCGGTGGCACGGAGCTCGGTCCAGCGTGCGACCCGACCGTCGATGGCGTCGACGAAGCCGGCGCCGCCGGGGCCGCGGGCCCGCAGCTCGGCGCGGATCGTCTGGTCCCAGACCCCGTGCAGTCGGGTCGCGGGCGGCTCGCACCCGGGTGGCACGCTCGACGCGCCCGCCAGCCACCACGGCGTCGCGATCGCGACGCCGACCGCCGCCGCGGCGGGCAGCAACCACCAGCGCCGCCGCCGCGCGGCGCGGGTGAGCGCGAGAAGCAGCGCGTCCATGGTCGCAAAGCGCGCCACCGGAACCGGGGCCAGGCCGCGCTCGACCACGGACAGGATGCGCCGCGGCACGGTGCGGCCGCGCAGCGGCGGTGCGATTCGCGACGCCGCCATCGCCGCCGCGCGTTCCGCTGGCCCGGCCGGGAAGGGATCCACGCCGGCCAGCGCCTCGTAGAGCGCGACGCAGAACGCGAACTGATCGGTGCGCGCGTCGAGCGCGCCGCCGTCGAGCTGCTCGGGGGCCATGTAGCGCGGCGTGCCGACGATCGCGCCGGTGGCGGTGAGCGTCGTGTCCGGGCTCGGGCTCGGGCTCGAGCTCGGGCGCGGGCTCGGGGCCGGGCTCGGGCTCAGGCTCGGGCTCGGGCTCGGGCTCGGGCTCGGGCTCGGACCCGGCGTCGTGGGGCCCAGCTCGACGGTGACCGCGAGCTCCAGCATGGCCGGGTTGGCGGGCACGGTCCGTCCCGCCAGGCTGCCGGCACCACGGGCGAGCCCGAAATCGGCGATGCGGGCGCGGCCATCCGCGCCGAGCAGGATGTTGTCGGGCTTGACGTCGCGGTGGACCAGGCCGGCGGCGTGGGCGGCGGCGAGGCCGCGGCCGGCGTCCAGGTAGACCGCGAGCACGTCGCGCCACGCCCGTGGCGCGGTCCGGACCCACGAGCGGACGTTGCCGCCCTCGCACAGCTCCATCGCCACGAACGGGACGCCGTCGTGCTCGCCGATCTCGTGGATGGTGACCACGTTGGGGTGCGCGAGGCGCGCCAGCGCGACGGCCTCGCGACGGGCGCGAGCCAGGTCGGTGCCGCGAAGCCCGAGCTTGATGGCGACCCGCCGGTCGAGTCGCTGATCGTGGGCCCGGTACACCACGCCCATGCCGCCGCGGCCGAGCGGCTCCTCGAGGACGAAGTGGCCGCCGACCACGGTGCCGGCCGGGAACTTCACCGCCGCCGACGCCGTGGCGACGAACGCGTCGGCCAGCGAGCCGAGGTCGGCGGCGACCGACGTGTGCAGGGGCTCGTCGCTCGACACGGTCCGGCGAAGTTACCGCGCTTCGTCGCCCCGGACGAAGGGTTCCAGCGCCCGGGCCAGCGCCTCGACCTCGGCCGCCGGGTCGGCCGGGTTGTACCAGCGAAACGGCTCGAGCCAGGTCGACGGTCGGAGCGGCTCGAGGCCGCCGCGCCCGCACTCGACCAGCATGGTGAGCGCGCCGCGCGCGGTGAGCCAGTCGAGCTCGAGGCCGCCGGGCCGGAACAGCGGCCAGCGACCGGTGTGCAGCACGCGATAGCGGCCCGGCAGGTGGGCCGCGATGGCGCCGGCGTGCGCCACCAGCTCGGCGTGTCGCGGCGACGTCGCCCCGCGATGAGCCCACGGCAGCAGGATCATGCGACCGAACGCGTGCAGCGCGACCGCGCGATCGACGGCGAGGCCGTCGGCGAGCGCAGCCACGGCCGCAGTCTCCGGCTCCGACCACGGCGCGAGGCCAGCGCGCTGGCGCGGGAACCACGCCGGCGCCGGCGCGTGTCCGATCGCGAAGTTGCGATTGAGGTCGACCCGGTGCTGGTTGGTGCGCCGGTAGCGGCGCCGGCCAGCGGCGACATCAGTCGCGATCGCGGCGTGGCCATCGACGTTGATCACCGGCACGATCACGACCCGCCGATCCTGCGGCGGTGCCGCCGCCAGCCGCTCGGCCAGCGCCAGCGCGACCTCGACACCGATCCACTCGATGGGGTGGATGCCGGCGAGCACCAAGGACACGCGCTCGCCGGCGCCGATCCGGATCGCCACCAGCTCGCGGCCATCGACCGAGCGTCCGATCGGAGCCGCGCCGAGGGCGGCGGCGCGCGCCGCCACCCTCGCCGGGTCGCTGTAGCCGCGCGCGACCGTCATCGGTTACCGGTTGCCGTAGTTGTTGGCGCTCTGCTCTTCGCTGCGATCGGTCGCCGGCGGTGGCGCGGGCGTGAGGGCACCGAGGCGGGCCCGCAACGCGGGTGTCATCGCGAAGGCCGCGGCACCGAGGAGCTCGGCGAGCTGATTCGAGTCGCGCGCGCCCAGCAGCACCGAGGTCACGCCGGGGTGGGCCGCGACCCACGCGGTCGCCAGCGCCGCCGGGTGCACACCCAGCTCGGCGGCGATCGCGACCAGGCCGTCGGCGGCCATCAGGTGGGCGGGATCCGCGTAGCGGGTCTGGTACATCGGGTTGGTCGTCATCCGTCCGGCGTCCGGACGCTTCGCCGCGCCCCACTTGCCGGTGAGCAGTCCACCGGCCGTCGGGCTGTAGGTCACCACCGCCACACCGAGGGCCTGCGCCATGGGCAGCAGCTCGACCTCGGCTTGCCGCTTCACCAGGTTGTACATGGGCTGCACCGCGCACAGCGGCGTGAAGCTCGCCAGCGCCGCGACTCCGAGCGCGCGCGCCACCTGCCAGGCCGCGAAGTTCGAGCACGCCGGGTACAGCACCTTGCCGCTGCGCACCAGATCCTCCACCGCGCGCAGCGTCTCGGCCAGGTCGGTGGCGTCGTCGAAGCGGTGCAGGTAGTAGAGGTCGACGCGGTCACGGCCGAGCCGGCGCAGGCTGGCCTCGCAGGCGCGGACCAGATGGTACCGCGAGCCACCACGGGCATTGGCGTCGGTGCCGGTCGGGAAGTAGGCCTTGGTCGCGATCACCACCTGGTCGGCGTGGGCGGCCGACAGCCGGCCGAGGATCTGCTCCGAGCGGCCCTCGTTGTAGACATCGGCGGTATCGAAGAAGTTGACGCCGGCGTCGCGGGCGACGCCATACAGCGCGGCCGACGCGCTGGCGTCGGCATCGCCGCCGAACGACATGCAGCCGAGCGCCAGGCGCGAGACCTTGACGCCGGTGCGGCCGAGAAAGGCCAGCTCCACGGCTACTTCGCGAACGCCGCTTCGATCCGAGCCAACACCTTCTCTTCGCTGCCCGACACCTTGCCGATGCCGAGGAAGCCACCCGCCGAGCCGGCGATCAGGCTGGCAAAGTTGATGATCTGCTTCTTGAGCAAGCGGGTCTGCTCGTCGTTGAGCTGCGACGCCAGGGCCTTGATGTACAGCTCCCAGGCCATGAACAGGCCGTCGTCGGGCTGCTTGGTCAGCCAGCTCTTCAGCAGGCCGAAACCGGGCGAGCCCTCGTCGAGCCCCTTGCCGGCGGCGCCGTGGAGGATGGCGTCGCGTTCGTTGTCCTGGATGGTGCCGTCGGCCCACGCCACCGAGATCAAGGGCACCAGCGACAGCGCGGCGACCGTCTTGGCGGTGAGCCCGAGCGCGACCAGCTTGTCGAGCACGGCGTCGTCGGTCATGCCGGACACCTTGCGCAGCTCCTCCTTGGTCGCCTGCACGTCCAGCTTGCCCTTCATCGCCTCGAGCTTGGCCTGGTCCTGCTTGTGGAAGAACTCGTCCTCGAGCGCGCTGCGGCGCTCGTCCATCGCGTCTTTGGTCACGGTCGACTCCGGGGTTGGATCGGGGTCGTGTATACCACCTCACGCGCCATACAAAACGGCACCGTGACGTGACCGGATCGTGATTGCTACCGGGGCTGGGTCTTGGTATTCGGCGCCGATGACGTCTCTCACTTCAGCCCTGGCCCTGGCGCTGGCGCTGGCGCCGGTTCTGGCCCAGGTCGCGGCGGTGGGCGGCGGCGCCGGCTGCGCGTCCGGTCGCTTCCACCCCGCCGGCGATGACGTCGAAGACCCGGTCGATGGCGCCGCCGCGGTCGACGCCGCGCCCGGCCTCGACGGCCCCACCATCGACGGTCTGGCGCCCGACGCGGCCCCCGCCGCGATCTCGCCGCTGCTCCTCAGCGAGCTGGTGCTGGCGCCCAACGGCGCCGAGATGATCGAGCTCGTCAACCCGACCTCGGCGCCGGTGTCACTGCGCAACTACTACCTGACCGACGTGCCGACCTACTTCCGCCTGCCGACCGCCGGCCACACCGTCGAGGCCAGCGACTTCATCGTCCGCTTCCCGGTCGGTGCCACCATCCCGGCGCGCGGCGTGGTCACGGTGGCGCTCGACACCGCGGCCAGCTTCACGGCTGCCACCGGGAGCGCGCCGACCTACTCGGTCGCCGGCAACACGATGGAGCTGATCGCCGGGACCACGCCCACGCTCACCAACAGTGGCGAGCCGGTGGTGGTGTTCTACTGGGACGGGGCCTCCGATCGGGTCGTCGACGTCGACGTCATGCTGGCCGGCGCGCCGACCGCCAGCAACGCGCTCATGAACAAGAGCGGCCTCACGGTCGATGGTCCGGACGCCGATGGCGTGGCGTCCACTTACGCCACCGATGCGATGACGATCGCCGACCAGGCCGGCCTGCCGGCCGCGGGGATGTCGACCAAGCGCATCGCGCTCGAGAGCGCCGCCACCGAGACCCAGAGCGGCGGCAACGGCGTGCTCGGACAGGACGAGACCAGCGAGCGGACCGGCACCACCTGGGACGGATCGGGGTTCACGGCCCCGACCCCGGGGACCGTGCCGGCCACGCTCCTGCCCTAAGAGATTGTGAAACAATCTCGTTCCGTACAGGCGAGGCCGACGTTCCTCGTCGGGTGAGCCGATCAAACAGGGCCTGTGAATCGATTGATTCACAGGCGCTGAGCCAGGCGGTCCCGGGGCGGGGCTCTGTTATCCTGCCGCCCTGTTGTTGATGCGCAGTGCCCGTCGTCTGTGGCTCGCCCCGGTGGCCGTCCTGGCCGCGCTGTCGCTGGCGATCTTTGCCGGCTTCTACCTGATCGACAACCTGCGCAGCGGCGGCAGCGGCGACTACCTCGCCTTCGAGGCCGGGATGATCACCGACGCGCTGCCCGCGCTCGCCGGCCTGACGGCGGCCGTGCTCGGCATCGTGATCACCGTGGTCAGCATCATCGTGCAGCTGTCCAGCGAGCGCTACACCGGCGTCGCGGCGATGTTCCTCCGCGACAAGGTCAACGTCGCCGTCATGGCGTACTTCGTCGTCGCCTGCGTCACCGGCGTGTGGCTGTCGATGGCGGTGCAGAGCGACTTCGTGCCGCAGGCCGCGATCCTGGCGATGTTGATCTTCACCACCATCGGCCTGGTGGTCATGCTGCCCTACTTCGTCTACGTGTTTCGGTTCCTCGAGCCGCAGAGCATCGTCGGCCGGATCCGCTCCCAGGCCCTCGACACCGTGATCGACGCCGTGACCAGCGATCCCGCGCAGGCGGTCGCCGCCCAGGCCGAGGTGCTGGCGGCGATGGAGGAGCTCACCGACATCACGTCCAACTCGATCTCGGGCAAGGACAAGATCATCGCCAGCCGCGCGGTCGATGCGATCAAGGACTTCGTGGTCGGCTACCTGGAGGCCAAGCCGCGCGCGCCCGCGGCGTGGTTCTCGATCGGCGACGGCATTCGCGACAACCCCGACTTCGTGGCGATGGACCCGGAGTCGCTGCGCGATCTCGAATCGCGTCGGCACTGGGTCGAATGGAAGGCGCTGCGCCAGTACCTCGGCATCTACAACGAGGCCCAGGGCACGATGCCCGACATCAACTACCTGATCGCGATCGACACCCGCTACATCGCCGAGGCGGCGCTGGCCCGCCACGACGACGAGGTGGTCGGCCTGACGTTCCGGTTCATGAACTCCTACCTGCGCGCCACCCTCAACGCCAAGGCGGTGCGCACGGCCTACAATGTACTCAACCAGTACCGCCTGCTGGTCGAGGCCATGATCAAGGCGGGGCAGGACGAGATCGCGGCGGCCGCCGTCGGTCACATGATCTACTACGGGCGCACAAGCTACGACATGCAGCTCGGATTCGTGACCGAGACCGTGGCCTACGATGTGAGCGCGCTGTGCGAGCTGGCCCATCACACCGGCGAGCGTGACGACGCCCTCCTGAGCCAGTTCCTCGAGCTGGTTCAGCCGCTTCGTGCCCGCAAGCAGGAGCACGGGCTGATCGGGATCCGCAAGGCCCAGGTCAAGCTCGCCTGTTACTACCTGCACGCCGGCGCCGAGGTCCGGGCCCGGCGGATCGCCGATGACATGCGCGCCGAGCCGCTCGAGCGGCTCAAGGCGATCCGAGAGCAGCTCGAGCGGGTCGAGTCAAAGGACTTCTGGGAGATCATCGACCGCGGCCGCAACTTCGAGTACATGCCGCCGCCGCAGCGCGCGCGTATGGCAACCTTCTTCTCGTGGCTACCAGAACAGTAGGCGTGGTGATCGGGCCAGGGTAAGATGATCGGGTGAAGACCCGCGTCATCCAGCTCCAGGAGGGACAGGATCGCGGGGTGGCGCGCAACCTCCGCACGGCGGTGATGATCGGCGCCTCGGCGCCGCCACCGTCGGTGGCACGGGGCGCGCTGGAGGTGCTGGGGCAGGTGTGGCGCGACGTGCGCGCGGTCATCGTCAGCCTCGGAGCGCCGGGCGTTGCCGTGGTGGCCGTCGATACTCAGCGGGCGCGGGTCGCCGGCTCGATGTGCATCGCCGCCAAGCCGGGTCAGGTCAACGCCGGCATCGTCGGACGTCACGGTCAGTGCGATCTGTTCCTCGAGGGCGACGGCGCCATCTCGTTGCGTCACCTGGTGGTGGTCGTCGATCCGTTGCTGGCCTGGGACGATCCGGGCGCCGGCGGTCCGGGCAGCTGGGACGTGCGCTATCGCCTGATCGATCTGCGCACCGCGGCCGGCTTCCGTGACGAAGGTGGCCGGCAGCTCGAGGCTGCGACCGTCGAAGGCCCAGCGTTCGTGTTCATCGGCCGCTATGCGCTGTACTGTTTTCCGACCGGCGCTGCCGATGCGTGGCCGGCGGATCCGCAGGCGGCCATCGCGGTGCTGCCCGAGCGCCTGTATGCCGACGAGCGCGACGCCGAGCCCGATCGCTGGAAGCGTGGTCGTCATGCGCGCCGAGCGGATCAGTGGGCCGAGGGCAGCAAGGTCGAGGATGTCGATCCGGCCGGCCCGGCGACCGGCCAGCGCTCGTCGCTCATCACGCGCGTGACCAGCGTGAACGGGCCGTCGCGGGCCCGAGTCGACGAGCTCGGCGCCGGCGACGAGTTGCTGGGCATGCTCGAGCTGCAGTCGCGGCTCGGCCGTGACGACGTGCGCGTCGGCGCGGTGGGCGCCGAGCGCGGCCTGCTGCTCGGCCGCTACAGCCGCTGTGACAGCGCCGGTGCGACGTCGCTGTCCCTGGAGAAGATCTCGCGGGTGCATCTGCTGGTGGTTCGTGTCGGTGACGACCTGTGGGCCATCGACACCGCCTCGACGAACGGCATGGCGAGCGACGGAACCGGAGTTCGGGTCCATCGCCTGCAGGCCGGCGACGAGCTGTCACTGGCCGACGGCGCCGGCGCGGTGCGCTGGCGTCCCGTGCACTGAGAGCCTGCGACCTGGCGGTCCCTTGCTGCTTGCTTGTGATGGTGGTGGGCGCGGTCACACGTCAGTCGCGTGGAGTAGGCGGCCCGAACACGACGCGTCCGTCGGAGTTCAGTCCGGTGGCACTATTCCAACGGCCTGCCGCTTTCCCCGGCAAGGTGATTGATGAGCGCTCAGGGCCATGTTTGAAGAGAGATGGCGGTCTGCAGTGGGCCGTGAGGAACTGGAGGAGTAGCGATGCCGAACGGAACTGTGAAGTGGTTCAACGATGCGAAAGGTTACGGGTTCATTTCTCGGGCTGAGGATGGCAAGGACGTGTTCGTCCACTACTCCTCCATCGAGGGCGAGGGCTTTCGCACCCTGATCCAGGGGCAAGCGGTTGAATACGTTGAGAACGCGGGCCCCAAGGGGCTCTTCGCGTCGGGGGTGCAAAAACCTCCTTCGTCGTGACGCATATCGTGCGCGTCGCTGGGGGTGCCGGGGGGGACCGTCAGCGACGCGCAGACACGGCCGGGGGGCCACCATTCCCAGAGGGATGGTGGCCCTTCGCATTTGCACCAGGCCCGGGCCTGACCCGCCCGAGCGTGGCTGCGCCGGCGACGCCGCAGGATGAGCGCCGCCAGCGCGGCGACGACGGCCGGACCGCCTGCGCTGGCGCCCGTGCCACCTTGATCAGATGAACACCGGCCGACGCCGTGCCGACGGTGGAGAGCAACAACGCGCTGGCGACGAGCGCCGCGAGGGGAGCAGTTCGCGCCGACATCGAGCGAGTCTAACCCCCGGCCACCCGAGTTGACGCTGGCGCGCACTCGGATCATTCCGATCACGTGCGCTCGCTGATCGAGCCCGAGCCCGAGCCCAGGCCGCAGGCCGGAGCCCGAGCCCGATCTTCGGCTCGTCGAGCGAACTCTCGTCGGAATCTGGCTCGGGCTCGGGCTCGGGCTCGGGCTCGGGCTCGACAGAAACACGATCGATTCCGATCGGTGTGCGCTAGCGCAGGATCTCGGTGGCCCGGTACTCGCCCGACCGCGTCGGCGTCAGCACGACCCCGAACCGCTCCTTGCCCGCGACCAGGAGCAGCACCATCGCGCCGTCCTCGACCTGCGCCGGTACGCCGGTCCTGGCCGTGAACTCGGCCGGGCTGAGCAGCTTCCATTCCCGCATCGGGCCGGTCTCGACCAGCAGCGCCTCGTACACGCCCTGCAGATCCGCCTGGGTGGCGGCGGCGATCGTGCCCCCCGCCTTCAGCGGTAGCGCGGTCACGCGCATCATGCGGGCCGGCGAACCCGAGGTGAATCCGGCCACCCACATGTTGGCGGCATAGTTGGCCTGCCGGTTGTCGCTCACCGGTGGCGGGCGCGGCGACGGATCCTCGCCGGTCGGCGTCGGGGTCACCGGATCGCGGCCGCGGCGCGGCTTGTTGATGGCGCCGGCCAGCGCGGCCCCATCGTCGAGCGGCTCGGCGCCGCCCGGAATCTCGGTGAGGATGTACGGCTCGACGTTGAACGTGCCGCACTGTCGCCAGTTGCGGTAGAAGCCCCAGCGCAGGTAGACGCGTCCGTCGACGGAGCGGATCGCCTCGGGCGGCGCTTCGTACGGCGCCGCGGACAGGACGGTGTCGATCGCGGCGACGTCGAAGGTCAGCTTGCCCGAGGTCTTGGCGATCGTCGTCTTGTGCACGGTGCCGTCGGGGTTCACCGACAGCTCGATCACCGTGACCAGATCGAAGTCGTTGAGCTCGTGACTCGACGACTTGCCATCGAGATCGGCGAGGAAGCCAAAGCCCCACAGCTCGTGGATGCGGCGGTGCATGCGCGCGACGTAGACCGCGAACGGGTGGGCTCGGGTCTTGAGCGCGGTCTGGTTGCCGGGCCGGACGTCGGGCGTGAAGTTCTCGAGCGAGCTCTTGATCGCCTCGAGCTTGCGCTCCCAGCGGCCCTTCTTCGCCGTCATCTTGGCGCGTGCGATCACGCGCTCCTTCTCGGCGGTGTCCTTGCCGACGATGCGCTCGTAGTCATCGAGGTCGAGCTTCTTGTGCAGGCCGGGAACTCCCTTCTTGCCGGTCTTCTTGCCGTCGCCCTTCTTCTCGAGGAGCAGGCGGCCGCGGCCGTCGATGCCGCGCATCGCCATGAGCCCCGGATCCTTGGTCGCGCCCTCACCGTCCTCGCCGTCCTCGCCCTCTTCGCCCTCGACGTGGCCCGACGCCACCTCGGACTCGCCGCTGTGATCGCTCGTGCGATCGACCTCGTTCCATTCCGACGTCGACTCCTCGAGCTGGGCGATCTTGTCGTCGGGCCCGCCGACGTCGGCGCTGCTGGTGTCGTCGGACTTCGCCGACGGTGGGGTCTTGCCCTTGCTCTCCTTCTCGAGGTTGGTGTCGGTGGCGGCCGTCTCGGCCTCGACGTCGCGGTTCTTGTCGGACAGATGGGTGGCGTCGGCGGGGGCGTCCTTGACCTCGTTCTCGTCGGGCACCTCGACCATCCGCATGTCCGGCGGCGGCATCGGCGGTGGTGGCGGCGTCTCGGCACCGGCCGCCGGCGGCGGTGGCGGTGGCGGCGGCGGCAGCAGCAGCTCCGGTGGCGGTGGCGGCAGCTTGACCATGGCCAGCTCGACCGGTGCGTCCTCGAGCTTCTCGGGTTCGATCGGAGCCTCGGGCGCCGGCAGCGTCGGCATCGACACCTTGGCGTCGGGCGGTGGCGCGATCCAGGCGACCTCGAGCTCCTTGGGCACCTCACCGAAGCTCAGCGCCACGCGCCGGTCGCGGAACATCATCAGCTCGCAGCCCAGGACATCCTCCGCATACGGCTCGCAGGCGTCCCAGCCCTCGAAGGTCATCTTGTCGCCCCGCACCGCCGCCAGCGTCACCCACCGCCCACGCGGGATCTCCACCTTGCAGCCGCCCGCGCGGTCGGTCGGTTTCGTACATCGGGTCAGGATCGTGTTCTCGCCGGCCAGCGAGACGATGACCGTGCCGGTTCCGTGTCCACCGATATCGAGCTCGAGGGTCCACGGCGGCGGCGGCGGCACGGGTCGCAACGCCTGGTACGCGATCGCGGCGCCGCCCTCCACCACGACCGCGACGGCGAGCGCTGGTGCGAACAGCCAGCGCTGACGGTAGCGACGGCGCCGGGGCGGCAAGACAGAAACCACGGCTCAGTTTGACACGGCGTGGCGCCATGGGGTTGAGGGTTCGGTCGCAGGCGCTGGCAGGCCTGCCGGACTCGCGCCTCGCCACCGTCGCTGGGCTGCGGTTGGCGTCACAAGCGCACACATCGTCGAGGGGTTTGACCCACGGCCGGCGCGCCGGGATGCCTCGATCTCACATCTTGTGTCTCACATCTTGCGATAGACCCCGACCACGATGCCGATGATGTCGACCGACTTGAACTCGGACTTGCGCACGTAGATCGGCGCCATGTTCGAGTTGGCGGGCTGGAAACGGATCCGGTCCCCCTCCGGAAAATACCGTTTGACCGTGGCCTCACCCTCGATCATGGCGACCACGATGTCACCCGGACGCGCGGTCGGGGTCTTCTTCACGAAGACATAGTCTCCGTCGAGGATGCCATCCTCGATCATCGACTCGCCGACGATCCGCAGCCCGAACACCTCGCGGTGGCCGCCCACCAGCACGCGATCGATCCGGACGGTGTCCTCGACGTTCTCGACGGCCAGGATGGGCTGGCCGGCGGCGACCCGGCCGACGATGTTGATCTCGACCAGGTCGTCATCAGCGATCGGGAGCGGCATGGCGCTGCCGAGCTGGTGCCGGCGCTCGGCGAGTGACACGACGTTGTCGAGCACGACTGGCCGCATGGCCCGTGACTTGAGGTCCTCGCGGCGCAGGTGGCCCTTCTTTTCCAGCGCCTTCAGGTGGTCGTTGACGCCATTGGTCGAACGGATCCCGAAGTGCTCGCCGATCTCTCGCAAGGTGGGCGGAAATCCGCGCTCGTTGATAGAACCAGTAATGAAATCAAGAATTTGCTGCTGACGATCGGTGAGCAAGTCGGCCACGGTGGACCCCCTGGGGTTACCTGAACGGATACACCGTACTGAACGTCCATGCACCCTGTCAATTTTTGCGGCCGAATATGTGCAGCCGATCCCGCGCTGAGACTAGATGTGTCCATCGTGCGCCGCGCCCCGGTCCTCTTCGCCATCGTCGTGGCGGCGCTCGGCGCAGCGGTTGCGCGCGCCGATCTGGCGGCGCTCTATCGCGGTGGCGACCTGGGTGCCCTGCGACGGGCGGGCGCGGCGACCGACGAGGTGGAACGCGGCCTGCGGGCAGCGGACCGGGCGACGGTGCTGGGTGCGGTCGTGGCCGCCGAGGCCGCGCCCGACGGGTGGGAGCTCCTCGAGCCGCTGGCCACCGTCGCCGCGGGCTGGGACCGATCGACGGCGGCCCCGGCGGCCCGCGCCGCGGCTCGGATCGCCCGGACGCTCGATGGCGACGCCGCGATCCTGCTCGACATTCCCGATCAGCGACTCGAGGCCATCGGCCACGCCTGGCAGGCGCTCACCGATCGTGGTGACCGGTGGAGCGACGTGCGGGTGCATGCGCTGGAGGTCGCTGCCCACGTCGCGCGCGCGCGCGGCGCGACCGCCGATCTGGTGGCCGACGAGACGGTGGTGCTGATGGCTGCGGCCACGGCCACCGATCCGCAGCTGCGGCGCGCCGCGCTCGAGCTGTTGCCGGTGCCGGCACCGGACGCGCTGCGTCCGCTGCTCGCCGCCCGCGTGGTCGCCGACGCCGATCCGCTGGTGCGGCTCGCCGCCGCGCAAGCGCTGTGCGCCGCGGTGCCTGATGACGACGCCGCCGTGCTCGCCGCGCTCGGCACCAGCGGGCTGGCGGCGTTGCGAGCCATGGTCGCCGTGCCGCCACCTGACGTCGGCGGCGCGCTGCTCGATGCCGCCCGCTGCCTGGCCGCCGATCCGGATCCGCGCTCGGCGCGCGCCCTGGCCGGGCTTCGCCACGCCGCGCCACGTCCGCTCCGCGCCGCGCTGGCCCGCGTCGCGGCCGACGTTCGCGCGCGCCGGGGCCCGGCGGATCGACCATGACGGTCGCGGCGTTCCATGTCGGCTAAGGCCCGGCTCGGTCGCACCGCCGGCCTGATCTCGCTGGCGACGATGCTGTCCCGCGTGCTCGGCCTGGTGCGCGAGCAGATCTTCGCGGCGCTGCTCGGCGCGACCGCGATGGCCGACGCCTTCGTCGCCGCGTTCCGCATCCCCAACCTGCTGCGCGACCTGTTCGCCGAAGGCGCGCTGTCGCAGGCGTTCGTGCCGACGTTCAAGCGCGAGCTGCGCGCCCGCGGTCCCGACGGCGCCTACCGGCTCGGTAACACGGTCGCCGGCAACCTGATCGTCGTGGTGGGCGTGATGGTCGGCGCCGGGGTGTTCTTCGCGCCCGAGATCCTGCTCCTGATGGCGCGCTCCTACGTCGACGTGCCCGGCAAGTTCACGCTGACCGTCGAGCTGACCCGCATCATGATGCCGTTCCTCATGTTCGTGACCCTGGCTGCGGTCGCGATGGGCATGCTCAACGCCCAGGAGCGCTACGGCCCGCCGGCGCTGGCGCCGGCGATGTTCAACGTGGTGTCGATCGCCATCGGCGTCGGGCTGTACGCCGCCGGCGTCGAGGGCTACCAGGTCGCCGTCGGGTGGTCGGTGGGGACCCTGGTCGCTGGCCTGGCCCAGCTCGGCATCCAGCTGCCGGCGTTGTGGCGGATCGGCTGGCGACCGGCGTTGCGGTTCGACCTGGCGTTGCGCGATCCGGCGGTGCGGCAGGTGGCGCTGGTGATGGCACCGGCGATCGTCAGCGTCGCCGCGGTGCAGGTCAACGTGTTCATCAACACCTCGTTCGCCTCCGACCAGCAGGGCGCGGTGGCGTGGCTCAACTACGCCTTCCGGTTCCTGCAGCTCCCGATCGGCGTGTTCGGGGTCGCGATCGCGACCGTGTCGACCACGCGCTTCGCCGACGCCGCCGTGGACAACGACCACGCCGCGCTGTCGCGCCACCTCGTCGAGGGCCTGCGCCTGGTCGCGTTCCTGTGCCTGCCGGCGACCGTCGGTCTGGTCGTGCTCGGCGAGCCGATCATCCGCCTCATCTACGAGCGCGGCCAGTTCCACGACTGGGACACTCGCGCCACCACCGACGCGCTCGAGTTTTACGTCGTCGGTCTGGTCGCCTACGCCGCCGTCAAGGTGCTGGCGCCGGCGTTCTACGCCGTGCGGCTGACCCGCCTGGCCGTGATCGCGTCGGTGACCGCGGTCGCCGCCAACGTGGCGCTCAATCTCGTGCTGCACCCGATCTATGGCTATCGCATCCTGGCCCTGGGCACGGCGCTGGCGGCGCTGGTCAACTGCGCCATCCTCTACGTCGCGTTCCACCGCCGCATCGCCGCGATCCCACATGCCAGGCTGTTCTTCTACCTGCTCCGCATCGGGCTGGCGGCCGCGGTGATGGGCGGCGCCACCTGGCTGGTGGCCCGCCTGCTCGACGATCAGCTCGGCCATGGCTCGTTCGCCACTCGCTGCGCCGGCGCGCTGGTGCCGGTCGCGGTCGGGGCCGGGGTCTACGCGCTGGCCTGCGCCGTCTTGCGGGTCGAGGAGCTCGATCAGTTCGTCGGCAAGCTGCGGCGTCGGCTGGCGCGCTGAGGCCTCGGCGCCCGCCCGCGGCTCGGGGTACAGTGCCGGCCGGGAGGGAGCATGGATCGCGTCGCGTTCGAGACTGCCCGGCTGGAGCTGGCCCGCTTGCGGGTCAAGCCCGAGGTCGGGCAGGAGGTGACGCTGCAGAACGCCCTGCGCCTGACCGCCCGGACGCTGAAGGTCGAGCGGGTGGGCTACTGGGTCTTCTCCGACGACGCGACGACCCTGACCAACCGCTTGAACTACTCGCTGACCACCGACGAGTATGGGGCCGGTGGCGTCGTCGCGGGCGGCCCCTATCCGCGCTACTGGGCCGCGTTGCGCGAGCAGCGCGTGATCGCGGTCGCCGACGCCGTCACCGATCCGCGGACCAGCGAGCTGGGGTCATCGTACCTGACGCCGCTGGGGATCGGCGCCATGATGGACGCGCCGGTGTTTCGCGCCGGCGCGCTGATCGGCGTCGTGTGCCACGAGCACGTCGGAGGGCCGCGCACCTGGACCGCCGACGAGGTGCAGTTCGCGAGCACGGTGGCCGATCTGCTCTCGATGATGCTCGAGCAGGCCGACCGGCTCGCCGCCGAGCAGAAGCTGGCCAGCTACGTCGGGGCCATGCTCGCCACCGAGCAACTGGCGGTGCTGGAGCACATGTGCCGCGCCGTGTCCCACGACTTCAACAACCTGTTCGCCGTGATCGAGCTGGTCGCGGGGACGCTGACCAGCACCGCGGTGCGACCCAAGCTCGACGAGCTGGCCGGCAGCCTGCGCTCGGTGGTCACGATCGGCACCGGCCTGCTCGGCCAGATGAGCCGTTTCGGGGCGCGGGCGGTCGACCCGCACCGCATGCCGTTGCGCCAGGTGATCGAGCGCGTGATGCCGATCCTGGGCACGCTGACCCGGGAGGTCGCGACCGTCGAGGTCGCGCTCGACGTCGGCGACGGCGACATCGCCGCGCTCGCGGCCGACCGGATCGAGCAGCTCATCCTCAACCTCATCCTGAACGCGCGCGATGCCATCTCGCAGCGCGGCACGATCCACGTCGGGGCCCGCCGCGACGGGGACGTCCTGGTCGTCGAGGTCGCCGATGACGGCGCCGGCATGGCCGCGGACGTGGTGTCGCGGATCTGGGAGCCGTACTACACGACCAAGGCGCACGGCACCGGCCTCGGTCTGGCCACGGTGCGCACCATCGTCGACGAAGCCGGCGGCACGGTGGTGGTGCACAGCCAGGCCGGCGAGGGGACTCGCTTCGAGGTCCGTCTCCCGGTAGCGTGATCAGGATGGTAGGCCGGTACCGGGTCCTGATCGCAGTCGCCGTCGGATGGGTCGGGTGCGGCGACGACCCGCCGCGCGGACCGCGACCGCTGGTCGAGGATCCGGCGCTGCAGGTCGGCTGCGCGCCGGGGCCGATCGCCGGCGCGCGCGCCAAGGTGGTGGCATGCGCGGAGGAGTTGATCGGTGGCCGGCTGGCGAGCGGGCGCATCGGCGACGTCGTGCTCGAGAACGAGCGGCTGCGCGTGATCGTACGCGGCGCCGGTGCTGGCTACTACCTGCACGGCTCGTCGGGCGGCGGCATCGTCGACGCCGCGGTGGTGGGCGGCGAGGATCTGATCAAGGAGGTCTTGCCGGTCGTGGATCTCACCGCCGGCGCCTTCGACGAGCTGGTCATCGTCGAGGCCGGCGACGACGGCGCCGCCGAGCTGGTGGTGCGCGGGCCGGCGGCCGCGCTCGACATCGTCACCGCGGCGATCGGCCGCGAGGTGCCGTCGATCATCGTCGAGCATCATTATCGGCTGGCCGCTGGCGCCGACGCGGTCGAGCTCGAGACCCACGTGTTCACGATGCCGGGCGCCGAGGTCGTCTCCCACGACGTCTACGATGCGCTGTTCATGGGCGGCCGCGCGACGGCGTTCCAGCCCGGCCGCGGCTGGGCCATGGGCCAGGGCGCGGCCGAGCTCCTCGCCACCGCCGGTACCACCTCGTCGTATGGCGTGGTGTATCCGGCCGGTTCGCCGGATCCGCAGCTGATCGATCTGGGCGGCATCCGCATCCTGCTCGGCCCGACCATCACCGAGGCCAGCGCGTCGCGCTGGTTGGTGCTCGGCGACGGCTCGGTCTCGAGCGTCACCGGCCGGGCGTGGGCCTTGCGGGGCGTCCCGCTCGGCGTGGTGCGGGGCACCTCGGCGCCCGGGGTAGAGGTGTGGTTTCGCGATGGCGTCCGCGGCGCGCCGATCACGATCGCGCGCGCCGACGCCGCCGGTGGGTTCGCCGCCGCGGTGCCGGCGGGCGCGTACACGCTGCGCGCCGAGTCGGCCGGTCGCACCCCCGGGCCGGACGTGGCCGTGAGCGTGGCGGCCGGCGGCGAGGTCAGCGCGACGGTTCCGGCCGGTCCCGGTGGCACGCTGGCGGTCAGCGTCCGCGACGACACCGGCGCGGCGGTCCCGGCGCGCGTGCTCAGCGAGCAGGCCGGCGGCGACCAGCGCATCGACTGGGTCGGCGCGAGCGGCGAAGCCACGGTGGCGCTACCGCCGGGGACCTGGCGGATCTCGGTGTCGCGCGGCCTCGAGTACGACGCGTTCGTGGCCAGCGCGGTGACGATCGCCGACGGCCAGGCCACGCCGGTGGCGGTCACGCTCACCCGCGTGGTCGACACCGCCGGCTGGATCTCGCTCGACACCCACCTGCACAGCGAGCTCTCCACCGACTCGACGTTTCCGGTCGACGATCGGCTACGCGCGGTCGCGGCCGAGGGCGTCGAGGTGCCGGTGTCGTCCGACCACGACCTCATCGTCGACTACGCGCCGATCATCGCCGACCTCGGGCTCCACGACTGGCTCGGGTCGTTGACCGGCTCGGAGACCTCGTCGCTGGTCTGGGGCCACGTCAACGCGTGGCCCCTGGCCGTCGACGACACGCGCAGCGGCGGTGGCAGTCCGCGCTGGCTGGGCCGAGCGCCCGGCGAGATCTTCGCCGCGCTTCATGGCGGCGCTGGGTCACGCATCGTCCAGGTCAATCACCCGCGGCTGTCCAGCGACAGCCTGTTCGACGCCATCGATCTCGATCCGCGCACGCTCACCGCCGGCGCTGATCCGACCGACCTCGGGCTGCCGGCGAACGCCGATCTCTCGGATCTGAGCTTCGACGCCGTCGAGGTCGCCAACGCGCTGTCCGACGGCGACTTCGAGGAGGTGTTCGCCGACTGGCTGGCGCTGGTCGGCGCCGGCCATCCGGCCGCGGCCACCGGCTCGAGCGACTCGCATGGTCCGTCGGGGTTTGCCGGCGAGGCCCGCACCTACGTCTGGGTTGGCAGCGGTGCCGATGACCCCGCCACCGTGAGCGACGACGCCATCGTCGACGCCATCCGAGCCCGGCACGTCGTGGTCGGCACCGGTGCGTTCGTGACCGCCGGCATCGTGACCGGCGCCGGCACGTCGCTGCCCGGCGACACGGTCGACGTCGGCGCCCAGGCCCCGATCACGATCCGCATCCGGGTCCAGGCGCCACCGTGGCAGCCGCTGGCCCGGGTTCGCATCTTCGAGGGCACCCGCGAGGCGCGGGTGATCACCCTCGATCCGGCCGACACCGCGACGATCCGCTACGACGCCGACGTCGTCATGCCCGCCCCGCCGGCCGACACGTTCTACGTCGTGCGGGTCGACGCCGGCGGTCGCGGCGATCCGGTGCTCGGCACCCCGATGCCGGCGTTCACCAATCCCTTGTTGGTGCGCGTCGCGCCGTGAGAGATTGTGAAACATCTCGTTCCGTACAGGCGAGACCGACGTTCCTCGTCGGGTGAGCCGATCAACCAGAGACTGCGAATCGACTGATTCACAGTCTCTGAGCCCCGCGCCCGGTCGCCGCCGCCGGGTCGATCAGAGCCGGAAGATCGCCGCGCCCCACGTGAAGCCGGAACCGAACACCGTCGACAGCACGGTGTCGCCTTTCTTCACCTTGCCCTGCTGGCGCCAGTAGTCGATCGTGAGCGGCACGGTCGCGGCGGTGGTGTTGCCGAAGAACTGGATGGTGTTGAGGCACTTCTCGACCGGGATCTTCGCCAGCTGCGCGACCTGCTCGTTGATGCGCAGGTTGGCCTGGTGGGGCACGAACCAGTCGATGTCGTCCCAGGTCAGGCCGGTGTCGGCGAGCGCCTTCTGGGTCGCCAGGTTCATCTCGCGCACCGCGCGCACGTAGACCCGCTTGCCGTCCATGTGCGGGTACATCATCTGGTTGTGCTCGCGGTCCTTGGGGTCGTACTGGAGATACGGCGCCTTCGAGATGTCGTAGACCTTGAGGTAGAGGTTCTCGGCGCCGGTGCCGTCGGCGCCGACCTTGGTGTAGACCACGCCGGCGCGTGGATCGTCGGTCTCCTGCGGGCCCAGCACCACGGCGCCGGCGCCGTCGCCGAACAGCACCATCACGTCGCGGCCGCGGGTCGAGAAGTCGATCGAGTGGCTGTGGACCTCGGCGCCGACCAGCAGGATGCGCTTGTAGGTGCCGATCTTGATCAACGCGTCAGCCATCTGTAGGCCGTAGACGAAGCCCGAGCACTGCTGCCGGATGTCGAAGCACGGGCAGTGGGTCTTGTCGGCGATGCCGAGCTTGCGCTGCAGGTACACGCCCGCGCCGGGGAAGTGGATGTCGGGCGAAAGGGTGGCGAAGATGATGCAGTCGATCTCGGTGGCGGCGACGCCGGCGTCGGCGAGCGCGCGGGTCGCGGCCTCGAGGCCGAGGTCGCTGGTGTAGGTGCCCTCGGCGACGAAGCGGCGCTCCTTGATGCCGGTGCGCTGCTGGATCCAGGCGTCGTCGGTCTCGGTGAGGACGGCGTCCTGGGCGACGTGGTGATCGTCCAGGTGACGGATTTCGTCGTTCTTGACCACGCGCTCGGGGACGAACGAGCCGAGACCGAGCAGCTGGGTGCGAATCATCCCGGCTTCGTAACGCGACCGCCCGGTGCTGCCAAGAGGCAACGCGCCGCGGGAGTGGCGTTGCCGCGGTGAATACGGCACGTTCCCCACGTGCGTGCCTGGGTCGCCGCGACTACCGCCTGCGTGATCGCCGTGGCTGTGCCGCTGGTGGCGG
The DNA here is from genome assembly GCA_947483555.1 of Myxococcales bacterium. Taxonomy (GTDB): domain Bacteria; phylum Myxococcota_A; class Polyangia; order Haliangiales; family Haliangiaceae; genus UBA2376. The sequence goes on from CANKMW010000032.1 coordinate 49,381, forward strand.
CGGGCCAGCGCGCGCCCCGCCGACCGGTCGCGCCGCGGCGGATCGAGGTGGATCTGCCGGTGCCCGCGCCGTCGGTGCCGTCGGCGCTGCCGGGCTGGCCGCTCTACGATCGCTTCTGCCTGGCCTGTCACGGCGTTCGCGGTGACGGTGCCGGGCCGGCGACGCCGTGGCTCGATCCGCGGCCGCGCAACTTCACCAGCGGCTGGTTCAAGTGGGGTGGCACCGCCGACCCCAACCAGCCGGCCCGCGAGGCGGTGGCCGACGCCATCCGCTGGGGCGCGCCGGGAACCGCGATGCACGGGTTCGGCGCCACCCTGGGCGCCGGCGACATCGATCGCCTGGTCGACGTGGTGCGCGCGTTCGCCGGCACGCCGGTGGGGGCGTTCGAGCCGGTGGCGAGGGTCCCGTATGCCGTGCCCGATTTCGACGCGGCCGGCAAGCGGGCGCAGGTCGAGCGCGGCCGCGCGCTGTGGACGACCCTGGGCTGCGTGGCCTGCCACGGCGACGGCGGCAAGGGCGACGGTGCGTCGGCGGCCGGGCTCAAGGACGCGTCGGGCGGGTCGCACCCACCGTTCGATCTGACGGCATCTCCGGTCCGGCGGCCGCGCGGCCCCGACGCCGACGTCGAGGCCACGATCCTGGCCAGCATCGTGTGGGGCGTCGGCGGCACGGCGATGCCAGGATTCGACGGTGCGGCGCCGCTGCCCGACCTGATGGCGCTGGCCGCCTTCGTGGCCTCGATCGGTCCGCGATCGGTCGAGGCGATCGGCGACTTGAGCGCGGCGACGATCGCGCGCGACCGCGGCCCCGAGCGCGTGGTGGCCGGCTACCGCTGGGGCGCGCGTGACGATGCCGACGGCGCGCTGTTCGGCGGCGAGATCCCGCCGCAGGGCGAGCCACCGGCTGCGCTCGCGCCGGCGCAGGCGGCGCTGTCGTCACGGCAATGCGCGCGCTGCCACGCCAAGCAAGAGCGCGAGTGGCAGGGCAGCATCCACGCCGCCGCGGCGTCACCGGGCCTGATGGGGCAGGTGGTGCGCTTCGAGGATCCGGCCGAGGTGAAGTCGTGCCTGCGTTGCCACGCGCCGCTGGCCGAGCAGCAGCTCGGCAGCCCGTTGCTCGACGAGTCGTTGCAGGCCGAGGGCCTCACCTGCGCGGCCTGTCACGTCCGCGGCGGTGTGCGCCACGGCCCCGCCGGCCGCGCGCCGTCGCTGCTGCCGTTGCCTGGCTACCCGCTGCGCGAGTTGGCGGTGTACGAGCGCGCCGACTTCTGCGTCGGCTGTCATCAGTTGCCGGGTCGGCTGGCGGTGGCCGGGCGGCCGCTGCTCGACACCTACCGCGAGTGGCTGCTGGGGCCGTACATGAAGCGCGGCGTGCAGTGCCAGCACTGCCACATGCCCAACCGCGAGCACACGTGGAAGGGCATCCACGATCCGGACACCTTCCGGCAGGGCATCGCGGTCACGGCGATCGCGGCGCGCGGCGCCAGCGGCGTGGTCAGCGTGCGCGCCCGGCTCGGCAACGTCGGCGCTGGCCACTACCTGCCGACCACGCCGACGCCGGCGGCCTGGCTGTCGCTCGAGCTGGTCGACGCCGCGGGTCGTGCCATCGCCGGCGCCGCCGTCGAGAAGCGCATCGGCCGCCACCTCCGCTTCGCGAAGGGGAAGTTCGAGGAGGTCGAAGACACCCGCATCCCGCCCGGTGGCCACCTCGAGCTGGCCCAGGGCTGGCGCCACGGCCGCGTCGCCGCCGCGACCCACGTCCGCGTCCAGGTCCGCGTCCGCCCCGACGACTACTACGAGGGCCTCTACAAGGCGCGCCTGAAGGCGAAGCTCGATGCCGCGGTCCGCGCCCAGTTCCAGCGCGCCCTCGCTCGCGCCGAGGGCAACGCCTACGTCGCCTACGACCAGCTGTGGCCGATCGCGGGGACAGGCACCTCAGTCGCATCCAGTCGAAACTAGACTGTTTTTCGGAGCCACTGCGTTTCGGGCTCCCTGGCGGACATCCCATCTGGCCGTTCGATGCGCCGTCGGTAGGTCCCGAGATCGCGATGTTCTCGTTCGGCGACCTGCTGCTGATCGCGCAGTGTGTACGCCGTCATCAACTGTCGATACGCCGAAGCGCGTGCCGACTTGGTCGTGCCGAGCCGCAGGTACCACGGGCTCGGAGTCCACATCGACCGCGGGACGTTGGACCGACCGCTCGCCGCGTGCAGCGGCCCCGTGGACCACTCGTGGGCGAGCGGTTCCTCGACCAGACCGGCGCGGAACCCGTTCGCGTCATTGTAGAGCGTCGTCATCATGCAGTGCGCGTCGTCGGTGATGACCTTCGACTGGAAGCGCTCCTCGAACAGCTTGCCGCTCGCCTCCAGCTCCGCGTTGCGCAGTTGCGCGAAGCGCTGGCACGCGCGCTTGACGAGCTTCGAGAGTGCCTTGGGGTCGGTCGGCGTCACGATGAGGTGCACGTGATTCGTCATCAGCGTGAGCTGATGCAGCGCGCACGTGCTGGCCCGGATGCCGCGCTCGAGGCATCGCAGCCAGAGCCAGCGCTCTTCGTTCGTGGTGAACAACCTCCGGCGGTTGTTCCCGCGCAGGTAGACGTGATGAGGGGCTCCGGCGACGACCACACGAGGTTTTCTTGCCATGCCAGATGTGTCGGCCGGGTGCGTCTGCGGTTGCGCCGAAACGCAATCGGTTCCAGAAGTCGAACGATCGCAACTGGTTGTGGGATAGGAGCCTGTCCCCCTCAGAGGGGCGGGGCTGTGGAGGCCGATGGCGGCGCGATGCGGAGCAGCGCGGCCAGGGTGGGGGCGACGGAGAGGATGGATGCTTCGTGGCTGCGGATGAGCTGGCCGGGGACGCGGAGGATGACGGGGACGTAGCGGTTGTCAGCGCTGGGGGCATCGTGCGAGGTGCCGGTGGCGTAGGTGGTGACCAGACTGCCGTCGGTGGGCACGACGAGCAGGTCGCCGCTCTGGCCGGGGACGCGCGACCGGCAGGCGCGGGTCGAGAGATCGTCGATGCCCGCGCAGTCCGCGGGCAGGGCGTCGAGCGCGATCACGCGGGCCACCTGCGGCACGGTGGTGAGGCGGGCGGCGATCGCGTCGAGCGCGCCGGTCCGCTCGGCGGCCGGGCGCGACGCGGCGGCCGGCGACAGGTACACCATCGACGACGACACCGCGGCGATCCAGTCGCCGGTGCCCAGCACCGTGGTCGCCGCTTCCTCGGCGGCGGCTTCCAGCTCGGCCGGCGTGATGCGGCGCGACCCCGGGTGGCGGCCGCGCTCGACCAGCGGCGTCGCGCCGTGGTCACTGGTCAACAGCACGGCGTAGCGCCGCGCACCGACGTCGCGGTCGAGCGCGTCGAGCAGCCGGCCGAGCTCGGCGTCGAGCGCGCGCTCGTGCTCGATCATCTCCCACGACTCCTGACCCCAGTTGTGTCCGACGTAGTCGTGGGCCGAGAGCGACACCACCAGCAGATCCGGCACCTCGTCGGCACCGAGGTGCTCGCCGGTGATCGCCGCGATCGCCGTGTCGATCTCCACGCGATCGAGCAGTGGCGTGGCGCGCAGCGCGCGGGCCGGATCGGAGCTCGCGGCGAGCCGGTACGGGAACGCGGTGCCCATGCCGTGCTCGGCGCCTTCACCGCTCGCGTCGTCGGGGATCCCGGTGCGGCGAGCCAGCATGGACGGGTCTGCCGTCGTCCACGCGTCGTCGAGCAGCGGCGCCACCGGGTGATCGCGGTCGAGGGCCAGGACCCAGGCTGGCAACGCGTCGCCGTAGGCGGTGCTCGACGTCATGCCGGCGAGCTTGGTGTCGTACCAGAGGACGACGTCGGGACGCCGTCCGCCGACCAGGCACGCGGCGCGCGGCTTGCCGCCGATCACGACCGAGCGCGCCTCGCCACCGGTCGCCGCGCGCAGGGCGTCGGCGATGCCGTCGACACGCAGCGGGCTCCCCGACGCGCCCTCGAGCCCCTCGCTCGACCGCCCCGGTAGCGGCAGGATGCGCACCGTGTCGTCGGCCTCGGCCTGGCGCTCTCGGCCCTGCTCGCGCCGCCACCATCCGTTGGCGACGATGCCGGTCACCGCTGGCGGTGCACCGGTGGCGAGCGTCGCATGGCCCGGTGCGGTGAACGTGATCGCGTACGGGTACTCGACGCGCGGGAAGATCACACCCTCATCCATGAGGCGGCGCAGCCCGTGCCGGTACAGGTCGCGCCGGGCCTCGAAGCCCCACGACGGCCACTGATCGATGACCACGAGCACCACCAGCCGCAGCGGTTGCGGCGCTGGCCTCGATGGCGGCTCCTGCGGGCTGCCGCACGCGACCACGGCGGCGAGGGCGAGGGCGAGCGCGCGAGGACGGCGGATCACGCGGTGAAGATAGCGCGCCGCCGGTGTCGAAACCGTGGCGTCCGGCAGCGGCGTCGGCTCGCTCAGTCGATGGGCGGGAAGTTGTCGCACGCGGTGTCGAACAGCTCGAGCGCCGCGGTCAGCCCCATCGCCCCGGCCAAGCGAATTCGTCGAACCACCGCTGTCTGCAACCGGCGCCGTCACGGACAGGCGCCGGCCGCCGGCACCGTGGTCGCGACCAGCCAGGCCTGGGCACAGGTGGTCGGATCGAACCCGGTGACCTCCTCGATCACGTCGAGCATGTCGCTCATCCCGGCTGCCTGGCCGGCGTGGCGGCTGTAGAAGGTGCGCAGCGCGGCGTCGAGCATCGGGCGTCCGACCCGTTGCTCGACCGCGCGATAGAAGAAGGCGCCCTTGACGTAGGGCACCCGCGAGAACAGACCGTCGTCGAGGATGTCGACCTGGCCGCAGCTCTGCGGCCAGGCCACGCCGTTGCCCTGACCGTTGCGCATCGCGTTCACCTCGGTGGTCAGCCGCGCCCACACCGGATCGGCGACCGCCGGGGTGGCGACCTCGTCGAGGATTCGCCACATCAAGAACTCCACGGTGCCTTCGCTGAGCACGAAGTCCTCCCAGCAACGGATGCGGATGCCGTTGCCGAACCAGCCATGCGCCGCCTCGTGCACGTTGACGCTGACGTCGGACAGCGCGCCCGCCGCCACGTGCCAGTACGGATGGTGCTCCATGCCGCCGTAGGCGCCGCCGCCCCAGTTGGCCGACACCGTGCCGACCTCGGTGCCGAATCGGTACGGTCCGAGGCGCTGCTCGAGCCAGTCGAACGCGACGCGCAGGTGAGCACCGCCGGCGGCGGCCGCCGCGGCCTCGGTGGCGCGGTGCCACACCGAGACCTGGGTGCCGGCGGTGGTCGTCCCCAGCTCGAGGCGCACGAAGTCGCCCACGATCCACGCCGCCATGTACGACGGTGCCTCGCCGAGGATCTCGGGCGGGTAGATCGCCATGCCGCTCGCCGCGCCGATGACCGCGAGGTGGAACGTCGTGCCGTCGGACGGATCCGACCGACACGGGAAGACGTTGCCGCAGTGGTACGGCCAGGTCAGCGTGTAGCCGGCCATGGCCACGCCGTTGGAGGCGTTGTGGTAGCGCCAGCCGTAGTCGATCGTGATCACCAGCGGCTCGGTCGACGGTGGCACGCCGATGTCGAGGCGCTCGCCGATCACGCCGGTCGCGACATACTGGAGCGGCTGGTCGCCGAGCCGCACGGCGCCGATGGCGAGGTCACCGATCTCGAACGACACCCCGGTCGAGGTCGAGGGCGCCAGGGTGATGGTCGCGCGCGCGGTCCGCGCGGCGAGGTCGACGGCGAGCGTGGTGTCGACGACATCGCGGGCGAGGTCGGTCAGCGGCGGGTAGATGGCGGCATCGCCACCCGCATCGACCATGACACTGCCAGCGCCGCCGCCGCACCCCGCCACCGCCACGGCCGCCGTCATCACGGCCGTCGTCAACGCGGCGCTCCAGCTCGTCGGCGACCGCATCGACATCCGCATGCGCGGGACCTTATCCCCGCGGTGGCCCGGCTGGTAGTACGATCGCCGCATGCCTCGAGGTATCGTCGTCGCGGTCGTCGCATCGTGCTCGGTCGCCGCCTGCGCGGTCAGGCCTCCGCTATCACCGCAGCCGGCGGCGTCGACGCCACCGCCCCCGCCGCTGAACGCGCCGCCGATGTTGCCCGGCGAGACCGCCCCACCGGTGACTCGGGTCTTCCGCTTCGATGTCTCCGCCGAGCTGACGACGCCGACCGGCGAGGACTACTCCTTGGTCCACAACAGCGCGAAGGCCATCCGGCTGGGCTGGTTCGGTAGCAACCCGACCCCGAACTTCGCGGTCGGGCTGTCGAGCCGCATCGTGCTGACCGAGCCGGTGCGGGCCGACGAGACCCTGCTGTTCTTCGACATGATCGGCCTCTACCTGCGGCTCGCGGTGCCGGTCGCGCCCGGGCTCAAGGGGTTCGTCGAGGCGGACCCGAGTCTGGTCGGGATGCATGTCCGGTGCGAGAATCCCACCGACGCGCTGTGCAACGACGACGGCAACGAGTTCGTGTTGCGCGGCGGGATCACCGGTCGCGTGGGCGGGCTCTACGAGCTGGTGCCGGGCCGGCTCGACCTCAACGGCTACCTGGCGCTCGAGAAGACGATTCCCGATGACGGTGGCTGGTTCTCGATCGGCGTCGGGCTGACCGCTCACACCGGGCCGACGCACATCGAGATGAAGCGGCGCCAGCAGGCCTTGCAACAACAACGGACCCGGTAGCCTCAGGGATCGACCTCAGGGATCGACCTCAGGGATCGACGATCGGGAAGCCGAACATCTCGCACGGGTGGGTGAACCGGACCACCTGTCCATCGTCCTCTCGGATCGAGGTGCCGGCCGGGGTCGTGCGACCGCCCCACTTGTAGATGCTGTCGGTGAAGCCCTGGAACACGCACATCTCGCCGTCGGCGAGGCCCCAGCGCACGGTCTGGTCGGTCGGGTTGTCGAAGCGGCACGTGAAGCGCACCCCGGTGAAGCCCGCGAACGAGAACGCCGGCTCGATGCGCTGGCCGAGTGGCTCGCCGATCGCGCCGTTGCTCGACGCGATCGTCACGTCACCATCGGGCCCACCGGTGGCGACCAGGTCGTAGCCGCGACCGAGGTCGTGGTAGTGGGGCAGGGCGTAGAACAGCTTGAAGTCGAGCGGGGTGCCGATGATGCGCTGGTGGACCGCGGCGAGGTCGCACTCCACGGTCACGCTCGACTGCCGCTGTGCCGGCAAGGCCAGCGGTCGGTACTGGATCGCGATGGCCGCCAGCTTGGTGGTGACCTGCTCGCGCGCGATCGGCGTGATCGTGAGGGCGAGCGAGGTGGTCATCGGCTCGTCGCCGGCGTTGAGCATGTGGATGCCGGAGACGATCTTGGCGTGGGGCGGGATCGGGATGGCGACGCCGGGCGGGAAGTCCTGGCGCTCGGTCACCGACTGCGTCGACTGCGCGAACAGGACCGCGCCGGCGCCACCGGCGACCACCTCGTCGTAGAGCCGCGAATCGCAGTTCCAGATGCCGTCGGGTCCTGGGAAGGTGTCCTCGGGAACCCAGAACCAGTTGGAGTGATGGAAGCCGCTCTCGGTCACCAGATCGACGGCGTTGATGTACAGCGCCTCGTCGTTGCCCAGCGACGCGCTGACGCAGTCGCCGTACATCTCCTCGCCCGGATCGAGCTCGAACGGGCCGAAGTGAATCGTGCGCGGCGCGGGCGCGGGCGGGGCGTCGTCCTCGCCGGCGCAGCCCGTCAGGCCGGCGCCGCCGCCGAGGACGAGTGCGAACGCGAGACCGGCGAGCGAACGTGGCGACGTGATCATCGGCTCCTCCCGCACGGAACCTAGTCTAGTCGACCGTCCCTGCCAAGGGAAATGTTGACCAAGTGGTCATTGTATTGACGTCCCGACGGCGGGCGGGCCAGGTAGGATGTCGCCCATGCCCTCCCTCCGTGACTGGGCCGACGGGCTGTGGACCGGGGCCACGCCCACCGATCACAGCTCCATCGTCGGTTCGATGCTCGGCGCCGGTGTCTCGCTCGACGAGGTCGCGCCCGGCGTCGCGTTCATCCCCAACTTCGCCAACGTCACGGTCGTCGACGGCGGCGATGGACTGGCGCTGATCGATACCGGCAGCTTCCTGACCGCGCCGCTGGTCCACCGCCAGGTGCGGGCGTGGCGGCCGGCGACGCTGCTGGCCGCGATCTACACCCACGGCCATGTCGATCACGCGATGGGGATGGGGCCGTTCGACGACGAAGCGCGCCAGCGCGGCGATCTGCGGCCGCGGGTCTACGCCCACGAAGCGGTGGCGGCGCGCTTCGATCGCTACCAGCTCACCGCGGGCTGGAACCAGGCCATCAACACCCGTCAGTTCCGCATCCCGGGCCTGCGCTGGCCGACCGAGTACCGCTATCCCGACGTCACCTATCGGGATCGCTGGCAGCTCGAGGTCGGTGGTGCGCGGCTCGATCTGCGCCATGGCCTGGGCGAGACCGACGATCACACCTGGGTCTGGTTGCCGGCCCACAAGGTCCTGTGCACCGGCGATCTGTTCATCTGGGCGGCGCCCAACTGTGGCAACCCCCAGAAGGTGCAGCGCTACGTTCGCGAGTGGGCCGACGCGCTCGACGCCATGCGCGCCCTCCACGCCGACGTGCTGCTGCCCGGCCATGGACCTCCGATCTTCGGCGCCGACCGGGTCGAGCAGGCGCTCGAGGAGACCGCGCGCCTGCTGCGCTCGATCCATGACCAGACCGTGGCGGCGATGAACCAGGGCCTGCGTCTCGACGACGTGGTCGCGGCGGTCGACATCCCGCGCGAGCTCCTCGAGCGACCGTACTTGCGCCCGGTCTACGACGATCCGGCGTTCATCATCCGCAACGTGTGGCGGCGCTACGGCGGCTGGTGGGACGGCAACCCGGCCCACCTCCTGCCGCCCCGCGAGCGCGCGCTGGCCGCCGAGGTGGCGACGGTCGCCGGCGGCGCCGGTGCGCTGGCGGCGCGCGCCGAGGCGCTGGCGGCGACCGATCTGGCGCTGGCCTGCCAGCTCGCCGAATGGGCGTGGGCGGCGGCGCCGGCCGACGACGACGTGCGCCGGGTTCGGACCGCGCTCTACCGCCGTCGAGCCGAGGGCGAGACCAGCTTGATGGCGCGCAGCATCTTCACCGCGGCGGCCGAGGAGAAGTAGCGCTGGTGGGTCGATGAGCTGCCGCGCGCTGTCCCGGACGACCTGGGTCGCGGTCGTGGGCCTGTTCGCCTGCGCCGGCAAGAAGTCGATCGACGCCGATCAGGCGGCGGTGCTCTTCGATCGGGTGACCGTGGACACCGGCGGGGTGCACGGGCTGTCCGGGCTGGCCGTCGACGGCGACGGCGCGCTGTGGACGGTCGCCGAGCGCGGTGGCGCCGCCTTCCGCATCGTGCTCGACGGCGCGCGGGTCGCCGGCGTCACCCGCCATCCGATCGACGGCCTGCCGCCGGGCGAAGATCTCGAGGCGGTCGCGATCCTCGCCGACGGCGCGCTCGTGGTTGGCACCGAGGGCCGCAGCGCCGGGGTGGCCAGGGTGTTCAAGCTGCGCCGCGACGGCGAGCGGCTGCGCATCAGCGGCGAGTCGATCGCGATCGGCCGCGACGACGTCGGGATCGAGATCGGCGCCAACCACGGCGCCGAGGCGGCGTGCGCGGTCGGAACCCAGATCGCGGTGGCGCTCGAGACCGCGGGCAGCGACGCCGCCGGCCGCTGGGCGCCGCTGGTCATGATCGACCTCGCCACCGATCGCCGGGTCGCGCACCGCGTCCGGCTGCGCACCGCCACCGGCAAGCTCAGCGGCCTCGACTGCTGGCGCGACGGCGACCGGGTGCGCGCGGTGGCGATCGAGCGCCACTTCCAGACCACGCAGCTGGTCGGGTTCGACCTCCCGCGCGACGGCGCCGAGATCACCACCACGCTGGTCGTCGATCTGGCGCCGGTGCTGCGCGGCGCGCTCAACCTCGAGGGCATCGTCCGGTTGCCGGACGGTCGACTCGTCGCGGTGGTCGACAACCAGTACGGCAAGCTCACCGGGCCCGACGAGCTGCTGGTGTTCAAGGATCCGGGGCTGGCGGGGACGCTGTGGCCTCGGCCGCCGCCGGCGCCTCGGTCTCCGCCGGCGCCCTGACCCGGGCCCGGGCCTCGATCATCATCTTGCAGAAGATCTCGCCCTGCTCGATGGCGTCCTCGACGGCCACGTGGCTGTGGCGCGCTGGGGTGTGCCAGCGGGACGGCATCACCCGCTTGGTGGTGTCGCGGAACGGCGTGCCCAGCAGCGTCATCGCCATCGTCTTCATGTCGAGCGCCGCGTGCGAGAACGGGCTCTTGCCGGTGAAGCGCACCGCGTACCAGTAGACGAACGTGAAGTCGAAGCCGGCCGGGTAGGCGACGAACACCGGTCGTCCCGGCAGGCCGTCGATCCACGCCACCAGCTCGAGCATCACGACCTCGGGCGGACGCGGCTCGACCCGGCACGCGGTCCACGCCGCCGGCTCGCTGTGCCACCAGCGCATGGTCGCTTCGTCGCCGGTCGCGCCGGGCAGGGTCTCGAGGTTGGCGGAGAAGGTGCCGACCATGGTCGCCAGCGGGGCCGCGGCGGACGGCGCGATGCTCCAGTCGATCGTGAAGGCGGCGGCGCCGACCGACAGCATCGAGTGCGGCCCCGGGATGGGGCCGTCGGTCTCGACATCGACAGAGACATAGACTTCGCGGCGCGCCATGGCGCGGACCGTAGCCCGAAAACGCAGACGACGCGCGCCGTGAGGTCGCGCGTCGTCGCGAACCCGCGAGCCGGATCAGCGATTGAATCGGTAGGTGGTGAACAGCGAGTCCATGCGCGTGTCCTGGCCGGTGCTGAAGCGGTCCATACACGAGTCGTCGGTGTAATCCATGAAGTTGGTGATCGGGTCGTTGCCGCTGATGTTGGCGCACGAGTTGCGACCGACCGGGCAACCGAACGCCGGGCTCTTCTCGGCGGGGGTGTCGGACACCCCGTCGCCGCCGTTGACGTTCTTGGCGCAGCCGCCCTGGAACGTGTGGTAGAGGCCCATCCAGTGGCCGACCTCGTGGGTGGCGGTGTCGCCGAGGTTGTACGGCGCGGCCGTGCCGCCGGGCAACGACGAGTAGAGGACCATGACGCCGTCGTTCGTGGGGTTGCCGGCGTAGCTGGACGGGAACGTGGCCCAACCCAGCAGGCCGCCGCCCATGTTGTTCGAGTAGATGTTGAGATCGTCGGCGGTGCCCCGGCGCAGCGCGTTCTTCAGCTGCGTCTCGCACGTGCCGCCGGCGCAGGTGTACCAGCTCGCGTTGGTGGTCCGATCGACCGCGGTCAAGTTGAACTGCCAGCCGGTGCTGGCGTAGGCCGCGTTGAGCACGCTGATCTGGCTGGTGATCTGCGAGTCGGGGATGTTGCCGTTGGCGGTCGCGGACCCGTTGTTGATCACGTGCCAGTAGACGTTGATGGTCCCGCCGGTGACGTTGCGGATCGCGTCGTACTTGTGCGCGGTGACGTAGGCGTCGACCTCGGCCTGGACGGCAGCCGCGGTGACCTCGTCGTGGTCCTCGGTGCCACACTCGCGGATCCAGTCCTCGTTGGAACCGGGGGCCTGGACGCCCTCGACCTCCTCGCCATCGGTGTCGGTATCGGCACAGGCGGCGAGGCTGACGGCGGCACCAAGCGAGAAGAGCACCGAAGCGCGTGTAGTCAACTGACGCATGAAAACTCCCGGGTAGGTTGACGGTTCCGTTGTCGTCTCCTTGCCCAAGCAGGGAACGTTCCAACGCCGTCACGGGAGATCGCCCACGCCACCATACGGGCGGTGTCGCTTGCTTACGTCCAGGGAGGAGCAGCCCGGTGTGTCAACCTGTCCTACCGCCGGGAACTTTCGCTACGGGTTACGCGTAGTTACATGGCGTAGAAAGGCCCGCATCCTCCGACCTTGTACGATCTGTCGGTGGACGCGGGCCGGGGCCTACAGAGCCGGCCTCTGTATGGTCAGCGCCGGTTGTCGAACGCGATCCCCTTCTCGACCTGCCCGATGGCGTCGTTGACCAGCGCGATGGCCTTCACGCGATGGCCGCCCTTGTCGGCGGTGGCCTTGGCGAGTTGTGCCTTCGCGGACTTGAGATAGCCGAGCGCGTTCTGCATGTGGGGCTGCCTCTCCGCGTCGGCATCCGGCATGGCCAGCGCGAGCCCGAAGGCGGCCGCGAAACCGAGCGTGGTGAGCTTCCAGACGTTGGTCTTCATATCCTCTTGTTCCCTTTCGTGGCGACGGACGGCCAGGTCGCATCGCAACCGGCGCGCCAGGACAAAGCCCTGATCACGCGCCGGTGCTGGGACCCCCGGACCCCGCAGCTGGTTAGTCTACCCCTCAACCACGATCCGCGTGGGTCCCTGCTACAACCGCCGACATGGCGCGCCACGTCACGACGCGCGCAACGCTGGTGAATTCGCCCACGACGCGGGGCGTCTCGGTAAGGAGACGATGATGAAGAGTCTGTTCGCGCTGCTCGTGCTCATTATCACCCTGGTCGCGGCGCCGGTCGCGGCCCGGGCCGCCGACGGTCCTGGCACCAAGGCGGTCCGCGGCGCCAACGACACCATCGCCAGGCTGCTCAAGCAGAAGGTCAAACCGGGGAGCGACGAGGAGAAGAAGGCGGCGGCCAAGGTCACCGAGAGCGTGCGCGGCTTCCTCGACATCGACGAGCTGTCCCGGCGCGCGCTGGTCGATCACTGGGCCAAGCTCACCGCGACGCAGCAGTCCGACTTCCTCGCCCTGCTGCGGGCGCTGATCGAGGACAACTACGTCAAGGGCCTGCGCGCCAACCTCGAGTACCAGATCTCCTACCTGGGCGAGAGCGCGGGCGAGGCCCAGACGCTGGTGGTCAGGACCCAGATCACGGCCAAGAAGAAGGGCCGCCCGATCAAGATCGCCGTCGACTACGTGCTGATCGGGGTCGGTGGCAAGCAGCGCTGCTTCGACATCCGCACCGACGGCGTCGGCCTGGTCGAGAATTACCGCGCCCAGTTCAACAAGATCATCGCCAAGGACGGCTTCGACGGGCTGATCGCCAGGATGAAGAAGAAGCGAGGCGCGAAGTAGGTCGCGGCGAGCGCGGCGAGCGGTAGCGAGGTTAGTATCGACGGCCGATGAGCCTCCACGCGCCCTTCCTCGACGCCGCCCGCAGCTGGGCCGAGCTAGATCCCGATCGCGAGACCGCCGCCGAGCTCGACGCGTTGCTCGCCGCCGCCGAGAGCGGTGGTGCGGCGGCCACCGTCGCCGCCGCCGAGCTTGCCGATCGCTTCGCCGGGCGGCTGGAGTTTGGCACCGCCGGCATCCGCGGCGTGCTCGCCGCCGGCCCGATGCGCATGAACCAGCTGCTGGTGCGCCAGGTGTCGGCCGGGCTGGCGGCCTACGTCGCCGCCGAGGTGACAGACGCCCGCGTTCGCGGCGTCGTGATCGGTCACGACGCGCGTCACAAGTCGCGAGCGTTCGCCGAGGAGACCGCGGCGGTGTTCCTGGGCGCCGGCTTTCGCGTGATGCTGGCCCACCAGCACTGGCCGACGCCGACCACGGCGTGGGCGGTGCGGACGTGCGGCGCCGCGGTCGGGGTCATGGTGACGGCGAGTCACAACCCGCCCGAGTACAACGGCTACAAGGTGTACTGGGAGAACGGTGCCCAGATCATCCCGCCGCATGATGCCGGCATCGCGGCGCGGATCGATGACGTCGATGCCGCCGCGGTGGCGCTCGGCAGCCTGGAAGCGTCGCGCGCGGCCGGGACGCTGGTGACGCTCGGCGCCGAGGTCGAGCAGGCCTACCTGGCCGCGGTGCTCGAGCTGCAGGTGGCGCGCGCGGTGCCGCGCCAGCTGCGCATCGCCTACACGCCGCTGCACGGCGTCGGCGCCGAGCTGGTCGAGGCGGCGCTGGCCGGTGGCGGCTTCGATCACGTGGTCACCGAGCCGTCCCAGCGCGCGCCCGATGGTGCCTTCCCGACCGTGGCGTTCCCCAACCCCGAGGAGAAAGGCGCCATGGATCGGGTGCTGGCCCTGGCCCGCGCCGAGCGCAGTGATCTGGTGCTGGCCAACGATCCCGACGCCGATCGGCTGGCGGTGGCGATCCCCGACGCCGGATCGGCGACCGGGTACCGCATGCTCACCGGCGATCAGGTCGGGGTCTTGCTCGCCGACTACCTCCTGCAGCATGGGCCGACGGCGGGTCCGCGGCTGGTCGCGTGCAGCCTGGTGTCGTCGCAGCTGCTGCGTTACCTGGCGGCGTCGTACGGCGCCGACAGCCGCGAGACGCTGACCGGGTTCAAGTGGATCGCCAACGTCGCGATGGCGTGGAAGGCCGAGACCGGCGGTCGCTTCGTGCTCGGCTACGAGGAGGCGCTCGGGTATTCGGTGGGCGAGCTGGTCGGCGACAAGGACGGCGTGTCGGCGGCGCTGTTGTTCGCCGAGCTGGCGGTGTGGAATCGGGCCCGCGGCCGCACCGTGGCCGAACATCTCGACGATCTGTATCGGCGAGTAGGCATGTTCGTCACCGAGCAGGTGTCGATCACCGCCGCCGGCGCCCAGGGCCTGGCCGCCATCAAGCGCGCGATGGCGGCGTTTCGCGCCGCGCCGCCGGCGGAGCTGGGCGGTGTCGCCGTCGACGAGGCGGTCGATCTGGCGCGTGGCGAGGGCGGCTTTCCAGCCTCGGACGTCCTGATCTACCGGCTGGCCGGCGGCCGGCGCGTGATCATGCGGCCGTCGGGTACCGAGCCCAAGCTGAAGAGCTACTACGAAGTGCGCGCCGTGGTCGGCGACGGCGAGGAGATGGCGGCGGCGCGCGGCCGCGGGCTCGGCGAGCTGGCGGTGTTGCGTGACGCGCACCAGGTGTTGCTGCGCGCGGCGCTGGCCTGACGTCTGTCGTCTGTCGACGGTCTGCCGGTCACGGACGCCCGGCGGCGAGCAGCTCGCCGACGATGCGCATGGTGAGGCCCCAGATCGTGAAGCCTTGCCACTGCCAGCACGGGAAGCGCATCGGCGCCGGCGGGCCCGGCCCCACCGGCTGACGCGCGATCGCGTCAGACCGGAGCCGGGCCCCCGAAGCCTCGTTGGGCCAGTCGTAGGTCCCGTCGAGCGAGCCGGCGAGGACCAGCGGGATCGGCAACCAGAACGCCGCCGCGGCCTCGGCACCCAGGCGCGGCGTCGGCGGGGCATCGGTGACGAAGACGAACGGCGTGACCTCCATGCCGGCCGGACCGCCGCTGCGCGGGTGCAGCGCCGCCAGGCGGCCGAGGTAGCGGGCGCCGGTGGTGAGGCCGAGCGCCAGCTCCTCCTCGGCCTCGCGCACGGCGGTGGTGTGGAGGTCGGGGTCGTCGGGCTCGTGGCGGCCGCCGGGGAGCGACACCTGTCCCGACCACGGGTCGCCCGTGCGCTCGGCCCGCTTCATCAGCAGCACGGCGAGGCCGTGCTCGCCATGGTGGAGCAGCGCCGCGACCGCGGCCCGGCGCTGCCCGTCGGCCGGCGGCGGATCGCCGGCACCGGTGAGCAGGCGCGCGGTGAGCGCGTCGACGGAGAACGTCACCGGCGCACTCTAGTCGGAAACGGGTCGATCGTCGATCCGCGGCCCGGGCCCTGTCGTACAGTCGCGGCCCACACGGAGGAACCGATGAGCCTGAACCTCGCCACGTTGCTGCACGAGAGCGCCAAGAAGCACCCGGCCAAGGCCGCCATCCACATCAACGACGTCACGGTGCCGTACGGCATGCTCGACGGCATGGCGCAGCGGTTCGCCGGCGCGCTGCGTGGGCTCGGCGTCCGCGCCGGGCAACACGTCGCGCTGCTGCTGCCCAACGTGCCGCAGTTCACGATCGCCTACTACGGCTGCCACTACAACGCGAACCCGGTGGTGCCGCTCAACGTGCTGCTCACCGCCGAGGAGATCGCGTACCACCTCACCGACTCCGACGCGGTCGCGGTCGTGGTGTGGGAGGGCTTCTACGAGGCCGGGCGGGCCGGCTTCGATCGGGTCGCCAGCTGCAAGCACCTGATCGTGGCCAAGCTCGATCGCGCCGACCTGAGCGCGCCCGAGGGCGCCCACAACATGACCGCGGTCACGATGGCGGCGTCGCCGGTGACCGACATCCCGGGCACCAGCCCCGACGACACCGCGGTCCTGCTCTACACCTCGGGGACGACCGGCAAGTCGAAGGGCGCCGAGCTCAGCCACTTCAACCTGTTCTACAACGCGATGTGGCTGACCCAGCAGCCGCTCCCGGTGCCGCTCCGCGACGCGACCGTGATGGTCGTGCTGCCGCTGTTCCATAGCTTCGGCCAGACCGTGATGCAGAACTCGACCTTGTGCGCCGGTGGCACGCTGGTGCTGGTGCCGCGCTTCGAGCCGCTGGCCGCGGCCCAGCTGATCGCCAGGCACAAGGTGAACGTGTTCGCCGGCGTGCCGACGATGTACTTCGCGTTGCTCCACCATCCCGAGGTGACGCCGGAGATGACGGCGAGCCTGGGCTTCACGCTGTCGGGTGGTTCGGCGATGCCGGTCGAGGTGATGAAGGCCTTCGACGCCAAGCACAAGACCGACATCCTCGAGGGCTACGGTCTGTCCGAGACCTCGCCGGTGGCCTCGTTCAACCCGCCCGGCGGCAAGAAGGCGGGTTCGATCGGGGTGCCGATCTGGGGCGTCGAGTTCCGGCTCGTCGATGGCGCCGGCAAGGTGGTGACCGAGACCGACACCGCCGGCGAGATCTGCATCAAGGGCCACAACGTGATGAAGGGCTACTACAACCGGCCCGACGCCAACAAGGAGGCCATCGTCGACGGCTGGTTCCACTCCGGCGACATCGGCACCCGCGACAAGGACGGCTACTACTACATCGTCGATCGCAAGAAGGACATGATCATCCGCGGCGGCTTCAACGTGTACCCGCGTGAGCTCGAGGAGGTCCTGTACGCCCACCCCGCGGTCGCCGAGGCCGCGGTGGTCGGCATCCCGCACCCGAGTCACGGCGAGGAGGTCAAGGCCGTGCTCGCCCTCAAGGCCGGCGCCACCGCGACGTCCGAGGAGATCATCGCGTACTGCAAGGAACGGCTCGCGGCCTACAAGTACCCGCGCATCGTCGAGTTCCGCGACGCGCTGCCCAAGGGCCCGACCGGCAAGATCCTCAAGCGCGAGCTGCGCTGAGCGAGCCGGGCGCTTACGCTGGGCGGGATGGAGTCCGATCTGGACAGCCGCTGGCAGTGGCCGGCGCGTGGCGCGGTGATCGGCGGCCTGGTCGCGATCGCGCTGCTGGCGCTGTGGATCGCGGTCGACGGCGATGGCTACCTGCGCCCGCTCGATGACGCCAACCTCGCCTTGCACGAGGCGGGGCACGTGTTCTACGGGCTGCTCGGTTCGACCGCCGAGCTCTACGGCGGCACCTTCGGTCAATTGACCTTCCCGGCGCTGTGCGCCGGGGCCTTCTTCTGGCGGCGCGACCCGGTCGGCTGCGCCGTCACGGTCGCCTGGTTCGGGCAGAACCTGTGCAACATCGCGCGCTACGTCGCCGACGCTCGAGCGCAGGAGCTGCCGCTGGTCGGCGGCGGCGAGCACGACTGGTTCAACATCCTGTCGCGCTGGTCGGCGCTCGATGCCGACCAGCCCGTCGCGCAGGTGTTTCGGTTCGCGGGCTGGGCGCTCGTGCTCGGCGCGGGCGGCTGGCTCGGGTGGCGCTGGCGCGGCGCTGGCGCTCGCGGCTGAGGTCGTGGTCGCGGAGCGAGTCCCCGTGGACCCGGCGTGGGCGTGGTGCGGGTCCGCGCAGACCCGGACGCTGGCGCGCGCGCCAGCAAGTCCGCGGGCTCGCGCGCGGCACACCGGTTGCTGTAGGTCGCGGCACACCCGATTCCAAGGAGAAGCCGCGATGGGATTTTTCGACAGCCTCAAGAAGAAGCCGCTCAAGGTCGACGATCAACAGCTCCTGCTCGAAGCCATGCTGTGCGTGGCGTTCGCCGACGGCGACGACCAGTACGAGGAGACCCAGCTGGTGCGCGCGTTCGCCGCCACGCTGCCCGAGTTCAAGAACGCCGACGCCTACGAGGTCTACGAGAAGGCCGAGAAGTCGGTGAAGCTCCATGGCGCGCTCAACCGGGTCAAGGAGCTCAACAACCTGACCTCGGAGGCGCTCAAGCACAAGGCCTTCTTGCTGGCGATGGACATCGCGCTGTCGAGCGGCGAGATCGACGACGGCGAGGAGGCGGTGCTCGGTGCGATGGCGGAGACCCTGCGGATTCCAAGCGAGCTGACCGATCGCATCGCCAGCGTGCTGATGATCAAGTACGCGACCTGAAACCCACCGTCCGGACCACACGCGAGAACCCGCCCGCCGGGCGATCGATCGGCGCCGTCGTCGCGATCTTGGTGAACTCGACCGGTGACTCACAGGCCGTAGAAGCCCTTCATGAAGGACGACACCGCGCTCGAGTGGCGCTGCAGCCGTCCGATGTTCACGGTGTCCTGCCACGCCTTGAAGTCGCGGAGCTCGTGTTCGCGACCGCGAAAGGCGTGGCTGGGCAGGACGTCGGTCGCGAGCGCGTTCTGGTCGCCGGTCTCGCGCCACCAGGTGGGGTTGCGGATCTCGGTCCCGTACTCGCGGTGGTAGTCGTCCATCCGCCGGTAGGTTTCGGTGCCGGGCAGGATGAAGAAGCTCTGGCTCGACACCCAGCCGCTGATCGGACCGTTGCCTTCGGCGATCGAGGTGACGAACTCCTGGGTCTCGCGCGTCGTCTCCGGGGTCTCGCCGGGAAAATTGAACAGCACGTAGGTGTCGTGGAACAGCTCGATCGAGTTGGCGTGCCCGATCATCTCGCGAGCCTTGCGCAGATAGGTGCTCGGCGACGGGCTCTTCACCATGCGGCGGGCCATCGTCTCGCTGCCGGTATCGAGTCCGAAGTCGACCTTGAAGCGACAGGCGCGAAACTTCTCGAGTAGCTCGGGCGTCATCAGATCGGCGCGGGTCTCGCACCAGAACATGTTGGTGAGGCCGAGCCGATGGATGCCGTCGAGGAGCGCGTCGGTCCATCTTCGACTGGCGCCGAACAGCGGGTCGGCGAAGCAGACCACGCGAGGTTGGTGAGATCGGGCGAGCGACTCGAGAATGCCGAGCGCGTCCTCGACCGAATAGTGGTTCCAGCTGGTGCCGCGTTGCGGCTCGGCGCAGTAGGCACACCTGAACGGACAACCTCGCGACAGCGATAGCCACAGGACTCGCTGCTCGGGGTCGTGCCAGGGATAGCTGGCCCAGTCGATGCGCGTCGGATCCGACAGCTGGTAGGGGGCGGCGCGCACGACCTCGGTCTGCGGCGGCCGGCGGCGACGCTGCTCGCACAGGCTGCGCAGCACGTGCTCGCCATCTCCACACACGACGAAATCGAACAGGTGTTCGTCGTCGACGAAGTCGGAGGGCATCGCGGTCGTGTGGTGACCCCCGACCGCGATCGGCAGGTCGGGATACCGGGCGCGGATCTTGCGCGCCACCGCGATCGCCCCCAGGTAGTGCAGGCTGGTCCAGCACGAGATGCCGACCAGGTCGACCTGGTCGAGCGCGCTGGCGAGCCGCTCGTCGATCGCGGCCAGGAGCCCGGCGACGTCTCCGGCCGGCGAGCTGGTGTCGACATCGAGCTCGAGGATCCGGACCTCCGCGAGATCACGCACGAACCCGGCGAGGCTGTGCAGGTGCGGCTTCGAGGCCACCCGCGAGCTCCACCACGTCGGAGCGTAGAGGACCGGCGGGGCCACCAGCAGCAGGGTCGAGCGGGAGGTCACGCTCGATCGTACTCCCCTCGGCCAGGCCGCGTATGATGCCGTGTGGCGCCCGAGGTCTTCCTGTTCGGCGCTGGCTCGATGCTCGGGTGGTCGATCTGGCGCGCCCGAGGCGCGGCCGCCGTCACGGCGTTCTGCAACCGCAACACCAAGGTGTGGCCCGACGGCATCGAGCGCGGCATCCACCTCAATGACGAAGCGGCGGTCGCCGCGTTGTTCGCCGAGGCGCAGCCGCGGCTGATCATCCACTGTGCGGGGGTCTGTGACGTCGGGGTCTGCGAGGCCTCGCCGGGGTTCGCCCATCAGGTCAACGTCGAAGGCACCCGCCTCCTCGTCGAGCACGCTCCGGCCGCCGCCCGCATCGTGTACTGCTCGAGCGATCACGTGTTCGGCGGTGACGCGGGGCCGTACGACGAGGGCTCGGCGACCGCGCCGATCAGCGTCTACGGCCGGACCCGGGTCGCCGCCGAGCGACTGGTGCTGGCGCGGCCGAACACCCTGGTCGTGCGATCCGGGCTGTGGATCGGGCCGTCGGCCACCGGTCGCATCGGCCACCTCGACTGGCTGCGCGATCGCCATCGCCGCGGGCTGCCGATGACCGTGGTCTCCGACGAGGTGCGCTCGGCGGTGTGGGCCGAAGACGCGGCGCGGCGGGTGTGGGAGCTGGCGCGAGCCGACGTCACCGGTATTCGCCACCTCACCGCGACGCGCGCCGTGCCGCGGCCGGAGATCGCCGCCTACGTCGACCAGCACTTCGCGATCGGGGCGACGTTCGGCGTCCAGCCGCGGCGCGAGCGCCGCGCCCCGCACATCGGCAACGTCGAGCTCGCGACCCGCTACGGCGACCAGTTCGCCGCGCCGCTACCGTCGGTGGTTCCCCAGATCGTCCAGGATCGGACACCGTGTTGAGGGCTCATCGACGCGACCCGCGTTCGCGCCCGATCTCGCGGGGTGGGCGGTGGCCCGGCGCATGAAGAGCCACCATCCGATGAGACGGATGACGCTGGTCCTGATGGTGGCGATGGCGACCTCCGCGTGTGGCGAGGGTGGTTCGGGCGACGACGACGCGGTCGACGCCGGTCCAGGCGCTGACGCGGTGGCTGTCGATGACGCGGCGCCCACGGACGGCGAGCGCGGGCCGGTCAGTGGCACCGGCCGGGCCTGGCCGGAGGCCGACGCCCTGTTCCACCGCGGTGATCCGCGCTGGCTGGGCGCTGACGCCGCGCACTCGGTCGACCTCGGCGGCGGCCGGGTCCTGTGGCTGTTCGGGGACAGCTTCATCGCGACCTCGGCGGCGCTGACCCGGAGCGCGGCGCGCATCGTGCGCAACACGGTCGCGATCCAGGACGGCCGCGATCCGCTGCTCGCCAGCTTCGCCCCGGTGTGGCGGACCGACGGCACCGCGGCCCCGGCGCCGTTCTTCGCCGGGGTCGGCGACCGCTGGCACTGGCCTGGCGGCGGTGTCCGGCTGGCGGACGGTCGGCTCGTGATCTTCCTCGGCGTCTTCCGCCCGACGCCGGGCCAGGGCCTCGGCTTCGCGGCCGACGGCTGGCGCATCGCGATCGTCGATGATCCGACCGGGGCGCCAGCCAGCTGGGTGGTCCGCTACGTCGATCCACCGCTGGCGGGCTTCGGCGCGGTGCCCGGCGCCGCGGTCGCCGTCGTCGGCGATCACGTCGTCGCTCTCGCCACCGCGCCCGGCGGCAGTCACGTCACCTACCTGGCGCGCTGGTCGCAGGCCGCGCTCGGCGCCGGTCAGCTCGACGCGGTCGAGTGGTGGGACGGTGTCGCCTGGAGCCCCGGCGGCGTGCCTGCGGCCGGGTTTGCCGACGGCACCACCGAGGCATCGCTGCACCACGATCCGGTCCTCGATCGCTGGCTGGTGGTGGCGAGCCGCGGCTTTGGCGCCACCACCGTCGCGGTTCGCGACGCGCCCACCGTCGAGGGCGCGTGGTCGATGCCGACCAGCGTCTTCACGCCGCCGGAGTCGGCCGCCGTCCGTCCGTTCGTCTACGCCGGCAAGGCCCACCCCGAGCTGATCGCGCCCGGGCTCGCCGTGACCTACGTGGCCAACTCGTTCACGTTTGCGGATCTGTTCACGCCGGACGGCCAGCGCGACCTGTACTGGCCGCGCTTCGCGCTGGTCACCCTGGAGCGGCGCCTCGACGACCCCTGACGGGTCGCCGAAACGCGATCGGTCCTGAAACGTGAACGATACCGTGTGGGTGCGGGATAGGAACCTGTCCCCGCTCAGTCGCGGCGGTACATGGTGACGACGCAGGCGCCGCCGAGGCCGAGGTTGTGCTGGAGCGCGATCTTGGCGCCCTCGACCTGGCGATCGCCGGCGGTGCCGCGCAGGTGCCAGACCAGCTCGGTGCACTGGGCCAGGCCGGTGGCGCCGAGTGGGTGGCCCTTGGAGAGCAGACCGCCCGACGGGTTGGTGACGAACCTGCCGCCGTAGGTGTTGTCGCCGTCCCAGATGAACTTCTCGGCCTCGCCCTCCTTGCACAGGCCGATCGCCTCGTAGGTGAGCAGCTCGTTGGCGGTGAAGCAATCGTGGAGCTCGACGACGTCGACGTCCTCGGGCCCGATGCCGGCCTGGTCGTAGACCTTCTTGGCCGCCGCCTTGGCCATGTCGTAGCCGATCATCTTGATCATCGATTTCTCCTCGAACGTCGAGGGGAAGTCGGTGGTCATGGCCTGGGCCGCGATGTAGACCGGGCGCTCGATCCCGTGCTTCTTGGCGAACTCGTCGGAGCACAGCACCGCGGCCGCGGCGCCGCAGGTCGGCGGGCAGCACTGGTAGCGCGTCAACGGATCGAAGACCTCCTCGGAGGCCAGGATCTGCTCGACCGACAGCACCTCCTTGAAGAGCGCGTACGGGTTCTTCGACGCGTGCTGGCGGGCCTTGGCGCTGATCTTGGCGAAGGTCTCGCGCTTGGTGCCGTACTTCCATCGGTACTCGCGGGCGGCGCCGCCGAACATCTGCGCCGCCGGCGGGGCCTGGGTGAAGCCCTGGACCTCGCTCATCAAGTTGGCGTGCTTGTCCATCGGGTTGGTGCGGTCGGTCCACTTCGCCGACAGCGCGCCCTTCTCCATCTGCTCGAAGCCGACCACCAGCACGCACTCGGAGATGCCGCCGGCGATGGCCTGGGCGCCGAGCACCAGCGCGGTCGAGCCGGTGGAGCAGTTGTTGTTGACGTTGAACACCGGGATGCCGGTCAGCCCGATGTCGTAGACGGCGCGCTGGCCGCACGTCGAGTCGCCGAAGACGTAGCCGGCGAACGCCTGCTCGATCTCGGTGAACGGCACCGCGGCATCGGCCAGCGCGGCCTTGCCGGCCTTGGCCGCCATCACGTTGTATTCCTCGCTCTTGCCGGGCTTGGCGAACGGGACCATCCCGACGCCGATGACGTTGATCCTGCGGGTCATGGGTGTGCTCCTTGGTGCGTACGGGTTGGGGTGCGGGTGGTGCGGGTCATGCCAGGCCCTTGAGGAAGCCGAGGCGGTGCGCGAGGGCGACGTCGCCGTCGACGCGCAACGTGCCGTGCTGGAACAGGTCGCGGGCGCTGGCGGCGCCGCTGGCCAGCGCGGCCAGATCGGCGTCGGTCAGCGTCAGGGTCGCGCTGGCGCCGGCGGTGGCGCCCGGGGTCACCGACGGCGTGGCGCCGGCGGCGTGGATGGTCCACACGCTGTCGGGGTCGGTGACCTTCACCACCAGCACGGCCTGGACTTCCTTGGCCAGGTCGGGCTTGTCGGCGAAGCGCTTGTCGAGGGCGGCGAAGATCGTCGCGGCGTGCGCCGGCTTGCCGGTCGCGGCAGCGCTCGGGCCGCCGCCGCCGGGGCCCTTGCCGGCGGCGCGTGCCTTGGCGACGGCCGCCATGGCGTGCTCGGGGTTGATCTTCTGCAGGAACGACAGCTTCTGGGACGCCATCACGTTGCCGGAGATCTTGAGCTTGCCGGTCGTGAACAGCTTCATCGGGTCCGACTTGCCGGTCGTCATGTCGATGAAGTCGGCTTCGGCGATCTCGAGCGTGCACTCGGCCGCCGCGTCGCCCTCGGTGACCGCGCCCTTGCCGTTCTTGAGATCGACCAGCCACGCCGAATCGGGGCTGGTGACCTTGAACAGGTAGGTGGTGGCGATCTTGGCCACCAGATCGGGATTGCGCTCGACGTGGTCGCGGATCGCGATGAACACGTCCCAGGTGGTCGGCGTCAGGTCGCCCGCGGGCGCAGCGGCCGCCGCCTCACCAGAGCTCTGGCTGCCGCCACCGCCCGCGCCCACGCGCTTGTTCATCTCGGCGAACACCATCTCCGGGGTCAGCTTCTTGAGGAAGCCGAGCTTCTGCGACGCCATCACGTCGCCGGAGATCTTGAGCTTGCCGGTCGAGAACAGCTTCATGGCGTCGGCCTGACCGGTCGCCATGGCCATGAAGTCGGCGTCGCTCAGCTCGAGCGTGCACTGCGGCGCCGCGCCGGCGCCCTTGCTGACCGCGCCGGCGCCGTCCTTGAGGTTGACGGTCCAGGTGCTGTCGGGACCGCTCAGCTTGAACAGGAAGATGGTCTTGGCCTTCTCGACGGTGGCCGGGTTGGCGGCGACGAAGGTGCCGATGGCGCTGAAGATGTCGGCCGAGGTCGGCAGCTTGGTGGCGCCGCCGCCCGCGGCCGCTGCCGCCGGCTTGGCGGTCGCCTTCGGCTTCGGGATCTCGGTGAAGAACTCGATCGCGGCGTTGGACACCACGACCTGATCGCGCTCCTTCACCTTGCAGCGGAAGATGATCCTGGTGTCGCTCTCCTTCCACATCTCGGTGACGAGCGTGTCGCCGGGCAGCACGGTGGCGGCGAACCGCACCTTGATGCTCTTGAAGAAGTCGGGGTTGTTGTGGGGCGCGAACGCCTGCACCACGTGGCGACCGGCGTAGCCGAAGGTGCACAGCCCGTGCAGGATCGGGCGGTCGAAGCCGAACGCCTTGGCGAAGCCGGGGTCGGCGTGCAGCGGGTTCCAGTCGCCGGACAGGCGGTAAAGCAGCGCCTGGTGGGCCGGGATCTTGTCCTCGACGACCTTGTCGGGCGCGCGCTCGGGCGGCACGTTGACGTCCTGGCTCGGTCCGCGATCGCCGCCCCAGCCGCCGGCGCCGCGCACGAACGTCGTGAGCTCGTTCCGGGTCAGCTCGTTGCCGGCCTCGTCGTAGCTGACGACCTCGGTGATGACGAGCGCGTTCTTGCCCTTGTCGAAGATGTCCTTGATGCGCGAGCGGTGGGTCAGCTTCTGCTTGAGCGGCAGCGGCCGCAGCACCTCGGTGTACTGCTCGCCGTGCAGCACGCGGTCGAGGCCGTAGCTGAGGCCGGGAGCGCCCTTGCCCTCCTTGCCGAACGTGAACATCGTGTTGAGCGCCGGGATGACGGCGTAGGTCGGCAGCGCCTTCATGCCCTTGCCGTGCAGCTCGTACACCAGCTGCAGATCGCGGTCGTCGGTCGGGTTGGTCGCGGCGCCGACGCCGAGGGCGTACATCGCCAGGTCGCGCTCGTCGTAGCTCGACGTGACCTCGGGAAACTTGTAACCGAGCGCGGCGTCGACGTCGATCAGGTCGTTGCCGCCCTTGGCCGGGCCGGCCTCGAGGTTGGCCATGATCGGGCCCATCGACTCGGTGACCGAGCCGGGGTGCTCGGTCTTGTCGAACTGGGTGATGTCCTTCCACGCCGCGTCGACGCCCTCGGGCGTGATGGCGCGGCCGAGCCGGAAGGTCTTGCCGCTCGAGCGTTCGAAGCGCAGCTTGCCCATGAAGCCGCCGCCGACCTCGTACAGGCCGCCGCTGTCCTCGTTCTTCTCGTGGCACAGCCGCAGCACCAGCGGGGTGACGAACTCGGGCTTGAGCGCCTCGAGCAGGTTGGGCGGCAGCACGGTCTCGGTCATGCGCGAGCCGGCGATGGGCGCGATCGTGTTGACGACGATGTTGCGCTTGCGGCCCTCGAGCGCCAGCGTCTGCGCGAAGCCGTGCAGGCCGAGCTTGGCCATCGAGTAGTTGGCCTGGCCGAAGTTGCCGTAGATGCCGGCCGCCGACGACGTCATGATGATGCGGCCGTAGCCCTGGTCGCGCATGATCGGCCACGCCGCGTAGGTGACCTTGAAGGCGCCCAGGACGTGGACCTTGTAGATGAGGTCCCAGTCGCTCTGGCTCATCTTCTGGAACGATACGTCGCGCAGGATGCCGGCGTTGTTGATGACGACGTCGACCCTGCCGAACGCCTCGACCGCGGTCTTGACGATCGCGTCGCCGTTCTCGACCGAGTCGTAGTTGGCGACCGCGGTGCCGCCGGCGGCCTTGATCTCGTCGACCACCTTGTCGGCGGCGGTCGCCGATTTGCCGTCGCCGGTGAAGCTGCCGCCGAGGTCGTTGACCACGACCTTGGCGCCGCGGGCGGCGAACGCGAGCGCGTGCGAACGTCCCAGGCCGCCGCCGGCGCCGGTGACGATCACGACCTTGCCATCGAACCTCAGCTCGTTGCTCATGGGGTCTTCTCCAGAAGGGTCGGGAACAGGGACTTCCACTGGTTGATACGGAGGTGAATGCGCGGCTCCTCGCCGTGCATGAGCGTCGTCATCGCCGCGCCCATCATCAGGTGCAGCGTCAGGTCCATGGCGGCCTCGAAGCCGGGGCGCGCCGCGATCGCGGGACCGAACAGGATGGCCGCCTGGTGCTGGATGCGGTCGCCCATCACCCGCTCGGCGGTCGACAGCGGCCCGCGCAGCTCGGCGTCGGTGCGCGCCGCGGCGCGCAGCTCGAGCGAGACCTGGAACAGCGGGCCGGCGAAACACTCCCACAGCAGATCGAGCACCGCCTCGATGCGCGCCGGCCCGGTCGGCAGCGACGCCGCGCGCTGCTTGAGGTCGCGGCCGCGCATCTCGCCGAGGTGCGCGATGGTGGCGACCAGCAGCTCGGCCTTGCTCGGGAAGTGGTGCATGAGCGCGCCGCGCGACACCTCGGCGCGGCGCTGGACCTCGAGCGTGGTGGTGCCGGCGAAGCCGAGCTCCATCAGACTGGCGACCGCGGCGTCGAGCAGCGCGGTGCGCATCTCGTCGCGCCGCTGCGCCTGCGTCCGCGGGGCTCGGGCCGGTACCGTCATCCGCCGCGAACCCTACCGGATAAAACAGTCAGTCAGGACGGTCTGCAACGTTACTTGCGATTACAGCCGGTACGTTATTGATTTCATGTCGTTATCCGTCGAGCTAGGGACAGCTCTGCAAGCCGAGGTCCGAGAACGGTGTCGATGGCGAACCCGGTCCATTCCAGCGCAGGAATGAAGGCGTCGCCGGGCGTGGTGTCGCCGCCGGTGACCGAGCATTGCCAACGGTGATCGACAGCGTGGCGGCCTTGCTCATCAGGCCGAGACGCTACTCCGTCGGTGGCCGCAGCACCAGCACCGGCCGGCGGCAGGTGCGCAGCAGCTTGTCGGCGACCGAGCCGAGCAACGCGCGGGTGATGCCGGAGCGGCCGCGCGAGGCGATCACCACCACGTCGGCGCCCAGTCGTTCCGCGGTCTCGCCGATCACGCGCGCGGTGTCATCACCGGTGACCACGTCGGCTCGGGTGATGACGTTGGTCTGGTTGGCCGGCACCAGCGCCAGCAGGCGTTGCTCGATGTCGGTCGCCGCGGCGCCCTCGTGGTCCTCGTCGCGGACGTGGATGAGGTGGACCTCGCCGCCGTGCTCGCCGACCAGCGTGTATCCGTACGGGACGGCGAGGTTGCCGAAATCCGACAGGTCGGTGGCCACCACCGCGACGCGAAAGCGCGGCACCTCCAGGCGACCGGCGTGGATCGAGGCCGGTACGCACCACACCGATTGCTTGGCGTCGTGGAGGATCAGCGACGACACCGACGACAGGCGACCCAGGCCGCCCTTCTGCCGGGTCCCGACCAGGATGACGTCGACGCTCTCGGTGTCGGCGACCTCGAGCAAGTGATCGCCGATCCGGCCCAGGCCGCATCGCGGCCGGAAGAAGATCTCGCCCGCGCCGGGGAGATGGCCCAGCCGTCGCTCGAGGTCGCGGATGAGCAGGCGGTCGAGCTCGGGGCTGCTCTCGACCATCGAGCGCGACTTCACGCCGTAGCGTCGCGACGCTTCGTCGGCGTAGTAGACGTGGGCCGCGACGACATCGACCGGCCCGGCGCCGCGCAGCACGCGCAGCAGCCGCAGCGCCGGTTCGCAGCTCGCCGAGTCGTCGAGGCCGACCATGACCTTGAGCGCTCGCTCGCCGCGCGCCCAGGCCGCAAACGGTGCGGCGTCGCGCACCACCAGCACCGGCACGCTGGCCGTTGCGGCGACGCCACCCGAGGTGCCGCCGAGCTTCATCATGGGCTCGTTGCTGTGTCCCTTGGAGGTCACCACCAGCAGATCGCCACCCTCGGTCTCGGTGGCCGCGACCAGCGAGGCGATGGTCGCGCCGACGATCACGTCGCCGCGCACCGTCACCGCCGAGCCGCGCCCGAGCTCGGCGGCCTCGACGTCGATCCGCTGCTTCAGGGTGTTGGCGTGCTGGTGGTGGTCACCGTGCGCGACGTCGGGGTCGAGCACGGTGATCAGCACCAGCTCCTTGTCACCGCGTCGCTCGGCGATGGCGAGCGCCGCCAGGTGCGCGTTCTTCGACAGCTCGGACAGGTCGGTACCGCAGACGATGGCCATGATTCGGGGACGTCCTTAGTCAATGTAGGCGATACGGCGGATCAGCTCGAGCAGGCGGCGACGAACCGGCGCCCGCAGCGCGACGAAGCGGACCCCCATGCCGGGATCGAGGTTGGTGAGCACTCCGGGCCGATACGGGTTGACCCAGATGACCTCGCCCTCGAGCTCGAGCCCGAGCCCGCGGTCGCCAGCCGAGCCGGGGGCATCGTCGTCGTGGCCGAAGCGGAGGTTGAGGTGGGTCCCGGCCGGCAACGGCTCGAGCGTACGCAAGAAGATGCCGGTCTCGCTGATGTCGCGGCCCGATCCGAACAGGTACGTGTCCTGGCTCCGGTAGTCGACCTCGAGGTCGACCAGCACGCGCGGCGCGGCGCGGCGTTCGGCGGCGCGCGCCCTCAGCTCGGCGGTCTTGGTCCGCGCCATCTCGACCGTCATAACCCCGCATCTCGCCGGGCGCAATGGGCCCGGTTGGGCGGCCGCGGAACCCGCCGGTCTGGGCCCAGGACGGCCTCGATCAGCCACGCAGGCGCTGGAAGAACCACCACCATCCGGCCCTCGCGGAGATGCGGGGCCAGGCTGGCGGTGGTGGCTTCATCGGGCGATGTTCGACCGGCTCCGGACCGATCGCGACCGCCGCCGGCGGTCGCCGGCGGCCATCACCAGCAACGCCAGCAGGCTGGCGCCCAGCGCGCCGGCCGGGTCCCCACCGTCATCGCCGGCGCTGCAGCAGCCGCCGCGGGAGCTGACCAGCCGGAGCTGGCCGACCTTGACCCGGTTGTTGGCGTCCTTGAGCCCGTCGGGGGCCGCGGACACCGTCATGTTGCGCCAGTTGGGGTTCGAGCCGGTGAAGAAGCCGACCCAGATGTCGTAGCTCTGGGTCGGGAACGACGCGTTGCCGGCGTCGACCTCGAAGGTGTCGAGGACGTAGTCGCCGACCTTCCAGAAGTTGGTGGCGCAGCGGCCGCGGATCGGATCGTGGTCGCCGATGATGCGCGAGCCGCCGCCGTCGATGTGGACGAAGATCTTCCAGCCGCCGCCGACCGGCGCCAGCACCTTGAACGCCAGCGTCATCGTGAACTTCTGGCCGCGCACGACCTTCTTCGGCACCTTCATGCCGACCAGCTGGATCTGGTTGTCCCAGGTCGCCAGGGACTGCTCGCCGGCGTTGGCGAGCCACGCCGGAGCTTGCCGCGTCATCGCGGTCGCCAGCGGGTTCTTGTCGCGGGCGCCGCCGAGCTGATTGGAGAGCAGCATCCAGCGCGCGTTGGTGTCGTCGAGGACGTGATAGCCACCGCCGTCGGGCCGGGCGGCGTGGATCGGACACAGCTCGGAGCCGGGCACCAGCGCGAACACCCGGGTCGGCCGCTGCAGGTACTCGAGCAGCTGCTCGCGACCGGGCAGCGTCTCGGGCTTGCCGCCGGCGTAGTACCGAGGCGCGTTGCCCATCGAGCCCATGATGGCGAGCGGCTCCTTCGCCTTGCGCAGATCGCGATAGACCTGGAACACCTGCTTCGACGACAGGTTCTCGGACAGGCCGCGATGCCAGCCGTGGGTCCAGTACAGGCCGGCGAGCGCGGTGAACACCAGGCCGACGACCAGGCCATGGCCGGCGATCACGGGCAGGCCGGTCCGCCACATCGGGCCCGGCGTGCCGTCGGCATCGCGGTGCGGTGGCCGCCACAACCAGGCGGCGAACGTGAGGGGCAAGGCGACGCCCAGGCCGATCACCCACACCCAGACCTTCATCGGCAGGAACAGCAAGCGCGCATTCGCCGGGTACTTGATCTGATCGTTGCCGACCATCAGCGACGTCAGGCGCTCGGGAAAGGCCGACAGATCCTTGGCCATGACGATCACGCCGGCGCACAGCACCAGGCCGATCAGCGCCCACGTCGTGGTGGCGAGGCTGGCGCGCTCGGCGTCGGGCCGCGCCAGGCGGTCGCGGCGCTCGAGCACGGCGTCGAGCCACAGGCCGACCCCGACCGCGCAGGCCGGGAAGCCGGGGTAGAGCGCGAAGCCGACCTTGCGGTTGAAGACCGCGGCGCACAGCCACGCCGCCGCCGCCCAGCCCAGCACCACCGCGCCGCCGTGGCGCCGCCGCTCGCCGCACAGCCCGGTGGCCAGGGCGCCGAGCGCGATCGGCACCAGCACCGCCCATGGGAACATCCCGAACCCGATGTGCTCGAACATGCTGTCGTACGTTGAGCGCAGGTCGTCGTCGTTGCGCCACACGCCACCCAGCGCGCTCGACCAGCAGTCGCTGATCAGGATGCTCTCGCCGAACACCTGGCGGGTGCCGACGGTGAGCGGGCCGAGGTCGAAGATCTGGCGCACCAGCACCACGCCGAGGCCGACGGCGATCAGGCCGGCGATGAACGCGACCACCGCCGTGGCTGGATCGGGCAGCGGCGGGCGCTCGGGGCGCAGCGGACGGCGATCGATCGCGCCCCACAGGCGGCCGATCGCGGCCAGCAACAGGGGCACGCCGAAGCCGCCGGCGATCGCGAAGGCGGCGAGCGGCGGCACCAGGCCGAGCAGGACGCCGCCACCGTGGAACGCCAGCCAGGCGCCGGCACCGAGCGCCATCAGCGCGGTGGTGAGATCGATGGCCAGCAGCTCGGCGCTGCGCTGGGTCGGACGCGACAGCGCGGCGAGGCCGTAGGCCATCAGCGTGGCGCCGACCGCGACCGGGAGCTCGCTGGTCAGCTGCCGCGACGACAGCGCCCAGATCGGGAACGACACCAGCACCAGTCCGGCGAAGAACCCGGCCCGCGCCGAGCCCAGCCGCCAGGCGCAACCGAACACCGCCATGGCGCCGAGCAGGCCGAGCAGCGCGAACGGCAGCCGGGCGCCGCCGTCGGAGCTGGCGAAGGTGTCGAGGCCCCAGGCCGCCAGGCGCGGCGTCAGCGTGCGGGCGCCGGTGGGGTCGGGCCGCTTCGCACACTGGGTGCTCGGCTGCGGCACCACGTGGGTGCCGTCGGAGCGGGCGGCGGCCTCGTCGGCGACCGCCATCTCCTGGGGCTCCCACAGGCCGGGGGTGCCGAGCGCCGGGAACAGGCAGACCAGCGCGAGCACGAACACGGCCGCCGCCAGCAGGGCGGGGTGGCGCGCGAACCTGAGCGACGGCGACGACACGATCGCCCGGACCGTACGAGAGGTTGACCCGGCTCCGCAACCGTCCCGACACCCTGGCGTGATCTCGACCGCGCCGGCGGTCTCCGGCCTCGGTTCGGGCACCGGGATCACCGGCTCGGTGGCGCGCCGGAATCTTGCGACTCGCCGCCACCGACGTCACACTGGCCCGGGTGGACTGGAAGGCCCGCAAGGCCGAGCTCGATCGCTTGCATCGGCACATCCGCGTCGCGCGGACGCCGAGCCTGCTGGCGTCGTGGGCCGGGGCGTGGATGCGGCCGCCGCGGGCCGCGCACGGCGAGCCCATCCCGCCGGTGGGCGCCGGTCAGGTCGGCATCACGTTCGGCGGCCACGCCACGGCCCTGGTCCGCTACCGGACGGCGACCATCGCGTTCGATCCGATGCTCGGCCGCTGGATCGGCGGTGTGCACCGCGCGGTCGAGCCCGGCCTCGCGCCCGGCGATCTCGCCGACGTGACCCTGGCCCTCATCAGCCACGCCCACGCCGATCACCTCCACCTGCCGACCCTGGCCATGCTGCCGCGTCGCGCCACCGTCGTGGTGCCTCCCGGCGTGGCGGCGCAGGTGTCGCCGCTCGGCTTCGCGCGCGTGGTCGAGCTGGCCGCCGGCGCCGATCTGACGCTCGACGGTGTCCGCGTCGCCGCCACCGACGTCGAGCACGGCGGCGACGAGCTGGCGCGCGGCAACGCCTATGTCGTCACCAGCGACGGCCCCAGCGTGTACCTGTGCGGCGATGGCGCGTACGGGCCCGGCTTCGCGGACGCCGGTCGGGTGCACGCACCCGACCTGGCGCTACTGCCCATCGGCGGTTTCCTGCCGTGGTCGTTCCGCGCCCGCCACATGAGCCCGCTCGATGCCCTGTACGCGTTCGAAGATCTACGCGCCCGGCTGCTCATCCCGATC
This sequence comes from Myxococcales bacterium, assembly GCA_947483555.1. Classification (GTDB taxonomy): domain Bacteria; phylum Myxococcota_A; class Polyangia; order Haliangiales; family Haliangiaceae; genus UBA2376. Next base: position 81,881 of record CANKMW010000032.1, read on the forward strand.
CACCACGGCGCGTTCGCGCTGTCGTACGAGCGGCTCGGCGAGCCGGCGCGCTGGCTCGGTGACCTGGTGCGCGAGCGCGAGCTCGACGCCCACGTGCGGGTGCTCGATCCGGGCGAGTCGGAGGTGTTCACCTCGCCGCGCGGCGCGGCCGCGCGGACCGGCGATGCGACCGCGGTGGCGGCGCCGGTAGCTGCGGGCGATGGCGAGGTCATCGCCGAGGTCACCGAGGTCACCGCCCTGCGGTCGGTGCCGTGGCCGATCGACATCCGGTTCGACGATAGCCAGCCGTGGACGCCGGCCCTCGCGCCGTGACCGACCGCCACCGCTCCGCAGACGGCCACCGCCTGGTGACGCCGGCCCTGGTGCTGGTGTCGCTGACCCTGTTCCTCGGCGCCCAGGTGCCCAACGTGTTCGTCCTGTCGCCGCGCTTCCTCGGCGATCGCGGCTATCACGAGGACGAGATCGGCGTGATCATGGGCGCGTTCAACATCGCGTCGCTGGTGGTGTCGCCGGCGATCGGCTGGCTGTGCCTGCGACTCGGGCACGCCCGGGTCATGGCCATCGGCTGCGTGATCGCGGCGGCCGGCGCGGTGCGCTTCGCGTTCGCCGACGATCAGCTCGGCTTCGCCACCGGGCGGGCCCTGCAGGGCTTCGGCTTCGCCGGCGTGCTGATCGGCGCCGCGGCGTACGTGGCGGAGAGCGCGCCTCCCGAGCGGCTCGGCGAGGCGCTCGGCCTGGCCGGGGTGCTGACGCTGGCGGCCCAGGCGGTGGCGCCGGTGGTCGCGGCGGTGCTGCGCGACGTCTCGGGCTGGAGCGCGGTGTGGTGGTTTGGCGCCGGCGCCGGCCTGGCCGGGGCTGCGGTCGCGATCGCGCTCCCGACCGTGACGCCGCACGCCGGCGGCGATGACGGCCCGCGCGGGCCCGCGGCGGGGCCGCTGGCGGCGACCGTGCTGGCCGGGGTCGGCTTCGGCGCCATCTGGACCTTCCTCGCCGACCACGGGCCGCGGGCCGGGGTCGAGCACGTGACGCCGTTCTTCGTCGCCTACGTGATCGCGGCGATCTCGGTCCGGCTGTTCCTCGGCCGGCTGTCGGATCGCATCGGGCGGCGCGCCGCCGCGGCGCCGGCGTTGGTCGGCCACGCCGTGATCCTGCTCGGCATGGCGGTGCTCGGCGCCACCTGGCACCTGGTCGTCATCGGCCTGGTCTACGGCTTCTGTCACGGCATCTACTACCCGACCTTGCAGGCGCTGGTGGTCGAGCGCAGCGGCGGCCGGCGCAGCCGCGCGGTGTCGGCGGCGACGTTCGCGTTCGGGATCGGCGTCACCGGCGCGGCGTTCGGGCTCGGCCCGGTGGCCCACGCCTGGGGCTATCCCATCATCTATGTCGTGGCGGCGCTGTGCGGGGCGGCGGGGGCGGCGGTGGTGTGGTGGGAGCCGGAAGATGCTAAAAGGCCCTCGGCATGGCCGACCGCGCCCCCGACGTCTCGATCGTGATCCCGGTCTACAACGAGGAGGGCATCCTTCGCGAGGCCGTCACCGAGCTGCGCAAGAGCCTCGCGGTGGTGCGCGAGGATCTGGGCGCCCCGGATCTCGCCTTCGAGATCATCCTGGCCGAGAACGGCTCCCGCGATCGCACCGTCGATCTGGCGCGCGGCCTCGCCGACGAGATGCCCGACGTGCGCACCTTCTCGCTCGGCGAGCCCAACTACGGCAAGGCGCTCCGCCACGGCATCTTGCTGGCCCGCGGCGAGCTCGTGATCTGCGACGAGATCGATCTGTGCGACACCGACTTCTACCGCCGCGCGCTGGCGCTCCTGCGCGCCCGCGGCTGCGACCTGGTGGTCGGTTCGAAGGCGATGCGCGGCGCCCGCGATCAGCGGCCGGTGTTGCGCCGCGTCGCCACCCGCGTCATCAACGGCATGTTGCGGGTGTCGCTGGATTTCCACGGCACCGACACCCACGGCCTCAAGGCCTTCCGTCGGGCCGTGGTCGAGCCGCTCGTGCACCAGTGCGTGATCGACAAGGACCTGTTCGCCAGCGAGCTGGTCATCCGCGCCGGCCGCGCCGATCTGTCGATCATCGAGATCCCGGTGCGGCTCGAGGAGAAGCGGCCGGCGGCCATCAACCTGTTCAAGCGGGTGCCGGGCGTGATGCGCGGCCTGGCCAAGCTGACCTGGGTGATCCGCTTCGGCGGCCAGCCGTGAGCGAGTCGTGACCGTGCGCCGGGGCTCAGGAAACGCCGAGCCGCTGGTCGCCGTCTCCGTCGATCTCGACCCGATCCCCTGCTACTACCGCATCCACGCGCTCGGCGCCGCGCCCGTCGAGCTGCGCGACATCGTCCTGCGCCGCGCCGTGCCCCGGCTGGCCGAGCTGTTCGCGCGCCACCACATCAAGCCGACCTGGTTCGTGGTCGGCGAGGATCTCGATGCCGGCGCGGTCGGGGCCGCGGCCGCCGGCGCGGCGCGCGCCCTGCTCGCCGAGCGCCACACCGCCGGCGACGAGCTGGGCAATCACTCGCACACCCACCCCTACGATCTGGCGCGCCGCTCGCCGGCCGAGGTGGCGCTCGAGATCGGCGGCTGCGACCAGCGGCTGCGGGCGATCACCGGCCGGCCGATCGGCGGCTTCCGCGCCCCCGGTTACGACCTGTCGCCGGTGATGCTGGCCGAGCTGGCGCGGCGCGGGTACGGGTACGACTCGTCGATCTACCCGGCGCCCGGTTACTACGCCGCCAAGGCGGCGGTGATGGCCGGCTTGCGCGTGCTGGGCCGACCGAGCGGCGCGGTGATGACCGACCCGCGAGCGTTGATGGCGCCGACCGATCCGTACCGGCCGGCGATGGCGGCGCCGTGGCGGCGTGGCCAGGCGCCCCTCGTCGAGCTGCCGATCGCGGTCACGCCGTGGACCCGGCTGCCGGCGATCGGGACCACGCTGATCCTGGCCCCGCCGTGGCTGCGCGATCGCGCGCTGGCGGCGATGCGGCCGCGCCCGCTGTTCAACCTCGAGCTGCACGGCATCGATCTCATCGATGCCGTGCTCGACGGCATTCCCGGTGAGCTGGTGGCGCGCCAGCCCGATCTGCGGATGCCGCTCGACGCCAAGCGGGCGGCGCTCGACGCCATCCTGGCGGCGCTGGTGGCCGAACGGCGTCCGGTCACGTTGCGCGAGGCGGCGGCGTGGGCGCAGCGCGAGGGGGCCTGAGCGATCGGGCTCGGGCTCAGCGTCGGCGCCCGGCCGTGACCGCGCCGGTGGCCAGCTGATCGCAACGCTCGTTCTCGGGAATGCCGGAGTGGCCCTTCACCTTGACGAACTGGAGGGCCGGAAACGCCGCCAGACGGTCCCTGATCTCGGCGACCAGCTCGACGTTGGCCTTGGCCTTCCAGCCCATCGACAGCACGCCGATGGCGTAGCTCGAGTCGGTGTAGACCCGCACCCGCCGCGCCGGATCGGTCACCATGTCGACGCCGCGCAGCACCGCGGTCAGCTCGGCGATGTTGTTGGTGCCATGACCGAGATACTCGGAGTGCTCGCGGCGGACGTCGCCGTCGATGACCACCACCCCGATGCCGGCCGGACCGGGGTTGCCGGTGCACGCGCCGTCGGTCCAGACGTGGATCGTCTCACCGCCGGCGGCGGTCGGCCGCGGCGCCAGTCTCGCGGTGCGCGGCGCGGGCGCGGCGGGCGCCGGCGTGGCCGACGGTGGCTCGGCCTTGGCGGCCCGGGCGGCCGTCGGCGTCGCGGCGGCGGCCGGTCCGAGATCGGGCTCGACCGGCGCACCGGCGACCGGCCCCAGGTTGCGGGCGCCGGCGCGGTAGATCTTGGCCGCCGCATCGCGCTTGTACACCACCGCGACCCGGCCGCCGTCGTCGGTGACCAGGTTGCCAGCGGCGTCGACCTCGGCCCAGATCTGCGCGTCGCGCAGGATGTGACGTTGCCACGGCATCTCGCGCGATTTATCACACGCGACCCCGACACGCCGGTCCCGAGCTTGTCGAAGGGCCGGCCCAACGATGGCTTCGGGGCCCGGCTCCGTGCTGACGCGCGCGCGCGTCAGTCGGTGGGGCCCAAGGATGGCTTCGGGGCCCGGCTCCGTGCTGACGCGCGCGCGCGTCAGTCGGTGGGGCCCAAAGGTGGCTTCGGGGCCCGGCTCCGTGCTGACGCGCGCGCGCGTCAGTCGGTGGGGCCCAAAGGTGGCTTCGGGGCCCGGCTCCGTGCTGACG
>CANKMW010000033.1 GCA_947483555.1 Myxococcales bacterium
CACCGACGCGGCACGATGGCCATCGGCGTTCCGGATCACGCCGCCCACGCCGCCGATGCGCATCGCCGCGATGACGAGCACCGGCCACCGCGATGAGGCCCATCGCTCAAGCCGCCTTGATGCCAATCAGCAGGGGCGCCTCGTAACAGTTGCCGGAGTCATCGCCGAGCGCGCGGCTCTGCGAGTAGTTCACGAACGCGATGGTGGCGTGGCCGGTGGCGGGCGCTGGCAACGCATCCCAGCCGACGATCGACCCGCCCAGCTCGGCTTGCGGGACGGCGGTCGTGGTGGCGGTCGCCTTGGTCATCCCGATCGTGACGTTGGCGCCGTCGACGCCGACCCACACCGAGGCGGCGTAGTTGGTGGCCTTGGCGACGATGGTCTGCTTGCCGACCAGGTCCCCGGCCGCGGTGAACAGGCCGGTGGCGTCGGTCGTACCCTCGACCGTCCCGACCCGCACCGTGGCGCCGACCAGCGGCGCGTCGGTGTCCTCGTCGATGACGTAGACGTTGACCTCACCGTCGATCCCGGGATCGTGGACGCCGCCACCGACGATGATGGCGGGATCGACGTCGTTACCGTCGCCGCCGCACGCAACCAGACCAATGGCGAGCAGGCTCGCCGCACAGAGCTTTCGCATGAATCCTCCCCAAGGCGATGTTGTGAAGATCGTATCAGAGCACTTCGCGTGCCGCTGGCGATCCACGTCACGGCGCGGAGTTGCGCGATCCACAGCGGCGGCGGCGGTGCCGGATCTCTCGACGGCGTCGGGTTCTCCGCCGGTGGCGAGGTACGGCGCGCGCCTACACCATGCGGTGGTCGCGGAACCAGGTCAGGGCATCGCGGATCGCCACGTCGAGCGAGCCGCGCCGGTAGCCCAGCTCGGCCTCGGCGCGCGCGCTCGAGAACTGGAACCGATCCGTGTACGCATAACGAGCCTCGACCGAGCCGAACACGGGGTCCTTGCCGGTCAGGCGCTGGTAGGCGTCACCGGCGAGGCCGGCGGCGAGCGCGGCGAAGCGAGGAGCCGGCAGGCGCGGCGGCTTGACGCCCCCGGCGCGCGCGATGCGGGCGAAGAAGTCGCGGTAGGTCAGGTTGTCGCCGCCCAGGATGTAGCGGCGGCCGCGGCGACCGCGCTCCCAGGCCGCGATCGCACCGCGCGCGACATCGCGGACGTCGACGAAGTTGTTCTTGCCGCCGGGGTAGATCGGGATGCGACCCTTGACCAGATCGACGATCACACGCCCCGACGACGGCCGGGCGTCGCGGGGCCCGACCATGAAGCCCGGGTTCACGATCACCGCGTCGACCTCGGCGCGCGCCGCCGCGTTGACCAGTTGCTCGGCCTGGTGCTTGGTGGTGGCGTAGCCGTCGTCGAGCTTGTGGTCCGCGAAGTTCCACGCTGCGTCTTCGGTGCACGGCTGGCCGTTGGTGGTCAGGCCGACGGCGACGACGCTCGAGACGTGGACCAGCCGCCCGGCGCCGGCCTTGCGCACCGCCCTCAGCACCGCCGCGGTGCCGTCGACGTTGGCGCGGCGCAGCGCCGCCGTCACGGTCGGCGAGACGCCGACCGCCGCCGCGCAGTGGAACACCACGTCGGCGCCGCGGAACGCGTGCTCCAGCGACGGCGGGTCGTCGAGCTCTCCGAACACCCACTCGATGTCGAGGTCGGCGAGGTGCTCGGTCTTCGTCGAGCGCCGGCGGATGGCGCGGACATGGACCCGCCGCTCGCGCAGCTCGGCGGCCAGGTTGCCGCCGAGCAGACCGGAGGCGCCGGTGATCACCGCGATGGCCAAGACAGGTTGATGCTACCTTTCGGACCATGCATCGGACAGTGTTCACGCTCGCCGTTGTCGCGGCCGTCTACGCGCTCGCCGCCGCGAGCCCCGACGCGGTCCCGGCCGCCAAGGTGGGCGGCGACTGCTCGCTGGGCGGCAAGAAGCTGTACGGCAAGGTGAAGGTGGTGCCGCACTTCCCCGACTTCAAGGTCCAGCTCGTGCAGCATTTCCCGGATCTCAAGGTGCGCTTCGTCGAGCACTTTCCCGACGCCTGCGGCGAGTGGCAGCTGGTCGAGCACTTCCCCGACTTCACGATCCAGTACGTCGAGCACTTCCCCGACTTCCAGATCCAGAAGGTCGAGCACTTCCCGGGCGTGCCGTGACCTGCGAGCCCGAGCCCGAGCCCGAGCCCGAGCCCGAGCCCGGGCCCGGAATCAGCACGCAGAGATCGGGCTCGGGCTCGGGCTCGGGCTCGGGCTCGAGACAGAATCGAAGGTGATCGGTGCGCGCCCTTCGACTCGGCCTTCGGCCTCGCTCAGGGCAAACGGGTTGGGCCCGATTCTTTCCAGACTCCCAGGGCAAACGTCAGCTGACCGTCCAGCGGCGCGCCACCACCGGCGCGCGCAGCCCCTTGACCGGTACCGAGACCTCCTCGACGAGGGTCGCGGTCGCGGCCAGGTGCGCGGCCACGCCGGGCGCGGCGTACGTGGTCTCCGACACCACGACCTGACCGGACTCGACGACGTTCTGCAGCTTGGCCGCCAGGTTCACGGCGTGCCCGAAGTAGTCGAGGTTGGCGTTCAGCCGCACCGCGATGCAGGCGCCGGTGTTGAGCGACACCCGCAGACGCAGCCCGGCCGGATCCGCGAAGCTGCGCTGGATGGCGACCGCGGCGCGCACCGCGTCGACCGGATCCATGAACGCGCCCATGGCCGCGTCGCCGATCGTCTTGACCACGGCGCCGCGGTGCTTGGCGATGGTGCCGAACACCTCGGTGAAGTGGTGGCGGACCGCGACGAACGCGTCGGGATCGCCGCGCTCGGCGTACATCGCCGTCGAGCCGACGATGTCGGTGAACAGGATGGTCTGCTCGCCGACGGCGAGCCGGACGTCGGCGCCCAGGAACTCCTCGCTGAACAGGTCGCGGAACTCCTGGTGGCTGAGCAGCCGCCCCGGCCGCAGCGCCAGGTCCGACGGCGTGGCCTGTTCGAGAATGAATGTCCGAGCTTCGGACGAATCGTTGAACAGCGCGAGCGCGGCGTGGGACGCGGTGGCTTGCTCGCCGGGCGGTGAGCTGGCCCGCCACGCCACCGGCGCCTCGCCGCTGGCCTCGCCACCCTCGGTCACGTCGAGGAACCCGGCCGGGGTGTCCTGGCCGCGGTTGCGGAGCCGGTAACGACCGGGCGCCAGGTCGATCTCGACCGCGACGTCGGCGCCGGGCGCCAGCGCGCGCTGGACGCGAATGTGCGGTTTGGTCGAGGGTTCGGCGCTGCAGAACAGGCGCTGCTCGACGGTGCGGATCGAGGGGTGGACGCGAAAGCTGACCTCGACCGCGTCGGCGGTGCCGAACTGGACGTCGCAGACCGTGCATTCGCCCTCGGCGGCGACGTCGCCGAGGCGGGTCTCGCTGTCGCGGACGCCCCGACAGTGGGGGCACACGACGTCCCAGGTCAGCTCGAGCAAGCCGGCGCGCGTCGCGTGCAGGAACACCCGCAACAGCGCGTCCTCGTCGAGGCCCCAGGCTCGAGCCCGCTCGCGGACCTGGATCCGGCTCAGGTCGAGCTCGTCGCCGCGGCGGACCAGCTCGACCACCCGATCGACCGCGGCGGCAGCCAGCCCCTTGGCGCGCAGCTGGGCGCTGATCGCCCGCAGCCGCTGGTCGGCCTGCGCGGTGAGCACCGGCGCCGGGATGTGGAGGGCGAGCGCTTTCGCAGCCTGCGCTGCGGCCGCCAGCGCCGGCACCACCTTCTTGTAGGCCCGGCCGATGGCGGCGAAGTTGAGACGCATGGCCGGTGCCAGCACCCGCCAGCGCGGCACGCAGCCGAAGTAGACGTAGAGGCGCGAGCCCTCGGTCCCGACCGGCTCGATGCGGTGGATCGTCCACAGCGTCTTCATCGCGCCGCGGGTGTAGACGCGGAGGAACGAGAACCAGCGCCCGGCGACCCAGTCCCACGGCACCTCGTGCCACACGTGGGTGATGCCGCCGTAGCGGCTGCGGCCCCAGCGCACGCCGGCCTTCTCCTCGAACTCGATCTCGGGGTTGCCCAGCGCGCGGTTGAGCCGCGACACGTCCGACACCAGCGGCCACAGCGCGGCCGGCGGCAGCGCGAGGTCGAACGCCCACATCTGCTCGAGGCGCGCGCCGCCGGCGTACTCCGCGGGCCACGGGTGCTCGCGCAGCAGGTCTGCGATGGTGAGGTGGGGAGGCGCGGGGAGGCGCGCGAGGTCGGCCACGAGGCCCGCAGTATATCGGGCAACCGCGCGGCCCGCGCGCGGGACCAATCCCCGTGATCAAACTGCTGCCACTCCTCCTCGGGGTCGGGCTCGCGGTCGCCGCCGCGGCCTGCGCGCGCGACGTCCACGCTCGCTTCCCCACACCGCCCGGCGAGCCCTCCGGCGTCGTCGAGCTGGTCTTCACGGCGCCGGCCGCGGACGTCTCGGTCGCGATCAACGGCGTGCTGGTGGTCCACGACGAGCGCACCGAGCGGGTGCGCATCGAGGGCGTCCCGACCGGCTACGCCGACCTCGCCATCGCCGCCGGCGCCGGCGAGAAGCAGATCCGGATCTGGGTCGAGTCCGACCACCTGACCAGCCTCCCGCTCGGCGCGCCCGGCGAGGCGCCGATGTCGGCGATCCGGGCCCTGGCCACCTCGCTGGCGTCGGTGGCGCTCTATGCGCTGCTCAACTGACGCGGGCGCGCAGGCCGTCCCTGGGCAGCGGTCCCAGGCCGCCGGCGCCGGGCGCGAGGTCCTGCGCCGGCAGCTCGACGCCGTGGCTGCGCAACAGCGCGGCGGCGAACAGCGGCAGGACCAGATCGGTCAGCGCCTCGCCGGGACAGCGGTGACCGTCCGGCGGACCGCCGCCCTGCGGCACGTACGCGTTGGCGGGCAGCTGCGTCAGGGCCGCGTCCGACAGGCGATCCGGATCGAGCGTGGCCGGGTCCTTGAACGTGCTGCCGTCCTGGAGCGTGTTCCAGATCGCGCCGACCGCGGTCCAGCCCTGCTTGATCTGGTGACCGTCGAAGTCGAGGTCCTTCTTCGCCACTCCGAAGAAGGTCGCCGGCGCGATCGGGTAGACGCGCCGGACCTCGCGCCCGACCGCGGCGGTGTAGCGCATGGCGGCGAGGCCGGTGAGGGTCAGGCCGCCGGCGGGGAGCGCGGCGACCTCGGCCCGCACCCGCGCCGTGACCTCGGCGCGCTGACCGAGGACGACCACGAGCCAGGCCAGGACGCCGGCGATGCCAGCGTGGGCCGCCGAGAAGAAGTGGAGCAGCTCGATCTCCAGCTCGGCCGTCGACAGCGCCTCACCCTTGGGGCCGCGCGCCGCCTTGAGGACGCCGAGCGCGGTGCCGGCACCGCCCTTGGTGGCGACCGCCGCCTTGATGTAGCCGCGCAGCCGATCGCGGGCCTTGAGCGCCTTGCCGTAGGCCGTGAACGGTAGCTTCACCGGTGGCGAGAACAGGCCCTTCACCATGACGCCGAAGTCGGCGGCGGTGGCGGTGTCCGAGTCGTCGGGCGCGGCGGCCGCGAACAGCACGTTGGCGAGATCGAACGCGAGCTGATCGAGCTCGTCGTTGAGCCGGACCTCGAGCCCGCCCGCGCCGGCCTTGGCCCAGCGCGCCACGTAGCGGTCGATCAAGCGCTCGAGGCTGGGCACGTAGCTGGCGAGCGCGTCGGGCGTGAAGGCCGCCAGCAGCAGGCGCTTGCGGGTGCGGTGGCGATCGCCATCGAGGAACGGCACCGCGTCGGGGTGCAGCAGCTCGCGCAGGTGGGGCGGCGAGCCGCCCTCGCGCGTGAAGTTCTCGGGGTCCATGAAGAACGTGAAGCCCTTCGGCCCGCTGAAGAACACGACGGTGCTGCCGAGGATGCGGGTCTTCCAGATCATGCCGTGCTGCTTGGTGCGGGCGGCCTGGAACGTGAAGGGGTCCTTGAGGAACTTGAACACCTCCCCGAAGAACGGCAGACCTCGGGCGCCGGGCGGGGGCTGTGGCTGGGCCATGGACCGGATGGTACGCGCCGACCCGCATCGCGGATCGGCCCGCGCCGGCAATCTCGGTGGTATCAATCGGGCATGAACCGCGTCGCGCGAATCATCGTGGTGCTGACCCTGGCCGTGGCTGTGGCCGGCTGTCTGGTCAAGAAGTCCACCCACCAGAAGGCGCTCGATCACGTCGCCGAGCTCGAGGGCCGCATCGCGGCGCTCGAGAAGGAGGAGGCCGACCGCCGGGCGACGCTCAAGCAGCTCGAGGAACAGCTCGGCCAGGCCCGCGGCGACCTCGACTCGACGACCCGGACCAAGGAGGAGGAGCTGACGCGGATCCGGGGCGAGAAGGAGGCCACCCAGACCGAGCTCGACGAGCTGCGCCGGCAGCGCGACGCCCAGGACAAGCGCCTGGCCGCGTACCGCGAGCTGCAGCAGAAGTTCCGCGCCCTGGTCGACTCCGGCAAGCTCGAGATCGGGTTCCGCAACGGCCAGATGGTGGTCAAGCTGCCGTCGTCGATCTTGTTCGCCAGCGGCGCCTCGGAGCTGAGCGACGCCGGCAAGGCCGCGCTCGGCGACGTGGTCAAGGTGCTGGTCGAGTTCAAGGATCGCCGCTTCCTGATCGCCGGCCATACCGACAACGTGCCGATCAAGACCCGCAAGTTCCCCAACAACTGGGTGCTGTCGACGGCGCGCGCGGTCTCGGTGCTCGAGTTCATGATCGGCGCCGGCATGCCGCCGGCGAGCGTGGCCGCCGCCGGCTACGCCGATCAGGATCCGGTGGCCGTCAACGACAGCGAGCCCAACAAGGAGCTCAACCGGCGCATCGAGATCATCCTGGTGCCCAACCTGTCCGAGCTGCCGCAGCTGACCACCGACGCGCCCTGACGTATCGCGACGCCGGCCGCTGGTATCTCGCCGCTCACGCCCGGATTCGTGGCCGCGTTCGACGAAAGCGTCACGCAGGCCGAAGCCGAACAGGATTGATCGTCGCATCGGCGCGGCCCGCGCCCGGCGCGGAGGTCGCGAGCTCGCGCCCGCGCGCGTCCAGGATGCACGACCCGCCCTGTCCTGGCACGCACACCACGCCCGCGCCCCAGTTCGCGTTCGCGATCGCGATCTCGAACCGCGCGGCGAGCCCGCGCAGCAGCGGGAGCCGCGTGTTCGCGCGATCGACCCACGCCGACGGGAACACGAGCAGGTCCGCGGCCGCGAGCACATCGGCGGCCTCCTCGGGGAGGAAGTGGAGGTCGTAGCAGACCGCGACGGTGACCCGGAGCCCGCCGAGCTCGACCACCGGGTACGGCGCCGCGCCCGCCGTCGCCCAGGTCTCGGGGAGCCACGGGTGTCGCTTGCGGTAGTGGAGGAAGCGCGTCCCGTCGGGCGCGAACCCCAGCGTCGCGTTGTAGCGCCGCGCGCCGTCGGCCTCGATCAAGGGCCCGACCAGGTGCACGCGGTGACGCGTCGCCAGCGCCGCCAGCGCGCCCGCGGTTGGCCCGTCGAGCGGCTCGCCGGCCGCGGTGAGATCGAACTCGCCCTGCGGCGAGACGTAGCCGGTCAGCGACGCCTCCGGCAGCACCACGAGGTCGGCCCGCGCCCCCGCCAGCGCGGCGTCGACGTCCGCGAGCGCGGCGTCGACGGCGTTCCACCGCGCCGGCAGCTCCAGGACGGTGACCTTCACGCGATCAAGATGCTAGCGTCGAACCTCGTGCGCCGCATCGCCTACGTCACCGACGTCGAGGGAAGCTGGGACCAGCTCGCCGGGTTCGCGCCATGACGTATCGGGTTTCCGGCCGGTCGCCGCTCGGCGAGGTCCGCCATCGCTTCGTGATCGGGCGCCGCGCGCGCTACCTCGGCAGCGCCAACGCCGTCGCCCGTCCCGGCCCGCTGTCGCCGGGCGGCCTGGTGATGCCGGCCGTCGGGCGCGCCGCGGCGTTGCCCGCCACCCGACGCGCACCCAGCGGCTGGGTCGAGGTCTGCGACCACGGCCTGCGGGTCCGGACCCCGGACGGCCTGCTCGAGCTGGCCTGGGACCAGATCACCGACGTGCGCCGCATCTCCGATGCCTCCGGGCTGATCTCCGTCGTGGTGTGCGGCGTCCATGGCGAGGAGGTCGCCTTCGACCGCACCCTGCGCGGCCTCGACGACCTGGGGGACCGGCTCCTGGGCTTCCTGAGATCTCGATAGGTTGAGCGACGCAGTGCTTCACCGACATCGATGGTCGCGTGATCCCGCCCTTCGAGATGTAGCTCATCGGCGTCGACGAGACCGCCGATGCGGCTACGGATGCGGCTGCCGATGCGGATGCGGCTGCGGATCCGGATCCGCACCGTCGAGGCGCAGGCGCGCGACCGTGAACGGCGCATCGATGCCCTTGAGGGTGACGCTCCGCTCCTCGATCACCCGCGCGCCACCGAGCTGGCCTCGATTCTCCAGCTCGCGGGCAAGTCCGACCAGGGCGATGACGTCGCCGTCGCTGCCGGCGGCCTCGAAACGCTGCGCCACGTTCACGGTCTGTCCGAAGTAGTCGAGCCGGCCATCGCGGGTGACCGCGAAGCAGGGACCGGCGTGGACACCGACCTTGAGTCCGGGCGCACCGTCGCCGGCCAGCGCGGCCACGTCGGCGTGCGCGGCCTGGATCGCGATCGCCGCCCGCAGCGCGTCGGCGTCGTCGGTGAACGCCGCCATCACCGAGTCGCCCATGGTCTTCACCCGCGTGCCGCCGTGGGCAGCGGCGATCGCAGCGGTCGACTCGGCGTGGTCGTGCACGTAGGCATAGGCACGGCTATCGCCGACCCGCGTGTAGTACGCGGTGCTGCCGCATAGATCGGTGAAGAGGAAGGCCATGCGGGCGACGGCCAGCTCGACGCCCGGACGCAGCACCTCGCCGGAGAACAGGCAGCGGAAGGCGGGCAGGGTGCTGACGTGGAGCCCGGTCGCGGCCAGGCTGGCCCACTCGAGATGCTCGAGCTTGACGTGACGCTCCTCGCCGAGGAGATCGTGGACGGTGAGCTCGGCGTGCGGCGCGACGCCCACGTGGTCGGGCGCGATCACGGTGCCGGCCTCGAGCGTCACCTGGTGCGGGCCGGTCGAGATCACGTCGACGCTGGCGGCGGCGCCACCGCGCACGTAGATGCGGCAGCGGCCCTCGGGCGGCGCGCGCAGCACGGCGGTGCCGTGGGCGCGAAGGATGGCCTGCTCGATCACGTGGGGGGTCCGGAACGGCCCGCCGATGCAGTACGGACCATCGGGCAGGCGGCGGATGGCGCGGGCCGGGCGCAGCACCACCTCGACCGCGCGATCGAGATCCACCGCCGAGGTCAGGTCGCACAGATGACAGTGCACCTTCGCGTCGAGGGCGGCCAGGGTCTCGGCCTGGGCCGCGGCCACCCGGCAGCTCGGACAGATCACTTCCCAGCGCAGCTCGAGCAACCCCGCGCTCACCGCCTCGAGGCAGAGCGTGAGCACCTCGCGCCGTTCGACACCCCAGCGGGCCGCGACCACGTAGGGACGCACGTGCGCCGCCTCGAGGTCCGGTGCGCCCAGCACCTCGTCGATGAGGCGAGGCACCAGCGCGCGGCGGTCGCCGCCGACCGTCGCCTCGAGGCGCGCGCGCGCCTCGCGCACGGCCGCAGAGTTCAGGCGAGGCGGCGCGTCCTCGTACGCCGGCCGCCCGCGGCCGATCTGCGCGTCGATGCGCGCGATGAGCGCCGCCGCGCCGCGGATCGTGCCGCGCGCGCGCAGGCGCAGGATCGGCGCGAGGAGCGGCGAGCGCGGCGTGGCGGTCAGCGTGACGGTGATGCGGCTACCGCCGCCGTCACGTTCGGCGAGCTCGAAGGCGAGCTCGTAGTGGCGCAGCGGTCCGCTGCGCATGAGCCGGCTGATGACCAGGTGCTCGGGCCGCCGCCACTCGAAGGGACGCTCCTCGAAGACCAGCTCGAAGCCGGCCGAGCGCGTCGACATGAGGTAGCGAGCGGCGCCGGCACCCTCGATCGGATCGAAGCGCACCGGTTGCCCTCCCAGCGCCTTGCTGAAGCGGTGGGTCTCGGCCAGCGCCAGCCACATGGCGTCGCGCGGCGCTGCACACTCGACCTCCCGCACCACGCGGATCGCCATGACCCGATCATGGTGTCACGGTCACGGCCGCTGCGGCAGCCCGCGAGCGCGACATGGGTGCGGCTTTGATGCAGCGTCGTGTCAGTCGCGGTCTGTGAGCGGGCGTGATGAACCACCGTCGTCCAGCGACGCGGCGTTGCTCTATCGTGACGCCATGAAGCGCATCGCCGCGATCGTCGCCGTCGTGATCCTCGCCGGGCACAGCATGGCGAGCGCGGATCCGCCCGGCGAGACGCCGGCGACGCGCGCCGGGCCCAAGCGCAGGTCGACGGCGTTCCTCGTCACGCTCGCCGCGACGTCAGGGCCGCTGATGCTGAGCGCCCTCGGGGGCGAGAGCTGCGACGGCGAGGCGTGTGCAGCCACGTTCGGCATGATCGGCATCGCCGGCATGGTGCTCGGCCCGTCGGCCGGACACTGGTACGCCGGCGAGGGCGTGACCACGGGGCTGGTCCTGCGCGCCACCGCGGCCACCGCCGTCACCTTCCTGGCGCTGCGCGATCCACGCCTCGACGACCCGGTGCCGACGATCGGCGGCCTGATCCTGGCGCTCGGCGTGTGGGAGACCGGCGTCATCTGGGACCTCGTCACCGTTCCGGGCGCGGTCCGCCGTCACAACCGCAAGCTCGATCTCGTCGTCGCCCCGGTGGTCACCGACCGCAGCGCCGGGCTCGCCCTCGTCGGGGCGTGGTAGCGCCGAGATAACTACGGTTCGGGGAGCGATCGGGTTGCTTCGTCACGGTGAAGGAAGGCCTTCACCGCCGCGGCGGACTTCCTGGTCATCCCGGGCGCGGCGGCCAGATCGTCGACCGAGGCGGCGGCGACGGCCGCCACCGAGCCGAAGTGACGGAGCAGCGCCGTGCGGCGGGTCTTGCCGATGCCGGGCACGTCGTCGAGCGCCGAGCGCAACGTCGCCTTCGAGCGCCGCTCGCGGTGGAAGGTGTTGGCGAAGCGGTGGGCCTCGTCGCGCAGCCGGGCCAGCAGGAACAGCTCGGCGGTGTTGGCGCGCAGCGCCACCGCCTCCTTGACGCCGCGCACGTAGACCCGATCGGGGGCGTCACCGGCGGCCAGCTCGCGCTCCTTGGCGAGCGAGATCACGTCCATCGCGCCGTCGCGATCGAGCACGATGCCGAGGTCGGTCAGCGCCGCCACCGCCATGCCGAGCTGGCCCTTGCCGCCGTCGACGACCAGCAGATCGGGCGCCGCCCAGGCCGGGTCGTCGCCGCGATCACCCAGCGTGCGCTTGAAGCGGCGCGACAGGACCTCGTACATCGACGCGAAGTCGTCGTTGGTCGAGGTCCGGATCTTGAACCGGCGATACAGCGCGCGCGCCGGGACGCCATCGACGAAGGTCACCATCGACGCCACCGTGTCGGTGCCCTGCACGTGCGCGATGTCGAAGCACTCGATGCGCGACGGCATCCGCCGCAGGCCGAGGCGCGCCTGCAGCTTGGCCAGCGCGATCTCGACATCGGCGCCGTGGTCGCGGCGGCTGACCATCGAGGTCTCGGCGTTCTTGATCGCCAGCTCGAGCAGGCGGACCCGGGTGCCGCGCTGCGGCCACACCAGCTTGACCCGCTTGCCGCGCGCCGAGCCCAGCCAGTCGGCCAGCACGTCGCCGTCGGGCAGCTCGACCGGCACCACCACCTCGTCGGGGATGAAGGTGCCGGTCGCGTAGTACTGCTGCACGAAGGCGCCGATCAGCTCGGCGTCGGGCAGCTCCTGGTCGCGCTGCGCGAAGCCGCGCTTGCCGACCAGCTTGCCGGCGCGCACGAACAGCACCGCCAGCTCGGCGGCGTCGCCCTCGCGGTGGACCGCGAACACGTCCTGATCGACGAAGTCCTCCTGCACCACGTGCTGGCGCGACACCGTGCGCTCGACCGCGGCGATCGAGTCGCGCAAGCGGCCGGCGACCTCGAACTCCTCGGCGGCGGCGCGCACCGCCATACGCTCGCCGAGGCGGACCAGCAGCTCCTTGTCCTTGCCCTCGAGGAAGAGCATGACGTCGTCGACCTGCTCGGCGTACGCCGCCGGCGCCACCGGCATGGCGCACGGGCCCGGGCAGCGCTGGATCTCGTACTGCAGGCAGACCCGGCCGCGGTGCTCGAGCACGTGATCGGTGCAGGTCCGGAGCTGGAAGTGGCGGTTGAGCACCCGCAGGGTCTCGCGACACGACGTCGCCGAGTGATAGGGCCCGAAGTAGCGCGCCTCGTCGCCCTTGATGTTGCGCGCCACCTCGACGCGCGGGAACTGGCGCGCCGGCGCCGCCGCCGGACCGCGGTCGGGCGGCAGCACGCGCAGCACCAGGTACTGCTTGTCGTCGCGCAGCTTGACGTTGAAGCGCGGCTGGTGGCGCTTGATCAGGTGATTCTCGAGGAGCAGCGCCTCCTTCTCGTCGCTGACCACGACGGTCTCGATGTCGGCGAGCAGCTTGCCGAGGAACCCGGCGGCGACGAAGAAGCGGGCGTCGGCGCCGGGCCGGAAGTACTGGCGCACGCGGGTGCGCAGGTTCTTGGCCTTGCCGACGTAGATGACGCGGCCGGCGCCGTCCTTCATGACGTAGACGCCGGGATCGGTCGGGATCCGGTCGAGGAAATCGGCGGCGAGTTGCGCCATGGCGCGGTGGCCCGGGCCCTACAGGATGGCCCGGCACTCCTTCACGGTCACCATCACCAGGATGACCATGAGGATCAGGATGCCGACCATGTGCACGGTGGTCTCGACCTTGGGGTTGGCGCGCCGGCGCGTGACCAGCTCGTAGCCGAGGAACGCCAGCCGGCCGCCGTCGAGGCCGGGGAGCGGGAACAGGTTCATGATCGCGAGCAGGACGTTGAGCAGCATCATGAGCTGCAGCGCGGTCACCCATCCGGCCTCGATCGCCTTCTTGATGAAGCCGCCCATCTTGACCGGGCCGGTGACCTCGGCCTTCTCCTTGCCCTTGATGACCTGGTAGATGCCGCTGAAGTAGTCGCGGGTCTGCTGGATCGGATACCAGACGGCGTGCCCGGCGGCGGTGAACACCCCGACGTCGACCCGATCGTATTGTTCCTGCCAGTTGTCGATGCCGAGCCGCCAGCGCGGCCCGCGGCACACCTTGGGGGTGCCGTCGTTGGGATCGTCCTTCACGCCCTTCATCTCGTCGTACTTGGTCTTGACCTCGACCTCCATCGGCTTGCCGCCGCGCGCGATCGAGAGCCGGGCGACGCCGTCGCCGATCGCCGCGGTGGCGACGCACAATTCGGTGCGCTTGCCGTCGGGGCCTTTCAGGAAGATCGGCGTGCCGTTGATGGCGAGCAGGCGATCGCCGGGCTGCAGCTTGGTGGCGGCGTCGAAGTCCTTGTTCAACTTGTCGACGCCGTAATACAGGGTGCCCTCGCGCACGCCGGAGGTGGTGAACAGCAAGAACGCGAGCACGATCGCGAACAGATAGTTGGTGCCCGGGCCGGCGAAGATGGTCGCGATGCGCTGCCACACCGGCCGGTTCGGGTAGGCGGCCGTGTCATCGGGATCGACGTCCTCGGCGATCGCCATGCCCTTGATCTCGACGAAACCGCCGAACGGGATGGGCGCCAGCTGGAACAGCGTGCCGCCCTTCGAGCGCCAGCGCAGCAGCCCGGGCCCGAAGCCGATCGAGAAGCGCTCCACGCGCATGCCGCACAGGCGGGCGACGACGAAGTGACCGGCCTCGTGGACGACGATCAGGAGCCCGAGGCCCAAGATCCCGCCGACGATCGTGAGTGCGTCCATGGGTGCCGCCGACTATAGCAGCGACGTCGCGCGCCAGCCGGTCCGGAGCCGGTGCTCAGCCGGCGCGCGTGCTGGGGGCGCCGGCGCGGCGCGGCGCGAACAGCCCGAACAGGCGGGGACGGGGGAGCGGCGCGGCGCCGATCAGCTGGACGTCGAGCCGAAGCCCGTGCGCGGCCATGCGGCGCGCCAGGCGGCGGCGACGCGCATCACGGCTGCCGCGCAGCCCGGTGAGCGCCGGCAAGGCGCGGACGCGGTTGGCGACGATGAAGTGGCCGTGCACCACGATGGCGTCGGTGGCACCGGCGATGATCTGCTCGATCGCCGGCGCGGCCAGCGCCAGCGAACCGAGCGCGACGTCCGGATCGATGATCCACAAGACGCGACCCTGGGCGCGCGCGGCACCGGCATCCGCGCCGCGGCCGCGCCCCGGCGCGTGCACCACGCGCAGCTCCGGGACCTGGGCCCGCAGGAGCGCCAGCACGGCGTGCGAGTTGTCGCCGGAGTCTTCGTCGACGGCGAGGATCTCGAACGGGTGACCGAGCAACCGCAGGTGATCGGCGAGCCGCTGGATCGCGGTGCCGATCGCGTCTTCGTCGTCGGCAAACGGCACCACGACCGAGACTTCGTAGCGGACTGACATCTACGCCGCCGGAGAGAGCAGCATCTGTGCCGCTGCGATGGCGCCCAGGTGTCCGAGTTCTACCAGGACGTTCTGGTGTTCAACATACTGGAATAACTTGGGCTGGGACCGAAATCGCAACGGCGGCCGGACCACTGGCCTGCGTCGCCGGCGACGCAACGGGGCCAGGTGCGTAACCCGGTTCGCGGCTCCAGTGCCGATCGAGCGCCACGCCGACGCAGGCCCAGCCAAGCGCGGCGATCGGGAGTGCGCGCGCCGGCGCATCGCTCGAGCGCGCGCTCGAGACGACATCGATCGTGCGCCCGAGCACGCGATCGAGCACGCGATCGAGCACGCGATCGATCGCGACCGCGAGCGCGCGCGGGTCGCCGGACGGCACCAGCGTGGCGCCGTGACTCCCGAGCTCGAGCAGCCCGCCGGTCGCCGAGGCGACCAGCGGTACGCCGGCCGCGAGCGCCTCGAGCGCCGCCAGCGGCGTGCCCTCGCTGCGGCCGTCACCGAGCGGCGACGATGGCACCAGCACGATCGCGGCTCGCGCCAGCAACGCGTCGCGCTGGTCGCTGTCGAGCCAGCCCACGAAGCGGACTCGCTCGCCGTGCGGCGCCGCCTGGGCGACGAGGGCGGTGCGCAGCGGACCGTCGCCGGCGATCACCAGCCGCGCCGGCGACCGGACGTACGCCATCGCCTCGATGGCGGTGGCGACGGCCTTGATCGGGACCAGGCGGGCCATCACCACCAGGGTTGGCGGCTCGCCGGCGGGCGGCGACGGCCGGGTCGCGCGGCGGCGCACCACGGCGGCGGTGCGCATGTCGTCGACACCCATGGGCTGCACGATCGAGCGGGCGGCGATCCGGCGCGCCAGCGGGGCCGGGATCGCGTCGAGCGCGAGGCGGCGGAGCTGGTCCGAGGCGAACACCAGGCGGGCGTCGCGAGCGGCGAGCAGGGCCAGGACCGGAGTCAGCAAGCGCGCCCGCGCCAGCAGGTGGACGTCGCCGCCGTGGGCGATGGCGAGCAACGGGATGCGGCGCGGCGCCAGCGCCGCCGCCACCGCCGACGGCACCAGCCAGTGCGCGGCGACCGCGTCCCAGCGGCGCGCGCGCCACGCCACGGCGGCGAGCATGCGCGCCGAGAACCCGAACGCGCTCGCCAGCGCGGCCGGACGCCCGCTGGCGAGCGCGGTCTCGATGGCCTCGGGCGCGCCACCGGCGAAGAACAGGCCGGGCGTGGCCGGCAGGCCGTGACCGGCGGCGAGCAGGTCGACCGCCGCGCCGGCGTCGCGCAGGTAGCTCGCGTGGGCGGCGACGAAGCCGCCGGCGGCGTCGCCGGGCCAGCGCGGATACGACGTCGCGACGACGCCGACCCGCATCACGAAGCGCGGGTCCAGCGCGCCCGCGCCTCGCTCGCCAGCCGCGTGCTCCACGACCGCAGCAGCACCCACGGGATGGGATGGATCGCCGTTCCCAGGTTGATGCCACTCTTCCATGCCGGGCCGTAGACCGGGCGCACCGGCACATCGACGACGCGCTGGCCGGCGACGTGCAGTCGCGACAGCAGGTCATTGGGATAGCCGTAGCGCGGAAAGAGCTGATCGAGATCGAGCGCCGCGAGCGCCGCCGCGCTGATCGCGGTGTAGCCGCATTGCGAGTCGAACACGTGACGGTAGCCGGAGGTCAACCGGGTCGCCGCCGACAGCACGACGTTGCCGACGATCCGCGCCGGCGGCATCGCCCGCCACACCTCGGGATGGAGGAAGCGGTTGCCCTTGACGTAGTCGGCGGTGCCGTCCGCGATCGGCGCGATCACCCGGGGCAGATCGATCGGATCCATCTGTCCATCGCCGGCCATCACCGCGATGACGTCGCAGCCCAGCGCCAGCGCGCGACGGTAGCCGCTGACGATCGCCGCTCCGACGCCGCGGTTGTGCGCGTGGGTGATCACGTCGGTCTCGCCGCGGGTCCGACCGGCGGCATCGGCGACGGCGGCGGTGGTGTCGGTCGAGGCGTCGTCGACGACGATCACGCGATCGACGAAGCCGGGGACCGCCGCGATCGCGACGCCAACCGCGGCCTGTTCGTTGAAGGCCGGGATGACGACGGCGACGCGCGACTGCTGGTACATCGGTCGCGTTTGTATGCTGGTTGGCGGGCGCTCACAAGGGCGCGCACCGGCGCGGCGACCGCGAGAATCGTGTCATAGGAACGTGCTACAGCCCGGTCAGTAAGGAGCATCCCATGGCCGGCGGAGTGAACAAAGTCATCCTGATCGGATACCTCGGAGCGGATCCGGACATGCGGTACACACCGAGCGGCGCGGGCGTGTGCGAGCTCCGTCTGGCCACCAGTGAAAGCTGGAAAGACAAGAACGGCCAGCGCCAGGAACGCACCGAGTGGCATCGCATCGTGGTGTGGGGCAAGACCGCCGAGATCTGCGCCAAGTACCTGGCCAAGGGCCGCCAGGTCTTCATCGAGGGTCGCATCCAGACTCGGACGTACGACGACAAGGAAGGTCAGAAGCGCTACATCACCGAGATCATCGCCAATGACGTGCAGTTCCTGTCGGGTGGGCGTGAGGGTGCCGGCGGCGGCGCGGGCAAGCGCGGCGGCGACGAAGGACCTCCTCCTCCCGAGCCTGACTTTGGTCCCGGCGGTCCCGGCGGTGGCGGTGGCGGTGGTGGTGGTGGCAGTGGCGGGTTCGGCGGCGGCGGTCCTGACGACGACATTCCGTTCTGACCGATCCGATCCCCGCTCGGTCCCCGCTCGGGCCGCGGAACGGTGCGCGGATGGTCTGATCGTGCCGTCGTGACGGTCCGGAGCTAGGCTGCGGTCGTGCGTCCGATCCTCGCCGCGCTCGCGCTCATCGCGGCCACTGCGGCGCCGGTCGGCGGCCCCGCGTTCGCCGACGAGTCGGTCGACGATGGCGGCGACGTGGTGCCGCAACCGCACGCCCCGTATCGCGTCAACCTGCGCCTCGGCACGGCGTCGACGGATCGCAACGGCATGCCGACGGTGTGCGCCGAGGTCCGGGTGTGGGCAGACCTCGCGATCGAGAGCTGCGGCACCGGCGCCGATCTCTGGCACCAGAACGACGGCCCCGAGATGATGCACGTGCGGGCCTCGTGGGAGCTGTTCGATCGCACCACCCACCGCGGCCGCGGCGGGGTGCGCGTGGGCGCCGGCTTCGCCGAGCTCGCGGTCGGCGACGACCAGCTCGGCTTCGAGTTCGGCGATCCCGACAACCGCGATCCGGTGTCGGTCGCCGGTCCGGAGGTCGCGGTGAGCGCGCAATGGACGTTGCCGCTCGGCAAGGGGCTGCAGGCCGTCGGCACGTTCACCGGCGGCGTCGGCTATTTCAGCGGCGCGCCCAAGCTGATCTTGCCGCGTGACGAGGTCCAGCCGTTCGCCGCGTTCGATCTCGGCGTCGGCTGGTAGCGATCAGTCGCCGTCGCCGGACCTGAGGAACCGAGGACCGTCGGCGTCATCGGGCCGCTCGACGGCAGCCGGCGCCGCGCTGGTCACCGGCGCCAGGCGGGCTGGGGCCCAACGCTGGCTTCGGGGCCCGGCTCCGGCCTGACGCGCTCGCGCGTCAGGCGGTGGGGCTGCGGCCTTGGCCGGCAGCGCCCGTACCACCGCTTTCGGCAGGACCGGATGCGCAGGATCGCCCGCGCGCAGGTCGCGCACCGTCGTCTTGCCGGCCTCGATCCACCGCCGTCGCTCCGGCAGCAGCGCGACGGCGATACCGCCGAACACGATCAGCGGCGCCACCCAGCCCGGCCAGTCCCAGACCCCGAGCGCGACCGCGGCCAACGTGGCGGTGAACAGCAGCGCGACGACCACCGGGAACAGGCAGCGCAGCGCGGCCCACATCCAGACCCGCGGCGCGCGGCGGTGGCAGCTCGGGCATCGGATCATGCCGAGCATGCGCTCGGCGTCGTGCTGCACCGCCCACCGCGCATCGTCGGCGGCCTCGGCTTCGGCCTCGTCGCGCGACCACCACACCTGTCTCCAACCGCTGTCGCCGATCGCCCGCAGGTGGACGTGGCCCCGGGCGCGACAGCGCGCGCACTCCCAGGTCCGCTCGACGGTCTCCTCGCGAGTGACGCTGACCCTCACCCCCGCAGTCTACCAGGCCGCTGGCCTGGGTCTGGTCAGCCCGCGGTCTGCAAGCCGGCGGCGATGCCGCTGATGGTGGTGAAGATCGCGGCCGACAGCCGTTCGCGCTCGGCCGGGTCGGCGCCGCGCCGCTCGGCGGCGGCGATGCGACGCAACAGCTCGACCTGGGCGTGCGACAGCACGTCGATGTACGGATTGCGGCGCTGCACCGAGGCCGCGAGGTGCGGTCGATCGGCCAGGCTCTGATCGAGGCCGGCCAGGCGGGCCAGCGCGGCGCGGGTCCGCGCGTGCTCCTCCTCGATGATGGTGAACACCTCGCGATCCTCGGGGTCGGCGAGCGCGGCGTACTCGCGCGCGACGTCGATGTCGGCGCGCACCATCGCCAGCTCGCCGTTGTGAACCAGCGCGCGCAGGAATCGCGTCCGGGCCAGCAGGCCGGGCACCGCGTCGGCGCCGACCTCCTCGGCCAGGCCCTCGAGCGCGCTGCCGAGACCGAACCAGCCCGGCAGGCCGTGCCGGCTCTGGTTCCACGAGAACACCCATGGGATCGCGCGCAGGTCGTCGAGCGCGAAGCCGGGCTTGCGCGATGCGGGCCGCGAGCCGAGCGGCAACTTGCCGACCTGATGGATCGGCGTCGCCGCCAGCGTGTAGCGCGCCAGCCGATCCTGATCGGCGGTGAGGCGCCGGTAGGCCGCCAGCGCCGCCGCCGCGGCGGCGTCGAGGGCACCGTCGAACGCCGGCTCGGGATCGGCGCGCTCGTCGGCGGCGGCGCGCAGCACCGCACCCAGCGTCAGCTCGAGATCGCGGTGGGCGATCTCGGGCCGGCCGTAGCGCGCGGTGACGGTCTCGCCTTGTTCGGTGACCCGGACCCGGCCGCGCAGCGCCGCCACCGGCTGGGAGCGGATGGCCTCGCCGGCCGGGCCGCCGCCACGGCCGATCGCGCCGCCGCGGCCGTGAAACACGGTGAGCTCGACGCCGGCGTCGCGCGCCACCGCGGCCAGCTCGATCTGGGCGCGGCGCAGGGCCACCGCCGACGCGACGTAGCCGACCTGCTTGCCGGAGTCGGAGTAGCCGATCATCACCTCGAGATCACCGCCCAGCTCGTCCTTGACGATGGGGTGGGCCAGCATGGCGCTCGCCAGTGGGCCGGCGCGCTCGAGATCCTCGAGCTGCTCGAGCAGCGGCACCGGTCGCAGCTCGCCGGGCGCCAGGCCGGCGGCGCGGGTCAGGAACACGACCTCGAGCAGATCGGAGAGCTGGCTGGTGAAGCTGACGATGTAGCGCTCGCAGGCGCGCTCGCCCAGCTCGCGACAGGCGCGGCCGACCATGTCGAGCGTGCCCAGCAGATCCTGCGTCACCTCGCTGCGCGCGCTGCGATCCCAGACCGGCACCACCGGACGCGCCAGCAGCTCGCCCAGCGTGCGGACGCGGGCCGCCTCGTCGAGCGCCGCGTAGCCGGGCCGGCCGCCGGCGGCCAGCAGCTCGTCGACGACCCCCTCGTGGACCGCCGAGTGCTGGCGGATGTCGATGGTCGCCAGGTGAAAGCCGAACACCTCGGCCCGGCGCTGGCACCGCCGCACCAGCCCGCCGGCGAGACGCGCGAAGCCGGCGCCGGCGAGGGCGCGCTCGAGCAGCGTCAGGTCGCGCAGGTAGTCGGCGGCGTCGACGTAGCTGGCGTCGCCGCGCGCCAGCGTGGCGCGCAGCCGCGCCGCGACGTACCACAGCTTCTCGCGCCACGGCTCGTGCGGCGTGCGCGGCATCGCCCGCGCGGCCACCTCGGGCAGCCGATCGCGATCGCGGACCAGGCTGCGCATCAGCTCGTCGACCCCGCCCGGCGTCGCGCCGCGGCGCGCCGACACCGACAGCGCCCGACCGAGCGCGGCGACGTCCTCGAGGTAGCGACCGAGCACCACCGTGCGCTGGCGCTCGAACGCGGCCCGGGTCACCGCGGCGGTGACGTTGGGGTTGCCGTCGCGATCGCCGCCGACCCAGGTGCCCCAGCGGAAGAATGGCGGCACCCGCCAGGTCCGCTCCGGCCAGGTCGCCGCCAGCGCGTCGTCGAGGTCGTCGTAGACGTCGGCGGTGACCTCGAACAGCGTGCGGCGGAAGACCTCGACCGCGGCCTCGAGCTCGTCGTGTGGGGTTGGCTTGCGGGCCCGCGACTCCTCGGTGCCGAGCAGGGCCAGGACCTCGCCGATGACGTCGTCCTCGGCGTCGCGGCGCGCCGGTCCCCCGAGCGGACGCTCGAGCAGATCGAGCAGCTCGGCGATGGTCCCCAGATGGTCGAGCACCGAGCGGCGGCGCGCCTCGGTCGGGTGCGCGGTGAGCACCGGCATCACCAGGGCGCGGTCGAAGAACGCGGCGGCATCGTCGGCGGTCATGCCGGCGTCGCGCATCGCGCGCACCGCCGCCGCCACGCCGTCGCCGTGGCTGTCGCGGCCGCGGAGGGCGCGAATCCGCTGCTGCTCCTCGGCAGTGTTGAGCAGATGGCACCAGTGGGTGAAGGCCCGGCTGACGTCTTCGAGGTCGTCGAGGTCGAGGGCGGCGATGCGGGCCGCCAGCGCCGACCGCCCGCCGATCAGCTGGCCGCGGCGCAACGCGGCGGCGTCGTCGCGCAGCCCGTGCAGGAGGGCGACCGTCCGGTCGCCGGACAGCTCGTGGGCGGCGGTGGCGACCGCCGCGCTCAGCCGTGCCAGGTCAGCCTCGAGCAGCGCAGGATCGGGGTGCACGTCTGCGTTCTTATCACCCCCGGCGGCCGCCGCGCGGTGGCGCTCCGGCCCATCGCGCGCGGCGCCGGCCGTCGCGGTGCGCTGAGCCGGCTTCGCATCGCGTACCGACCACGACACTGCTGTCGGGATCCGCGCCGCGACCTCGATCACACGACGAAGACTCTCGGGCACTTCGACCGGCACGCGGCTCGCACCCGTTCCGGGTGTGCTCCGTCCCTTCCTGTGCGCCATCGTCGCGTTCGCGGTCGCCATCACCGTGGTGCCAGCCGCCGCCCACGCCGGTCGCTGGTTCGTCGAGGTCGAGCCGGTCGCGGTCCGCCGCGGCGACGACCACGGGCTGCCGAGCATGTTCACGGTCAGCGTGGGCCGGGTTCGCGCAGCCGGTGTGCTGCGCCCGTTCATCGCCGCCGGCAGCGGCTTTCTCGACGTCCAGGCCCGCGCCGGCGTGACGGCGCTGGCGCGCGGCTCGGCGCGCGACGGGCCGACCATGATGGTCCAGCTGCGCGCGGTCCACGCCCTCCGGTGCAGCGAGCAGGGCCTGTTCGGCGGCCTCGGTCTCGGCTACCGCTGGTGGCGCGACGGCGCCAACCCGTTCGGCCTGCTGGCCACCGTCGAGGCCGGACCGGCGCGGCTGCGGCCCACGTGCAGCGCCGACGTCGGCGTCGCGGCGGCCGCCGTCGACCGCGGCTGGCTCGGCGGTGGAAGTCTGTCGTTCACCGTCGGCTTCTGATCGGCGCCGCTTGCTAGGATGGCGGGCGATGCGAGCCCGGTTCGGATTTCGCTGGCGGCAGATCGTGCACGACCTGCACACCGGCCTGCTGTTTCGCCCCGCGATGATCGCGGCCGCGATCGCGCTGCTCGGGGTGGCGCTGATCCAGCTCGAGCGCGCCGGCGCGATGCCGCGCTGGGGTCACCGTAGCTGGCTGTTCTCCGACGATCCCGGGTCGGCGCAAGCCGTGCTCGGCGCCATCGCCGGCTCGATGATGGCGGTGGTCTCGATCATCTACACGGTGCTGCTGGTCGCGCTCTCCCTGGCGTCGATGCAGTTCTCGCCACGGATCCTGGGCGGGTTGATCCGCGACCGCGCCAGCCAGCGCACGCTCGGCGTGTTCATCGGCACCTTCTTCTACTGCCTGGCGGTCATGCGTGCGGTGCGTGCCGATCCGCCGTGGGTCGCGACCTGGGCGGTCGGATTCGCGATCGTGCTCGCGCTCGCCTGCCTGGTCTCGCTCATCTATTTCATCCATCACATCGCGCAGGGCATCCAGGTCAACAACCTCGCCGACCGGATCGCGAACGAGACCCGGCAGGTCATCGCGCAGGCCTATCTCGAGGACGCCGACCGCGAGCCGCCGGCGCTCGACGGCGAGGTGGTCGCCATCACCGCGTCCGCATCCGGCTACCTGCAGCTCGTCGATCACGCCGGGCTGCTCGCGCTCGCCCGCCGGAGCGGCGCGGCGATCCACGTCGGCGTCGAGCCCGGCGATTTCGTCACCCGCGGCGAGCAGCTGGCGCAGATCGCGCCCGGCCCGCTGTCAGCCGACGCGATCACCGCCTGCCAGCACGCGTTCGATCTCGGCCCCCACCGCACGATGCAACAAGACGTCGGCTTCGGGTTCCGTCAGCTCGTCGATGTCGCGCTCAAGGCGATCTCGCCGGCGGTCAACGATCCGAGCACCGCCGCGACCTGCATCGACCAGCTCGGCGGGCTGCTCGCCGAGCTCGCGAACCGGCGCGTCGGCCCCTTCGTGCTCGGCGATCGCGCCGGTTCGTACGTCGCCGTCCCGCAGCCGGATCTGGAGGCGCTGGTCGACCTCGCCTTCAATCAGCTGCGCCAGTACGGACGCGGCGATCTGGCGGTGTCGATCCGCCTCCTGCACGCGCTGGCCGCGGTCGGGCGCGCATGTCGCGAGCCGGCGCGACGCGAGCGGCTGCGGTGGCATGCGGCGCTGGTTCGCGACGGCCTGTCGGAGTCGTTCCTGCCCGCCGATCGAGCTCGCTTCACGACCGAGTATGTCGCCACCGCAGCCGTCCTCGGCGCCTGACGCCGACGGCTCAGAACCAGGTGAACCCGGCGCCGACCCCGACGTTGCGTCCGACCACGTCGGCCTGGCCGTTCATGTCGTCGTCCTCGTCGTAGAAGCCGACCCCGATGCGGGCCTGGAGGTCGATCGCCAGCTTCTTGCCACGCACCACCTCGACCGCCGCGCCCAGCATGATCGCCGGCACGGCGTCGGTGCGGGCCTCGATGCCGAGGATGCGGCTGTAGGTGAGCTTGGCCTGCGCGCTGCCGACGCCGGCGGTGAACGTGAAGATCGGCGCCGGCCGCCACTTGGCGCCCACGGTCACGATGTTGTGCGTGAAGGTCCAGTTGTCTTCGGTGTGGACCATCGGCCAGACGTCGAACGTCAGCCCGAGGTCGGGTCGAAAGAAGTAGTTGGCATGGAGGTCGAAGCCGCCGGCCTCGGTGGCGCCGTCGCAGAAGTCGCCATCCTCGTTCTCGCAGTTGATCTCGCCGCCGTAGAGGCCGAAGCCGAGCTCCCAGCCCAGGCGCTCGGGCGGCGGCGGCGGGCCGCCGGCGGGCGCCGGGCCCTGCGCCAGGGCCGGACTGGCGACGCCCAGCAGGGCGGCGCCGACGATCGAAGCGAGTCGGACAGGGTAGGACATGAGCTCTCCTCGGGGGGTCGGTTGCAGACCTGCTATCGCAAACGGAGGGCCAGATCGCGCGCGCCGGGCCCACGACCGATCGTGTGCGTTTCCGGTTACCTGGACAAGTTCTGGTGAGTCGCGGACGCCACGTGAACGGCGCGCCACGTCGGGGTTCCCGACGGCCGGCGTCGGGAATGCCCACAAGTTCCGGGAGCCCCGAGAGCCGCGCCGGCGGCGAGTCGAAGGCTCACTGATAACCGCGCGCCTGCAGCCGGAACAGCGTCGCGTACCGCCCGCCCATCGCGACCAGCTCGTCATGGCTGCCGTGCTCGACCACCTTGCCGCCGTCGAGCACGACGATGCGGTCGGCCATGCGCACGGTCGAGAAGCGATGCGAGATCACGATGGCGATCTGATCCTTGGTGCGTTCGCGGAAGCGATCGAAGATGGCGACCTCGGCGGCGGCGTCCATCGAGGCGGTCGGTTCGTCGAGGACGAGGATGTCGGCGTCCTTGCGCATGAACGCTCGCGCCAGCGCGACCTTCTGCCACTGGCCGAGCGACAGCTCGCGGCCGTCCTTGAACCACTTGCCGAGCTGGGTGTCGAAGCCGGCCGGCAGCTCGGCGATCACCGGCGCCGCCAGGCCCTTCTCGGCGGCGTCGGCCCAGCGGCCGCGGTCGTCGTAGGCGCGATCGTCACCGGCGCCGATGTTCTCGCCGACGGTGAGCTGGTAGCGCACGAAGTCCTGGAAGATGACGCCGATGCGGCGGCGCAGGGTGGCGGCATCCCACGCCGCCACGTCGAGGCCGTCGACCAGCACCCGGCCTCGGGTCGGCACATAGAGGCCGGCGAGCAGCTTGATGAGCGTGGTCTTGCCCGACCCGTTCTCGCCGACGATGGCCAGCTTCGACCCCGGCGGCACGTGCAACGACACGCCATCGAGCGCCGGCGCGGTGCCACCCGGGTACGTGAACGACACGTCGTCGAAGCGCACGCCATCGCCAGGTTCGGGTCCGGAGGTGAGGCCGCCGCCGTCACCAGCGTTGGCGACCGGAAGATCGAGCAGCTCGTAGAGCGTCGACAGGTAGAGGTTGTCCTCGTAGAGCCCGCCGACGTCGCCGAGCAGACCGCCCATGGTCGCCTGGGCCTGGCGGAAGACGACCACGTACATCGTCATCGCCCCCAGCGAGATGGCGCCGTCGATCGCCGCCACCGCGATCCAGATGTACATGGCGTAGAACGCCGCCGCCCCGACCACGCCGAGCGCCAGCCCCCATAGCCCGCGGCGCCAGGTCAGGGCGCGGTCGTCGGCGAACACGCGGTCGAAGATGGCGCGGTAGCGCTTCAAGAGCCGCGGCCCGAGGTCGTAGAGCTTGACCTCCTTGGCGTGGTCCTCGCGCGCCAGCACGGTCTCCACGTAGAGCTGTTCGCGGGTCTCGGGCGTGCGCCAGCGGAACAGCCGGAACGCGTCGCCCGAAAACTTGGCCTCGGCGACGAAGGCCGGGAGCGCCGCCACCACCAGCACCACCAGCGCCAGCGGCGAGAACGCGGCCAGCAGCCCGAGCAGCCCGAGCAGCGCGATCGCGCCCTGCGCCAGCGAGAAGGTCCGCATCACCATCGACAGCGGGCGCGACGACGCCTCGCGCCGCGCCCGGGTCAGCATGTCGTAGGTCTCGGAGTCCTCGAACTGCGTCAGCTCGAGCGCCAGCGACTTGTCGAGGATCATCACGTTGATGCGGTGGCCGAGCTGGGCCCGCAACAGCGAGCGCAGGATGTTGAGCACCCGGGTCGCGATCAGCAGCACCAGCGCCAGG
This sequence comes from Myxococcales bacterium, assembly GCA_947483555.1. Taxonomy (GTDB): domain Bacteria; phylum Myxococcota_A; class Polyangia; order Haliangiales; family Haliangiaceae; genus UBA2376. The sequence continues at coordinate 25,780 of CANKMW010000033.1, forward strand.
CCGGCCTCGACCGCGACCCAGACCAGGGCCGCGTCGCGATCGGCGCTGGCCGCGGTCGCCGACGCGCGCACGATGGCGTCGATCAGGCGCTTGCCGGCCCACGCCATCGCGGTCGGCGCCAGGCCGGCCACCACCGCGCCGGCGGCGAGCGTGATCGTCACGCCGCGACTGGTCGCCCACACCAGCCCCAGCGCGCGGCGCGCGTACCCGAACACGCCCCACAGGTCGCGCAGGCGAAGCGTGGAGCCGCGCGGCGGCGGCGCCAGCCGCTTGTGCCCGCCGCCCCCGCGCGAGCCAGGTGCCGATGCTGTCACGCACCCACTCTAGGGTGCGCCGCGGCCGCCTGTCAGCTATCCGAGCGGCCTGTCCGAACGGCCGGTGGCCGTGGTCAGCCGCGGGGCGGCCGGCTGGAGATCGAGTCGACGAAGCCGCGCAGCGAGATGTCCATCGTGTCTTCCTCGCTCGGCACCACCGTCGCGATGCGGTCCGAGATGCGGCTGGCGCGCCGCATGGGGGCGTCGACGGTGCCGTCGGCGAGCGCCTCGGCGATCAGCGCGAGCTTGATGCCGGGGTTGGTCTCGGCGACGAAGTCGCAGAACTCGTCGCCGCCGGTCTGGGTCAGGTGCTCGGCGACCGCCACGCCCCTGATGTGACTGCGCGGCCGCTCCATCAGGTCGATGGCCTCGAGCGGCGTCGCGGCCTCGTACGAGTCGCAGCCGGCCTCGCGCAGCTTGTCGGCGACTCGCCGGCGACGATCTGGTTGCTGGTCGACGACGATCATGCGTGGTCGCCGCGTGGCCTCGATCGCCGCCAGGACCTCGTCCTCGATCAGGTCCTCGACCTCGGCCGCCAGCGGCGCGAACGCGATCACCACCTCGCCGAGCTCGCAGCGATGGATGCGCCCATCGGTGGCGACCCAGCCGCGGTCCCCGATCTCGAGCTCGATCATCGCCGCGGTGCCGGGTGCTGGACAGGGAGCGGTATCGTCGAGCCGGCGGATGCGCACGCCGCCGAGCGAGAGATCGACGATTCGCCCTCTGAGCGCCAGCTTGGCGGCGTGGATCACCGCGCCGGCCTCGAGGCCCGCACGGTAATGACGCCGCCGCTCGGCCTGGTCCTCCACGTGTCGTCGGCGATCCTTCATGACCTTGCCCTCCCCTTCTCGATGATAGGGATCACGGCGGCGGTCGTCACGACCAAAGTCGCCGTCCGGGCGCGGCCATCCGGTGCGTCTTCGACGGATCCAGAGTCAGCGCAATTTTCGCTTGGCGATGCCCCTCACCTTGCGCCGCTTGAGCCGGGTCGCCTCGCGGAGCCGCCGCTCGATGCGCTCGATCATCTGCTGCTGCGCATGCTTGGCGTGGCCGCCAACCCCGCGCTGGACGTAGCTCCCGTCGGGGAACATGTCCCACGCGCCGCGTTGATCGCCGAGTTGCACGTCGAGGAACAGCCGGAGCTCGTGCTGGAGCCGGGGATCCTCGATCGGGGTCAGCACCTCGACGCGGCGCTCCAGATTGCGCTGCATCACGTCGGCCGATCCGATGTAGTACTCGGGCTTACCGCCGTTGTGGAAGTAGAAGATGCGGCCGTGCTCGAGGAAGCGGCCGACGATGCTGATGACGCGGATCGTCTCCGAGATGCCGGGCAGGCCGGGCCGGAGCCGGCAGGTGTCGCGCACGATCAGGTCGATCTGCACGCCCTTCTGGGACGCGCGGTAGAGCGCCTTGACGATGTCGACGTCCTCGAGCGCGTTGACCTTCCACTGGATGACGCCCTTGCCGCCGGCCTCCTGGTGCGCGATCTCGCGCTCGATCTTGTCGAGCAGCGCCGGCTTGAGGTTCTTGGGCGCCGGCAGGAGCTTGGTGTACTTGCGCTTGGGCTTGAACCCGGTGGTCAGGTAATTGAAGAGCTCGGTGAGGTCGCGACCGATCGCGTCGTCGCAGGTGAAGAAGCCGATGTCGGCGTACAGCCGCGCGGTGCCGGCGTGATAGTTGCCGGTGGCCAGGTGGGCGTAGCGGCGGAGCCCGTCGTAGTCCTGGCGAATGACGAGGATGGTCTTGCAGTGGGTCTTGAGCCCGACCACGCCGTAGGTGACGTGGATGCCGGCGCGCTCCATGCGGCTGGCCCAGCGAATGTTGGCCTCCTCGTCGAAGCGGGCCTTGAGCTCGAGCACCACCGCGACCTGCTTGCCGATCGACGCCGCGTGGATCAGGTGCTTGATCACCTGCGAGTCCTTCGACGTGCGGTACAGCGTCATCTTGATCGCGCGCACCTTGGCGTCGGTGGCCGCCTCGCGCAGGAACCGTTCCACCGACTGATGGAACGACTCGTAGGGGTGCAGGACCAGCAGGCTCCTGGCGTCGCGGATGGTGTGGAAGATGTTGCGGTCGGCGGTGAGCTCGACCGGCTGCATCGGTGCGTGCGGTGGGTCGTGCAGGTCGGGGAGATCGAGCGCCGCCAGCTCCATCAGGTCGCGCTGGCCGAGCATGCCCTCGGCCTCGAAGACATCGCGTTGCTCGTCGAGCTCGAGCTCGGCAGCGAGCTTGCCGCGCAGGTAGGCGGTCATCGTCCGCTCGACCTGGAGCCGGACGATCGGGGCGAAGCGCCGCGCGCGGAGCTCGATCTCGATCAGCTCGAGCAGATCCTCCGACTCCTCCTCGTCGCGCTCGGTCACCGCGTTGCGGGTGACGCGGAACTGGGCGCAGCTCTCGACCTCCATGCCCGGAAACAGGAGGTCGAGGTTCTGCGCCATCACGTCCTCGAGCCCGACGAAGCGATTGGGCCCGACCGTGATGAAGCGCGGGATGCCGGCACCGACCGGCACCTTGACGCGGGCCAGGAGCGGCTCGGGATCACCCGGGTAGTGCAGGGTGACCAGCAGGTTGAGCGACAGGTTGGAGATGAACGGAAACGGATGCGCCGGGTCCATCGCCTGCGGCGTCACCAGCGGAAAGATGTTGTTCAGGTAGTACTCGCGGATGCGGGCCTGGTCGACGTTGTCGAGATCGCTCCACCGATCGAGCGCGACGCCGGCGGCACGCAGCGAGGAAAACAGCTGATCGATGATGGTGGCGCGGCGCTGCTCGAGGCCGTGGATGGCGGCGAGACACTCCGCGATCTGTTGGGTCGCCGTGCGGCCGTCGGCGGTGCTGGCGTGCAACCCGGCGCCGACCTGCTGCTTGAGACCGCCGATGCGCTTCTGGAAGAACTCGTCGACGTTCGACGACACGATGGCGACGAACTTGATCCGCTCCAGCAACGGGACCCGTTCATCCTCGGCCTCGCGCAGCACCCGCCAGCAGAAGTTCAGGTAGGTCAGCTCGCGGTTGAGGTACAGCTCGGGCGCGCCGAGATCGGTCGCCACCACCGGCGTGCCGGTGCCCGGATGCGCGGGCGAGCGGACGGTGTCATTGCTGAGCGCGATCTCGGCCAGGTCGGCGAGCTGAGCGATGGCCACCACCTGCCGCTCGCCGGGCTCGGCGACCGGCAGCAGATCCACGATGCGGTGGACTCCGGAGTGGCTGGCGGCGGGGGGCGACATTCGGACAGCGAAAGTATAGCGGCCGAATGTGGCGCGAGCGTGTCACGGCCCTTCGATCGGAGACCGATCAGCGGAGGGTCGCGACCGGCTGCAAGCTGTGCGCGTCCAGCACCGTGATGGCGCGTGGCGTCACGACCCAGATCCGCCCGCCACCGACGTGGTTCCGAGCCGGTACCAGCGAGGTGTCCGACGACGAGATGGCGGGTGCGCCGGCGGACGGGGCCGGCGCATCGGCGCCATCCGCGAGCGCCAGCGCCCGCTTGCCATCGACCTGCTGCAGCACCAGGAGGTCGCCGGCGATCCAGGCGTCGAGCGGACGCCCAGGCAACGAGCGTTTCCACGCCAGCCGCCGCTGGTCGAGGTCGACGCCGATGACCTCGATCCCGCCGCCGGGCGCGGCCAGCAGCTCGGCGCCCCGGTGGCCGTCGCTGACCGTGGCCAGCGACCCCAGCGTGTACGCATCGGGATCCGGAGGAGCGCCGGGGACGAGGTCGAACGAATCGATCTTGGCACCGGTGGCGGCGTCGAACGCGAACAGGTACGGGTGACCGCCGCGCACCACGCGAACCGTGATCGATCGCGGCGACGCCGCGACGGCGATGGCCCCCGGGCGGCCGGCGTAGTGGGGGATCATGCCGCGCCAGCGCAGCCGCTCGCCGTCGTAGACCTCCACGAACGACCGATCGCTCGACCGCTCGCGGCGCACCACGACCGCGGCGCCGTCAGCCGTGGCGAGGACGTCGATGAACTCGCCGGGGCGCGGCCGCGCGTGCACGACCCACCACGCGCCGAGCGAACCCAGCGTCAAGCTGATGGCCAGCACGACGCCGACGACCACGGTGCCGGAGCGGACGCGCACGATCGCCTATTCGTCGCTCGACTCGCCGGCGCTGGCGTCGGGCGGCGGCCCGGCCGACTTGTGCGTGAACGGTCGGGGTCGGGTCAGACCGGCCGCCCCGGCGACCGGCGCCTTGGCCTGGACCAGCACCTTGCGCCCGACCGCGAAGAACACCGTCATCCGGCCCAGCTCGATGCTCTCGACCACGCCCTGGCCGAACGTCGGGTGATCGACCCGCTCACCGACCGCGAACAGCTCGGTCGCCTTGTAGGTGCGCACCGCCTTGCTGAGATCGGCGGGCACGGCCGGGGTGTCGAACCGCTGCACCACCCGTTGCTCGCGCGCCGGCCGCGGCTTGGTGGCGGTCGCCGAGCGACGACCGGGCGCGACCACCGCCTTGTTCGGATGCTTGTAGCGGTGCTGAGCACCGCACTCCTTGCACAGGACGCGGACGATGTCTTCGCCCACCTTGGCCACGACGACGTGCCAGACGTCACCGCACTTGCTGCACAACGCTTCGATGTCTGCGCCGGTTGGCACGCTCATGAGTGTTCCATCATACACTGGCAGGCACGATGAGCGCTGTTCGACTGCGTCCGCTTGCCGAGAGCGACGTCGACCACATCATGACCTGGGTGAACGATCCGGAGATCATCGGCAACATCGCGGCGTTCTCGGGCCACGCCTTCACGCGCGACGACGAGCTCGCGTACGTCCGCCGAACCCTGGCGTCGAAGAGCGACCTGGTGTTCTCGATCGAGGAGGTCGCGACCGGACGCTACCTCGGCCAGACCGGGATCCACCAGATCCACGATCGCAGCAAGGTCGCGCGCCTGGCCTGCATCGTCGCGGCGCGCGGCGACATGGGCAAAGGCTTCGGGACCGGCGCCATTCGCCTGCTGCTCGATCACGCGTTCGGACCGCTCGGGTTGCACAAGACCTGGTTGATGGTGTTCTGCCACAACGAACGCGGGCGCCGGATCTACGGCAAGCTCGGCTTCGTCGAGGAGGGCGTGCTGCGCGAGGAGTACTTCCACGACGGCGCCTGGTTCGACATGGTGCGGATGAGCATGCTGGCGCGCGAGTGGGCCACCCGGCGCGCCGGCGCGGGGTGATCGGCCGCGGCGCCGATCACGGCAGGCAGACGCCGTACGTGGTCCCGCCGACGACCAGCCCGGGTGCACCGAAGCCGGTGCACGTGGTGCCGGCCAGGCTCGCGCACTCGTTGCCACCGGTGGTGAGGTTGCAGGTCCGGCGGCAGCGGGTGAGCGCGTTGGAGGTCGAGCACAGGGTGTCGCTGGCGCAGGTCGAGTCGTTGGCGCAGGTGGTGCCGTGGGTGCCGGCGCCCGGGGTGGTGCAGTCGACGATGTCGCGCGCCACGCCGCCGGTGAGGGTGTTCGTGATCGTGAAGAAGCCGCACTTCATGCCGGTCGGACAGCCGCCGGCAGCGCTGTTGACCGGGTTGCAGTTCGACGAGCAGGTGGTGGCACCCGCGATCGTCATCGCGCCGTTCATGAGCTGGATCACGCACTGGCCGCGGGGCTGGCCACAATCGCTCGTGGCGTCGCAGTACCTCTCGCAGGTCGCGCTGGCGCCAGCGCCGACACAGACGTAACCGGCGGCGCAGTAGCTCGACTGGGCCTGCGGCGGATTGCCGCTGAAGCAGGTGCTGGTCTCGGTCCCGGCCTGGTTCACGGCCCGGCACGAGGTGCCGACCAGATCGGTGAAGTCGAGGTCGCACACCAGCGGCGACGTGCAACCGCACTGCTGGTGCAGATCGCACGGGCTGGTCGGGCAGGTGTTGGCATCGGTCGCGGCGTCGGTCGGCGCATCGAGGCCCGGCGCGTCGACCGCGCTGTCGATGCCGGCGCCGTCGATGCCGGCGCTGTCGACGCTCGACGAGTCGACCGCGGCGCCGTCGGTCTCGAGATCGGCATCGGCGGTGTCGGCAGCGTCCGGATCATCGTCGCTGGCGTCGACCGCGCTGCCGCCGGGCCGCGAGCTCGCACAGGCGCACAGCAACACCAGCGCGATGACCGAGAGCCGTGGGAACGACATCCCGGCATCGTCGTCGGCCCGCCGGTGGAGCGCAAGGCTCTCCCGACCGCGCCCCGAGGCGTTGTGCAAGTACGCACAGCCACGAAGGTTTGGTAGGCTGCGCGGATGGGTCTCGCGGCTGCTGACCAGCTGACGGCGGAGGGCAACGCGCTCTTCCAGCGCCACGAGTACATCACCGCCCTGGCGCGGTTCGAGCGGGCGGCGGCGATCTTCCCGTCGCATCACCAGGCGTGGAAGGGCCTCGGCCACTGCCTGCTGTGCCTGGCGCGACCCGGTGAAGCGGCGCGCGCCTTCGACCAGGCGATCGGCTTGCGGCCCGACAGCGCGACCGCGCTGTGGGGAGGTGCGCTCGCGCACGCCGATCTCGGCCACCGCGTCGTGGCGCAGAACTATCTCAAGCGGGTGCTCGCCCTGCAGCCGACCTGGCTCGAGCTGGCGCTGTCGGTCCCGGCGCTGGCTGCGTTCCTGCAGCTCTCGGCTCGCGCTGGCGAGCTCATGCGCACGGCGCTCGGCGTCTCGAGCGCGCGCGCGTATCGACACACCGGCGATGCCGCCCGGTCGATCGACGTCGCGCGCTTCGCCGACGTTCCGGAGCCGGGCCTGGTGACCTACGGCTCGCTGGGGCTGTCGAACGTCGAGTGGCCCGACGGACGTCCGCGCCTCGAGGTGTTGCTGGCCTGTGTCCAGGACGGACCCGCGGCGCCGCAGATCGTCGCCAACGCGGTGTTCCATGTGATGGACTCCAGCTTCTATCCGGCGCCCGGGACGATGGTGCGCGATCTGGTCGGCGTGATCGGCGCCGGCGACCTTTCGCAGCGGTTGCCGCACGCCTACTTCAGCGTGCCGCGGCGCTGGCGCCTGCGCCTGCCGCTCGACGAGGGCCCCCCGGCCATCACGCTCACGATGGTGGTGCCAGTGAGCGAGGGCGAGTATCAGTACTGGAGGACGCACGGCGACGACGCGCTCGAGGCGAGGTTCGCGGCGGTCTCGATGGAGCCGGCCGACCTGCGCCGCGCCAGCGTGGTCTGAAGCCCGCACCGCCGAGCCGAGTTTCTGCCACGCCTGGTGCTATGCTGCGGCCGATGTTCGGCATGGGCATGACCGAGATCCTGGTGGTCCTCGTGATCGCCATGATCTTCCTCGGCCCGGAAAAGCTTCCGGAGGCGGCGGCCAAGATCTCGAAGGGGATCCGCGACATCCGCCGGCAGCAGCGCGAGCTGACCAACACGATCGAGAACGACACCGAGATCGGCGGCGCGATCCGCGAGCTGAAGAGCGCGCTGCGCGGCGACGAGGTGCGACGGCCGCCGGTGCGGAAGCCGCCGCTGCCAGCCGCGGAGACCGCCGCCGCCGCGGGGACCGTGGTCGGGACCGAGACCGTGGCCGGGACCGCGACCGAAACCGCGACCGAAACCGTCGCCGTGGCCGGGACCGAAACCGTTGCCGGCGCCGAAACCGAAACCGCGACCGAAACCGCGACCGAAACCGCGACCGAAACCGCGACCGAAACCGCGACCGAAACCGCGACCGGGACCGGCTCCGACCCCGCTGCCGATGCTGACGATCCCCTGCGGCTGATCCGACCCGCTCCGGGAACCGCCAAGCGCGACCATGGCTGAACCGGCGGAATCCGAGCTCGACGATGGGCGCATGCCCTTTCTGGCCCACCTGCGCGAGCTGCGCATCCGGCTGCGCAACGCCGCCGCGTTCTTCCTGATCGGGTTCGTGGGCGCATGGTTCTTCGCCGAGGACATCTACGCCTGGCTGCGGGTGCCGCTCGAGGACGCCTGGGCGCAGCACTCCGACCGCCTCGGCAAGGACATCACGATGCACTTCGGCTCCATCGTCGAGCCGTTCTGGGTCTACATCTCGGTCGCGCTGTGGGCGGGCATCTTCGTGTCGAGCCCGTTCAGCTTCTTCCAGATCTGGAAGTTCGTCGCGCCCGGACTCTACAAGCGCGAACGCAGCACCGGCGTGGTGTTCGCGATCGCGTCGGCGATCTGCTTCATCAGCGGCGCGGCGTTCTGTTACTACTTCGTGCTCGAGCAGCTGTTCGTGTTCCTGCTCAGCTACGCCAACGAGAAGACCCAGGCGACGCTGTTCCTGCGCGAGTACTTCGATCTCACCCGCAACATGATGCTGGCGTTCGGCGCCGTCTTCGAGCTGCCGGTGCTGATCTACTTCCTGGCCAAGATCGGCCTGGTCACGCACCGCGGCCTGTGGCGCTTCAATCGCTGGTTCGTGGTGATCGCGTTCATCGTCGGCGCCGTGCTGACGCCGTCGCCCGATGTCGTCACGCAGGTGATGATGGCGGTGCCGATGATCATCCTCTACAACCTCTCGATCATCGTGGCGTGGGTGGTGGTGAGGAATCGAGAGAAGTCCGTCGCTGCCTGACCTACACGGCGGCTGATCTCACGCCATCACCATCGTTCTCGTCGAGCGAGCGGCTGTGAGGCGGCTTGCAACGGTTTCTCGTTAACACGATTTTTCGGCGGCCTACATTGCGGTCGCGGGCAGCGCTTGCGAAGGATGACGCTGGGTCAATTACGACCGCACCGGAGGTACCATGCGCATCTTCCAGCGTTCGACACTGCTCGTGTCATCCATGGCGTTGCTGGGAGGGGGATTGGGCGGCTGCACCGAGGCCGATAGCGACATCGACGATCTCGACCGTGTCACGGTGTTCGAACACGAGCTGTCGACGGCGCAGCAGCGCGGGCGCGACAACTGGTTCAACAAGACCTACGGCGGCGGCAAGTTCTTCGCGTTCCTCGCCGTCCATCCCGATCCGGCGAAACGGATCCGGGTCGCCTTCACGGAGATGATGAACACGCCGCGCGCGGATCGGTTCGCGCAATGGGGGCTGATCAACGATCCCGACTGCGCGGCCAACCCGGCGGGCGGTGCCGACCTCTGCGACGATCCCGCGGCCTCGGGCGTGGTCGGCATCCGCAAGGAGGCCGGTCCCGGCGGCAGCACGATCTTCGGCGTCGCCTGCGCGTCGTGTCACGCCGGCTTCGATCCCAACGATCCTCCCGACGATCCGGCCGAGCCGACGTGGAGCGAGATCCACCCGACCATCGGCAACCAGTACGCCAAGTTCGGTCGCATGTTCAGCCACAACCTGGCGGCGACCGACGCCCGCCGGTTGATGTTCGCGGCCTGGCCTGATGGTGCAGTCGACACCACCGCGCTGTTCAACGACAACATCATGAACCCGGGCGTGGTCACCGCGTTCTGGGACCAGAAGAAGCGGGCCGCGTTCGACATCGGCACCGGCCACGACGAGATCCGCAACGGCCAGGGCGGAGAAGACGACGCCGGTGGCGCGCTCGCCTCGATTCGCGTCTACACCAACATCGGGGTGTGCTTCGCCGAGTGCGTCGCGCCGCGCGCCGACCGCCCCAACCCCGCCGCACCGATCGACCTCGACCAGTGCCGGCGCGACTGCCCCGACTTCCCGCCCCAGACCGACCTCGACGACATGGGCGACTTCCTGCGCTCGGTGCGCGCGCCCCAGTACCCTGGGCACCCGCACCAGGTGCTCACGTACATTCGCGGCGGGCTGGCGTTCGCCGGCACGTGCAGCGGTTGCCATGTCGTCCACGGTGACGGCCGCAAGGTCTACAGCAACGACGAGATCAACCCGATGGACGCGCAGAGCACCAACACCTGCCGCGCGCGGTCGACGAACTGGGACACCGGCAAGCTGTGGGCGGCGTTCTCGTCGGACGTGTTCAAGGCCCGCGGCTTCAAGGGCTACCGGACCATGCCGCTGACCGGCGTGTGGTCGACGACGCCGTTCCTCCACAACCAGTCCGTGGGTCCGTGGGCGACGGCCGGCGCCTCGCCGTCCGAGCGCGCCGTGGCCTACGAGGCCGCGATGAACGAGCTGATGAGCACGACGCGGGTACCGAAGGTCCACACGCTGCCGATCGCGCTAGGACCGTTTCCGGCCGGCACGCCGCTGACGTACGTGTTCTCGCGCGACCCCGCGACGGGCGCGCTGCTGTGTGACGACGCGGTCGAGAACCGCGGTCACACCTACGGCGCCGAGCTGTCGCCGGCAGCCAAGGCGGCCTTGACCTACTGGCTCAAGTACCAGTAGCGCGTCGCAGCCGGCAGCTGCCGGCACTGAATCCGCTACGCGTTGCGTCGGAGCACCGGCCGATGGCACGGTGCTCCGATGCAGCTCGCGATCGCGATCGCCGTCGCCGTGCTGGGCACGCAGGTGAGCGTGGGCGTGATCTGGTGGTGCTGGCGTGCTTCGACTCCGCCGCTTCGCGGCGTCGCTCAGCACGAACGGGACCCGGCGTTCACCGGCAACGGGCATCATGCTCCGTGCAACGGGCCCCACGCTCCGCGCAACGGGCCCCACGCTCCGTGCACCGGGCACCATGCTCCGTTCACCCTGAGCGAGCCGCGAAGCGGCGAGTCGAAGGGTGCGCCGGCGGACCGGCCGACCACCGCGGTCGTGCTGGTCCACGGCTTCCTCGGTTTCGGCTCGCTCGGGATCGGGCGGGCGCGCATCCACTACTTCCGCCGCGTGGCGCGCCGGCTCGAGGCCCGCGGGCTCGACGTGACGGTCGCACGCTTGCCGGCGCTGGGCGGCACACCCGCTCGCGGCCACGCGCTGCTCGCCCACCTCGACCGCCTGTCCCACGACCACGTGGTGATCGTCGCCCACAGCCTCGGTGGCCTCGACGCGCGGTGGGCGCTGGCCAACGGAGGTGCCGGCCGGGTCCGCGCCGTGGTCACGATCGGCACCCCGCACCACGGCACGCCGATCGCCGACGCCTTCGCGCGCGGTCCGGCGGCGGCGCTTCGCCGCGCCCTGGCCCGCCTCGGTCTTGGCAGCGACGCCATCGACTGGCTCACCACCGAGCGGCTGGTCGCCTTCAACCGCGACACCCCGGATGTCCCCGGCGTCACCTACGCCAGCATCGTGGCGGCGACCGCAGACGGTCGACGCGTCCACCCGCTGCTGCGACCGACCCACGCCTTCCTCGCCGCCCATGGACCCAGTGATGGCGTGGTGCCGGGCTGGTCGCAGGCGTGGGGCAACGTGATCGCGACCGCCGAGATCGATCACTGGGCGCAGGTTGGCTGGTCGAGCGGGTACGACGCCGCCGCGCTCGTCGAACGGGCGCTCGAATCCGTGCGCGCGCTGCCGCCCGCCGTCGCGCCCTACCAGCTGGCCGCCGCGGCGGTCGCCGCCGACCCGGCCTGATCATCGGCCGGCGGCGGCGCTGGGTCTCGCTACGGCGACGGCTGGGTCGACAGCACGTGCGGCGGCGAGTGGGTCTTGTCGAGCTGATCCCACACCAGCCGACCGCCTTGCGGCAGCGCGGCGATGTGGAAGCCGTCGAGCAGGTCGCCGGTCGCCAGATCGCTGTGGACCCACGACCCACTGCCGCGGTTCGCGACCACCAGGTTCGACGAGGTGCCGTCCTGGTAGGCGATGTGCGGCACGCCGCCCGACAGCCAGATCGCCGCACCAGCGCCGACGCTGTGCGTGCGATCGCCCTGGCGCACGCCGTCGTCGACCAGCTGCGGCGTACCCGGGCTGGAGCCGAAGGTCGTGTACAGGAGCTGATCGCCGAGCGCGTCCTGATAGGCGACGTGGATCGTGCCGCTGCCGTCGACGATCGCGGTCGCCCACATGCCGTCGTCGGCATCGTCCTGGCCGTCGAGCAGCGTCTCGGTGAACGCGCCGCTACCGGGGCCCGACTCGGCGTGCGCCACCAGCGCGGTCCGCACCCGATCGTAGTGCACGATCACCAGCCGGCCGTCGGGCATCAGCAGGAGCGACGGGAACAGGCCGATGCCGCCCGGGATGTCCTCGACCTTGGGATCGGGCACCTCCTCGCGGCACGCCGCGGCGACGCACACCGCGGTATCGGCGCACGCCGGGCTACAGGTGCCCGATGGGCTGGCACAGACCTCGGGCTGACCGTCGGCGGCCGGCAGCACGCAGGCCTGGCTACCGCACAACCCGCCGCAGCTCGCCGGCGCCGAGGCGATCACCGTGATGCTCCAGTCGCCGGCGTTGTCCGGGGCCGCCGAGCTGGCGCGGGCCAGGCGCAGCTCGGTGAGGCGCGACCCGTTGGACGCCACGACGCCGGTGGCCAGGTACGCGATCGCCGGCGCCGCCCCCACCACCATCGACGTGTGCAGCCCGATGACCTCGCTGCCGTCGGGAACGTCGACGTCGTGGCTGGCGAAGCGACCGCGCGCGGTCTCGACGGTGAAGCGCAGCGCCTTGCGCTCGCGGTCGTGGTACGCGGTGCGCACCAGGCCGCCGGCCAGACCGACCGCGGTCCACGCCCCGACGTCGGGGCCCGGGGTCTCGATGCCGCCGCGGTAGCCGCTCGGATCGTAGAGCGGGGGCTCGTCGGGGATGCCGTCGATCACCTGGGTGGTGAGCTCGCCGCCGCTGGCGACGTCGACCAGGACCAGGTCACCGAGCGTGGTGTCGTACGTCGTGATGACCGTGCGCGTGCCATCGCTGGCGATCGCGTTCCAGCGTCCGATCGGGCCCTGCACGACCGCGCCGGGCAGGCAGTCGATGTCGCCGCACGGTGGCGTGCCGCCGCAGTCGCAGGCCGGCAACAGCGCGCCGACCACCAGCACCGCCAGGCGCTGGCCCCACCGCGAACCCACCGCGCGCGCGTCGCGCCGCCGCCGCGCCAGCAAGAGCCCGACCACGATGAACAGCACCGCCGCGCCGCGCGGATCGCCGGCCGCGCCGCAGCTGCAACCGCTCTGGCCGGGCTGACCATGGAAGTCGGCGCGGGCCAGGGCCTGGATGCCTCGCGTCGGGGCCATGTTGCCCGCCTCGTCGTAGAGCTCGACCTCGAGCTCGATCGGCGCCGCGTTGCCGAGCCGCACGTCGATCGGCACCGGCGCCTCGTGCCAGTCACCCTGGCGCAACCGCCAGCGCGCGATCAGCCTGTCGCCCGAGACCGTGTCGACGCCGCCGATGCGCACCAGCTGGCCGTCGGTCTCCAGCGCCGGCACCGGCGCGATGGTGTCGATGATCGGATCGAGCACGACCGGGGTGAGATCCGCGCTCAGCGGTTCGCCGCGGCGGCGGGCGCGGACCTCGACGGCATGCTTGCCCTGGAGCCAGAACAGGTTCGACGACAACGTGCGCCGCGAGGACGCGCTGTACGCCGACCACGTGCCCTGATCGATGCGCACCGACCACTCGAGGTCATGCTCGCTGCCGCCGAGCGCCAGCTCGAAGCGCGGCCGGCGCTGCTTGGTCCACCGGGTTGGATCGTCGAAGCTCTCGGTGCCCGGGAGGTCCTGGCCCAGGATCACCGCGGTGGTCTCGACCCGGGCCGGGGCCGCCATCGACGCCGGGGCCAGCTCGCCGAAGATGGCGAGGAAGGACTTGTTGCTGACCGCCGTGATGGTGGTGACGTTGATCGCCAGCCCGCCGACCGTCGGGACCTGGAAGGCGCCGAGCCCGCCGATGATCTGGGGCAGCGCGAGGTCGAGGATCATCGGGAAGATCGCCGCCAGCTGGGCGGGGCTCTCGACCAGCGGCTCGCTGTTCTTGACCGACAGGTTGGTGAAGGCGTTGTCGATCTCGCCCAGCACGGGGGTCAACTCGCCCATGGTGCCGACCTCGAGACCGATCGGCAGGTGGACGTCGGCGACCAGCGTGAAGATGCGGATGTACTGGTCCTCGATCTGGGCGAAGAAGTCGATCTCGAGATCGTCGAAGCTGAGATCGAGCAGCGGCTCGTCGACCACCCGGCCGCCCGAGCCGTCGTCCATGAACGTGTTGAGGCCGAGCGCGATCGTCGGCGGCTTCTGCGGTCGCAGTCCGACCGCCATGCCGCGCGAGCCACCAGACAGGTTGGGCAACGACTGCAGGAACAGCGCGAAGGTGTCGGTGGTCAGCAGATCGACCGTCGACGCGCCGATGGTCATGCACAGGATGCCGCCCTCGTAGCCGGCGTAGGCGAACCGATCGAGCTGATTCTGGTGCACCCCGATCGCGACGTCGAACGGCGTGTTGGGGTTGGTGTCGGGCCGGGTGTTGCCCTCGAAGATGTTCGACTGCGCGATCGTCACCCGCGGCGGCGCCGTCGCCGGTGGCCCGCAGCGGTCTCGCATCTGACCGGCAGGTAGCATCCCGCCGAGCATGCCGAGCGCGATGCCACCGTTGTTGGTGGTGGCATACCCGCCAAGCACCTCGTAGAGGTCCATCGCGCCGCCCGCGCCCGGCAAGAGGCCGGCGCCGGCCATGCGGCCGGCAACGCCCATCTCCTGCAGACACGTGGGCGGCGTGGTGCTCGCGTCCTTGATGCACACGTTGTTGGTACAGGCGGTCGCGAACGATCCGCACTCGGAGACCTGGCCCGACGGGCACGCCTTGCAGGTCTGCTCGTTGATCGCGTCCTTGATGGCGTCCTGGAACGTGCTGGTGAGCGTTCCGAGGAAGACGCCGAGGCCGAGGCTGGCCAGCTGGCAGCCGATATTGCCGGTGAGGCTCACGTCCTCGGCGGTAAGCTGCGTGATGGTCACGGTCGGGACGTCGATGCGCGTGGTGCCGGCCTGGGCGTCCTGCACGAAGTTGACCGGCAGGTCGACCTTGATGTCGTCGACGGTGCCGTTGTTCGTGTTGATGACGATGCCGCAGGTACCGACCAGCGGGATGTCGACCGGGATGGCCATCGCGGTGGTCACGCGCGCCCGCATGGTGACGTCGAGCCGCGAGGCGTTCGGGGCCGGCGCCACCACCAGGCGCGGCCGCGCGCCACCCGGCATCTCGGCGGCGCCCTGCGCCACCAGGTCGATCACGATCGGACCGCACGGGGTCTGCGGGACGCCGCCCGGGCAGCACACCGCCGGCGAGCCGGTGCAGCTCGCCGGCACGTCGAAGGTGAGGCCACCGCCGCCGCCGATCAGGCCGCCGATCAGGGCCGCCGGATCGGCGGTGATGGCCTGCAGTCCGGTGTTGGAGACGCGGATCTGCACCGCGTTGGCGGTCCGCTCCGCAGGAGGGAACCCACCCGGCGTCGGGGTGAGGCACGAGCACGCGTTGCCGCCGCAGCCGGCGAGGATGAACGCAAAGACGTACAGAGCCGGGGAGATTCCGCGGCGACGGGTGCTGATTATCATGGTGTCCCCCACCCGCGGTGCGGGTGCGAACGTATGGGAGACCAGCACGCGGGCGGCGT
The DNA here is from genome assembly GCA_947483555.1 of Myxococcales bacterium. Lineage (GTDB taxonomy): Bacteria > Myxococcota_A > Polyangia > Haliangiales > Haliangiaceae > UBA2376. Next base: position 41,417 of record CANKMW010000033.1, read on the forward strand.
CAAGCACCCGATGCCAACCCCAGCCTCGACGATGTCGCGTTGATGTCGACCCCGGCCGTCGTCGACCGCTTCGCAATGCGACCCCGCGCACATTGGCGTCGCGAGGGCCGCGGCGGATACTCGAGACGTGGTGACCGTTGCGGCGCGCTTCGACCTCGGCAACCGCCGGGGTTCCGGAGGGATGGGGGCGATCTACCAGGCCGTCGATCGCGCGACCGGACGTACGGTCGCGGTGAAGCTGCTGCACGAACACCAGACCGACGAGGTCGACCGCTTCGAGCAGGAGGCCGAGCTGCTGGCCACCCTCGAGCACGATGCGATCGTGCGCTACGTCGCCCATGGTCGGACCGCCGAAGGCATGTTCCTGGCCATGGAGTGGCTGGACGGCGAGGACCTCACCGAGCGCCTCGAGCGCGCCGCCCTGACGCCGGCCGAGACGGTGGAGATGCTGGCCCGCATCGCCGAGGCCCTGGGCGTGGCGCACCGGCGCGGCATCGTCCACCGCGACGTCAAGCCTTCGAACATCTTCCTGCCGGGCGGCGATCCGACCCGCGCCAAGCTGCTCGATTTCGGCGTCGCTCGCACCACCGTCACCACGCGACCGATGACGCAACTCGGGACCGCGCTCGGCACCCCGGGGTACATGGCCCCGGAGCAGGCGCGTGGCGACCGCGACCTCGACGCCCGCGTCGATGTGTTCGCGATGGGCGCGGTGCTGTTCCGCTGCCTCGCCGGGCGCGCACCGTTCGACGCCGCCAACACGATCGCCGTGCTGACCCGGGTGCTGTTCGAGGAACCGCCGCCGCTGTGGATCGTGCGACCGGATCTGCCGGCATCGATCCACGAGCTGGTGGCGCGCGCCCTGGCCAAGCCGCGCGATCGCCGCCACGCCGACGGCGACGAGCTGGCCCGCGCGCTCCGCGACCTGGCGCCCGAGCTGGCCACCGCCGAGGCGCCGACCGCGGCGGCGGCCGGCATCACCGGCGGTGAGGACCGGATCCTGGCCGCCGTGCTGGTGCGACGGCCGCACCACGAGCCGCCGCCCGCCGAGCGCCACGCGGCCGGCACCATGGCCACGGTGGCGGTCACCGTCGATCCCGACGTGGTGGTGGCCATGCGCCAGGCGGCCGTGCTGCGCGGCTCGTTCGAGCGCCTGGTCGACGGCACCTGGGCGACCGTGTTCTCGGGCGACGGCGCGACCGAGATGTCGGCGCGCGCCGCCCGCTTCGCGCTCTTCATCCGCGAGCGGTTTCCCGGCGCGCAGATCGCGGTCGCGACCGGACGGCGGCGCGGCAGCGGGACGGTGAGCAGCAACGCGTTCGATCACGCCGCGCGACTGGTGACCGCGGCGCCGGCCGGGACGGTGCTGATCGACGACGGCACCGCGGCGCTCCTGACCGGGCGTCACGAGATCGAGCGGCGCGCGGTCGGCACCGTGCTGATCGGTGAGACCGACGCGATCGGGCGCCAGGTCCGCGGCGTGGTCACGCCGTTCGTCGGCCGCGGCCGCGAGCTCCGGCTGTTACGCGGCGCGTGGGACAGCTGCGTCGAGGACGGCCAGCCGGCGGTGGTGCTGGTGGTCGGAGCCCCGGGCACCGGCAAGTCGCGGCTGATCGCGGAGCTGGTCGGCCAGCTCGAACGCGACGGCGCCGTGGTCTGGCGCGGCTACGGCGATTCGCTGGCGACCAGCGCGCCGTTTGGCCCGGTGGCCCAGATCCTTCGCCGTGCGCTCGGCTTGCTCGACTCGCGCACCGCGCCGATGCGGCACGAGGCGATCGAACACCGGGTCCGCCAGGTGGTGGTCGGCGAGGCGGTCACCCGCATCTCCGCCGCGGTCGCCGAGCTGCTCGATCCGACCGCCGCCGATGGGATCGTCGATCCCGTGGCCCGCGGCGACCAGATCCGGCGCGCCGTCGAAGACTGGATCGCCGGCGAGGCCGGGCGGGCACCGCTCGCCCTCATCCTCGACGACGCGCACTGGCTCGACCCCGGCACGGTCGCGCTCGTCGACGGCGTGCTGCGCAACGTGACCGGCCCGGTGTTCATCCTCGCCGGTGCCCGGCCCGAGATCCACGAGCGCTTCGCGCGGTTGTGGAGCGATCGGGGACTGACCAAGGTCGAGCTGAGCGCGCTGTCGCCGCAGGCGGCGGGTCAGCTCGCCAAGGCGGTGCTCGGCGACCGGGCGACCACCCGGGCGGTGAGCACGCTGGCCGAGAAGAGCGGCGGCAACCCGTTCTTCCTCGAGGAGCTGGTCCGAGTCCGCGGCGACACCGACAGCGGCGAGTGGCCCGAGACGGTGCTGGCCACGGTCGAGGCCCGCCTGGCGCGCATCGACGGCGATGCGCGGCGGATGCTGCGTGCCGCCTCGGTGATCGGACCGGTGTTCTGGCCCGGCGCGGTGACCCACCTCGTCGGCGGCCCGCCGTTCGCGGCCGCGGTGGCGAGCCGCCTCGAATCGCTGGTCGAGCGCGAGTTCATCGTCCCGACCGAGGCCAGTCGCTTCGCCGGCGAGCGCCAGTTCGCGTTCCGCCATGGCCTCATCCGCGACGCCGCGTACGGCACGCTCCCCGATGACGACCGCCGGCTCGCCCACCGGCTCGCCGCCGACTGGCTCGACCGCGCCGGCGAGGCTCCGGTGGTGGTCGCCCAGCACCTCGAACGCGCCGGCGAGCCGGCCACCGCGGTGCCGTACTTCGTGCGCGCGATCGAGGCCGCGCTCATCGGCGACGACGTCGCCGGCGCGCTCACCTTGTGCGACCGCGGCGTCGCCGCCGGCGCGACCGGCACCGACCTGGGCGCGCTGCGGGCGTTCGAGGCCGAGGCGGCGTGGTGGCGTGGCGAGCACCCCCGGGCGATCGCCGCGGGCGCCGAGGCGCTCGCCCTGGTGCCGCCGCGCACCAGCCGCTGGTATGCCGTCCTCGGCGTGACCGCACGCGCCGCCGGCGCGCTCGGCAGCGCCACCGACCTCGAGGACCTGACCGGCCGCTTGCTGGCGCAGCCACCAACGGGCGACGCGCGCGCGGCGGCCGTCGTCGCCGGCGCCCAGCTCGCCGGTCTGTTCGTCGCCGCCGGCGACCAGGCGCGGCTGCGCAAGCTGCTCGGCTTCGTGCAGGGCAACGCGGCCCGGCTCGCGCCCTCCGACCCGGCCCTGGGCTGGGTCGAGGCGCTGCGTCACCAGCACGCGATGCGCGACGGCGACCTCGGCCGTGCCACGCGCGCGGTCGAGAAGGCGATCGCCGCGTACGCGGCCGCCGGCGACCTGCGCAACCTGTGCCTGCAGCGCATGCACCTCGGCGCCAGCCTGACCCAGATCGGCCAGCTCGAGGCTGCCATCGAGGCCCTGCGCCGCGCGCTGGTCGACGCCGAACGACTCGGCGCCGCCTACACCGCGGCGCGGGCGCGACAACATCTCGGTCACGCGTTGATCCAGATCGGGCGCTTCGACGAGGCGGTGCCGCTGCTGACCGCGGCGCGCCACGCCTTCGCCGAGCAGGGCGACCAGCGCGCCGAAGCGGCCGCCTGCGCCGACCTCGCCGACGCGTGCGCCGGGCGCCCGCTCGAGGCCGAGACCTGGTTGCGCGCGGCGGTGGCGCTGGTCGCGCACCTGCCGCCGATGCGGGCGGCGCTCAGCGCCCAGCTGGGGCGGCTCCTGGTCGCGCGCGGCGCCACCGACGAGGCGCTGGCCCTGACCCGGCCGGCGCACGAACTGATCGAGAGCGGGGGACCGGTCGAGGAGCGCGAAGCGCTGGTGCGGCTGGCCCACGTCGAAGCGCTGGTCGCGGCCGGTGCCCACGACGAGGCGGTCGCGGTGGCCTGGGTCGCCGTGCAGCGGCTGCGCACCCGCGCGGCGCGGCTCGGCGATCCAGCATGGAGCGAGAGCTTCCTCCGCCGCGTGCCGGCCAACGCCGAGACGGTGCGGCTTGCCGCGCTGCTCGACGTCGGCGAGCAGCCGTGATTCGAGGACGCCCGCGATTCAGGGCGAGCGGGGCAGGGCGATCTCCCAGGTGACGTCGGCGTCGAGATCAACCTGGATCTTGCGCGCCGAATAGCCACGCTTGCGGACCTTGAGCCAGGCCTTCCCGGTCCGGCGTGAGCGCTGGCTGGTGAGCGGGGTACGACCGAGGCGCTCGCCGCCGAGCATGACGGTGGCGTCCGGCGGTGTCGTGGTCACCCGGACGGCGATCGTGCTGGCTTCGATCGGTCGCGGCAGCTCGGGCTGCAGCGCGGGCGCCGCGACCTCGGTGCGCACCGCGGGCGGCGGCGTGGCGATGGCGGCGGCCGGCGCGGCGGGGTCGACGCCGGGCGAGCTGGCGAGCTGGTTGATGAGGACGACCAGCGCGACGATGACCAGCGCCGCGGTCGCGGCACCGGCGACCAGGGGCAGGATCCAGCGCCGCCGCGCGGTGAGCACGCCGAGGGCGGTGACGGCCTCGGTGCGCACGCCGACCGACACCGGTGGCGGTGGCAGCACACGTGCGAAGGCCGGGAACGACGGCGCCTCGAAAGGCGGCGGCTGCGAGCCGGCGGCGGCGCGTGGCAGCGGCGGCGGCGGCGGCGGGATCGGTGGCGGCGGGATCGGTGGCGGCGGGATCGGTGGCAACAGGGGCTTCACCGTCAGCGCCGGGCTGGCCAGGGGGGGCGAGGCCGTCATGCCCGGCGACGGCTCGGTCAGTCCGGGCAGCGGGACCAGCGTACGCGCCGCCAGCGTCCGCCCCGCCGAGGCGCCGGGCGCCACCCGCACCGCGCGCGCCGGCGCGAGCTCGATGATGATCTCGGCCTCGTCGAGGGCCAGGAACTTCACGGTCGGGATCTCGTCACCGTCGAGGTCGTCGTCGACGACCTCGGCGGGTTTCGGGATGGTCGACGCCGGCCGGGCGGCCAGCTTGGCGATCGGATCCTGGGCGCCGGTGCCGCGCGCGAACCCGACGGCCACGCTGGAGGTCGCGAGCAACGGGCGCGACTCGAGCAGCGACGCGGTGTCGCCGGTGTGGGTGAAGTTCTCGTCGACCTCCGGGGCATCGGCGACCAGCCACGGCTCGGGGCGCGAGCCGAACAGCTGCGCCATCACGCGGGTCACCGCGTTGGGTCCGGGCGCCAGCCCGAGGTGCGAGACCGCGTAGTCCAGCGCGTGCCCGAGGGCGGCGGCGTCGCCGAAACGCTCGTCGGGATCGCGGGCCAACGCCGTCATGATCACGTCTTCGAGCTCGGCCGGGAAACCCGCGACCGCCATCGAAGGCGGCACCACCTCGCCGCGGACGATGCGATGCGCGACCTCGAGCTCCGACGCCGCCGGGAAGGCGCGGGTCTGGGTGGTCAACTCGTACAACACCACCCCGAGCGCGAAGACATCGGCGCGCCGATCGACGGGATGTCCAAGCGCCTGCTCGGGTGCCATGTACCCGGCCTTGCCCTTGATGAAGCCGGTCTTGGTCTGGGTCGAGCGCTCCGCCGCCTTGGCGATGCCGAAGTCGATCAGCTTCACCGAACCGTCGTAGCCCGTGATCACGTTCGACGGCGTCACGTCGCGGTGCACGATGTCGAGCCGCCGGCCATCGGGCCCGCGGCGCTCGTGCGCGTGGTGCAACCCGGCGGCGGCGGCGGCGACGACGGTGAGCGAGAAGTCGAGCGGCAACCGCTGGCGCAGGTCGCGGGCGCGCTCGAGGACGGCGCGCACGGTCTCGCCATGCAGATACTCCATGGCCAGGAAGTAAGTGCCGTCGTCGGCAACTCCGACGTCATAGACCTGGGCGACGTGCTGGTGATGCAAGGTCGCGATCAGCCGCGCCTCGTCGAGAAACATCGCCACGTACGACGCGTCCTCGGTCCGTTCGGGTCGCACCGTCTTCAGGACCAGGTGACGCGCAAAGCCGCCCACGCCGTCGACGCGAGCCAGGAACACGCGGGCCATCCCGCCCGACGCCAGATGGCGGAGCAGCTCGTATCTGCCGAGACGCTCGGCGCGCATGGTTGATCCGGTCATCCTGAGCGAGCTGCCAGGCGAGTCAAGCACATCCCGATCGGTCGCCGCGGCGGTTTGCGCCCGCGGCGCGACAAATCACGCCCGACGTGACCGTGGTGCGACGGTCTGACCACCGGGCAATGTCCGGATTCGATCGACCAGGTGATCAGATCGAGATCGATCCTTTGCGGAAGTCGGTCGCGCGCAGGTGGACGTTGATGCACACCGGCTTGCCGCTGCGGGCGATCGCCTTGGCCTCGGCGAGCGTGGCGTCGATCTTCGCCGGATCGGTGAGCAGCAAGCCGACGCCGCCATAGCCTTCGGCGACGCGGTGGTAGTCGGTGCGGCGCAGCTCGGTGCCGAGCGCGCTGCCCAGCATCTCGACCTGCTCGCGGGCGATCTGCGCCCACGAGGCGTCGTTGCCGATGAGCGCGATCGGTGCGAACCCGTGGCGGACGAAGGTATCGAACTCCGACAGGCTGTAAGCGCTCGAACCGTCGCCCCACACCAGCCAGATCTCGCGTCCCGGCCGCGACGCCGCCGCGCCGACCGAGAAGCCACCGCCGACGCCGAGGGTCCCGAACACGCCGGGATCGAGCCAGGCCAGGGGCGCCCGCGGCCGCAGGATGTAGCTCGCGGTGGCCACGAAGTCACCGCCATCGACGACCAGCACGGCGTCGTCGGCCATGTGCTCCTCGACCCGCAGGAAGAAGTGGATCGGGTCGACCAGCTCCCCGACCGGCGCCGCCTTCTTCGCGATCTCCTCGTCGCGGGCCCGCTCACGGCCGCGCAGGGTCTCGAACCACGCCGGCCACCGCGGGCCGCCGGCCTGGGCCGCCTGCGCCGCCAGCGCGACCAGGAAGTCGCCGGCGTGCATCTCGACCGCGATCTCGGGCCGGCGGTTCTTCTTCATCTCCGCCGCCGACAGGTTGGCGGTGATCACGGTGGCGCCGCGCTTGATCGTGCGGCCGTAACCGAGGCGGAAATCGAACGGAAAGCCGCACACCACCACGCAATCGGCCTCCTTGAGCGCCGGCGTCCGCGCGTGCCGGAACTGCAACTGGTCGTGGCGGCCGAGCAGGCCGCGCGCGGCGCCGGCGAGGTAGACCGGCGCGCCCAGCGCGCGCAGGGCGCTCGCCAGCCGATCGGGATCGCGGACGCCGACCATGGTCTGGGCGCCGACGACGATCATCGGTCGCTCGGCGGCGCGGAGGGCGCGCGCCGCGGCGGCGATGCCGTCGCTGGGCGAACCCGTGAGCAGGGCCGGCAGCCGGACCTCGGGCAACGACAGCTCGGGAAGAGCGGGCGCCTTGAACTGGCGGTAGAGGTGGCCGCGCACGTACAGCTCGAGCGCGCGGGCCGACAGGCCCTTCGCCTTGCCGAGCCCGACCTCCTTGGCGTACATGGCGCGGATCTGCGACTCCGGGTACAGCAGATCGACCGGCACCTCGACGAAGACCGGTCCGGGCACGCCGCTGGTCGCGACCGCGATCGCTCGCTCGATCACGGCGCCCAGCGAGGGCACGGTGTGAACGCTGGTCGCCCACTTGGTGAGCGGCTTCATGATCGCGAGCTGATCGATGTCCTGCAACGAACCCCGCCCCTTGAGCAAGGTCGCGGTCGCGCCGCCGAGGAGCAAGAGCGGCGTCTGCGCCATCTGCGCGTTCTTGAGCGCGGTGACGGTGTTGGTCACGCCGGGGCCGGCGGTGACCGCGGCGACCCCGACGATGCCGGTCATGCGCGCCGCGGCGTCGGCTGCGAACACGGCATGGCCCTCGTCGCGGACGTCGACGACGCGGATGCCGCGCGACTCGGCGCCGGTGAGGATCGGCGAGATGTGGCCGCCGCACAGCGTGAACAGATGCTTGACCCCGTGGCGGACCAGCACGTCGGCGATGATCGCGCCTCCGTGACGCTCGTTGTCGGCGCTCATGGCGCGACTATCGACGCCCAACCCGCGGCGTGCAAGCTCGGCGGGACGGGCTAGAGTGCGCCCATGCCGCGCCAGTTGCTCCCCGAAGACAAGATCCACCCCTCCATCCGCGACAAGGTCGCCGACAGCCACCGCGACATCGTCGAGGAGGTCCAGGCTGCGATCGCCAGCCACGACGTGGTCGTGGTCGGAATGAAGCAGAATCCGCATCCGCGCCGCGCCCGCAAGGCCCTGAAGGCGAAGGGAATCGATTTTCACTACCTGGAGTACGGTAGCTACCTGAACACCTGGCGGCGCCGAACCGCGCTCAAGATGTGGACCGGCTGGCCGACCTTTCCGATGGTCTTCGTCAAGGGCGTGCTGATCGGCGGCGCCGACAACCTCGACAAGCAGCTCGAGTCGGGCGAGCTGGCCAAGCTGCTCGGCCGCAGCTGATCGCGGCTGATCGGGGTTCGGCTGCGTCAGTCGGCGTTGATGCCCGGGACCATCATCGTGAGCGGGATTCCGCCGATGTTGCCGTAGTGGCCAGCGCCCAGGTTGACCTCGAGCGGCGAGAGCGGAAACGGCACCGTGGACCGGAAGCGCTCGGTCCAGCTCACCTTGTCGGTCGAGGTCTCGAAGATCGCGACCGCGCCGTCGCCGCGCATGCGCCACCACCGGTGCAGCACGCGATCGATGACCATCGAGCGCTGGTCGGTGGCGGCATCGTTCACGTAGACGCGGTACTCGAACTGGGTGCCGTCGAGGGTGGTCTCGATGCGGTTCGCGCTGCCGGTGCCGGGGACCGCGGCCTGCAGGTAGCCGACGAAGTTGGTCAGCGACGGGAAGGCCATGCCGTCGACGACCAGGCCGTCGCCGCGCGACAGGTCCCACAGGTGCAACGACGTCATGCCGCAGAACACGTTGCCGACGCCGGACGAGTACGTCATGACCAGGTTGCCGCCACTCTCGGCGATCGTGCAGCCGGTGTTGGTGTACGGCTCCCAGGTCGGCCCCAGCGGTGAGGCGGCGAAGTCGTCGCGCAGCTCGGCCGCCGGGCAGTAGGGCGCGCTGGGCGCGGCGAGGTTGAGGTCGTCGAACCGAGCCCGCGATGGCAGCGGCGCCGTCGCGCCCGCCGACACGATGCCGCGGACGTGGCTGACGTCGAAGGGCAGCGCGCGCCGGTGGAGGTCGTTCCAGATCTGGCGGTCGGTCGATAGCTCCCAGCTCATCATCCCGTCGGCTTCGCGGATTCGCCAGAAGCGCTCGGCCGGGTTCCACGCCCGCTGCGCCAGCGTACCTTCGCCGGCGACGTTGAAGATGCCAGCGTAGATGTTCCCGTTCTGGTGCGCGACCTGCGCCACGTTGCCGAGGTGGTTGCGGACCTCGAGGATCGTGAGCGCGCCGGTGACCTCGGCCACCGCGAGGTCGATCGAGCCGCCGTGCAGATCGTAGAAGTAGGTCGAGTCGTAGCCGGCGTAGCCGTCGATGTTGGCGTTGAGATCGATGACCAGTTGACCGCCGCCCTCACCGACCGTCACGCCCGGGTCGGCGAAGCTCGAGAAGAACGGACCGGTGCCGCCGACGTCGAAGCTGTCCTGGAGCAGCGTCAGGTTGCCGCACACGCTGCTCGGCGGCCCGCCGTCGTCGGCGTCGGCCGCGGCATCCGGCTCCGGCGAGCACACGCCGCCAACGCAGGTCTGGCCGGACGGGCATCGCTCGCCCGCCCCGCAGCGATAGCGGGTTCCGTCGAAACCGAAATCGAAGCTGCAGGCCGCCACGGCGCCGAGCGCCAGGGCCGCGAACAGGGAAACCCCAGGCCGCACGCCCCTATTGTCACCCTGCCCAGGCCGCGACGGAAGCCGGTCCGACCCCTGCTATGATTTTCACTTGCCACCCGAGGTGAGGGCCTCGCAGCATATAGGGTGGAGGTCTGTGTGTTCCGGCTGCTCCTCGAGTCATGACCCAGGTCAAGCGCGCCAACAGTCGCGATGTGATGTTCGGTCGCTACCGTCTTTGCGGACGGCTCGCCGCCGGCGGCATGGCGGAGGTGTGGGCGGCGCAGCTGCTGGCCCCCGGCGGGTTCGTCAAGCCGATGGTGATCAAGCGGGTGCTGCCCGAGCTGGCCGAGAACCCGTCGTTCCTGAAGATGCTCATGACCGAGGCGCGCGTGGCGGCGCGGTTGTCGCACGCCAACGTGTGCAGCGTGTTCGAGCTCGGCGAGGTCGACGACGAGTACTACATCGCGATGGAGTACCTGCGCGGCGCACCGCTGTCGCACCTGCTCAAGCACGGCGGCGCGGTGCCACCGTCGCTGGCGGTGGCGCTGGTGGCCCAGGCCGCGGACGGCTTGCACTACGCGCACGAGCAGCGGGACGGCCAGGGCAACCTGCTCGGGCTGGTCCACCGCGACGTGTCGCCCCACAACCTGTTCGTCACCGTCGACGGCGTCCTCAAGGTCCTCGACTTCGGCATCGCCAAGGTCGATGACGGCATCAGCGAGCGCACCGAGGAGGGCAAGGTCAAGGGCAAGCTCACGTACATGTCGCCCGAGCAACTCGCCGCCGAGCCGCTCGATCGACGGACCGACGTGTGGGCGCTCGGCGTGGTGCTGTGGGAGCTGCTGACCGGCAAGCGGCTGTTCGGCGGCGGCGGGCCCGCCGATACCGTCGACGGGATCCGCAACGCCAAGGTGCCGAAGCTGGCCGGCCTCGGCCCCGAGCACGCCCGGCTCGACGGCGTGCTCGCGGGCGCGTTGCGCGTCGATCGCAACGCGCGCTTCGCGACCGCGGCGGAGCTGCGGCGGGCGCTGCTCGAGGCCATGGCCCCCACGCCGATCGCCGGCGCTGACCAGATCGTGCACGTGGTGTGGGAGCGCTGCGGCAGCGAGGTCCGCGCCAACGACCGTCGCTTCGATGACGATGGCGGCGACACCGAGCCGAGGCCGACCGCGGCGGGCGCGGGCGCCAACGGATTGCTGGAGCGGTTGCCGCTGCGCGCCGAGGAAACCGAACCGTCGGTACCGAGCATGGACCTCGTCGGTGGCCAGGCCGCAGCGATGGCACCGCCGCGGGCGTCGGTGCCGACGGTGGCCGACTGGCGCAGCCCGATCGCGAACCCGATCGATACCTCGCCGGAGATCGAGGTCGTGGTGTCGCTGCCAACGCCGCGGCCGTCGAGCGCATCGGTCCCCGAGGTGGCCGGCTTCGAGGTCCGCCCGGCGCGACGGTGGATCCAGGTCGCGATCGGAATCGCGATCGCCGGGGCGGTGGCGATCGCGGTGTTGTGGGCGGTGAGGACGAGAGACGACGCACAGTCAGCCGAGATCCCGACCGCAACCGCAGCCGCAACCGCAACCGTGACCGCAACCGCGACCGGAACCGCGACCGGAACCGCGGCCGGAACCGCGGCCGAAACCGCGACCGAAACCGAAACCGAAACCGAAACCGTAGCCGTAGCCGCACCCGCAGCCGCAGCCGCAGCCGCAGCCGCACCGGCAGCCGCGCCGGCTCCTGCACCCGCGCTCATCCCCGCTCCGACGGTCGACGTCGGTCGGGTCCAGGTCGAGAAGCCGCGACCGCCGCGGGTCGCGCCGCGACCGCCGCCGGCCAAGCCGGGCAAGTTCTACTTCGACGCCAGGCCGTGGGCGACGGTCTACGTCGACGGCCGCAAGCTCGGAGTCACGCCGATCGTCGGCGTCTCGCTCGCGGCCGGTGTTCATACGATCAAGGCGACCACCGAGGACGGGCGCACGAAGTCCCTGCGCGTCACCGTCCCGTCGGGTGGCGAGCTGCGGCGCAAGGTGACCTGGTGAAGCGCACCGTCCTGATCACGCTCGCGCTGGCCTGGACCCCGGCCGCCGCCGACGACCACAGCACGCTGCTCGACCAGGCCCAGCAGGCCATCGATGACATCGATCACGAGGCGGCGGGGCGGCTGGCGACCGCGGCCCTCGCCACCGGGGACCTCGACGCGAAGCAACTCGGCCGTGCCTACCGCTTGGCGGGCGAGAGCGCGGCGGCGCTCGGCGACACCACGGTGGCGCGCGCACACTTCGTACGCTGGATCGTCCTCGACCCAGCGGCGGCGTTGCCGCCAGGCAGCTCGCCCAAGATCGGACAGCCGTTCGCCGAGGCCCGCGCCGAGGCCGACGAGATCGGCCGCTTCTCCGTCGACGTCGCCGTGACTCGAGGCCGCGATCGCATCGAGATCACGCTGTCGGCCCACGATCCGCTCGGGCTGGTCACCGGCATGCGCCTGCGGCTCGGCGATTCGTCGGAGGTCGGGGTCAGCGGCTCGCGAGCCGTCCTGCAGACCGCCGACGCGAGCTCGGTCGCGGTCGAAGTCACCGTCGTCGACGAGCATGGCAACGAGCTGTCGCGGCGGACCGTCGCCGGCGACGCGCGCGGCGCCCAGGTCGGCGACCAGCGTCCGGACCCCCGCCGCGCGCCGGGCGCGACTCCGCGGCGCCGCGGCTGGCCGACGATCGTGCGCTGGCCGACGTGGACCGGCCTGGCCGTGGTCACCGCCGGCGCCGGCGGCTTCTTCGCGTGGCAGGTTGGCCAGACCGAAGACGAGCTCGCCGTGCTCAATGCCGCGAGTGATCAGCACAGCTTCGACGAGGCCGAGGCGGTTCGCGACCGCGGCCAGCGGCAGGCGTTGTTCGCCAACATCGGCCTCGGCGTCGCCGGCGCCGCGGGCCTCGCCGCCGTGCTCGCGTTGGCGCTCGAACCCGGCGCCGCGGTCGAGATCACGCCCACGCCGACCGCGGGTGGGGCGACGATCAGCGCCGCGATCCGGTTCTGAAATTCGCGCCCTCGGGAGCGGAGCCCGCAACGGCATCCGGGCCGTCATCTACCCGGTGAGTCAGTTCGCTCGCGGGCTCGGGAGCGGATAAGTGGTCGTGGCCACTGTGGTCCGAGCCTCGCTCGTGTACGATTCTTACTGAGTGCTCGAGGGCGCGCTCAGCACGGGGAGATATCAGGTGGTCCGCCGCATCGGTGCAGGCGGCATGGGGGTGGTCTATGAGGCCGAGGATCGGGAGCGCGGCCAGCGGGTCGCGCTCAAGACCATCACCAATCCCGACATCGAGAAGGTCTACCAGCTCAAGCGCGAGTTCCGCGGCCTCGCCGATCTCTCGCACCCGAACCTGGTCGCGCTCTACGATCTCGTCGTCGACACCGCGGCGTGCTTCTTCACGATGGAGCTGCTCGACGGCGACGATCTGCTCGCCTACCTGTGGCACCGCGCGTCCGACGTGCCGAGCTCCGACTGGGCGCTCGCCGCGACCGCCGACGAGATGCCGGCCACCCGCCGCACCGAGGTGCCCGAGCTGGGCGCCGGGGTGCTCCCGGCGGCGCCGCTGCCGTCGTTGAAGGTCCCGGTCGCCTGCGACCTCGATCGGCTGCGGCTGGCGTTGCCGCAGCTCGCGCGCGGCCTGCTGGCGCTTCATGCGGCGGGCAAGATCCATCGCGACGTCAAGCCGCCCAACGTGCGGGTCACCAGCGAAGGGCGCGTCGTGCTGCTCGACTTCGGCCTGGTCGCCGAGCTCGAGAGCCGCCGCGGCTACGAGTCGGGTTCGATCGTCGGCACGGTCGCCTACATGGCGCCCGAGCAATGCGCCGCCGACTCGACCTTGTCGGCGGCCGCCGACTGGTACGCGGTCGGGGTCGTCATCTTCCAGGCCTTGACCGGCCGCCTGCCGTTCGACGGCTCGCCGGCCCGGGTGGTGCTCGACAAGCAGACCCGGGATGCGCCGGCACCGTCGGATCTGGCCGACGGCGTTCCTGCCGATCTCGATCAGCTGTGTCGAGAATTGCTCGACCGTGACCCGGCGGCGCGGCCGTCGGGCCGGATGCTGATGACCCGGCTCGGCCTGGCCGAGGACGAGCGCAGCCTGAGCGGCCTGTCGAAGTCACGCGATGGCGGCTTCGCCGGCCGCGACGCCGAGCTCGACCAGCTCGACGTCGCGCTGGGCCAGCTCGGCAAGGGCCGCGCCGCGGTCGCGATCGTGCGCGCGCCATCGGGCATGGGCAAGAGCGCGCTGGTCCACCGCTTCTTCGATCGCGCGCGCGCGTCGCACGAGGAGTTGCTGGTGCTGCGCGGGCGCTGCTTCGATCGCGAGGACGTGCCCTACAAGGCCATCGACGATCTCATCGACGAGCTGTCGAACTGGTGGCTGGAGCTGCCGGTCGCCGAGGCCGAGGCCCTGTTGCCGCGCGACGCCTGTCTCTTGCCCGCGCTGTTCCCGGTGCTGGGTCGGGTGCCGGCGATCGCCGACGCGCCGCGGACCCGCCAGGTCGCCGACCCCCAGGAGCTGCGCACCTACGCCTTCGCCGCCCTGCGCGAGGCCCTGCAGCGCCTGACCGAGCGGCGCCACGTCATCTTCTTTCTCGACGACATGCAGTGGGTCGATCGCGACACCACCACGCTGCTCGCCGATCTCATGCGCGCGCCCGACCCGCCCCGGCTCTTGCTCCTGCTCGCCACGCGCGTCGACGGCTCGAACCCGGTGTTGCAGCTCGCCCGCCGCTTCGACGCCGAACAGACCACGATCGATCTCGGCCCGCTGGCGCCAACGGTGGCCATGGACCTGGCGCTGGCCCAGCTCGGCCCCGGCCACGACGACACCGCACGCCGCCTGGTGCGGGAGGCCGCCGGCAATCCGTTCTTCTTGATGGAGCTGTGCCGGTTCCTCCACGGCCGCTGTGCTGGCAGTTGCCGGCGAACCCCTGGCCCAGCGGGCGCTGGCGCTGGCCTCGACGCTGCCGAGCGCCGACCTCCATCGACAGCTGGTGCATCTGCGGGCCCAGCGCATCGTGCGCACCAACGGCTCCCGGGCCGACGACACCATCGAGCCGTACCACGACCGGATCCGCGAGACCCTGCTGGCGGTGCTGCCGGCCGAGCGCCGCGCCCGCCATCATCGCGCGCTGGCCACCGCGCTCTCGGGCCGCGGCACCGCCGAGCAGCTCGCCCGCCACTGGTACGGCGCCGGCGAGCTGGCGCGGGCCGCGGGCTTCGCGCGCCGCGCCGGAGACGAAGCCCACGCCAAGCTCGATTTCGACCGCGCCGCCCGCTGCTACCAGATGGCGCTCGAGAGCCCGGCGTGGACGCCCGACGACCAGCGCGCGCTGCGCAGCCAGCTCGCCGACGCGCTCGCCTACGCCGGCCGCCCGCGCGAAGCCGCCGATCAGTTCCTGGCCGCGGCCGAGGGCTCCGACGCCTCGAACGCCCTCGAGCTGCGGCGGCGGGCCGCCGAGCAGTTGCTGCAATCGGGGTACATCTCCGAGGGCATGGAGCTGACGCGCACCGTGCTGTCCGGCGTCGGGTTATCGCTGCCGCGGACGCCGTTGCGTGCGCTGGCATCGATGCTGGCCCGCCGTGCCTGGTTGCGCCTGCGCGGGCTCGGCTTCAAGCCGCGGCCGATCACCGAGTGCAGCCAGGCCGACCTGACCCGCGTCGACGTCTGCGAGGGCACCTCGTTCGGTCTGGCCATGGTGGATCCGTTCCGCTCCGCCGACTTCGCCGCCCGCTTTCTGCACCTGGCGCTCAAGCTGGGCGAGCCGTGGCGGGTGTCGCGGGCGATCGCGCTCGAGGCCGACTGGCTGGCGGCGATGTTCGCGCCCCGGCGCGCCCAGCGGCTGCTGGCCCGCCTCGAGCAGATGACCGTGCCCGGCAACGCGCAGGCCAAGGCCCAGCTCCTCACCACCCGCGGCATGCTCGACCTGCTCCTGCACAACAAGTGGCGCACCTCCTACGACCTGTTCACCGAGGCGATCACGGTCTACCGCGCCGTGGTCGGGCGCGCCGGCTTCGAGCTCGACACCGTCTCGATGTTCAGCTGCTTCAGCCTCTACTACCTCGGCGAGGTCGACGAGCTGTCACGCCGCGTCCCGGCCATGGTGCAAGGCGCGACCCGGACCGGCAACCGCTACACCGCGGTCACGTTGCGGTGCGGATTCCCGGTCGCCTGGCTCGCCCGCCTCGATCCGGATGACATCGAGGGCGAGATCGTGGACGCGCTGGCGTCGTGGACCTCGCCGGGGGGCGCCAAGCAACTCCAGCACATGCTCGCGCTGTGCTCGCGGGTCGATCTCGCCCTGTACCGCGGCGATCCGGAGGCGGCGACCCCGCTGCTCGAGGACGAGCTGGGCCCGGTCCGGCGCGCCATGCTCGATCGCGCGCCGGTCTTCGATCTGCTGCTCCGCGCCACCTTGGCCCGCCACGCCCTGGCCTGCGCCGCCGGCGCGCCGCGCGGGAGCGATCGGCGGCGCGCCTGCCTGGCGGAGGCGCGCCGCATCGTGCGACGATTTCGACGCTCGCAGATGCCGCTGATGCGAGCCTGCTCCATCATGATCGCCGCCAGCATCGCCGAGCTCGAGGGCGATACCGACCGCGCCGCCGACGGCTACCGTGACGCGCTCGCCGCCTTCGATCGAACCGAGACCTACCTGTACGCCCACGCGGCGCGCAACCGCCTGGGCAACCTGGTGGGCGGCGATGCGGGCGCGGCCTTGCGCGCGACCGCGCATCACTGGATGGCGCGGCAAGGCGTCCGCCAGCCGGCGACGATGCTCGACATGCTGCTGCCCGGACCGAGTCGTACGAGCGCGCCGATCACCTGACTCGACTCGTGAACGCCTGACTGGAGGACGCTGCCCGTGTTCGACCCCACCCGTTACGCTTCGCGCGCCCTGACGATTGCCGCTGAATTGGTGGCAGACGATGAAAGTGTCGACCGGCTGCGATCCGTCCTGCAGGTGATCCACGATGATCTCACCGGCAACAACACCAGCAAGCAGAAGCAACGCCCCGTGGTCCGCGAAGGACAAGCGGTCCGCAACGACATCTTCCTGCCCGGCTTGCTCGCGGACGACACCCACTTCATGCGCTTCGTGATCGTCGACGACAAGCTCGGCCCCGCCGACAACCAGCTGCCGCTGGTGCTGGTCTGGGAGAGCAACCACGACGGCGATCCCGACGACTACTTGCGCAACGTGCTGGCCCGGGCGTCGCAGCCGGATGCGGTCCTCGACTTCGATCGGGTGTTCGGCGCCTGCATCGGCTACCCGGCGATGGCCAGCGGCGACGCCTGGGTGGAATGGATGCTCGAGCACTCGCTGCGCGCCGAGGCGTTCTACTCCGGCTATCGCGGCGTGCCCAAGACCAAGGTCAAGGCCGCCGGCCGAGTCCACGAGGTCATCCGCACCTACCTCGATGAACACCGGCTGAGCCTGACGACCAGGACGCCGATCGAGGTCCACGACGAGATCCGCCGTCACCTGGAGAGCACGCCGGCGGGCCTGGAGCCAGGTGACCTCGAACCGGCGGTCGAACGCGGCCTCGGCTTCACGCTCCGCAAGTGGGCGACCCTGGTCCTCATCGGCGCCGCCGTCCTGCTGCTCGCGCTCCCGCTCCTGCCGCTCACCCTGGCCTGGTACGCCGTCCTGCGCCGCCGGGAAGCGAGCGACAAACCCGACACGTCGAACCGCGCCGTGCACGGCATGCCCGACCTGATCGCCGTCGAAGACCGCATCGTCCAGAACCAGCTCACCCACCTGGTCGACATCAAGCCCGGGTACTTTCGTTACTTCACGCAGCGAGTCGTGTTGCTGGCCATCGATCAGCTGGCTCGGATCTGGTTCGTGCACGGCGAGCTGGGCGGCATCAGCAGCATCCATTTTGCCCGCTGGGTCATCCTCCACGATCGCCGCGACGTCGAATCGAAACGCCGCCGTCACCGCCTCATCTTCTTCTCCAACTACGACTTCAGCTGGGACAGCTACCTCGGCGAGTTCGTCGATCGGGCGGCGGGCGGCCTGACCGCGGTGTGGTCGAACACCGTCGGCTACCCGCGAACCAAGAACTTGATCCACGACGGCGCCGACGACGAGGAGACCTTCAAGCAATGGGCCCGTGACCGCCAGATCGCGTCGCAGGTGTGGTGGAGCGGCGTGCGCTACTCGAGCGTCGACAACATCAACAACGACATCGCCGTCCACCGCGGCGCCGTGCGCGCGCTCGAACCCGAGGACCTCCCGCGCTGGTTGGTCCGCCTGTGATTCCTTGCGCTGGGCGGTACCCGTTGCTTGGGCCTCTTCATCCCCGGAGCCTGCCGTGAGCTCGATCGATCCTGAAGCTGTCCCCGATACCCTCGACGGCGCCGACCTGGCGCAGATCCAGGCGCTCCTGTTCCGCGGCTGGGCGCGGAAGTTCCGCTGGTCCTCGTTCCTGTTCGTCGAGGTTCCCGACGATCCGGACGCCGCGCGAGCATGGCTACGCGACGTGCGCGGCGACATCGCGTGGGCCGGCGGTCCCGGTCCCGAACAGCTGGCGGTCGCCGGCGGTCAGGTGCCCGGACGCCTGCAGGTCGCGTTCACCACCAAGGGCCTGCGCAAGCTCGGCCTCGATCCCCAGATCGTCCAGCGCTTCCCGTTCGAGGCCAAGGCCGGCATGGAACGGCGCGCCCGCGTGCTCGGCGATCCTGTCGACGACCAGCGCGCCGCCGACGACCTCGAGTCGCTGGAGCAGTTCGAGACCAACAAGCCGACCCCGACCGACTGGAAGGACCAGACCCGGGGCGGGATCGACTTGTCCGCGTGCGACGCGATGCTGCTGCTCTACGCGACGACGCGCAAGGATCGCCAGGCGATCGACCTTGCCCAGCGGGCGCTGATCAAGCGCTTTCGCGGCCGGCCGATGGCCAGCGAGCTCAGCTCGCGGTGGCTGGAGCGCGAGCCGTTCGGGTTCGCCGATGGTGTGTCGCAGCCGGCGATCAAGGGTCAGCCAGACGCGACGACGGTCCCGCCCAGCGTCAACAACACGATCGCCGCCGGCGAGCTGCTGCTCGGCTACCGCAACGAGTACGGACAGGTGCCCAAGAGCCCGCAGTTCGATGTCGGGCATCCGAAGCACGGTGGCTTCGACGTCGGCAAGAACGGCACCTTCCTGGTGTTTCGCAAGCTCGAGCAGGACGTCATCGGTTTCTGGCGCACGTTCGCGAAGCTCGGCAAGCGGTTCGCCGGACAGCGGGTGGCCGAGGGGCATTCGGTGCCAACCGATCCCGCGGCGGCGGCGCACTGGCTGGCCGCCCGCGCGATGGGCCGATGGACCAACGGCAACTCGACGATGTCGTGCCCGTTCGCGCCGGGCGAGCAGCGCCTGCCACCCGAGCAGATCAACGCGTTCACGTACGGCGCGGATCCCCATGGCCTGGCGTGTCCGATCGGTTCCCACGTGCGGCGTGCCAATCCCCGCGACCAGCGCGGCGGTCCCGAGAGCGAGTCGTGGAAGGTGGTCAGGCGGCACCGGATCCTGCGCCGCGGCCGTGCCTACGGGCGGTTGTTCGATCCCGACCAGCTGCTGCGCAAGCTGCTCGCCGAGGACACCATCACCGACGACGCGATCGCCGCCCACGCCGCCATCGCCAGCGAACCCGAAGCCGGCGACGAGGCCAGCGCGGAGGCCGGCGACGACGACCAGACCCGCAGCGGGCTCCTGTTCGTGTGCTTGCAAGCCAGCATCACCCACGGCTTCGAGTTCGTGCAGCAGATCTGGAACAACAACCCCGGCTTCCACGGCGTGTTCCAGGAACCCGATCTGGTGGCGGGACCGGGCGGCAGCCGGTTCTCGATCCCGGCCGAGCCGGTCCGACTACGTCTCGACAATCCGTCGCCGGTCCCCGCGGCCCCCGACCAGGACGAGGACGAGCGACTCGGGATGCCGCGCTTCGTCATCCCGCGCGGCGGCGGCTATTTCTTCGTGCCATCGCGCGCCACGATCGATCTGCTCGTCGACGGTTGATCAACCGCGGGTGATCAACCGAGTGTGATCACTCGACCACGGCCGGCGACCGCGGCACACCGTGAAAGTAGTAGCCGCGACCACCGAACGGGTACCGGTACGTGCCGTAGGTCCAGCGAAACCGGTCGCCGAGCGGCGCCACCATCTGGCGCAGGTCGGACTCCTCGTAGATGCGCATCGTCGAGACCAACCCGTCCCAGGTGCCGGCGAGGAGCGCGATCGGCGTCGCCCAGACCAGCAGCGCCTTGGCCAGCCGATCCTTGGTCGCCAGGAGTGGCTCCGCATAGAGCGCGGCCAGTCCGGCGGGACCGAACGCGAGGAAGCTGAGCGGATTGCGGACCAGCGCTTCGGAGATGAAGATGCCGCGCGAGCCGGCGACCGCATCGGCGAGGATGGCGCGGGCCAGCGATGGCGAGAAGTGGTGGAACGCGTTGATCACGACCCGGGCCCGGCCCTCGGAGAGCGATCGCGGGATCGCGGTGGCGTCGACCGGATCCTCGACGAAGTCGATCACGCCCGGGTGCTCGGCGCGAACCGCGGTCCACGCCGCCGGGCGCGGGAACAGATCGGTCAACAGGAAGCGCGGCGCGGCACCGCGCGCGCCGAGCTCGGTGGCCAGCGTCGACGCCGGACCGCCGGCGCCGGCGCACAGGTCGAGCACCTCGTCGGTGCCGGCGGCGGTGAGGAAGCCGCGGAACGGTTCGACCAGCCCGCGCAGCATGCGGCCCCAGCGCAACGATCGTGACAGACTCTCGACGATGACGTCGCGCAGCGCCGCCGGGGTCGCCGCCAGATCGTTGAACTCGACCAGATGAAGCCGTGGAAGCATCGCGGACAGGGTCGCGCCGATGGCCCGACCGCGCAAGCCGGTGGTGCGGGCCCGGCCGGCGTGATGCGGTAGCATCGACGCATGCGGCGCATTGCAGCTCTGGTCGTGCTCGCGGGGTGTGGCGGCGACGGCGACGGTGATGGCGGACCCGATGCGCCGCCGCTGCCGCTGCCCAGCCCGAGCTGCACCCCGGCGCCGGCGGGCGGCTCGGCGACGGTGGCGGCGCCGACGCTCGCCTACACGCTGGCCGATCGCTGGCACGAGGGCTGGCTCGCGTCGCCGGCGATCGCCGACCTCGACGGCGACGGCACCCCGGAGATCATCGCGCCCCGCGACGAGCTGTTGCTGGTCTGGCACGTCGCCGCGGGTGGCAGCGGGACGGTCGCGTGGCGAGCCGCGACCGGCGGTCGCATCTGGTCGTCACCGGTGGTCGCGGACCTGTTGCCAGGGCGGCCGGGGCTCGAGGTCGCGATCGCCTCGCGCGGTCAGCTGTTCGCGTTCGACGCCGCCGGCACCGCGCTGCCCAACTTCCCGGTCACCTGGCGCGACGAGCTGCGCACGCTGGGCGCCGGCGACATCGACGGCGACGGCGCCCTCGAGCTGGTGGTGGTCACCAACGATCCGCTCGACGGCACCAACCGCCGCGACATCGTCATGGCCTACGAGGCCAACGGCAGCGTGGTCACCGGGTTCCCGCCCAACACCGGCGGCGCCGCCGGCTGCGACGACGCCTGCTACGTCACCGGCGGCTACGACCAGAACCTGGCCATCGGCGACGTCGATGGCGACGACCGCGTCGACATCTTCGCGCCCCACGACAACGCCTACGCGTCGCTGCACGCCGGCACCGGCCGCGCCTTCGACGCCGCCCCGATCTTCGACGGCCGCACCAAGTTCAGCGGCATCCGCATGATGGTCGACTACCGGCTGGCGCAACAGGGCTACGCCGATGACGAGGCGGTCGACGAGCAGGGCCACTTCACCAACTCGGCGCCGGCGATCGCCGACCTCGACGGCGACGGCACCGCCGAGCTCATCCTGCTCGGGTCGGTGCAGAACACGGCCCAGAACGACCGCGAGCGCGGGGTCGCGTTGTGGGTCCTGCACCACGACGGCACGCGGCCGCCGGGGTGGGAGGCGCCGCCGCGCTTCGGCGACTTCCTGTCCGGGCTGTGGGACTACGGCGACAACGTCGTCGGCATCACCAACCAGCCGACCGTGGTCGAGCTCGATCCGGCGCGCGCCGGCAAGGAGATCGTGTTCGCGGGCTTCGATGGCCGCATCCACGCCGTCGACGCCCGGGCCCAGACGGTGTGGAACACCGCGTACACCACCAGCGCGACGGTGGCGACCGGCGGCGTGGTGGTCGCCGACCTGTCCGGCGACGGGGTACCGGAGATCGTGTTCGCCACCTACTCGACCGGCGGCGGCGGGCACCTGGTCGTCCTCGACGCCGCCGGCAACGAGCTGCACCGCGTGCCCTTGCCCGACCGCGGCGCCATGCCGGTGCCGACCATCGGCGACGCCGACGGCGACGGCGATCTCGACATCGTGGTCTCGCTCAAGGACGGCGAGGACCGCGTGCGCCAGGTCCAGGTCTACGAGGTGCCCGGATCGACGGCGAACTGCCTGCTGTGGCCGACCGGGCGCGGCAATTACCGCCGCGACGGCTACTTGCCGCCGTGAGCGATCGGTTTTCTTGCCCGGCTTGGAGGTGAGTCCGACAATATCCTACATGCGCGACCCGTATGCATGGCTGGATGCGAGGCGCCTCGCCCCGCGGATCGATGTCGAGACGTTCTGTTCCGAGGTGGTGAGCGGGCACGACCGGCCCGGCCTCGTGATCGACCTGTCGGCGGAGGGCGCCCGCCTCGAGCGGCCCTACGTCGGTGGGCCGTCGCCGCGCGACATCGTGCTCGAGCTCGAGGTGCCCGAGATCGACGAGGTCATCTGGGTTCGCGGCGAGGTCTGCTTCGATCAGGTGCGCCAGGCACCGCCTGGTCAGGGTGGCCCACTCGGCCTGCTGCGCACCACCGGGCTGCGCCTGGTCACCGCGGCCGCCCGCGATCTGCGCATGCTGCGTGACTGCGTCTTCGAACTGCATCGCAACCGTCAGGCCGACACCGACAACGCGCTGCTCGACGCTGCCTGCTACGCGCGGGGCTGACGACCCTGAACGAGGAGCGTGCGGGCGCCCACCGTTCTTACCCGGCCGCATCCAAGGTTCGCTCCGCCATAATCGACGCGCATGTCGAGCCCGTCGCCGCACTGGCGCGAGGGAGAGGCGCACGCGCCGGTGTTCACCGGCACGAAGCGGTTCGCGTTGCGGCGAACGCTCGGCGAGGGCGGCATGGGCGTGGTGTACGAGGCGTGGGATCACGAACGCGGGATGGCGGTCGCGCTCAAGACCCTGCGCCACCTCGACGCCCAGAACCTGTTCCGCCTCAAGTCCGAGTTCCGCATCCACGCCGACATCGAGCACCGCAACCTGGTGCGGCTCGGCGAGCTGATGCACGACGCCGGACACTGGTTCTTCACCATGGAGCTGGTCGACGGCAAGAGCATCCGCGACTGGTTCTGGAGCGAGCCCGACGCCGAGGCGATCGACACCTCCCAGGAGATCGCGCTCGCGTCATCACTGGCGCCGTCGTCGCCAGCGCAGTTCCGCTACGACGAGCGGCGGGTACGCTCGGGGCTGCGCCAGCTGGCCTCGGGCATCGATGCCTTGCACCGCGCCGGCAAGGTCCACCGCGATCTCAAGCCCTCCAACGTGATGGTCACGGCCAAGCATCGGGTCGTGATTCTCGATCTTGGCCTCGCCGCCGAGCTGGCGCCGCGCGACGCCAGCGACAAGACCGCGGTCGGCACCGCCGCGTATGTCGCGCCCGAGCAAGCGATGAGCGCCGCCGCCAGCCCGGCGTCGGATTGGTACTCGGTCGGCGTCATGCTGTTCGAGGCGCTGACCGGCAAGCTGCCGATCGACGGCCTGCCGCTCGAGATCCTGCTGCGCAAGCAGCACCAGCGCCCGTCGGCCGACGCGCTCGTCGACGCGCCGGCCGATCTGGCCGCGCTGTGTCTCGACCTGCTCGCGATCGACCCGGCGCTGCGGCCCGACGGCGCCGCGATCCTGGCCCGGCTGGCGGCGCCGCGGCTCAGCACCGAGGATGGTCCGTCGCGTTCGCCGTTCGTCGGCCGGGTCGCCGAGCTCGACGCGTTATCCCACGCGCTCGCCGACGTCGACGGTGGCGGCGCGGTGACGGTCCGCATCGAGGGCGCGTCGGGCATCGGCAAGAGCGCGCTGGTCCGCCAGTTCCTCGAACAGGCGGTGCGGGCGCGGCCGGGCGCGCTCATCCTCTCGGGCCGTTGCCACGAGCGCGAGAGCGTGCCCTACAAGGGGCTGGACGGTGTGGTCGATGCGATCGCGCGCGCCATGATCCTGCTCGAGCTCGGCGATTCGACGCTGCCGCCGCCGGGTGAGACCGCGGCGCTGGCGCACGTGTTCCCGGTGCTGCTGCGCGTGCCGGCGATCATGCGGGTGTCGGCGACGTTGCCCGAGAACCCGTTCGAGTTGCGGGCCCGCGCGTTCCGCGGCCTGCGGTTGCTGTTGCGCAAGCTGGCGCTGCGCCGGCTGGTGGTGCTGACCATCGACGACATCCAGTGGGCCGACGCCGACTCGCTGGCGCTCTTGCGCGAGATCCTGCACGCGCCGGGCGCGCCGCGCCTCATGCTGGTGCTGACGTGGCGTGGCGACTCGCCACCGGCGCTGGCCGGGCCGGTGCGCGTGATCGAGCTCGAGCGGCTGAGCCAGGCCGAGGCCGAGGGGCTGGTCGCGCTGGTCGCTCCCGACCGGGTCGCCGACGCGGCCGCGCTGGCCACCGCCGCCGATGGCCACCCGATGTTCCTGCGCGAGCTGTTGCGCCACGCCGCGCCGCCACGCCGGGTCCGGCTCGACGACGCGCTGTGGGCTCGCATCGCGCGCATGGACATGTCGGCGCGCCGCATCCTCGAGCTGGTCGCGGTCGCTGGTCGACCGCTGCCACAGTCGCTGGTCATCGACGCGCTCGGCCTCGATCCGCGCAGCAGCGCCAAATGGCTCGGCGTGCTGCGGGCAGCGGGGCTGGTTCGCACCGGCGGTGCGCGGGGCTCGGATCCGGTCGAGCCCTACCACGACCGGGTGCGCGCCGCGGTCGTGGCCCGGGTCGCGCCGGCGCGCCGCCGCCGCTACCACGCGCGCCTGGCCGCCGCGCTCACCGCCAGCGGGCTGGTCGACAAGGATCCGCTGGCGGTCGTGAAGCACCTCGAGGCCGCCGGCCTGACCGAGCAAGCCGGCGACCTGGCCCGCCGCGCCGCGCGGCGCTCGACGCGCGCGCCGCGGTTCGAACAGATCGCCGCCTTGTGCGCCGCCGCGCTCCGGCTCGGTGCCGACCACGGCGATCGCGACATCCGCCGCGAGCTCCTGATCGAGGGCGCCGAGGCCCTGGCCTGCGCCGGTCGCGGCCCCGAGGCCGCCGCCGCGTACCTGCGCGCCGCCGACGAGCTCGATGGCGACGACGGCTTCCATTGCCGCCGCTCGGCGGCCGAGCAGCTGCTGGTCAGCGGCCACACCGCGGCCGGGCTGGCGATGCTGCGCACCGTGATCGCCGCCGTCGGCGCCCGCTATCCGCGCTCGGCCAGCGCCGCCCGCCGGGAGCTGATCGCCCGCACCCTGTGGATCGCGGTGCGCGGCACCGACGTCAAGGTCCGCGCGCTCGCCGATCCGCGCCACCTGCGCCGCTACGAGGTCTACCGCGCCGCGTCGCTCGGCCTCGGCATGGTCGACCCGGTCATCGGCGCGGCCTTCTGCGCGGCCGGCCTCATGTGCGCGCTCCGGATCGGCGATCAGCGCCGGGTCGCCTACGCGTTGGCCTATCACGCCATGTACGTGGCCGCCGGCGGCGAACGTCACATCAAGCGCGCCCGAGCGATGTGCGTTCGCGCCGCCGCGCTCGCCACCAGGTGTCGCAGCCGCCTGCTGCTGGCGATCGCCCGCGCCGCCGAGGGCATCGTCGAGTACTTCGCCGGCAATCTGATCCACGCCATCGACGTCATGGTCGACGCCGAGGAGCAACTCCGCAACCACACCTACGGCACCACCGGCGAGCTGAATCACCTGCGCATGTTCCTGCTGTTCGCGATGCGCCGCCACGGCGGTTTCGGCGAGCTGCGCCCGCGCTACGACGAGTACGTGCGCGACGCGCTGCGCCGCGGTGATCGCTACGCCGGCACCACGTTCCGCTGGTCGGCCAACATGGTGTGGCTCGCCGCCGACGACGTCGAGCGGGCGCACGCCGAGCTCGCCGCGGCGAGCTGGGGCGAGCCCGAGCGCCTCCACCTCCAGCACTGGTTTCACGCCCGCGCCGTCACCGAGCTCGCGCTCTACGAGGGCGACGACGCCCGCCTCGAGATCGCCGAGGCGGAGCTGAACTGCTTCCTGGGCGGGGTGATGGATCACGTGCAGATCGTGCGGGTCGAGACGTCGATCGAGCTGGCCCGTATCTGCGTCCGTCGCGGCGACGCGATCGGCGCCCGCACCCACCTGGCCCGCATCGCGCGCGATCGGGCGCCTTACCTGCGCGCCCAGGCCGAGCTGCTCGCCGCCGCGATCGCCAGCATCGAGGGCGATCAGGATCGGGCGCGTCGCCACCTCGACCTGGCGATCACCGCCTCGGCCTACGAGCTACCCGTCGTCGGCGCCCTGGCCCGCCGCCGCCTCGGCGAGCTCACCGAAGGCTCGGCCGGCGCTCGCCTCGTCGCCGAGTCCGATGCCGTCCTCCTCCACCACGGGGTCGCCGCGCCGACCCGGTTCGCGCAGGCCTTCGCGACCTGGCCGCCGCGACCCACGACCTGAGCTGGGCAGCTGCGCCGACCTATCGCGGTGCCGGGCCCAGCACGCGGTCCCAGTCGATCTTGCGGAACCACAGCCAGGCGACACCGCCGCTGATCACGGCCCAGATCAAGAGCGACGTGAGCGCGATGCTCTGACGCTCGGCGCGCTTGCGCTCGATGAAGGACGTCCGCACCCGATCGAGGCCGTCCCAGTTCAGGTGCTTCTCGACTTCCTGGCGGTCTTCGAGCTTGCCGTCGAGCTCGGCGAACGCGGAGCGCTCGCGCACCGAGGAGATCAGCATCGCCGGCACGGCGCCGAGCGCCGCCGCGATCACGACGCCGGCCACGAACCGCACCCGCTCATCGCGCCCGTAGCTGCGCCACGCCGGTTCACCCGGCGGACGCGCGACCGGATGAGCCCCCGAGCTCCGCGGTGTCGGTGCTGGTGGGGTGGCGGTCGCCGGTTCGTGCGCCGCGACCGGCGGCGGAATCGAGGCCTGCTTCTTCTTGCGTTGTGGCTCGACGTCGAGCGCGAACTCGAGCTCGGCCGTGGCCTCGGGTGGCGCGAACAGATCGGTCGGTCCGGTCAGCGCCGGACCGCCGCTGCTTGGCCGGCTGCCGAGATCCGCCATGCCCGCCGCGGGACCAAAACTGGCCGGCAAGCCGACCTGACGCGGCGCGCCGCCGGCTCCGTCGTGCGCCGCGCGTTCCGCCAGCAGGCGATCGGGTTCCAGCGCCGGTGCGTCGTCATCGTCGTCCATCGAGACGTCGATGTCATCGCCGGGCCCGCCGCCCATCGTGTCGGGTGGCGGACCGAAACTCGCGGGCAAGCCAACCGCCGACCGGCTGCCCGACGAGCTCAGGTCGTCACTGTCGTCGAGCATCGAGAGCGTCAGCGGCAGCTCGCCCGCCAGCGCACCCATCCCGGCCTCATCGCTGGGCGCCGCCGCCGCCGCCGAGAGTCCCGACGTGTACTGCGGCCTGGCCGGCGCCGGCGCGGCAACCGCCGGCGCGGCGACCGCCGGCGTGGCAACCGCCGGCGCGGCGACCGCCGGCGCGGCAACCGCCGGCGCGGCCGGCTTGATCGGCGCGGCGACGCGCGGCTGCTGGAGCGACACCGGCCCCGGCGCCACCGCGGCCGGCCCGGAGACCGGCGCCGGCGGCGGCGTGTCCTCGACCGGCGACACCAGCACGACCGCGCCGAGCCGGGCCAGATCGCCCGCGAACGAGTCGGCGGTCACCCGATCGACGTTGCCCTTGACGCGGAAGCGCCCGCTGGCGAGCCGGCGCTCGAGCTCGCCGGCGGCGATGCCGTAGTGGGTCGCCATGGCCTGCGCCAGCTTGGCAACCGCGCCCGGCGCGGGCGACCGCGGTCGCTCGACGTAGACGTTGTAGAGGCGGGCGCTCTGCGTCATCGGACGCGGCGAGCACCTACCGAGGTGCACTCGCCGGGCCGGAGATCATACCAAGAACAGCGGGTCGGCAGGCGCTCGCTGCCGAGAAGTACAGCCCTGGGTTGGAGATCTCCCTCGGCGCGGTGAGCGCGGCGAGAACTTGCTCCGCAGATCCGCGACCCCTACCGTCGATCACATGCAGCAACTCGCTCCGCGCGTGAAGTTGACCCTGCGGTCATCACACCGCCGGCTCCGCCTCGGCACCAGCCACCGCGAGGTACCTTCGGTGTGGTCGCCGAAGAGCAAGGAATCCGGACCGCCTGGCGACAGCTCGTCGACCCGGCGGCCCGCGGCTCGCACCGGGCGAACCGGCCGCTAGCTCCCAGCGAGCAGCTTCTTCATCAGCTCGGTCGTCAGCCCCGGGTTGGCCTTGCCGTCGGACGCTTTCATGACCAGCCCGACGAAGAACCCGAGCAGGCTTTCCTTGCCGGCGCGGTACAGCTCGACCTGCTTGGGGTTGTCCGCGATGATCTGCTCGCACATCGAGCGCAGGGTCGCCTCGTCGCTGATCTGACGCAACCCGTCACGCTCGACGATCACCCGGGCCGCGTCGCCGGTCTCCCACATCGACGTGAAGACGTCCTTGGCGATCTTGCCGCTGATGACGTCGCTGGCCACCAGCCCGACCAGCTCGGCGAGCGCCACCGGCGTCACCGGCGACTGCCCGATCGGACGGCCGTCGAGCACCCGCAGCAGCTCGTTGAGCATGAAGCTGGCCATCGGCCGGGCCAGCGCCCCGTTGCCGGCGGCCCGGACGGCGGCATCGAGGAAGTCGGCCAGCTCGCGCTCGGCGGTCAGCGTGGCGGCATCGTCGAACGTCAGCCCGTATTCACGGACGAAGCGCTCGAGCTTGGGCGCCGGCAGCTCCGGCATGGTCGTGATCACCTTGCGCATCGTGGCGCCATCGACGGTGAGCGGCGGCAGATCGGGATCCGGAAAGTAGCGGTAGTCGGCGATCTCTTCCTTGGACCGCATCGGCTGCGACACGCCGGCGCTCGCATCCCACAGCCGGGTCTCGCGCTCGACCGCGCCGCCGTCCTCGAGGATCCGGACCTGGCGGCCGATCTCGTGCTCGATCGCCTTCTGCACGAAGCGGAACGAGTTGATGTTCTTCAGCTCGGTCCGGGTGCCCAGCCGATCCTCGCCACGCCGCCGGACGCTCACGTTGGCGTCGCAACGCAGCTGGCCCTTCTCCATGTCGCCTTCACTCACGCCCAGGTAGCGGACCAGGCGGTGCAGCGCCCGCATGTACTCGGCGGCGTCGGCGGCCGAATGCAGATCGGGCAGCGTCACCACCTCGCAGAGCGGCACGCCGGCGCGGTTGAGATCGACCAGCGACGAGGTGCCGTGGTGGGTGTTCTTGCCGGCGTCCTCCTCGAGGTGGATGCGCTGCAACCGCACCTTGCGCCGTTCGAGCGGCCCCGATGCTCCCCCGGCGACCATCACCTCGACGGCCCCGTCCTCGCACAGCGGCTCGTCGTACTGCGAGATCTGATAACCCTTGGGTAGATCGGGATAGAAGTAATGCTTGCGCGCGAAGCGACACCGGGCCCGGATCTTCGAGCCGGTGGCCACGCCCAGGCGCAGCGCCAGCTCGAGGGCGCGGACGTTGAAGCTGGGCAGCGCCCCGGGCAGGCCGAGCACGGTCGGGTCGGTCAGCGAGTTGGGTGGAGCGCCAAACCCGGTCGCCGAGGCCGAGAACGCCTTGCTCTCGGTGGCCAGCTGGATGTGGACCTCGAGCCCGATCACCGGCTCCCAGATCTCGAGCACCGTCGCCAGGTCGGTCACGCCGCGCCTCCTGCCGGCGGGCGCTTGGTCCCGAACGCGGCCTCGATCACGGCGCCGGCGCGGACCACCGTGGCCTCGTCGAGCGGTCGACCGAGCAACTGGGCGCCGATCGGCAACCCACTGGTGGCCGCGCCAACCGGCACCGCCAGGCCGGGGATGCCGGCCAGGTTGCACGCCAGCGTGAAGACGTCGGTCTGGTACATGTCGAGCGGCGTCGCCTTCTCGCCGATCGCGAAGGCCGGCGTCGGCGTGGTCGGAGCCAGGATGACGTCGACCAGCTCGAACGCCTGGTCGAAGTCGCGCTTGATCAGCGCCCGCACCTGCTGGGCCTTCTTGTAGTACGCGTCGTAGTACCCAGCCCGGAGCGCGTAGGTGCCGATCATGATGCGACGCTTGACCTCGGGGCCGAAACCCTCGGCCCGCGTGGTCGCGTACATGTCGCCAAGCTCGCGCGCCGTGGCGCGATGACCGAACCGGACGCCGTCGTAGCGGGCCAGGTTGGACGCCGCCTCGGCCGGCGCGATCACGTAGTACGCCGGGAGCGCGTACCGGGTGTGGGGGAGCGACACCTCGCACAGCTCGGCGCCGGCCGCCACCAGCGCGGCACCCGCGGCGTGCACCGCGGCCGCGACCTCGGCGTCGATCGAACCCTCGAAGTACTCGCGCGGCAAGCCGACCTTGAGTCCGGCGACCCCGGCGGCGAGCGCGGCCTCGAGGGCCGGCGCCGGCTGATCGATCGAGGTCGAGTCGCGCGGATCGAGGCCGGCGATGACCTCGAGCACGCGCGCCGCATCACCAACGCTGCGTGCCAGCGGACCGATCTGATCGAGCGATGACGCGAACGCGATCGCCCCCCACCGCGACACCCGGCCGTAGGTGGGCTTGAAGCCGACCACGCCGCAGAACGCCGCCGGCTGCCGGATCGAACCGCCGGTGTCCGTGCCCAGGCTGGCGGCGGCGAGTCCCGCCGCCACCGCCGCCGCGCTGCCGCCCGAGCTACCGCCCGGGACCCGGTCACGATCCCACGGGTTCCGGCACGGCTTCCACGCCGAGCGCTCGTTGCTGGAGCCCATCGCGAACTCGTCGCAGTTGAGCTTGCCCAGGATCACCGCGCCGGCGGCACGCAACCGCGCCACCGCGGTGGCATCGTAGGGCGGGACCCAGCCGGCCAGGATCTTCGAGGCGGCGGTCGTGACCAGCCCCTCGGTGACGATCACGTCCTTCACCGCCATCGCCACCCCGGCCAGCGGGCCCGGATCGGCGCCGCCGGCGATGGCGGCGTCGACCGCGTCGGCCTGCGCCCGCGCCCCGTCGTGGTCGACCACCAGGTAGGTGCCGAGCGCACCGTCGTGGGCGTCGATGCGGGACAGGAACGCGTCGGCGACCTCGCGGGCGCTCACCTCCTTGGCGCGCACGCGGCGCGCCAGCTCGACCACCCCGGCGAAGGCCAGCTCGTCGCTCATGTCGCCGCCTTGATGATCGCCGGCACCTCGAAGCAACCGTCCTTCGCCGCCGGAGCGTCGGCGAGCGCGACCTCGACCGGCAGCGACGCCGCCACCGTGTCGGGCCGCAGCCGCAGCATGGTCGGCACGGCGTGCGTCATCGGTTCGACGCCAGTGGTCTCGACCTCCTGCAAGGCCGCGACGTGATCGAGGATCGCCGCCAGCTCGGTGCGCAAGACCTCGAGCTCGGCATCGCCGAGCGCGAGTCGCGCGAGCTGCGCGATCTCGGCTACCTCCTCGCGCGTCAGCACCATGGTCGTCGCCTCGTCGTCCGTGGTCGCGCTGGACTACGCGGTGGGCATCGGCTGCGGCTGCAGCTCGGAACGACCGCCCATTCGGGCGGCCAGCTCGGCGCCGGCGCGCAGGTGATCGTCGGCAACCTTGCCGGCCCGATCGGCATCGTGGGCCTCGATGGCATCGATCAGCGCCCGATGGTGGGCGCGGACGACCTCCGGGGTCGCGGTCAGGTTGGACAGCAACGGCATGTAGCTCCGGACGCCCTCGCGCACCGTGTTGATGAGCAGGCCCATCACGGCATTTCCGGCGATCTGCGTGAGCGCGACGTAGAACTCGAAGTCGGTCTCGAACACCTCGAGGGGGCTGGTCGCGGCGTCGGCCTTGTCGGCCAGCGCGACCAGCCGCGGGGCGCCCTCGGCGGGGCAGCGAAAGGCGGCCAAGCGCGCGATCTCGCGGCCGAAGATGCGCCGCAGCTCGAGCATGTCGCGGATCAGCTCGGGGTGGTTGCGGCCCGCCAGGGGCAGCAGGTGTTGCACCAGCTCGATTCCGCCGGTCTCCATGAAGTTGGTGACCCGGGTGCCGTCACCCTGCCGGATGCGGACCAAACCCAGATGTTCCAGCTTCTTGAGGGCTTCGCGCAGCGACGCCCGGTTGACCCCAAGGCGCTTCGACAGGTCGCGCTCGGGTGGCAGCTTGGACCCCGGCGGATACTGCCCGGTCAAGATGAGCGAGCGAAGTTGCTCGACGATCTCCTCGGCCACTCGCTGCTTCTCGACCGGCTTGAGCATCGACACCGGCACAGGTTAGCTCGTCGGACCCTTGACCGGAAGCCCTGCGGCCGGCCTTCGGCGGCTGGTCGGGCCGTTCCGCCGCGCTCGCTTGTGGCGAGCCGAGGCCGCATGATAGGCCATCATCGATGGCCCGACCCGAACCCACGGCGGCGGCCGCGGCGATCACGATCGCCGTGATCGGCATCGACAGCGGTTGCTACGAGATGTTCGACGTGGTGGCGGCCACCGGCGACGGCGCCACGTTGCGCGGCCCGCTGTTGCTCGAGCTGGGTGAGCGCCTGAACCTGCGCCTGTCACGTGGCGATCAATCCGTCGACGTCATCGCTCGGGTCGGCAACGTCAAGCGCGGTGATGGGCACTCGGAGCCGACGATCGACGTCATCTTCGAAGACGGCGCGGCGGCTCGGCTGGTGCCCATCGTCGGCTGACGCGCCCGTTCATGGCTTCTTGGTCAGCTTCGAGAACAGTCCCTTGTCGGTTGGCTTGGGCGCCCGCCGGGTGTCGAGCGCTCGCAGCTCGGCGGTGGCTTCGGAGTGCCCGGGCGAGATCTCGAGGACGCGATTGAGGTGCTTCTCGGCCTCGGCGTGGTTGCCCTCCATCCGCGCGATGCGACCGAGATAGAGGTACGGCAGCGCGCTGCGCTTGTTCTTGTCGGCGGCCGTGAGCAGGTGCCCGCGCGCGCCGGGCACCGCGGCCGACTTGTTGGTCGCGGCGACGTACACCGCCCAGCCCAGCATGGCGTGGTGATCGCTCTCCTCGGGGTCGAGCTCGATCGCCTTCTGGAATTCGCGCACCGCCACCTCGAACTGCTGGCGGCGCAACGCCATCTCGCCGATCCGGAAGCGTTCTTCGGCGTCGAGGGCGCGGCGCACCGCAGCCTCGGTCGCCGCCTCGCGCGCCTTGACCGCAACCTCGCCGCCGGCGCGGACCATCTGGGTGTAGTGGTAGCGCTTCTCGGGATCCGTGAGCGTGGTGAACGCCTCGTTCATGCGCGCGAACAAGCGCTGGGCGTCCTTCTTCACATCATCGACGCCGGCGGCCTCGAGACGATCCGGGTGCAGGTGCCGCGCCAGCGCGAAATACCGAGTTCGGACCTCCTCGGGTGGCGCGTCCTGGCTCACGTCGAGGAGCGCGAAATGATCGGCGCCGCGATCGACGGCCGCGATGCGCTCCGCGACCAGGGCGCGGATCTGATCAGCGTTGGCCGCACCCCGGCGCGGCGCTCGTTGGGCATCTTTCACCGCGATCGGTTCCGGTTTCTCGGCCGCCACCACCGGCTTCGCAACCGGAGCTACCGCCGGCTTCGCAACCGGAGCCAGCGCCACCACCGGCTTCGCCACCGGAGCTGGCGCCACCACCGGCTTCACCGCCGGAGCTGGCGCCACTACCGGCTTCGCAACTGGCACCACCGCCGGCTTCGCCGCCACGGCGACCGGCGGCCCCACGACGACCACCTCGCCGGTGAGCAGTAGCGTCAGCGCCACCGCACCCGCGACCTGCTGGTCGAGCTCGGGTGGGAGCGGCGCGACCGGCAGCGCTCCGATGCTGAGGCGCTCGAGCACCAGCGTCTCGGGGGCCCCGAATCCGAAGCCGTTGACATCGGCCCCGTCGCGCAGGCGCAGCGAGCTGGCCAGCGCGGCCAGGTCGCGTCCCACGCGGTCGACCGTGAGGTGAGATCGGATCCCGTTGTAGAGGACCCAGCGGGCGTCGACCGGGGCGACGTTGCCCCAGTAGGGCAGCTCGTCGAGCACCGTGAACGTGCCGACCTCGACCGACAGCGCCCGCGAGGCCCGAACCCCGACGATCCGGCGCGCCAGGCGACCGATCAGATCGGAGCTGAGCCGCGCGACCTGCGCCACCACCTCCATCTCGTCGTGACCGGGCGCGGCGGCGAGCAATCGGACGATGTCGCCGGCCTGGGTCGAGTTGAGGACGCCGAGTCCGATCGCGACCTTGGCGGCGCTGTCGGCGGGATGCGGGCTGCGCGCGCCGACGATGCCGCCGGCCTCCCACGCCACGCGGTAGTCGCGGCCTCCGGACGCGATCACCATCTCGCCGGTGAAACGGCGTCCGGTCAGCGTCGCGAACAGGCGCGGCGCCGACCACTCGGCAAGGTTACCTTGGGAGACGACCGCCACGTTCCTACCGACGACGACGCTTGCGCTGCTCGAAGACCCGGCTGCCGACAAACAAGACCGCGGCCACCGCGAGCACCCCGACCACGGCGCCGAGAACGGTCGCGTTGCCTTCCGCGTAGGACCACCAAGTCCCGGCGTGGGCTGTGCTGGACATGTCCATCAGAGGATGAGGGGCGGTGGAATCCGAGTCAATGGACACCGACCGGGCTCGGTCAGCCCGCTGACCGCCGCTAACCTCGCGACACCACGGGCCCGGTGATAAGCTCGGCTCAGGTGAGCTCGTCCTTCCCGCTCGACGACCGGCGCGTGCGCTTCTCCGGTGTGACCAACATCGGCCGCAAACGCGAGCACAACGAAGATTCGATCGCGCTGCCGACGACGATGCGGCTGGCCATCGTCGCCGACGGCATGGGCGGCCACGCCTCGGGCGATGTCGCGAGCCGGCTCGCCGTCGACACCGTCACCGAGTACTTCCAGGCGACCGCCGATCAGCAGACGCTGACCTGGCCGTACAAGGTCGAGTCCGAGGAGCGCGGCGAGATCAACCGCATGATCCAGGCGGTCATGCTCGCCAACCTCGAGATCTGGGAGCGGACCCAGCGTGAGGGCCACGGCCGGATGGGCACGACCATCGTCGCGCTCTACTTCCTCGACGACAAGGTCATCGTCGGCCACGTCGGCGACAGCCGCTGCTACCGGCTGCGCGACGGCGAGCTGATCCAGCTCACCGAGGATCACTCGCTGATCAACGACTACATCAAGATGAAGCGCATGACCGCCGAGGAAGCGGAGAACTGGCCGCACAAGAACGTCGTGGTGCGCGCGCTCGGCATGAAGGAGACGGTGGCAGTCGACATCCACACCGAGAAGCCGCAGGTCGGCGACTGCTACGTGCTGTGCTCCGATGGCCTGACCGGCATGATCACCGACGACCAGCTCGCCGTGACCCTGGGCACGGAACGCGATCTCGATCGGGCGGCGGAGAAGCTGATCGACATGGCCAACGACGCCGGCGGCATCGACAACATCTCCGTCGTGCTGGCGCGCGTGGAGCACGGGTAGTGGGCAGAGTGGTCGCCCGCGTCGCGCTGGCGGCGGCGATCGCGCTGACCTGGGGCTGCAAGAGCGAGCGCCGCGACGCGCCGGCCGGCGGGCGCGCGCCGGCGATGACGGTGGCCGAGCGCCAGCGCGGCGAGGACGCCTGCACCAGCTACGTGAAGCAGCTGTGCGCCTGCGCCGCCGCCAGACCCGACGACGCCGCCCTCGCCGAGCGCTGCGAGCTCAAGCACGCCAAGCCCGAGGCGCTCGCGCTGCTGGTCCAGGTCGACGACGATCCCAGCGCCTCCGACGACTCGCGCTTGCGGGCCCAGATCGAGGCTCGCAAGTTGATCGCGAAGTGCATCCAGGAGACCGCGCAGCTACCGACGCTGGGCTGCCGATAGCGCGCCGCCGCCGCTAGAACACCGACCGGTTTGAAACCGCAGCGAGTCCGATCGCTTGCGCTCCCCACCGGGCGTCCTGAGCCGGACCGAGCGCAAGCGAGGTCCGTGTCGAAGGACGGACTTCGTCGACATGCGCCATGCGCCC
Source organism: Myxococcales bacterium (assembly GCA_947483555.1). Taxonomy (GTDB): domain Bacteria; phylum Myxococcota_A; class Polyangia; order Haliangiales; family Haliangiaceae; genus UBA2376. The sequence continues at coordinate 77,284 of CANKMW010000033.1, forward strand.
TTCGACTCGGCCGCTGCGCGTCCTCGCTCAGGGCGAACGGATTCCCACCGTCGTGGAACGTCGCGAAAACAGATCGGTTTCAAACCGAACAGATCGGTTTCAAACCGGTCGGTGCTCTAGAGCGTCACGTCGGCCCACATCGGCAGGTGATCGCTGACGCGGACGTCGTGCTCGACCGCGTAGGCGAGCACGCGCAGGCCGCGGGCGTAGATCGCGTCGAGGCGCATCGACAGCCACTGGTGGGTGGGGCCCGACGCCACGACCGGCGTGGTGAAGCCGCGCGAGCGCACGAAGCCTTCGAGGCGATCGTCCTGGACGCCGGCCGGGACCGGGACCACGTGCCCGAGCCAGACGAACGGGCTGGTGTTCATGTCGCCGGCGATCAGCGCCGGACCATCCCAGCGGCCGGCGTCGTCGAACACCGGCGCGAGCTGGCGGATCCGCTCGCCGGGGTTGAGGCGATTGTCGAGGTGCACCGAGTACATGCGCACCGCGGTGCCACCGACCTCGACCGTCACCGCCAGCGCGACCCGGCGCCCGGCGTTGAAGCGAACGTTGAAGTACGGCAGCTCGATCGCCTCGACGTCGACCAGCGGGCGACGGCTGAGGATCGCGACGCCGAGGCTGCCGCCGTCGAGGCCGTGGCCGGGGGCGTAGGCGCAATGCCAACCATGCCGGCGGCCGACCGCGCAGGCGGCCGAATCGGCGTCGCGCGGACGCACGACTTCCTGCAAGAAGATGACCTGCGCGGCGGCGAGGTCGGGGTCGGCGACCAGGGCGGCGGCCAGGCGGTCGCCGTCGATGTGATGGATGTTGTAGGTGGCGACCCGGAGCGGTTCGCCGGCCGCGGCGGTCGGCAGCCGGGCGGCGGACGCGACCACCGCCTCGACCGCGAGGTTGGTCGGATCGGGGTGGCGGCACGCGGCCAGGACGGCGGCGGCGGCGAGCACGGCGGCGGGCAGAGCGTTGGCCATCCCGCCGCGACGTGCACGCCACGTTCCGTGGCGGGCCGCGCCCAACATCGTGGAACTCCGTGCCCGCCAACCGCGCGGCTGTCCGACCTCTGTCACCTCGTGGTCCCGATGGTGAACAGCACGTCGACGTCGATCCCGGTGTACTCGAGATCGGCGTCGTCGTTGACGGCGGGGTCGTCGTCGTCGAAGTGGAAGGCCATCGGCACGGCGAGGTGACCGCCGACGTAGAGCTTGCCGCCGACCGGGATCGTGAAGCCACCGCCGACCTCCGCGGCCAGGCCCAGATCGGTCTCGCTGGCCTCGAACATGATGCCGAGCACCGTGCTCGACGCGCTGTAGTGGACCACGTCGACGCCGACGCCGGCGCGCACGAACAGGGTCGCCGGCCCGCTGCGGATGCGGTGCCGCCCCCCGATCAGCATGCGATAGCGCTGGACGCCGACCTCGACCGCGGCGCTGTCGAGCTCCGACGCCACCGGCGTGACATCCAGCGCGAGCTCGACCGCGGTCGATCCGGCGCCGCCGCCGGCACGGACCCCGAGCTTGAGGCTCTCGTCGACGGCGTTCTCGTAGTCGTCCTCGGCGATCGGGATCCCGAGCCCGACGACCGCCTCGGCGTAGCCGCCGTCGGCGGTCGCGGTTCGCGCCGCGGCCATCGACGCGAACGCGACGACCAGGCTGGTGAGGGTGGCGCGGATGGCTGGGGTGGCCCGCATGGTGAGGCGAGCCTAGCAGATCAGTCCGGCGCCACCGCCACGACGCCCGACGGCGTGACGATCGCGTCACGCACGACGCCGCGCACGCGTGCGCCGGCCCACACCACGGCCCGCTCGACCACCGAATCGGCCTCGACCACACTGCCGGTGCCGATCACGGCGTAGGGGCCGATCGTGGCGCCGGCCGCGACGCTGGCCCCGGGGCCGATCCGGACCGGGTCGCGCACGATGGCGCCCGCCGCGACGTCGGCGGCCTCGTCGATGCCGACCAGCTCGCCGGGCGGTGCCGACAGCGGCGCGCCATCGAGCATCGCCCAGTTGCTGGCCAGGTAGCGCGCCGGCGTCGAGTGCTCGGCGAAGTAGCCGGCGTTGTGCTCGAACGCGGCCACCACGCCGCCCGCCTGCAGCCACGGCAAGTAGCCCTGCCGCACCATGCAGGCCTCGCCGTCGGGCAGGCGGGCAACCACGCTCGGGCGCGTCACGTGGACGCCGCAGAACATGTGGCCACCGGCGCCGAGGATGTCGTGGACGCGCAGGCGGCCGCTGGCGTCGGCGCGCACGTCGACCGCTCCCCACGCCACGGCCTGGGGCGACGACCGCACCACCATCATGCCGAGGACCTCGGGCCGGGCGGCGTGCGCGGCCAGCACCGCACCGAGGTCGACGTCGAAGATCAGCTTGCCGTTCATCGAGACGAACGGCTGGTCGCGACCGTCGGGGTCGAGGAGCGCCAGCGCGTGCTTGAGGCCGCCGCCGGTGCCGAGGAGGACCTCCTCGTGCAGGTACTGGATGCGCGCCCCCAGCGAGCGGCCGTCGCCGAGGTCGCGCTCGATGACGTCGCCGCGGTGGTGCAGGTTGATCACCACGTCACGGATGCCGTGCGCGACCAGCTGCGCGATCCCGAACCGCACGATCGGCAGGTCGCAGACCGGCAGCATCGGCTTGGGCCGGACATCGGAGAGCGCGCCGAGGCGGGTGCCGTAGCCGGCGCACAGGAGCATCGCGCGGGTCACGACCGCACGATGCCACGAAGACGCGGACCACGCGACTCGACCGCACGCGCGTGACCCCGGATCGGGGTCAGACCGGCGGGATCGTCGCGCGCCGGAACGGGCTGTCCTTGGTCATCACCGCGAACCCGCGCTCACCGACGATGCCGACGGCGTGCTCGTAGAAGTCGCGGGGACCGACCCACGCGATCTCGGCGACGTCGTGACGAGCCGAGATATCGACCAGGCACGCGACCAGGAGCGCCTCGCCCAGCCCCTGACCGCGATGCTCGGGCCACGTCCCGGCGGGTCCGAACCAGCCCAGCCCCTGGTTGTTGCCGTCGTGAGCCGCGAACGCGGCCGGGCGCCCGTCGCGCCACGCCACGTGGACGCCCGGTGGATCGTTGGCCAGCGCACGTTCGATCTCGAACGGCCACGCGCCGCCGAACCCGATCGAGATCGCCGCCGACAGGCCCTCGCTATCGGCGCGGCTGGCGCGCCGCACCTGATAGCCAAGCCCGGCACAGCGCGCCGCCGACTCCGCAGCGCGCTCGGGGGTCACCCGCGGGTTGGTGCGCACGTCGACGAGCAGGTTGGTGTGCTGATCGCGGTGAACGTAACCCTTGCGCTCGAGCCACGCGATGGTCGCCTGGTTGCTGAGGTCGATGCCGGGCGCCAGGTAGTTACCCGGCTCGTCGAGCAGCCGGACTCGCCGCGCCGCCTGTTGCCAGACCTCGCTCTCGCACGCCGTCAGCAGCATGCCGCCGATGCCCTCGTCGCGCGCCGCCGGATGCACCGCGAGGAGCCGGATGCGATCGCCGCACACCGTCGCCACGCCGACCAGGATCCCGCCCTTGCGGGCGCCGAACGTCTTCGGCGTGCCACGCGGGCTGACGCCGAACAGCTTCTCCTCGGCGACCAGCGCCGCCCGGTCGTGCTCGCAAGCGGCGTGAAGCACGTCGCAGGCCGCGGCCAGATCGGCGGGATCCAGCACGGCCAGCGTCGCCCCCATGACGAAAAGTTACCATCACGGCCCGCTGCGGCGGCGGAGTTTGCGACCCGCCGGCTGACATTTCGCGTGGCCCGCTGCGTGCTAGCGTGCGCGTCATGCGGCTGGTCGTCATCGGCACCGGGTACGTCGGCCTGGTCGCCGGCGCCGGCTTCGCGGACTTCGGCAACGACGTCGTCTGCGTCGACGTCGACGCGGCGCGGGTCGAACGCTTGCGACGCGGCGAGATCCCCTTCGTCGAGCCGCGGCTCGAGGAGCTGGTCAAGCGCAACCTCGATGCCGGCCGGCTGACGTTCACGACCCGCATCGACGACGCCGTCCCCGGAGCCGAGGTCGTGATCCTTGCCGTCGGCACGCCGGCCGGCGAGGACGGAGCCGCCGACCTGCGCTTCATCGACGACGCCGCCGCCCAGGTCGGGCGCGCGCTCGACGGCTTCGCCGTGATCGTCACCAAGAGCACGGTCCCGGTTGGAACCGCTGACCGTATCCGGGCCCTCATCGCGGCCGAGACGTCGCACCCGTTCGCGGTGGCCTCGAACCCCGAGTTCCTCAAGGAGGGCGACGCGGTCAACGACTTCATGAAGCCCGACCGGGTCATCCTCGGCGTCGACGACGACCGCGCCGCCCGCGCGCTGCGCAACCTCTACTCACCGTTCGTGCGCATCAACGATCGCATCATGGTCATGGACATCCGCTCCGCCGAGCTGACCAAGTACGCGGCCAACGCCATGCTGGCGGTGCGCATCTCGTTCATGAACGAGCTGGCGCTGCTGGCCGAGAAGGTCGGCGCCGATATCGAGAAGGTGCGCAAGGGCATCGGCAGCGATCCCCGCATCGGCCCCCGGTTCCTGTTTCCCGGACCCGGCTTCGGTGGGTCCTGTTTCCCGAAGGACCTCCGAGCGCTGGCGCACACGGCGCGGCACCACGGCGCGTCGCTCGAGGTCGTCGCGGCGGCCGAGCGCGCCAACCACCGGCAGAAGCACGTGCTCGGCGAGCGCATCAAGGCGCACTTCGGCGCCAACCTCGCCGGCCAGCGGGTGGCGGTGTGGGGGCTGGCCTTCAAGCCGGAGACCGACGACATCCGCGAGGCGCCGGCCCTCACGCTGATCGCCGATCTGATCGCGGCCGGCGCCACCGTGGTCGGCTACGACCCGGCGGCGATGGAGCAGGTGCGCGGGCTCGGCCTCGAGCTCGAGCTGGCGCCGGACATGTATGCCGCCGCCCAGGGTGCTCACGCGCTGGCGCTGGTCACCGAGTGGACCCAGTTCCGCGGCGCCGACTTCCGGCGGTTGCACGCCGCCATGGCCGAGCCGGTCCTGTTCGACGGCCGCAACATCTGGGATCCGGAACAGCTCCGAGCGCTGGGTTTCCAGTACCAGGCCATCGGTCGCGGCCCGCTGCCGCGCTGAGCGCCTGGGCATCAAGCGGCGCCCCAGATCCCGCCTGCCCTGAGCGAGCCGCGAAGCGGCGAGTCGAAGGGCGCGTCTCAAGATCCTACACATCGTCGCGTCAGGGACTTCACCCAGAACAGCAGGCAAGTCGATCACTTCCCCATCCGTTTGCCCTGAGCGAGGCCGCGCAGCGGCCGAGTCGAAGGGCACATCGGCGGAATGCGTCCTTCGACTCGGCCTCGCTGAAGCTCGGCCTCGCTCAGGACGGCCGGTTGTTGAAGCATCGCGATCAGTTGGCGGCGATCACAGCGCGCCACGAGTCGGGTAGCCCCGCCGGTCG
>CANKMW010000034.1 GCA_947483555.1 Myxococcales bacterium
AGTCGAAGGACGCATTCCGCCGAAATGTGCCCTTCGACTCGGCCGCTTCGCGTCCTCGCTCAGGGCGACCGGATGGTGGAACTGATCGACTTGACTGCCGTTATCGCGACAACCCACCGTTGCGACGATGTGTAGGATCTTGAGGGCGCATGTCGACGGAGTGGATCCTTCGACTCGGCCTCGCCGGCGCTCGGCCATCGCTCAGGACCACCGGGTCTTCGATCATCTCGATCAGTTGTGGGCGGCGTGTGACCCTCGCCGGCGGTCACATGATTGGTGTTGCGGCGCTACGAGAGCGGCATTGGGTTAGGGTAGCGCCGCCATGGCCACCCCCACGCCCCGGATGCCGGCGCAGATCCCGTTCATCATCGCGAACGAGGGCTGCGAGCGGTTCAGCTTCTACGGGATGCGCAACATCCTCACCACGTTCCTGGCCGGCGCATTCTTCGCCAGCCTTCCGCAGGACGTGGCCGATCGCGAGGCCAAGGACATCTTCCACGTCTTCGTCGCCGGCGTGTACTTCTTCCCGCTGCTCGGCGGCTGGCTGTCGGATCGCCTGTTCGGCAAGTACCGCACCATCTTCTGGGTCTCGATCATCTACTGCCTGGGCCACGCGTGCCTGGCGGCGTTCGAGGACCAACCCACCGGCTTCTACGCCGGCCTGTTCCTGATCGCGGTCGGATCGGGCGGCATCAAGCCGCTGGTGTCGTCGTTCATGGGCGACCAGTTCGACCAGACCAACAAGCACCTGGCCAAGCTCGCCTTCGACGCCTTCTACTGGATCATCAACTTCGGCTCGTTCTTCGCGTCGCTGTTCATGCCCAAGCTGCTGCAGGGCTGGGGCCCGGCGGACTGGTGGGGGCTGGCGCCGGCCTCGGTGGCGTTCGGCATCCCCGGCATCCTGATGGCGATCGCGACCGTGTTCTTCTGGGCCGGGCGCGGCCGCTACGTGATGGTGCCGCCGGCGCCGCCGGATCCGCACGCCTTCACGCGGGTGGTGCGCACGGCGTTGACCGCGCCGGGTGACGGGCGGCTCGGACTCGGCATCGCGCTGAGCGGCGTCGCCCTGGCGCTCGGATCGATCGCCTTGATCCCGATCCTGGGCTGGACCGGCGGCAAGGACATCGTGATCGCGCTGTGCCTCGCCCTGGTGTTCGTGCTGGTCGGCGGCGGCGTCGGCGCCTGGATCCAGCTCGAGCGCGCCCGCGGCATCCACCCCGACGCCGCGGTCGACGGCGTGCGCTCGGTGCTACGGGTGCTGGTCATCTTCTCGCTGGTGACGCCGTTCTGGTCGCTGTTCGATCAGAAGGCGTCGACCTGGGTGTTCCAGGCCCGGGAGATGAGCAAGCCGTCGTGGTTCAGCCCGGCGCAGATGCAGGCGCTCAACCCGGCGCTGGTGATGATCCTCATCCCGCTCAACAACCTGGTGATCTTCCCGGCGCTGCGCCGCCGCGGCCACGAGCTCACCCAGCTCGGCCGCATGGGCCTGGGCATCGCGCTGGCCGGCGCGTCGTGGGTGGCGGCCGGCGCGCTCCAGCTGGTGCTCGACGCCGGCTACGAGGTGACGATCGTGTGGCAGATCCTGCCCTACGCGCTGCTCACCGCGGGCGAGGTGCTGGTGTCGGCGACCGGCCTCGAGTTCGCGTACAGCCAGGCCCCGCCCTCGATGAAGGGCGTCATCATGAGCTTCTGGAGCCTGGCGGTGACGGTCGGCAACCTGTGGGTGCTGCTGGTCAACGCGACGGTCAAGCGCGACGCGGTGAACCACGCCATCCTCGACACCGGCATCAGCATCGTCGCCTTCCAGATGTTCTTCTTCGCGGCGTTCGCGTTCGTGGCGGCGCTGGCGTTCCGCCGCGTGGCGCGTCACTACCGCATGGTCGACAACTACCGCACCACGTAGGCGGGCCACCGCGGCTGCCGGCTCCCCAGCTCGGGTGGCGACGAGAACGCGATCGACAACGTGCGCAGCTACGACCGGCGGCGCCGGCGCCGAGACACGTTGACCACCACGACCAGCGCCAGCGCCAGCGCCGGGCCGCCGCCGGCGGCGCCCGCGTTGCAGCCGCCCGACGCGCTGGCGTCGGGATCGACCCGGACCACCAGCGCCAGCATGCCGAAGCGCGTCGAGCCGGCGAGCATCGCGAAGCTCTCGGTCAGCTCGGTCACGACCGCGACGTCGGGCGCCACCACCTCGACGTCGATGGCCACCACGGCGCCCGGCGCGACCTCGGCGTCGATCACGGCCGGGCGATCCGGCGCCGGCCAGCCCAGCTCGGCGAACCCGCTCGCGCGCCCGGCCGGTTCGGCGGTGACGATCGCGGTGCCAGCCGGCCACGGCATGCTGCCGCTGTTGCGCAACGTCAGTGACACGGTCGCCCGCGCCCGCGGTGCCATGACCCGCGGCGCGTCGATCGCATCGATCGACATCGCCAGGCCGCCCGGCGCGCACATCGGACCTCGCGCGAAGCCCTCGGCAGGCGCGACCACCAGCCGCGCCTCGGTCTGCGGTCCCCACTGGCCGTCCTCCGCGATCGCATCGCCGGGGTTGTTGCGGTTCCACAAACGCTGGAACGCCGCCACGTCGGTGCCGCGGATGTCGGGCGACATCGCGTGATCGAAGTGCACCGGATCGCCGGGCACGGTCTGGTCCCAGGCGTGATCGGCGAGGGTCGCGATCCACGCGCTGTAGTTGGAGACGTCGATGGCGCGCCCGCTCTCGTGGTTGCTGTTGCCGGGCACCGCGGCGGCCGTGATCCCGCAGCGGCCGCGCTGGAACCATGCGTACAGCAGGTATTGCTGCGCCACCGTGCGATAGGCGCTGGTCACCTCGAGCGACCTGCCGGCGCCGGCGGCGACCGCGGCGAGCAAGTCCTCACGGGCGGTCTCGCTGACGTAGGGCAGCACCGCGCTGCCGGCGAACACGATGCCGCCGCCCTCGGCGAACGCCACCAGCTGCCCCGGCGACATGCAGTCGACCTCGGCGGCGATCTGCCGCGACAGCTCGATCACCACCGCGGTCGCGCAGGTCGTGGTCTCGTGATCGCCGACCGTCGACGCCGCCGCGATGGTGCCCAGCTCGGGCGCCTCGCCGCACGCAGCGGCGCCGAGCGCGAACGCGATGACCGTGGCGGCTGCGGCGACCCTCATGTCGTCGAGGCTACCCCAGTGCGCCCCCCCCCGCGGGTGCTACCGTTGGTCAGCCGCGTCATGTGTACGCTCGTCTACGCCGTTCTGCCGCCGAACCTCGCCCAGCCGCCGCTCGTCGAGCAGGGCCGCCGCTGCGGCCTGCACCTCGATCATGCCAACGACCGCAAGATCGAGCAGGCGCTGCACCACGACGAGCGGCTGTACTCGACCTTCACGTACTGCTCCTGCGGCACCGCGCTCGGCCGTGTCGAACAGCCGGTCCGGGTCGCGTTCACCGAACGCGACCTCGCCGACCTGCGGCGGCGCGGCTGGGGTGCTGCCAAGATCGAGCGCTGGAAGACCCAGCGACTGGAGGCCCGACCGCCACCGCCGACGGACGATCGACCTTCCGGAGAGGCCATCCAGTTCGCCGAATTCCTGGCCACCGTGCTCGGTCGCGGTGCCGCTCGGGCCGGTCTGGTGGTCCACACCGCCGGAGCCACCGTCGAGCGTGGCGAGTCGTTCCCTCGCCGCCGCCTGGACGCGGCGACCGTCCACGGCCTGCGAATCAACGTCGTCTACGATTTCCGCAGCACCTGAGGAATGGGCGTCGGTCAAGTCCCCGAGGCCGGTCGCTTCAGCGTCCGGATCACCACGATCCAGACGATCAGTGTCGTGGGGCCGGCGAAATGTGGCGTCCTGGATCGGTGACTGGTACCTCCGGACGGGCATGGTGGCTTCGCTCGGCCCACGCCGGCTCGCGTCGGCGGTCCCGTCCATTCGTCTCGCTGCGACCACGCTGTGGATCGCCGGGGACGAGGTGGTCACGGCGACGATCCGGCTGCGCGTCGACGCCCGCGGCGACGGCCACGCCCGCCGTGTCCTCGAGAGCCTGGGCGCGGTCGACCTCGGCTGCCTCGACGACGTCGCCAGCGACGAGCCGGCCGACTACGCGGTCTGCCTCGACAGCGACGTCCATGTCCTGTGTGGGTTCACCGCCCACGCCGTCCCGCAGCTGCGGGCGCTGGGCTGGCACGTCGAGATCCCCACCGACTATCCATGGCAGACCGTCGAGCCCGACGCGCCGCTGATCGCCACCATCACCAGCGACCAGCGTCCCGACTGGTTCGGCCTCGAGCTCGGCGTCGACATCGACGGCCACCGCGTCGACCTGATGCCGGCGCTGCTCGAGATCCTCGACGGCGCCGATAGCCTCGAGCAGCTCGCCCGCACGCCGCGGCGGTGCATCGCCGTACCGGTCGGCGAGCGGCGCTGGTTGCCGGTGCCGCCCGAGCGCCTGCGCCTCCTGCTCCAGGTCTTGCGCGAGCTGTATCGCGACGACAGCAGCGGTCGCCTGACCGCTCCGCTGCGACGTGCCGCTGCGCTCGCCGAGCTCGGCGTGGCGCTGCACGATCCGGTGCGACCGCTGCGCTGGGAGGGCGCCACCCAGGTTCGCGATCTCGGCTACGATCTCGCGCTCGGGCCGCGGCCCCGCGACGCGGCGACGCCGCCGGCCGGGCTGTGCGCCGAGCTGCGGCCGTACCAGCGCGACGGCCTGGCCTGGCTGCAGCACCTGCGGGCATGCGACGCCGGCGGCGTGCTCGCCGACGACATGGGCCTGGGCAAGACGCTGCAGTCGATCGCTCATCTGCTGGCCGAGAAACACGCCGGCCGCCTCGATCGACCGGCGCTGGTCATCACGCTGACCAGCGTGGTCGGCAACTGGCAGCGCGAGCTGGCGCGCTTCGCACCCGAGCTACGGGTGCTGGTGTGCACCGGAGCCGGGCGTCGCGACCGGCTCGCCGAGCTGGCCGCGGCGAGCGCCGACGTGGTGATCACGACCTACCCACTGGTGTGGCGCGACCGCGACGCGCTGGTGGCCCAGCCGTGGTCGGTGCTGATCCTCGACGAGGCGCACACCATCAAGAATCCGAGCGCCCTGGCCCACGAGGCGGTGCGCGACCTGCGCGCCGGCACGCGGGTCGCCCTGTCGGGCACGCCGATCGAGAACGATCTCGGCGAGCTGTGGGCGCTCATGGATGTGCTCAACCCCGGGCTGCTCGGCACCGCCGACGAGTTCCGGGCCGGGTTCCGCATCCCCATCGAGCAATACGGTGACCAGGCCCGCCTCGAAGCGCTGCGCGAGCGCGTGCGCCCGTACCTGCTCCGGCGCATGAAAGAGAGTGTCGCGCGCGAGCTGCCACCCAAGACCGAGCTGGTGCGCGCCATCGAGCTCGACGGCCCTCAGCGTGAGCTCTACGAGAGCATCCGGGTTGCCGCCCACGCCGACGTGCGGGCCCACATCCGGACCCGGGGCATCGGCGGCTCGCAGATCGCCATCCTCGACGCCCTGCTCAAGCTGCGTCAGGTGTGCTGCGATCCGCGCCTGGTCAACGTCGAGGCGGCGCGCGGCGTCACCGCGTCGGCGAAGTACGACCTGTGCCTGGCCCTCATCGAGCAACAGCTCGCCGCCGGCCGCCGCATCCTGCTGTTCTCGCAGTTCGCGCGCATGCTGGGCCTGCTCAGCGAGGGGCTGCTCGGGCGCGGCATCGGCCACGTCACCCTGACCGGCGCCACCGCCGATCGCCAGCGCCCGATCGACGCCTTCGAGCAAGGCCGCGCCGACGTGTTCCTCATCAGCCTGCGCGCCGGCGGCAGTGGCCTCAACCTCACCTCGGCCGACACCGTCATCCACTACGATCCGTGGTGGAACCCGGCGGCGCAGGCCCAGGCCACCGACCGCGCCTACCGCATCGGCCAGACCCGGCCGGTGTTCGTGCACAGCCTGATCGCGGCCGGCTCGGTCGAGGAGCGCATGCTGGCGCTCCAGCAGCGCAAACGACGGCTCGCCGACGCCATCCTCGGCGATGGCGGCGCCGCTGGCGCCGCGCTGTCCGAGCACGACATCGACGACCTGCTGGCGCCGCTGGCGGTCTGAGCCGCGAAGCCACGGAGCCTGGCCTGGGACGGCGGGTTGTCGCACGCGTCGCACCGGCAACCCGGCGGCCCCACCGCCTGACGCGTGCGCGTCAGCGCGGAGCCGGGCCCCGAAGCCATCGGTGGGCCCCACCGCCTGACGCGTGCGCGTCAGCGCGGAGCCGGGCCCCGAAGCCATCGGTGGGCGGCCGGGTGTCAACCGATCCGCACCGGCCGGCATCCTGGGGAATGTGCGACCCTCGCTGTCAGTTCAGGTCAGGGGCTCGGAAGCGATGGCCATCGATCGTACGCAGACGCTTGGACCGCGCGATCACGCGAGCGACGACGCCGACGTCGCGCGGCCACCGCTGTCGACTCACGAGCACCCGACCACGCACGGTGACGCCTCGGATCGGTACCAGCTGGAGGCCGAGCACGGCCGCGGCGGCATCGGGCGGGTCGTCCGCGCCCACGATCGCCATCTCGGCCGCACCGTCGCGGTCAAGGAGCTGCTGCGGACCAACGAGCTCGCCGAGGCGCTGTTCGTGCGCGAGGCGATGATCACGGCCCGCCTGCAACACCCCGGCATCGTCCCGGTGCACGAGGCCGGTCGCTGGCCCAACGGCGATCCGTACTACGTGATGAAGATGGTCTCGGGGCGAACGCTCAAGGAGGTCATCGCCGAGACCCGCTCGCTCGCCGACCGGCTGGCGCTCCTGCCCCACGTCATCGCGGTCGCCGAGGCGGTTGGCTACGCCCACAGCCAGGCGGTCATCCACCGCGACCTCAAGCCAGCCAACGTGCTGCTCGGCGAGTACGGCGAGACCATCGTGATCGACTGGGGGCTGGCTCGCGACCTGCAGTCCGCCGACGTCACGCCGCAGCCTGCCCCGACTGGTTCCGGCGACGGCGCCACCATCTCCGGCCGGGTGGTGGGCACGCCGCAGTACATGGCGCCGGAACAGGCCCGCGGCGACGCGGTCGATGCCCGCGCCGACGTCTATGCGCTGGGCGCGATGCTGTACGAAGTGCTGTCGGCCCACGCGCCGGTCGGCGGCGACTCGGCGCAGCAGATCATCGACCGGGTGCTCGCCGGTCCTCCGCAACCGCTGCGCGAGGCCGCGCCCGGCGTGCCCGCGGATCTCGACGCCATCGTCAGCAAGGCCATGGCGCGCGCGCCGGCCGATCGTTACGCCACCGCCCGCGAGCTGGCCGCCGACCTCAAGCGTTTTCAGACCGGCCAGCTGGTCACCGCCCAGGTCTACGGACGGTGGAGCCTGACTCGCCGCTGGGTGCGCAAGAACCGCGGCTACGTGGCGCTGGCCACCGTGGCGACCATGGCGCTGGCCATGATCGCGATCGGGCTGGTCCGCCGCGTCGTCGAGGAACGCCACCTCGCCGAGGCCCGCGGTCGGCAGGCGGAGACCGCGCGCGCCGCCGCCGAGGAGCGCAAGAACCAGCTGGTGCTGGCCCAGGCCCAGGCGGCGATCTCGCACGATCCGACCGCGGCGCTGGCCTGGCTCAAGAACTATCCGGTCGGCGCTGCCGAGGTGCCGCGCATCGCCGCGCTGGTCGACGAGGCCGAGGCCAGCGGGATCGCGCGCCACGTCTGGCGCGGTGCCGACTGGGTCATCGGCGTGGCGGTGTCGCGCGACGGCAGCAAGGTCGCGACCGCGGTTCGCGACGGCAAGGTCCGTGTCTTCGACGCCGTCTCGGGGGAGATGCGCGTGATCGGCCACCGCCCGTACCTGGGCGCGGTCGCCTTCGATCTGCTGGGCCAGCGGCTCATCACCGGCGACAGCGGCGGCGTGGTGTGGCGCTGGGATCTGGCCACCGGGGACAGCAAGGAGCTCGGTAGCCACGACAGCGTCGAGCCGCTCCGCTTCGAGTCCGCCGCCGATGGCCTGATCGCCAGTCGCTCGATGGACGGCACGATCAAGCTGTGGGACCTCGACCGCGGCGAGGTCGTCGACGAGCTGTTCGGCGACCTGCCGGCCAAGGACCGCGCCGCCACGGCGTGGGACGGCAAGCGCGGCCTGGTCCGGCTCAGCGGTGGCCTCGATGGTCAGCTCCGCTTGTGGCGTGGCGACGTGGCGCGCGACGTGGTCCGTCTGCCCGGCCCGGCGACTCTCCTGACCATGACCCGCGACGCCCGCCGCGCCCTGGCCGCCGACGGCAAGTCGGTGTACTGGATCGACCTCGAGGGCGGGCGCCTGGAGCGGGTCGCCGAGGGCATGAGCAAGATGCAGCAGATCGTGATCGACCCGACCGAGCGTCGCGCCGCGATCGCCGGCAATGATCCCGACGTCATCCTGATCGAGCTCGACAGCGGCGCCGTCGAACGGCGCCGCGGCCACACCGACGCGATCTACGGCGCCGCCTTCGACGGTCGTGGCGAACGGCTGGTCACGCCGAGCGATGACGGCACGGTGCGGGTGTGGGACCTCGACACCGGCGACAGCCGGGTGCTGCGCGGTCATGACGACGACGTCTACGCGGCAGCGATCACCCCCGACGGCCGCACGGTCGCCACCGCCAGCCTCGACGGCAGCGCCCGGCTGTGGCAGGTCGGCGATCGCAAGACCGTGGTGGTCGGTCAGCTCGGCGACGTCCGTGACATCAGCCCGCTCGGCGACGATCGGGTGCGCGTGGTCTCGATGTCGGATCCGGTGCGCATCACCGACGTCGATCTGCGTGCCCGCAGCGCGACGATCCGCTACCAGGTGGCGTCGCACGTCGGCGAGCCTCAGATCTCGGCCGACGGCTCGACCGTGGTGATCCCGCGCCAGCCCGGACATGCGGTGGTGTGGCGCGACGGCGAGACCCATGACGTGTCGGTACCCGACCTCAGCGTGCAGGCGCGGCTGTCCAGCGACGGGCGGCGCGCCGTCGCCCTCGAGGTCGGCGGCGCGGTCCGGATCTGGGACGAGGCCGGGGTCCGCGTGGTCCGCGATCACAGCCCGGCCACCGCGCTGACCCTGCGCCGCGACGGTCAGCGCCTGGCGCTGGTCGGCCCCGAGGCGATCGAGCTGGTCGATCCGGTCAGCGGGGCGACCATCAGCCAGCTTGCCCGCGCCACCCACGGCATCGCGAACGGCAAGCTCGGCGTCGACTTCACGGCCGATGGCCGTCACCTGGTGGTGCACGACATGACCGGGCTGCGGCTGTGGCACCTCGAAAGCGGCGGGGTGGTGCCACTCGAGCGCTCGATGTACGGCAATCAGCGCACCGCTCAGTCGCCGGACGGCACGCTGATCGCGGTCGGCGTCGAGGATCGCAGCGTCCGGATCTGGAACACGCAGACCGGGCGGGAGCACGCCACGCTGCGCGGCCACCGCGATCTGGTCAACTCGCTGGCCTTCTCGCCCGACGGCAAGCGGCTGGTCACCGGCAGCTACGACAAGAGCGTGCGGGTGTGGAAGGTCGCCAGCGGCGAGGTGCGGGTGCTGTCGGGCCACGTCGGCCCGGTGTGGACCGTGGCCTGGGTCGGCCCGGACCAGATCGTCTCGGGCTCGAGCGACGGCACCGTGCGGCTGTGGACCCTTCCCGAGACCGCCGCGCCCGCCGCCTCCGACATCATGAACCGACTGCGCGCCGAGACCTCGGCGGTCATCGACGAGCGCAACCGACCGACGACGCCCGGAGCTACTTGACGGCTTCCTGATCGCCCTCGCCGTCGAGCGCGATCCACTTGGCGTCACGGGTCTTCCAGACCTCGGACTGCACCGCCGACTTGGCGGCCGGCGCGGCGAAGCCGCCCGACTGGTGGGCGGCCCGCTTGGCCTGCTTGTCGATGTCGGCGGACAGCGTCGCTGGCATGCGGGTCTTGCCGATCGAGAACGGCGTCGAGGACGATGGGCTCGAGCGATGCGAGTCGATGCAGAACACGTCGAGGGTGAGCTCGACGGTCTGGCCGGCGGCCACGCTGACCTTCTCGCGCCGCACCTCCTCCCTGTCGGTGGCGATCTCGAACGGACCGACCGCGCCGAGGCGCTGCGGCGCCTGGTCGGGATCGCCATCGGGAACGAAGTAGAGGCCGCGGGCCGAGAACATCATCGGCTTCTTGCTGACGTTCTTGACCTGCACGGTCAGCTCGCCGTTGGTCGAGCCGTCGTAGGACACGACCTTGACCTGCAGGTTGCCGCGGTCGACCTTGGCGACGGCCGGCACGGTGTGGAACTTTCCATCAGCGGCGGCAGCGCCTGCGAAGATCAGGTTGATGGCGAGGGCGAGGCCGAGGCCGAGGCTGAGGCGCATGAACACCGCAACGCACGACCCCCTCGATCGATCTCGAAACGTCAGCAGGCCGGGATGGTCTGGGGCTGGGCGCCCTCGACGCGCCACTGCGGATCGACCGGATCGATGAACAGCATGTGGCTGTGGCCGTCGACCTCGGTGGTCTGGACCATGACCCGCTCGCGACGCCGCAGCGCGGCGAAGTGCGTAGGCAGGACGGTGTAGCGGTGCTGCTGGCCGCCATGGCCGTGCCAGAACTCCATCGGCAGGTCGGCACCGGCGGCTACCGCGGCGACGCGGATCGCGCCGGTCCGCGGCCCCAGCCCGCCATCGAAGTAGAGCGCCATGGCGTAGACGTCGTAGAGGACCACGGTCATCGTGCAGGCCGCGGCGTCGAACGCCGCCGATCTGGCGTCGTCCCCGCCGCCGCCGCCCCCGTCATCGGGATCGTCGCGATTCGCGGCGTCGGCCGCCGGATCGTCGGGCCCGGGTGGCGGCGCCTCACCGGCGCACGCGCCCAGGACCCCGCCGGCGCCGAGGCCAAGCGCCCAGCCGAGGAAGCCGCGGCGCTCGAGACCCTCAGTACGCATAGTCCTTCCATGCCCCCGGCAACTTGGACCACGTGGTCGCCGCGTGTTGCGCCGGGTTGTAGCGGACGATCACGGCCCCGGCGGTGAAGTCGGCGCGGATGCGTCGGTTGTCGTAGTTGAAGTTGCGAACCGCGCCGCTGGCATCCACGAAGTTGGCGGTGTCGAACGGGTGCCAGGTGAAGCTCTCGTCCTCGCCCCACAGCTCGCCGTAGGCGAGCACGTTGCCGTACCAGTCCTTGAACGGCCGTCCGGCGTCCTGATGACAACGCCGGCACGCCTGGTCGGAGACCTCGAGGTGGCCGCCGTCGTAGTCCCGGGGCACGATGTGGAAGCTGGCCTGGGTCGTCGCCGCATGCGCGACCAACCCGTTGTGCTGCTTCCACGGCGTGCCCTTCACTGACCGGTACGGCACCTCGAGCAGCAGGTACTTGAGGATCGCCGGATCGGCCACCGCGGGCAGGACATCCTTGGCCCCGCCGGTGGCCGGAAACGCCGACGCGAAGTGGCTGGCGCCCAGGGTCTCGGCCGCCACGGTGCTCGCGTTGCGCGCGTGGGTGGCGAGCGCGGCAACGTCGGCGGTCTGCCACGCCGGGTTGGTAGCCGCGGCGCTCTCGAGCGCGGCGGCCAGATCAGGACCGGTCGGGAACGGCCGGTAGACGTCGCTGCGCCAGTGGTCGAGCTCGCGCTCGCGGACGCGGATCTCGAACGGGAACCAGACTCCGGCGGCATCGATCTGGAAGATGATCTCGCCCAGCACGGTGCCCTTGGGAAACATCCATTCGACGCGATGGGTGTAGGTATTGGGGTCGCGCTGCCAGTAGACGACCGGCAGCAGCGCGCCGGCGGCGCGCGGCGCGTGCCAGAAGTCGACCACGAAGTTGTCGCTGCGGGCGGCGGTCCCGATGCCACGCCCGAACGGGAAGTGGAACAGGCCGTTCTCGACGAACAGCTGCGCGTGACCTCCCGGCACCGCCAGATCGATCATGCCGCGATCGATCGAGTTGGGACGCATGCCGATCGGCAGCTGGACGTTGTCGCCGAACGAATCCTGGTAGCCGGGGATGATCGAGAGCTTGTCGTACCACATGGTGTCGGGGCTCTCGAGGATGCCCTTGAGCCATGGGTCGGCGACGTGCGGCATGCGCGGCGCGATCATCGCCAGCCGATCGGGTGGCATGATGTCGACCGGGCGATCGACGTCGAGCGGCACGTGGACGCTGGTGTCGGGTGGCGTCACCGGCGTGGCGTCGGGCGTGACGACGACGTCGTCGTCACCGGCGACGTCATCGCCGCCACCGGGTGGGGTCGGCCCGACGCAGGCGACCGCGAGCGGCAGCACGACGAGCGACAGCGCGAGCAGGGACTGGCGATGCATGGGCCCTCCTGTCGGCGACGCGAACGCAGGCCGCCGAGTGGGTCCGACGGTAGTCGCGTCGCGGCAGCCAGCGCGACCCCGCCGGTCGGTCGTGAACCACGGTTGCCGCCGCCGGCAACTCTGGTGCGTGCCCGGCGGTCCGGGCGCCGAGATCGTCGAGAGATCGCCGCGCGCGACCTCCCGAGCCACTCTCGGTTGGTCATTCGCATCCGGACGAACTCCAGATCGGGCACGGGCACGGGCACGGGCACGGGCACGGGCGCAGACAGGACACAGAACGCCGTTCCGCGGCGTTCTGTGTCCTGCCTGCTAGGGCAGCGTGACGGCGACGGTGCCGGCCAGCGTCCCGGTCACGTTGTCCATGTTGGCTCCGCAGGTGCGCACCAGCGGCACCGTGCCGGCGAGCTCGACGGCGTAGCCGCCGGGGTGCTCGCCGCCATCGCAGTAGCCGAGGAAGCGCGCGGTCCCCGACGGCGCCATCGTGCTGTCCTTCTGCACGCTGCAACCGGTGGCCAGCGCGGCGCTGGTGTCGATCAGCATCGCGCGGTCGTCGGTCAGCGGCGGCACCCGACTCGGCACCAGCGGCACCGGCTCGACGTCCAGCAGATCGGGGCGCGGCAGGCACAGCGTCAGCGCCTGGCTACCGCCGGCTTGCGTGCCATGCACCGAGACGCTGATCACGCCCGACCCGGTG
The DNA here is from genome assembly GCA_947483555.1 of Myxococcales bacterium. Lineage (GTDB taxonomy): Bacteria > Myxococcota_A > Polyangia > Haliangiales > Haliangiaceae > UBA2376. The sequence goes on from CANKMW010000034.1 coordinate 12,941, forward strand.
ATCGTGCAATCGTTGTTCACCGACGCGGTGAAGGCACCGTAGGTGATGGTCTCACCAACGACGGTGAGCGTGATCCCCGCCGCCGGGGCGCTGCCAGGACCGCAGCTGTCGTCGCCCGAGCAGCCGACACACGCCAGCGCCAGCGCTGCGGCGACGAACGCGGCCCGCGGGTCCAGGTCAGTAGGCGAAGGGAACAGTGAGCGCGGCATGGGTCACCAGAGCATTGCCGAAACGGTTGTTCTGAGCGACGTACTCGATCACGATCTGACCACGTAACTCGCCGATCCGGCCCTCGAAGCCGAGGGCCTCACCGACCACCTCGAGGTGCGCGGCCAGGGTGTGGCTGTCGAACGCCGACAGCTTGATGTCGTCGGACAGGAACGCGAGCGTCGACGAGTCGTACCGCGGCTGGTAGAAATCGGCCTGGTCCTGGCGGTGGTACCGGTACCGGAACCCGAACGCCGCGCCCGCGCCGGCGTCCTGGATCACGCGCAGCTCGGGGGTGTGGCCATCGATGCCCCAGTCGTCATGGTAGCGGCGATAGCCGGCGATCAGCGTGGTCGACGAGGCCGGGACGAACCACTTGAGCGAGCCCACCACCGCATGGCGGGTGCGCAGCTGCGGGTGGCGTTCCGCGACCTGAGCCCCGGCGGCGATCACCGAGCGATACAGGTTGCTCTGCAGGCCGTCGAGGTAGCTCACATCGTAGGTGACGGCGCCGACCAGGTTGGCGCCCAGCAGCTGCGAGACACCGATCGAGCCCAGATACGAGGTGAGCGTGTCCTCGATGCGCGGCACCATCGGCGGCGCGCCGGCGTTCGAGATCTCGTCGTGACCAACCGTGCCGCTGGCGGTGAGGACCAGGTTGCGATCGAACAGCTCGGCCGCCAGCCGCGGGCCGCCAAACGTCGACTTGTAGTCGGGCTCCGACGAGTAGCGCACCTGGCTACCAAAGCGGACGACACCGAGCTCGTGGGAATAGGTGCCACCGCCTTCGACGCGACGCTCGGTGAATTCTCCGCCATCGGCGCCGGCGGCCACCGACGCCGACGTGATGGCGTCGACCAGCAGGTGGGCGGTGACAGCGCCGTGGTCGCCGACCTCGAAGCTACCGTCGAGCATGGGCTGCATCACCCTCGTTGCCCGCTCCTTGTAGTAGACGCCGCGCATCGACAGCTCGCCGTCGGCGCGTGCCGAACCGGCCACCGCGAGCCAGCACGCCCCCGCCGCGATGGCGACCACCGTCGGCCGGCGGGCGATCAGTTGCATCCGCAGCCGCCGCCGGGCTCGCCGGTGCCACCGTCGGCACCCTCGCGCGAGCCGGTCTGGTGCTGGAGGAACCGGCTCTGGCCAACCGGGCGATCCTCGATCATCGATCGGCGGGCCAGGTTCTGCCGCTCGTGAGGGCGAACCACCGCGCAGCCAGCGGTCGCGAGGTAGAGAGTCGCCAGTCCGACGACACAGAGGCGCCACACGGTGCATATCCTATCACCGCAACGTGGAGCCCCGTCTGAACCACCGCTCTCAAGTCGCACGCCATGCGATAACCGCGGTCGTCGCCGTGATCGGTGCCGCATGCGCATCGAGAGCCATCGAGGCTCCGCCCGCGCGCCCGAGCGACCGGCGGCCACTCTCGCCGCCGACCGAGGACGTCTCGGCCGAGCTCGGCCCCCTGACCGTGAGCGGCACCGTGTTCACGCTGCCGGCGGTCGGCCTGGACCTCTCGGCGCCGCTGGCGCTCGCCGCAGCAGTCGCGACGATCGCAACCCGATTGCCGACCCGTGCGCAACACCATGCATTCACGTATCAGCTGTCGAAGGCCTACGGCCGCGCCGGGCGACCCGACGACGCGGCGGCGGCCATCGACCGGGCGATCGACCTCGCCGTCGACACCGTCGGACCAGCCGAGCTGGCGCGGCACCGGCGCGAGCAGGCCGACTACGCGTGGCAAGCCAACCGCGTCGAGGACCTCGCACCACCGCTCGCCGCGGCCAGCGCCGCGCTCGACGCCTGCGCCGCTTGCCCGCTGCGCGATCGCGAAGCGCTCGGCGACTACATCGTCCAGCGCGCGGCCGAGGTGCACTCGATCCACGCCTTGACCGGCGATCCGCGCTACCGGCGCGCCGCGACCGCGCTGGACACCCTGCTGGCGACCCTGCCGCCGCGTGCCGACGTGGCCCAGGTCGCCGAGCGCGCCGCCGACCGACCGCGGCCCCCGCCGCCGCCGAACGCGACCGGTTACGCCGCCGCGCTGGTGGTGCCGGTATCGGCGCGGCTTCAGGAGGCGCGGGCCTGCTACCAGCAAGTGCTCAGCGACGACCCGGTGGTGGCAGGTTCGATCACGCTCCAGCTCGAGATCGATCAGGCCGGCGTCGTTCAGGGCGCGACCACGGATCCGCCGGGCGGCGACGCCGGTCTGGCGGCGGTCGCGCACTGCCTCGAGGCGCGCGCGCGCACCTGGTCACTCCCCAGCCGCCCACGCCCCGGCGTGGCGCGGCTGGCGGTGTCGTTCGTGCTGACGGTCGCCGAGTGAGCACACACCCTCAGCTCGGCATACGTGGCTCGTCACCGCGCGGCACCGGCTCGAGACGGGCGTGATCGGCGATGAAGCGGCGCGCCAGCGTCACCCGGCGCGCGTGCCCGGGGTCGACAGCGACGGCCAGCGGATCGTCGGCGCGGGCCAGGAAGTCACGCAGCGCGGCCGCGCAGGTCGCCAGGTCGCCGGCGCGGTGGCCCGCCGCAGCGACGTTCCAGTGATGGAGCGGCCACGCCGGCTCGAGCCACGCCGCGCGCTGCAGGTTCCGCAGGGCGCCCAGCAGCTCGCCCTGCGCGAGCAGGCACAGGCCGAGGCTCGACGCCGCCTCGGCGTCATCGGGCGCGATGGCGACGCAATGCTCGAGCAGCGGGCGAGCGCGGCCGCTCTCGCCGGCCGCCATCAGATCGACGGCGCGCCCCAGCAGCGCCGCCGGCTCACCGGCGCGACCGCCAACGACGTGACCGTCCGTGATGCCGAGCAGATCACGTCCCAGGTAGTACGCCGACGACAGCGTGCTGCCGCTCGAGACCGTGCGTCTCGCCGCGGCCCCGACCAGACGTCGCGCCGCCGCACCGGTCAGCGCGAAGCGGACGTAGCCGTCAGCCTCGAGCGGTGTGACCACGTCCTCGCGCAGGCTGGTCAGCGTGGCGTCGTCGCGGTAGTGCACGTCGGCGATGGCACCGGCGACGTCGCACAGCACGCACAGGAATCGCCAGCGCCGGCGTCCAGCCGGCCGTCCATCGCCCATGGAGCACCGGCGCGCCACCGCCACGACGATGCGGCCGTCGCCATGGCGCAGGCCGACCAGCAGCGCCGGTCGCCCCAGCGGGCGGGCGACGGGCGGTGGGCAGGTCAGGCGCAGCGGCGCGGCGACCCGCACCAGCTCGCTGCGGGCGGCCACGTCGAGGTCGACCCGGGCACACAGCTCGTCGGCGAGCCGGCGCGCGCTGTCGGGGCTGGCGGCGGCCAGCGTCTCGACAAACTCGACGATCGCATCGCCATCGAGCCGCGACACCAGCAGGTCGGCGGCGCTGGCGACGTCGGCGGGCGTGTCGAGCTGGGTCGCGAACCGGACCAGCGACTGCTGGTGAACCCGATCGGGATCGGAAAAGGTCGCGGTGGCGGTCTCGTCGCCGAGCTCGGCGAGCAGCCCGACCGCGGCGAGCTTGCCGTCGTCAGTCGCCGGCCCGGCGGTCAACTCGCGGAGCGCGGCCCGCACGCGATCGCCGGTGTTCTCGGCCAGGACTCGCAGCAGCGCGATCGCCCAGATGCGCCGCTCGAGCTGGGTCGCGCCGGACAGCTCGCGGGCGCACAGGGGCACGGCGGTGGCGCCGAGCGATCTCGCGTCGTCGAGCAGGACGCGTTCCTCGGCGCGGGTGCGCGGGCGGTCGAAGCTCGCATGCAGGCGATGGAGTCCGGCCCACGAGCTCGAGACCCCGGAGACGCCGGTCACCCCCGCGTTTCCCATCCTCCCTGACGTTACGAGTCCGCTCGATCGGGGTCAAATCGGGTGCCGATCCCGACCCGCGCCGCAGCGGTGCCATGTGGGTCATGCGACCACCATGGCGCCACCGAAGGGCACGCCGGCCACGACACTGGCGGGACTGCTTTACTCGCACGTCGTCGGCCACGTAGCCTGGTGATCGTGGCGAAGACCGAATCGACGGCCGTCACCCGGCTCATCGAGCTGTCGCAGCAGCGGGCGCTGAAGGGCGACTTCGACTGGTTCGCGGCGCCGAAGCCGCGACGCATGCCGCGCGAGCGCGCCGACGTGACGCAGGTGGTTCGCATCGCGCGCCGGGCACTCGTGGTGTCGCCGGGTGCGGTGGTCGGCGCGTTCTTTGCGGGCGTGCTGACGGTGGCGATCACGACCTGGTTCACCCGGCAACCACCGGCGCCAGCCGTCGTCCCCCGGACCGTCGCCATCGCCGCCCCGGAGACCGTCGCCATCGCGATCCCGGAGACCATCGCCATCGCCATACCCGAGACCGTCATCACCGAAACCGTCGCCGTCGCCGAAACCGAAACCGTCGCCGTCGCCGTCGCCGTCGCCGTCGCCGAAACCGAAACCGTAGCCGAAACCGTCGCCGAAACCGTCGCCGAAACCGTCGCCGTCGCCGTCGACCGCGACCGCGACCGCCCCGCATCGCTGCCCCGCCCCGCCCGCCCACGCCCACCCGCCTTCGCACCCCGCGCCCACATCAGTCGCCCACCGCAGCGTGACGCCGGCCCGCTCGCCGAGCTTCGTATCAACAGCAAGCCGCCGTGCGAGCTGTACATCGACGGCCGCCACATCGGCTGGACTCCGCAGCGCGGCGTCTCGGTGGCGCCCGGCCGCCACACGGTGGTGTTCCGCAACCGCGAGCAGGGCGTGGAGCGCAAGGTGATCGTCGACACCAAGGTCGGTCAGGTCCACCGCGTCATCCGCGACTTCACCGAACCCTGACCCGAGCCCGAGCCCTGATTCGAGCCCTGATCCGAGCCCGAGCCCGAGCCCGAGCCCGAGCCCGACTCCGAGCCCGAACCAACTAGCGCAGCACGCGCCTGGTCACCGGCGCCGCCAGATGCCTCGACCGCACCCAGTCGCGATGGTTGAGGACCTGGCCGTCGAGCCGCACCGCCTCGACCATCGCCAGATCGAGGTCGGCCGTGACCCAGCCCGGCTGATCCAGCGTCCCCATCGCGACCACGCCGCTTTCGGGGAAGCCGCGATCGGGTGGCCCGTAGACGCCGGCGGCACCGCGGTTGTCCTCGAGCGCGATCGCCCACGGCGCCGAACCCACCGTCGGCGATTGCACCACGTAGCACTGGTTCTCGAGCGCGCGCGCCTGACACGCGATGCGCACCCGCCAGTAGCCCGACAGGGTGTCGGTGCAACTCGGCACCAGGATCACGCGGGCGCCCAGCTCGACCAGCCGCCGGACCAGGAGCGGGAACTCGCTGTCGTAGCAGATGGCCACACCGATCACGCCGAGCTCGGTGTCGAACACCACGCCGGCGTCGCCGCGCGCCACGCCCCAGGTCTCGCGCTCGAAGCGCGTCATCTGCAGCTTCTCCGTCACCCCACCCTCGCCCGACGGCCCGTACAGCCAGGCCCGGTTACGGAATTCATCGCCGACCTGCTCCGGGAACGAGCCGGCGAGCAGGTACACGCAGTAGCGGCGGGCCAGCATCGCGCAGGTTTCGCGATAAACCGGCACCAGCTCCTGCAGGTGATCGAGCTGCAGGCGCAGATCGGCCTGCACCGGGCGCGGCATCACGCTGACCAGCTCCATGCCGGCGTACTCGGGGAACACGACCAGCTGGGCGCCGCCCCGCGCTGCCTCGGCGACCAGGCGCTCGAGTTTCTGGGCCCACGCCGCCACCGTGCCGACCGGCTCGATCGGGTACTGGCATGCGGCGACCTTGACCGCCGCCATCAGAACGACTCGACCCGCAGACTCATCGGATTCCATTAACCCCAGAGCTCATCTGTGTTGATCCCGGATCGCGACGGGATCGTGGTCGAGGACGAGGCGCGTGCGAGGAGCGGAGGGGAGCGTGCTGAGGCACGTGACCCGAGCACCGGAGTGCGCAACGAAGTCATTCGGCCACGAGACCAAGCGAGGCGGGTCAAGACAGGTGAGCACTGGGGTTAGAGTACGGCGGTTCCATGCAAGTGCGCTACGACCTGTGCATCCTCGGTGCCGGCCCGGCCGGCATCGCCGCCGCAGCCCGCGCTCACGCCCTGGGCAAGGCCGTGGCGCTCGTCGAGCCGGCGCGGCCGGGTGGCGCCGGCATCGCCGATGGCGCGCTGTCGTCGAAAACGTTGTGGCACCTGGCCATGGACTTCGTGCGCGCCCGCCGCACCGACCGCGGCTGGCACGGCGGCGCACTCGAGCTGTCGTGGCCCGACGTGACGGCGCAGGTGCGGGCGGCGTGCGAGGAGGCCTGGGGCCAGGCCGAGCGACTGCTGGCGCGGCTGGCGGAACCAGCACCGGGCGGGGGCCCGCCGGCCGGTCGCGGCGGCGGTCGCGTCGATCGGGTCCGCGGTCGCGGCCGCTTCATCGCCCCCGACGTCGTCGAGGTCGTCGACGGCGACCACGACGGCGCGCGAACCATCGCCGCCGATCGCTTCTTGATCGCGGTCGGATCGCGGCCCCGCGGCTTGCCGGGCGTCGACGTCGACGGCGAGCGCGTGCTGACCAGCGATCACGTCGAGCACGTCGCCACGCTGCCGCCCAGCCTCGGCATCGTGGGCGCCGGTGTGGTCGGCTGCGAGTACGCCACCATCTTCGCCGGCTTCGCCCGCACGGCGGTCGAGCTGTTCGACCGCGGTCCGCGCATCCTGCCGTTCGAGGACGACGACGTCTCGGCGGAGATCGCGGGTAGCTTCCGGCGCGCCGGCGTCCAGATCCACGCCCGGGCCCAGCTCGAGGAGCTGCGCGTCGATGGCGACGGCGTGCACCTGGTCGCCCGGCTCGGCGACCGCGGCGAGGTCTTCGAACGGCGGCTGGCGCGGGTCCTGCTCGCGGTCGGCCGCGTCGCGGCCATCGACGGGCTCGGCCTCGACCACGCCGGCGTCGTGGTGGCAAAGGGCGCCATCGCCTGCCAGGCCCCGGGCACCTGCCGGACCTCGGCCGCCCACGTGTGGGCGGCCGGCGACGTCAGCGCCGATGTCATGCTGGCCAACGTCGCCGAACAGGAAGGCCGCCACGCCGTCGACGACATGTTCGGCCTGGCGCCACCACCGATCCGCTACGACGCGCAATCGGCGATCTACTTCTTCCGCCCCGAGGTCGCCGCCGTCGGTCTCAACGAGCAACTGTGCGTCGCCAAGGGCCAACCGTACCGCGCCGCCGTCGTACGTCTCGGGCTGTTGCGGCGCGCCATCGCGATGCGCGCCACCGACGGCTTCGTCAAGCTGCTGGCGGCGCCCGATGGCCGGCTGCTCGGCCTGCGCGTGGTCGGCCCGCAGGCGTCGAGCTGCATCCAGGGCGTGGCGCTGCTCATCGAGCAGGGCGGCTCGCTCGCCGATCTCGACCGCTGCTTGCACCCGCACCCGGCGGTGACCGAGGGCGTGCAGGAGGCGGCCCGCCTCTTGCTTGGCACCTCCGCCCACCCGCCCGACGCGTTTCCCGATCTGGTCTCGGTGATCGAGCGCTGATCCGCTCGCTTGGACGGTGGGACGTTTCCCACCGGCCACCGTGCCGTCACACCGCCGTCACCATCGGCGTGCTAAGGCTTCACCATGAGTGGACGCGTGCTGGTGATCGAAGACGAGGTCGATCTCGCGACGACGCTCGAGTACAACCTGCGCGCCGAGGGCTTCGACGTCCGCATCGCGCACGACGGGCGCGCCGGCCTCGCCGCGGCGACCGCCGATCCGCCGCCGGACGTGATCGTCCTCGATCTCATGCTGCCTGATCTGTCGGGGACCGAGATCTGCCGCCGGCTCCGCGAGAACGATCGGACCCGCGACGTGGCGGTGATCATGTGCACCGCCAAGGGCGAGGAGATCGACCGCGTGGTCGGCTTCGAGGTCGGCGCCGACGACTACGTCGTCAAGCCGTTCAGCGTCCGCGAGCTGATCCTGCGCGTCCGGGCCCAGCTGCGACGGCGAACCCAGCGCGCCGAGGGCGAGCCGTCGCTGATCGGCTTCGGGCGGCTCGAGATCGATCACGACGCCCACCGGGCCTGGGTCGACAAGACCGAGATCGCCCTGACCGCACTCGAGTTCAGGTTGTTGCACGCCTTCCTGACCCGGCGCGGCCGGGTCCAGACCCGCGACGCCTTGCTCAGCGACGTGTGGGGGATCGACGCCGACGTCACCACCCGCACCGTCGACACCCACGTCAAGCGGCTGCGCGAGAAGCTCGGCGAGGCTGGCGCCTACATCGAGACGTTGCGGGGGGTCGGATATCGCTTCAAGAGCGAGCCCGACGCCGAGGCGGAGGGGTGATCGCGGCGCTGGTCGTGCTCGCGCTCGCGCTGGTCGCAGCGCTGATCAAGGTCGCACTCACGCACCGGCGGCTGACCAGCCTCGCCCGGCAGACCCACGATGTCGTCCGCGATCACGCCCCGCGGGTCCGGGGCGGCGGCGAGGTCGAGCGCTGGATCAACGCGCTGGCCGAGGACGCCGAGCGCGGTCGCGCGGCGCTGGCCCACGAGCGGACGTTGCTCGCCGCGGTCGCCGATGGGCTCACCCAGGGCGTGATCGTGATCGATGGCGAGCACCGCATCGAGCTGCTCAACGACGCCGCCTGCAAGATGCTCGACGTCCAGCGTTCGTTGGTCGGCGAGCCGTTGTTCGAGCTGGTTCGCATCCCCGAGCTGCGCGAGTTCATCGACCGCCCGGACGATTCCGTCCTCGAGGTCGAGCTGCCGAGCGGCGCGCGGGCGCTGATCCGCGCCGCCCGTACCCTCGGCCACGCCGGACGGGTGCTGTTGCTCGAGGACGTCACGACGGTGCGCCGGCTCGAGTCCGTGCGCCGCGACATCGTCGCCAACGTGTCCCACGAGCTGCGCTCGCCGGTCGCAGTCATCCGCGCCAACGCCGAGACGTTGATGGCCGGCGCCAAGGACGATCCGCAGATGGCGGCGAAGCTCGTCGAAGGCTTGCACCGCAACGCCGAACGGCTGGCCCGGATCCTCGCCGACATGCTCGATCTGTCGCGGCTCGACGCCGGCCAGTACCGGCTCGAGGTCGGGAGGGTCATGGTCAAGTCGGTCACCGAGCAGTCGCTGAGCGCGGTCGAGACCCAGGCCGAGAAGCGCGGCGTCACGCTCTCGATCGACATCCCCGACGGGCTCGCGGTCAGGGCCGACGCCAAGGCGCTCGACCAGATCCTCGTCAACTTGCTCGACAACGGCGTCAAGTACACCGAGACCCGGGTGTGGATCGAGGCGCGTGAGGTGGGTGACGCGGTGCGGATCGAGGCCCGCGACGACGGCCCCGGCCTCGCCGACAAGCACCGCGAGCGGGTGTTCGAACGCTTCTACCGCGCCGACCCGAGCCGGTCGCGCGAGGCGGGGGGCACCGGGCTCGGCCTGTCGATCGTCAAGCACCTCGTCGAGAGCATGGGCGGTGCGGTCGGCGTCGAGCCAAACCAGCCCCGGGGCAGCGTTTTCTGGATTCGACTGCCGAAGGCAGCTACGCTTGGGTGACGACGATATGATCAGCCTGCACACCAGCAAGGACTTCGAGCAGGAGCTGCGGACGCTACGCGAACGGCTGTGCGCGATGGGCGGCCGCTGCGAGCAGCAGATCCGCCTCGCCATGCAGGCGCTGACCGAACGCGACAGCGAGCTGGCCCGCAAGGTGATCGAAGGCGATCACGCCATCGACCGCGACGAGCTCGAGATCGACGAGCTCGCGTTGCAGATCCTGGCTACCCGCCAGCCGGTCGCCAGCGACCTGCGCTTCATCACGATGTCGCTCAAGTTCGTCACCGACCTCGAGCGCATCGGTGATCTCGCGACCGGCATCGCCAAGCGGGTGCTCGAGCTGGTGCCGCTGCCGCCGCTCGAGCCCAAGGGTGATCTCGGCCGGCTCGCCTCGCTGGTCCAGAAGAACCTGCGCGCGGCGCTCGATGCCTTCGTCGCCAAGGACGCCGACCGCGCCACCGCGGTGATCCAGGCCGACCTCGAGGTCGACAAGCTCAACGCCACGCTGTTCGCCGAGTTGATCGCCTTCGTGGCGACCGATGCCGCGACCGTGACCCGGGTCCTGCCGCTGACCTCGGTGTGCCGCTCCCTCGAGCGGATCGGCGACCACGTCAAGAACCTCGCCGAGGGCGTGGTCTACATGGTGCGCGCCCAGGACGTGCGCCACCGGCCACTTTCGCGCCTCGAAAAATAGGATCTCTTCGCGCTCGTCACCGTCGTGTCACACGGGCGCCGCAGGCGCGCCGCAACCGACGGCTAGCTTGCCAGGATGAAGACCTGGATCGCTCTGTTCGCCGTCTTGTTGGCCGGTTGCGGTAAGAAGACTTCTGGTCCGGGTGGCTCATCGGTCACCCTCAACGGCAGCGGCTCGACGTTCCAGAAGTCGTTCCAGGAGGTCGCGATCGAGGGCTTCGGCAAGGCCAACCCGGGGATCACGATCAACTACGGCGGCGGCGGCTCCGGCAAGGGACGCCAGGACTTCGCCGACCTGGTGACCGACTACGGCTGCACCGATTCGCCGTACAAGCCTGACGACAAGGCCAAGGCCAAGGGCGGCGAGCTGCTCTACGTTCCGATCCTGCTCGGTGCCATCACGGTCAGCTACAACGTCGACGGCCTCGACACGTTGCAGCTGTCGGCCGAGACGATCGCCAAGATCTTCCAGCGCGATATCCAGAAGTGGAACGACCCCGCGATCGCGGCCGACAACCCCGGCGCGACGCTGCCCGACGCCGGCATCGTGGTCGCCCATCGCTCCGACGGCTCGGGCACCACCCACCAGTTCACGATGTTTCTCGACGCCGCCGCCAGCGGGACCTGGAAGCTGAAGAGCGGGTCGACCGTCGAGTGGTCGGCCGACACCCAGGCTGGCAATGGCAACGGCGGCGTGGCGCAGATCATCCAGTCGACCAAGAACTCGATCGGCTACGTCGACCTGCCCGACGCCAAGGCGTCGGGCCTGAAGTTCGCCGCGGTCAAGAACGCCGCCGGCAAGTACATCGCCCCGTCGGCGGCGGCCGCCCAGGCCGCCGGCGATGGCGTCGAGATCAAGGATGACCTGACGTTCGTGTCGGTCAACGCGAAGGGTGAAGCGGCCTATCCGATCACCGCGCCGACCTGGTGCATGGTCTACACCAAGCCGGCCGACAAGGCGAAGGGCGCGGCGCTCAAGAAGTACTTCGAGTTCATGGTCGGCGACGCCCAGAAGCTGGTGCCCGAGATCGACTACGCGCCGCTGCCGAAGCCGCTGCAGGACAAGGCGCTCGCGGCGGTGGCGAAGATCCAGACCTGATGGCGATCGATCTGCGAGGCAAGCGCGCCCATGCGGACACGGCGTTCCGCTGGCTCGCGTTCGCCTCCGCGGCGATCGTCCTGCTGGTGCTGGCGTTGATCGCCTTGACGATGGCGGGCCGCGCCGTCCCGGTTCTGGACCGGATGGGGCTCGAGTTCTTCACCTCGCGCCGGTGGTCCCCGGCCGACGGCCGCTTCGGCGCGTTGCCGTTCCTGTGGGGCACGCTGTACACCGCGGCGATCGCGGTCGCGCTCGCGGTTCCGGTCAGCCTGGGGGTGGCGCTGTTCGTCACCCAGGTCGCGCCGCGCTGGCTGCGGGCGCCGATCGTGTACCTCCTCGACCTGCTCGCGGTCGTGCCGTCGGTGGTGTTCGGCCTGTGGGGCGTGATGGTGCTGTCCCAACACTTCGGGCTGGGACGCTCGTTCCTGACCGCCGGCGTGATCCTCGCCATCATGATCACCCCGATCATCACCTCGCTGGCGCGCGAGGTGATCGAGACCACCCCCGAGAGCGAGAAGGAGGCCGCGCTCGCGCTCGGCGCCACCCGCTGGGAGATGATCGTGGGTGCGGTGTGGCCGCACAGCAAGGCCGGCCTGGTCGGCGCCACGATGCTCGGGCTCGGCCGCGCCATGGGCGAGACCATCGCCGCCGCGCTGGTGATCGGCTCGTCGCTTGGCCAGGTGACTCTCGACGCCTTCGCACCCGGCAACTCGATGCCGGCCGTGATCGCGAACGAGTGGGGTGAGGCCGACGAGCTCCACAAGTCGGCGCTGATCGCGCTCGCGGTGACGCTGTTCGTGATCACGATCGTGGTCAACATGGGCGCCAGGGCGATCGTCGAGCGGAGCAAGCGGTGATCGGGACCGTCACCGCGACCGACCTGCGGCCGCGCCGATCGTGGCGGCGCGTGAAGAGCTCGATCATGACGTGCCTGATGGGCGCGGCGCTGGTCGCGATCGTGATCCCGCTCGCGGCGGTCCTGTGGGCACTCTTCGACAAGGGCGCCGGGGTCGCGTTCCGATCGTTTCCCGACTTCTTCACCGCGGAGATCCCGGTGGTCTCGCGCCGCGCCGGTCCGGGCATGGGGCCGGCGATCGTCGGCACGCTGCTGGTCACCACCGGGGCTGCCTTGCTGGCGGTGCCGCTGGGGATCCTGGGTGCGGTCTACCTCCACGAGTACGGTCGGGGTTCGCGGTTCGCAGGGCTGGTCCGCTTCATGGCGATGGTGATGACCGGCGTACCGTCGATCGTGATGGGGCTGTTCGTCTACGTGATCTGGACCATGCGCTTCGGGTACTCGGCGTTCGGCGGCTCGCTGGGCCTGGCCTGTCTGATGCTGCCGATCGTGATCGGCTCGACCGAGCAGATGCTGCGCCTGGTCCCCAACCCGCTGCGCGAGGCGTCGTACGCCCTCGGCGCGTCGAAGGCGCGGACCATCCTCACCATCGTGTTGCCGGCCGCCTCGCCAGGCATCGTCTCGGGTTGCCTGCTGGCGATCGCGCGCGCCGCTGGCGAGACCGCGCCGCTCCTGTTCACCGTCGGCGCGGCCAGCGCCTACAACCCGCACCTGTTCGAGGAAGCGAACACGGCCCTGTCGGCGCAGATCTTCGGCAACGCGACCGCGTCGTTCGTGGCCGCCCAGGACCGCGCCTGGGGCGCGGCGCTGACGCTGGTGATGCTAACGTTCGTCGCGACCCTGGCCGCGCGACTGCTGTTCTCGCGAAAGAGGTCGGCGTGAAGGCTCCCACGATGACGCACGTCGAAACATTCTCCGAAGTTCTGGCGCCGGTCGTCTTCGATCTGTCGAGCCTCGAGGTGTTCTATGGCTCGTTCCGGGCGGTCCGCGACGTGACGTTGCAGATCCGCGCCCACGAGATCACGGCGTTCATCGGTCCCTCGGGCTGCGGCAAGACCACCGTGCTGCGCTGTCTCAATCGCATGAACGACCTGATCGCCGGCGCCCGGGTCGGTGGCCGGGTCACCTACCACGGCGTCGATCTCTACGGTACCCAGGTCTCCGCCCCCGAGGTCCGGCGCCGGATCGGCATGGTGTTCCAGAAGCCGAACCCGTTCCCCAAGTCGATCTACGACAACATCGCGTTCGGGCCCCGCATCAACGGCATCCGCGACCGCGTCAAGCTCGACGAGATCGTGGAGAAGTCGCTGCGCGCGGCGGCGCTGTGGGACGAGGTCAAGGACCGCCTGCGCAGCTCGGCGCTTGGCATGTCCGGCGGTCAGCAGCAGCGGCTGTGTATCGCCCGCACCATTGCCATCGAGCCCGAGGTCGTGCTCATGGACGAGCCGTGCAGCGCGCTCGATCCGATCGCCTCGGCGCGCATCGAGGAGCTGATGCGCGAGCTCAAGAACCGGTACACGATCGTGATCGTCACCCACAACATGCAGCAAGCGGCGCGGGTCAGCGACCGCACCGCGTTCTTCACCGCCGAGCTCGACTCGCAGTCCGACCAGCGCACCGGGGTGCTGGTCGAGACCGGCACCACCGCCAAGCTGTTCTCCAACCCGCGCGAGGAGCGGACCGAGAACTACATCACCGGCCGCTTCGGCTGATTCGCACCGGCCGCGCCGAGCCGCAAGACGATAACCATGGCAGCGCGCCCCGCTGGGTTACCGCCGACCGCGCCAGTAGCCGGGCCGTCGCTTGGTCGCGGCCACGGCGAGCACGCGGATCTCGATAGGCAGCTCGCGGTACACGATGACGAACGGGTAGCGCTTCATCACGTACCGGCGAAGCCCCGGGCGCTTGGGATAGGCAGCCCACGCCTCGGGAAAGCGTGCGATGAGCTTGAACGCAGCGCGCACCGCTCGCGTGAAGCCCGTCCCGTACTTGGCGACCTCGGCGAGAAACTCGTCGCGCGCAGCGTCGACGAGCCGAATCGGCTTGATCATCGCGGCGAGCGGATCATGCGCTCGGCCTCGGCGAGCACGTCCTCGGCGTCGTGCGCACCGCCACCGCCACCGAGCACCTGCTCATCACGGCGTCGGATCTCGTCGTCCCACGCCGCCTCGATCTCCACCGACGTCCCGGCCTCCTCGTCCTCGTCGACGCTGGCGAGCAGCTCGCGGGCCAACTCGATGCGCTCCTCGGCCGTCAGCTTCTTGGCCTGCTCGAGTACCGCGTGGGCGTTGCCGCTCATGTACGCAGCATATCGCGGTCGTGGCCTCGGGGCGAAGGTCCGGCGTTCTCCGCACGAGAAACGCTCTGCACCACGCTTTGCCCGAGGCGACCAGACTCCCGGCGCCTCCACGATCTTTCTCGTTACGTTCCGTCCGGTTAGCTGATGCGCGAGCTCAAGAACCGGTACACGATCGTGATCGTCACCCACAACATGCAGCAAGCGGCGCGGGTCAGCGACCGCACGGCGTTCTTCACCGCCGAGCTCGACTCGCAGTACGACCAGCGCACCGGGGTGCTGGTCGAGACCGGCACCACCGCCAAGCTGTTCTCCAACCCGCGCGAGGAGCGGACCGAGAACTACATCACCGGCCGCTGCGGCTGATTCGCACCGGCCGCGACCGCGCGCTCACGACGCGACGTCGAGCGCGACCACCGCCGGCGCCTGGGCCGGCAAGTCGACCGTGAACGTCGAGCCCTTGCCGACCACGCTGCTGACCCGGACCGTGCCGCCGAGCAGATCACACAGCCTCTTGACCAGCGCCAGGCCGAGGCCGACGCCGCCGTACGTGCGTTCGTCGCCGGAGTCGAGCTGACGGAAGGCTTCGAAGATCACCTGGTACTTGTCGTCGGGGATGCCGATGCCGGTGTCCTCGACCGTGAGGGTGAACCGCGCGCCGCTGGCGCGGGCCCGGATGCGCACCTCACCCCGCTCGGGCGTGAACTTGGCGGCGTTGGCCACCAGGTTGACCAGGACGTGCCCGAGCAGACGACGATCGCTCTCGACGGTGGCGTCGCTGATGTCGGCGAAGAGCGTCAGCTTCTTGGTCGCCAGCATCCACTGCACCGAGCCGGTCACCTGCTCGACCAGCTCGCGCAGGTCGACCGGTCCCCACCTGACCTCGAGCCGGCCGACGTCGGCCCGGACCAGGGACAGCAGATCGTCGATCAGGTGCAACAGCGACTGCGCGTTGCGCTTGATGGTCGCCGCTGCGTCGCGTTGCTTGTCACCGACCGGGCCGTAGACCCCGGTGGAGATCAGCTCGGCCAGGCCCTGGATGCCGTGGATCGGGGTCCGCAGCTCGTGGGTCACCGAGGCCAGGAACACGCTCTTCTGCTTGCCGGCCTCGATCAACTCGGCGGTGCGGGCCTCGAGCGTGAGCTCGCGATCGTGGAGCTTCGCCATGATCCGCGACGTGAAGATGGTGGGGACCCCGATCGCGAAGGCCGCGAACAGCACGTACAGCAGCACGTGCCAGCCCCGCATCGGACCGGCGCCGAGCTGCTCGGTCGGCGCCAGCACGCCCTGCCAGACCAGGACGCACATGGTGCCGTAGCAGACCAGGATCCCGGCCGAGGTCAGCAGCGCGGTGCCGAGGTTCGAGAGCAGCGCCATCACCGCCACCTCGATCACGTAGATCGCGATGAGCTGGCTGCCCGGGCCGCCGGTGTAGTAGATGCCGGCGGTCATACACAGCACGTCGGCGGTGATGTTGAGCGTCATCAGCTCGAGTGCGAGCCGCCAGCGGCGTGACAGCGCGACCAGACACAGGGTGTTGATCGTGAGCTTGGTGGCGACGATGAGCGCGAACGGCCCACCATGCGGCGAGACGTCGAACAGCACCGCGGTGGCGGCCAGCAGCGAGAACCCGATGACGATCAGGTAGCCGGTTCCCACCCCGGCCCACAACTTGGACCGATTCTCCTCGCGGCGCAGCTCCTCGACGAAGGGCGGCAGCCACATGGCAGCGCTACGCGGTCGCCGCGGCCTCGCCGATCAGGCGCTTGACGCGGGCGAGCAGATCACCGAGGTCGAAGGGCTTCGACAGGTAGCCCTCGGCGAGGCTGGGCGCCGCGAAACGATCCTGCTCGTCGCGCGGCGAGTACACCGCGCTCATCAGCAGCACCGGCGTCTTCTCACCCTCGGGCGTCCGCTTGATCTCGAAGCAGACCTCGAAGCCGTTCTTGCGCGGTAGCTGGACGTCGACCAGCATCAGGTCGGGTCGCTCCGACCAGAACGACGCCACCCCCTCGGGACCGGTGGCCGCGGCGCGGATGTCGTAGCCGTGTGCGGCGAGGAAGTCCGAGAGGATCTGCAGGTTGACCGGGTCGTCCTCGACCACGAGGATCTTCTTCACGGTGTGCTCCCGGGTGGCGTGAACTCAAGGGTAGCACGGGGCCGATCGGCGGGGGAAACCGCGCGATCGCGACGCCCCACCGCCTGACGCCTGCGCGTCAGCGCGGAGCCGGGCCCCGAAGCCATCGGTGGGCCGGTCACCCCGGGAAGGTGTGGGGGGAGGTCGCAGCAATGACCGCCGTGGTGCTGGCCTCGAGGTCGGGGCTGTCGACCGTCGGGGTCGGCTCGATGACCAGCAGGTCGCCGCGCCGCGCCCGCTCGACGGCGCGGTTGGCGGCGCTGCGATTGCGCTTGAGCAGTCGCGCCGGAACCCAGCCCGGCGCACCGCACAACGTCAGCTCGAGCTTGCCCTTGCTGGCATGCGGATCGGAGACCACCCGCCACGCCTGCGACGGTGGTGGCGCCGCCGCCGGGCGGCACAGCGTGAGGTACGCGAGCTTGAGGTCGCCGTCGCGCAGGCCGGTGACGTGCGCCAGCTGCCGGGCGCGCGGCGGCAAGGTCAGCGGGCGGTGGTCGTGGCACCAGTCGCGGTCGTCGGCGAGCGCCGGGCACGGTGCGGCGCGGCGACTGCACGGCGCCAGCACGGCGGCGCAGCCGGCGGTGACCAGCGCGTCGCGGACGGCGTGCAGCGCGCGGGTGGTGGTCCGCAGCGCTGGCTCGACGATGATCGCCACACCGGCAGGTGCCAGCGCCGCGATCATGGCCTCGGTGACCGTGGTCGGAGCCGCCAGCTCGTTGAGCACCGAGCCGGCGACGACCAGATCGTACGGGCCAGCCGGCAGCGCCGCGTTGACGTCCCCGGCGCGGACCGTGACCGCGACCTCGAGCCCCAGCGCGCGGGCGACGGCGCCGATCGCGTCGGCGGCGATGGCGAGCGCATCGCCGTCTCGATCGACCAAGGTCACGACCAGCCGCGGACGCGCCGCGCTTCGGGCCAGGAACGTGCACAGCCCGAGCGTCATGGCGCCGCAGCCAGCGCCGACGTCGAGCACGCGCACCTCGGGCCCGGCCAGGAAGCCGGGCGGCGCCGGCAGGGCGCCGCTCGCCAGCTCGGCGAGCGGCAGGTGCAGCTTGGCCGCATCCGCGACCGTGAAGAACAGCGCGCGCGCCGCGAGGTCGGCGATCGACGCCCGTTCGCCACCCGGCGCGGCCAGGCG
Source organism: Myxococcales bacterium (assembly GCA_947483555.1). Lineage (GTDB taxonomy): Bacteria > Myxococcota_A > Polyangia > Haliangiales > Haliangiaceae > UBA2376. Next base: position 30,842 of record CANKMW010000034.1, read on the forward strand.
CTCGCGCTCGCTGGTGTAGCGGCGCGAGCGATCGACCACGGCGGCGGTGAGCGCGGCGCCGCCGAGCACCTCGGCGGGCAGGCGACGGCGCGCCGCGGCAAGCAGCGCGTCCTCCACGATGGCGGCGACCTCGAACGTGGCGGTCATGGGGTCCGCGGCGTCCCAGCTGCGCCCGGTACCGCGAAGGTCACGGTGACCTCGGCATCGGTGCCGGCGGCCACGGTCATCGACGCGAACGCCCGCTGCGCCGGCTGGCCGGCGCCGGGCGGCAGCCAGGCCACGACGGTGTACGAACCCGGGGGCACGGCGTCGAGCACGAGCTGTCCGACGTCATCGGTGATCCCGGCGTAGGGATGGGGTGGCGCCAGCACCCAGGCCGCATCGTCGACGGCGCCGTTGGCGATCACGCGAACCGCGCCCGGTTGATCGAGCGCGACCGCGACAGTGTGTCCCATCGCCGGCAGCGATGTGCGGGCCAGGAGAACCGGTGCCTCGATGCCATCGTCTTCGAGCCACGGCCGACCGACGCGCTCGACGACGATGGAGTGCGAGAGGTCCTGGCTCTGGACCTCGAGCGCGACGCCGAGCCGCGGCGCCGCCAGCACCGGCGGTTCGATGGCGCAGTCGCGCACGGTGACGTGGACGTCGGTCGGCGCGGGCGGCGCCTTGCCGGCGGCGACGCCGTCGAGCACGACCACGGCGCCGGCGACGCCGTGCAGGGTGCCGATCCGGACCGCCGGCCGCCGCGGCGTGTGGCACGACGTGTACCCCGGCGAGGCGCGCACCGCGGCGGGCGCCGATGGCCACAGCACCCGCACGGTCAAGGTGGCGCCGCCCGCGACGCCGCCATCGGCGTCGGTGAGCGCGAGGCGGTACGGCGCGACGGTACCAGCCGGGGTCCCGCCACCCACCGCACCGCCGGCCGCGTCGCCGGCCGCCGCGGTCCCGCCACCGGCGCCGGCGTCACCAGCGTCGCGCCGCGGCGTCGAGCTGCCCTTGCCGGGACAAGCCGCGAGCAACGCGACGCCGGCCAAGCAGGCCAGCGCGGGAATCTGTCCTTCGACTCGCCGCTGCGCGGCTCGCTCAGGACGACCGGGATCTCCGTTCACCCTGAGCGACCGAGAATCAATCGCACCCCAGATTCCGTTCACCCTGAGCGGACGAGAACCCATCGCGTCCCTGTTTCCGTTTGCCCTGGGCGAGCCGCGAAGCGGCGAGTCGAAGGGCGGCGTCGGTCGCGTCATGACCAGGTCGCCACCTGGCGAGCCACGCGCCGGGCGTCGGCGATGCAGTCGTTCACCGCCACACCATGATACGAGCTGCCGGCCAGCACCAGCCGCGCGGCGTGCGCATCGCGCTCCCAGGCCGCGACCCGCGACGCATGGCCGACCGGATACTGCGCGATGCCACGGGCCCAGCGCACCGCGCTGGCATGCACCGGCTCGGCGCGTACGCCGAGCACCTGCGCCAGGTCGGCGCCGGCCTGCGCGAACAGCGCCGCGTCGTCGAGCTCGGCGGCGCCTGGATCGCGGGCCCCACCGTAGATCATGCGCACCAGCACGTGGTCGTCGGGCGCCCGCTCCGGCCACACCGTGCTCTCGAAGACGCAGCCGAGCACGCGCGGCGACTCGCCGGCGGCGACCAGGAAGCCGAAGCCGCCCAGGTCGGCCTGCAGGTCGCGAGCGCGGAAGGCGAGGAAGGCCAGCGCCACCGGAGCGTAGTAGACCTCGTCGAGGCCGCGGGCCAGGGCCGGCATCGCCGCCGCGACCAGCGCCGACGCCGCCGGCGCTTGCACCGCGAGCACCGCGGCGTCGTGGCGCTCGCGCTGGGCTGGATCGCGGCCGACCACGACCACGCCGCCGGGCTCGGGAACCACCGCACCCACGGTCACGCCGCGCACCACGCGGTCGCCGAGCTTCGCCGCCAGGGCATCGATCAGCGTCGTCATCCCGCCGGCCGGCGCGGCCAGGGTCGAGCGCACCCGCGGCTCGCCGCGCTTCCGCCGCGCCCGCGCGCCGGCCACCATGCCGCGCACCAGCCCGCCGCGAGCGTCGAGCGCCGCCAGCTTCGGAAAGCCGGTGGCAAGGCTGAGCTCGCGCGCGTCGGCGGCGAACACGCCGGTGGCCAGCGGCGCGACCAGCGCATGCGCCGCCTCGGCGCCCAGCCGGCGCACCGCGAAGTCCCACAGCGACTGATCACCGGCGGCGGCGACGTCGCGGGCCCGGCGCAACGGCTCGCCGAACAGCGCCAGCTTGCCGCGCCAGCTCAGCAGCCCGCTGCGCACGAACGCGACCGGCCCGGTCGGGACCGGGTGCAGCTGGCCGCGCAGGTAGATCCAGCGTTGCTTGGCCGCTGCCGCCGCCTCGACCACCGGCACCCCCAGCTCGGCGCACAACGCCGCGGCGCCATCCGGGGCGGCGGTCAAGAAGCCGTTGGCGCCGTGCTCGCGACGAAAGCCGGCGATGGACGAGGTCCCGATCACGCCGCCGGGCCGCTCCCCGGCGTCGACCACCGTCACCTGGTGGCCGTCCTGGACCAGGCGCAGCGCGGCCGTCAACCCACCGATGCCGCCACCGACGACGGCGACCTTCACCGGGCCGGACCCCGCGGCCGCCACGCCTTGACCGTGTCGACCATGAGCCGGACCTGGGCCGGATCGGTCGGCGGCGTGACCCCGTGGCCGAGGTTGAAGATGTGGCCCTGCGAACCGCCTTGTTCGAGGATGGCCTCGACGCGCACCCGCAGCTGATCGGGCGGCAGGTACAGCGCGCCCGGATCGAGGTTGCCCTGGAGCGCCACGCCGGCACCGACCCGCGCCCGCACCGTGGCCAGATCGATGCGCCAGTCGACGCCGAGCACGTCGGCGCCCGACGAACGATAGCTGTCGAGGTACGGCGCGCAGCCGTTGGCGAAGTAGATGATGGGCACCCGCGCCGCCTGCACCGCCGGGTGAGCGCGCAGCTTGGTGATCACGTGCCGCGCCCATCGCAGCGCGTAGTCGTCGAAGTCGGCGGGCGACAGGATGCCGGCCCAGCTGTCGAACAGCTGCACCGCCTGGACGCCGGCTTCGACCTGCGCGGCCAGGTACGCGGCGACGGTGTCGGCCATCTTCTCGAGCAGTGCGTGGGCCGCGGCGGCGTCGCCGAACAGCAGCTGCTTGGTGTGGACGTAGTCCTTCGAGCCGCCGCCCTCGACGGCGTAGGTGAGCAGCGTGAACGGTGCCCCGGCGAACCCGATCAGCGGCACCCGCCCGCCCAGGCCGGCCCGGATCTGCCGCACCGCCTCCATCACGTATGGCAACTCGGCGACCGGATCGGGGACCACCAGCCGATCGATCGCCGCGCGGTCGCGCACCGGGGCCGCGATCACCGGCCCCTTTTCGGGGAACGCGACCTCCAGACCCATTGGCGGCAGCGTCACCAGGATGTCGGAGAACAAGATCGCCGCGTCGAAGCCGAGCTGGTCGATCGGCTGCAGCGTCACCTCGCAGGCCAGCGCCGGCGTGTGACACATGTCCAGGAACGACGCCCGCGCGCGCACCGCCCGGTACGACGGCAAGTAGCGCCCGGCCTGGCGCATCATCCAGATCGGCGTTCGCTCGGTGGTCTCGCCTCGGCAGGCGCGCAGGAACAGCGACTCACTCGCCGCAGCGTCGGTGGACATCAGGTCGTCATTGTACGCGGCCAGCGGTGTATCGTCCGCTCGATGAGGACCTGTCTGCTGGTATCGGCGCTCTTCGCCGCTGTGGCGATCACCGCGTGCAGCGACGACGAGTATCTCGGCCCCCGCGGCCCCGACGCGCCCGATCCGCCGCCGCCGGGACCGTTCGACGGCCTCCCGCTCGCCGAGGACATCCACTCGCCGGAGCTCACCGGCGTGGTCCACGCCGCGCGTGACCGCCACGGCATCATGCACATCCAGGCCCAGAACGTGCGCGACCTCGGCTTCGCCCAGGGCTACGTCATGGGCCACGACCGCCTGCCGCAGATGGACATCCTGCGCCGCTTCGGCGACGGCACGCTCGGCGAGCTGTTCGGCGCCGTCGACCAGGGGACGGTCGAGACCGATCTCGAGATGCGCGTTCACCGCATGCGCCCGATCGCCGAGCAGGCGCTGGCCACGCTGCGCGCCTCGAGCGACCCGAGCGATCAGGAGCTGGTGCGGTTGCTCGACGGGTTTGCCGCCGGGGTCAACGCCGCCAACGCCGACTACGCCAGCGGCAAGATCGCGCTCGACTCGGCGATCGCGGCCACCTTCTCACCGATGACGTTCCGGGCCTGGACGCCGGTCGACTCGCTGGTGCTGGGCCGCTTCCAGGCCTTCGCGCTGTCGTACACCGCGCCGCTCGAGGTCACGCTGACCGAGGTCTACGACGCCGCCCGCGCCACCTTCGACAACGCCGCGCCGACCGCCACCGCAGCCTATGCCCGCCGCGGCATCACCCGCGATCTGTTGATGTTCAAGCCGGTCGGCCGGGTTGCGACCATCGATGGGTTCCCCAACGTCGGTACCGACACCGGCACCCGCTCCGATGCCGGCCGCCCCGGCATGGTGGCGCGAGCGCTGGAAGCGGCCGGGCCTCCAGCGCGAGCCACGTCCTTCGACTCGGCCGCTTCGCGGCCTCGCTCAGGACGAACCGGTCGGGCTTCGCCGGCGAGGACGGAACCAACGGGCGCCGCTTCGCGGTCGAGGTCGGGACCAACCGGTGATCCGCGGGTCCCGGTGCCACGCGAGCTGCTCCGCAACGCGCGCGCCTTCTTCGCGCCGTCGATGGCGCAGGGCCCGCACGCCTTCATGGTTCCGCACGCTGGCTCCAACGCCTGGGCGGTCGGTCCATCGCGCGCCGGCGGCAAGGCCATCCTCGCCGGTGATCAGCACCTGTCGCTGCCCAACCCGTCGATCTTCTACCCGGTGCACCTGATCGTGCCTGGCATGATCGACGCCTTCGGCCAGACCTTTCCCGGCATCCCCGGCATCATCCTCGGTGCCAACGGCAAGGCGGCGTGGTCGTCCACGGTCGTCTATCACGATGTCAACGACGTCTTCCTCGAGACCATCGGCCCGTGCACGACCGGCGGCGGCGATTGCGTGCAGCACGACGGCGGCCAGGTTCGCATCGAGCCGTGGACCGAGACCATCCGCATGGGCGCGCTCGGCACCATCACTGGCCAGCTCACGGCGACCTACGAGAACGTGCCCCACCACGGCCCCATCATCCCGACCGTACAGGACGGCATGATCGTCCCGCGCACCGCCAATCGCGCGCTGTCGGTGCAGTACACCGGCTATGCGCCCACGTTCGAGATCCGCGCCGTCTGGGAGCTGCTGCGCGCCCGCACCGTCGACGAAGGCTTCCGCGCCCTGCGCCACTTCGAGTACGGCGGCCAGAACTGGGTGATGATCGACGATCAGGGCAACATCGGGTGGACCACGTCGGCCAAGGTGCCGACCCGCAAGCCCGCGGCCTACACCTGGAACGCGACCACCAATCCGACCGGCCTGGCTCCGTTCCTGGTCCAGCCCGGCGACGGCTCCGCGGACTGGGACGGCTGGCTGTCGTCGCGCTACGTGCCCCACGCCATCAACCCGGCGAGCGGCATGCTGGTGACCGCCAACTCCGACCCGGTCGGCGAGACCTTCGACGGCGACCCGCTCGATGGTCCGGTGGTCGGCGGCCGCCCGCTCTACGCCGGCGCCGCCTACGCCGCCGGCGTTCGCAGCGAACGCATCGACGAGCTGGTCCGCGCCGCCGACGCGGCGGGCGATGTCGATCTGGTCGCCAGCGCCGCGCACCAGCACGACGCGCGCAGCAACATGGGCTTCCACCTCCGCGACGCCATCGTCGCCGCGCTGGCCTACGTCGCCAGCCCCATCGGTGCGCCCGCCGACGTGGCGCCCTACGTGAACGGCCTCACCGCGGCGCAGCGGACCCGGCTCGGCGAGGCGCGGGCCAAGCTGCTGGCGTGGAGCCTGGCCACCCCGCCGGCGCTGGCCACGTCGTCGACCACGCCACAGATCGACGACTCGATCGCCACCGCGATCTTCAACGTGTGGATGCACTACTTCATCGAGCAGACGCTCGGTGACGAGATGGCGGCGATCGCCATGTCGCCGTGGGACCTCGATCAGAACCTGCTGGCCCGCGTGGTGCTGACCATGCTCGTCGAGCCCAGCGGCATGGTGCTCTCGCCATCGACCTCACAGCCGATCGTGTGCGACGAGATGGCGAGCGCGGGCCTCGACGCCAGCTGCACCAAGAAGGTCATCGAGGCGGCGCTGGCGGCGCTGGTCCAGCTCGACACCCTGATGGGGTCGACCGACCTGTCGACCTGGCGCTGGGGCCGCCTGCACACGCTGACCTTGCGGCCGCTGTTTCCCGACGCCCGCCTCAACGTGCCGGCACCGGGCAGCCCGCAGGCCGGCGGCTTCCCCAGGTCGGGAGACAACTTCGCCGTCAACCGCGCCGACTGCGGCTGGGGTGACCTCGACTTCCGCCAGGACGAGGACGGCCCGGCGCAGCGCTTCCTCGCCGAGGCCACCCCGGGCCAGCCGATCGAGGTTCGCCTTCAGTTTCCGGGCGGCACGGTCTACAATCCGTCGAGCCCGCACTACAAGGACGTGCTGGAAACCAACTATATCGCCGAGACCCACTTCGACCTGCCCTTCACGATCCAGGAGATCCTGACCGCAGGCGAAGAACGCTGGGTGCTTAGGCCGTAGAATAGAGACGATGGGTAAGGGTATCGAGGTTCCGGAGACGGTCATCGTGGTGGCATCCCGCGGCTGGAGCGGCGGTGCGGCCCAACCGTTGCGCGAGCTGGTCGACAAGCTGATCGCTGCCGGCACCGAGACCGCGGTGGTCGCCGATGCGGCCGAGGCCGCCAAGGCCCTGGTCGACGACGAAGGCGCGGTGGTCATCATCGATGTCGACGACGCCGCCCGCGGCTTGACCACGCCGGCGACCGCCGCCGCGCGGGTCAGCGAGATCGCCGCGGCGGTCCCCGATGCCGCGCCGGTCGCGGTCGCGCAGCGGCCCGCGGTCGGGTTGGTGGTGGCGTGCATGCGGGCCGGCGCCGCCGACTTCGTCGATCTCGGCGCCGAGTCGTACGAGACCACCGCCGAGGCCCTGGCCTACGCGGCCCGCAAGCGCGCCAAGTACGGGGCCCAGAAGCGGGCCCTCAAGCAGCTCCGCGCCATGGTCGAGGAGATGCTCAAGGATCTAGTCCGGACCGAACGGCGGTCGATCGACCTCGAGAAGAAGCTGGCGGAGAAGAACGCCCGCCACGCCGGCCTGGCCTCCGACGTCGAGGGCGAACGCGATCCGGTGGTGATGGTGGTCGAGGACGATCGCGAGATGTCCGACTTCCTGTGCGAGAAGCTCGAGGACAAGGACGTCACCACGTTCGCGTTCGTCACCGGCGAGGAGGCGGTGGCCCACGCCGATCTGATGTCGGGCCGCGGCCAGGCGCTCGACCTGGTGCTCATCGACATCGGGCTGCCCGGCATCGACGGCCTCGAGGTCATCCGCCGCCTGCGCAAGGACCGGCCCGGCCTGGCCGCCTTCCTCATCACCGGCTTCGCCGATCCCAACCTGACCGCGCGCGCCGCCGATCTCGGCGTGGTCGGCTTCGTGCTCAAGCCGTTCGACGACTCGGCGACGCTGATCAACCGCGTCCTCACCGAGGCCAGCGCCGCGATGTCGCGGACCCGCGACCACGGCTACCTGCAGCGCATCAAGGCGCGCCACGACCGCGTGCTGACGCAATACCGCCTGCTGCTCGCCGACCTCGAGCGCTGACTCGTCACGCGCTCCTCACGGTGCCCGCGGAACTCGCGGATCGATCCACTCGGGCTGCCCTCCTGTGGAGCTGCGGACGTCGCGCCGTCCACGTGGGCCGCCGCTCGGGCGGGCGGCCCCACCACGCCTCCGTGCCCGCACCACCAGCACCAGGCGATGAGCGACGCCCGCATGTGGTGCTGCGCCAGGAGTCTGTGGGGCGTGGCGCCGACCGCGCCGCGCTCGAGCGGCTCGCCCGCTACCTCTTGCGCCCCGCGATCTCCGCCGACCGCGTGGCGGTACGTCCCGACGGTCGCGTCGAGTATGCTCCTGCCGTGATGTCGACGCGGTACGTGCCGGCTCGCGTCGCATCGATGCGCACGTGCTCGGTTGCCATACCCCCGAAAGGCGAGTCGACAGTGGCGAGCGGGCGGCCGTCGGGGTCGAACGTCGCGGCGGTGACATCCGCACCGAGCTCGTCGAGGTCGACGAACAGGACGGTGTCGGCATCGAGGGTGAACGAGTACGGGTGCGTCTCGCCATCAGCGATCCGGTGCTCGACGCTGGCGCGAGCTGCGCTTGCTTCGGGGTAGATGCTCGCGTCGCGCACGCCGTGACCACGACCAGTACCCACCAGCGAATCATCAGATCGAAGCATCGCGCGGCCAGCCCTGTCAACGACGCGGTCGCCCACGCTATTCGTCAAGGTTCAGCGTCGACCGCGATCACACGAGGCGCGCGAAGCGCAACCACTCGCCCGTACGCCGAGCGCCGACCGCGAACGAATGGGCCGGCGCCCAGCCGAGCCGGGCCTTGGCCAGATCGTTGGTCACCCACGATCGGTACGCCTCGCGCACGACCCGACCCTCGCTGGGCATCCGCATCGGCCGAGCGTCGCCCTGGGCCGTGGCGGACTTGCGGCCCTGCAGGCGCGACTTGAGCAGCATCTTCTGCTCGGGAGTGATGCGTCGAGCGACCAGCTCCTTGGTGCCCCGGATCAGCTTGCCGACCGGCGGGATGGTGCCGAGCTGGGCATGGAACGCCGGCGAGGCCGCGAGCCGGATCGCCGCGGTGACGCTGTCGCGCGCGCGCGGGCGCTGCGCCTGCCAGTGGGCGGCGATCTCGTCGAGCGAGTGGTCGTGGATGGTCTTCTCACCTTCGACCATGTCAGCGAACGTGGTGATGAAGTCCCGCCACGTGATGCGGGTATCGCCGTTGATCTGGACGATCGAGCCGACCGCGTCGTCGCGGAAGATCCCCGCCACCACCGATTCGCACACGTCGTCGACGTACACCGCGTTGCAGAGGCCGCGGCCGCCATCGATCAGGCTGATCCGTCCCTGCCGCGCGTCCTGGACGATCGGCGTGACGAAGAAGCTGAAGGGACCGTAGACGATGGTCGGGCGGAGGATGACGGTCGAGAGCGTCCCGCGCTTGGCGGCCGCCCGGACCACGGCCTCGGCGGCGGCCTTGGCGTCGGAGTAGGCCTCCCCCCAGTGCTCGATCGGCGCGGTGCTCTCGGTGATCACCGGTAGCTTCGGCGACGGCCCGTACACCGCCATCGAGCTCATGTGGACGAAACGACGGACCTTGGCGCGCGTGCAGACGTCGACGAGGTGTGCGGTCTGCGTCTCGGCGGCCTGGTCGTCGCCGTGGGCCAGGTTGACGACGACGTCGCAGCTGTCCACCGCCCGCGCCAGGCTGCCGGCGTCGAGCATGTCGCCGGCGAACAGCTCGGTGTCCAGGCGGGCGATCCGCGCGGCGCGCGAGAAGTCGCGGACCAACGCGCGGTACGGGACGTGGTGCGCGAGCGACAGGAGCTCGCAAAGGCGCGAGCCGATGAACCCGGTGGCGCCGGTGACGAGGATCTTGCAGGGCTTCACGCCGGTGGCTCCATCCGCGCGAGCCAGGGCTGCGCCATCGGGGTCCGCCGCGCGTACGCCGTCTCGATCACCGCGAGCGCGTTCAGGGCCGACTCCGCGGTCACGAACGGCGCGCGCCGCTCGCGGACCGCGCCGATGAAGTCGTCGAGCTGCGCACGGTAGTGACTGCGCGCGTCCCACTTCGGGGCGCAAACGATCTGCATCTCCATCGGGCCGCGGCGCGTGGTCCGGTGGAGGGTGAGGATCCGCGGATCCGAGGTCGAGGCCTCGAGCGTGCCCCTCTCGCCGACCACCCGGATGCTGCGGCGCAGCCGGTGCGACCAGCTGAACTCCAGGCGCGCCGGCACCGGTCGCCCGCCGATGCGAAGCACGCCCGTCAGCTTCGCGTTGCTCTCGAAGCCGCCGAACGAGTCGTCCTCGTAGGCGATCTCGGTGAGGTCGCCGAACAGCCAGAGCACCCGGTCGAGGAGGTGCACCCCGCTGTCGAAGAGGACGCCACCACCGGTCGACTTGCGATTGAAGTAGCCGTCGCTCGCCATCGGCCAGTCGAGCGGCGCGCCGTCCTCGACGAGCACCTGCTGGACCTCTCCGACCTCGCCTTCCTCCACCAGGTCCGCGAGCCACCGGTTGTGCGGGAAGAACCGCATCATGAGGGCGACGGCGAGCACTCGCTGGGTCCGGCGAGCGGCGTCCGCCATCGTCCGGCCGTCGGCGGCGGTGATGGCGAGCGGCTTCTCGCACAGGACGTCGATCCCCATCTCCATGAGCTGGATCGCGATCGGCGCGTGAAAGCGCGGCGGGACGGCGACGACGGCAGCGTCGACCTTGCCGGCGAGCTCGGCGACCTCCGTCGTGATCGCGGCCTCGAGGCCGCTCTCGCGCGCGGCGAGCGTGGCGTTGCCGCGGTCGCGGTCGCAGAGCGCGGTGACTTCGACCCGGCCGTCTGCCGTGATCACCGGGAGGTGCGCTTCGCGCGTGATCGCACCGCAACCGACGATGCCGAGCCGCACGGGCCGGCCGGAGTCAAACTTGCTCTGCGTTGCTCCCAAGATCCCCACTGTTACGACACTCCGCGTGAACCGTCAATCGCGCCTGCGGCGTACGACGTCCTTCACCAGCCCGAGCAGGTCGTGCGCCGTCTCGCTGCACACGACGAGCGCGCCCACGACGTAGACCGCGGCGCCGACCACGACCTCGATCGCCAGCTCGATCCCGACGTGGAGCTCGACGGTGTGGGCCATCAGCGCCCGCACGCCCAGCACCGCGCCGGCCATCGCCGCGCACGCGACCAGCGGCCGCAGGAAGCCCCCGAGCAGCACCGCGGGACGCGGCCCGTCGCGCAGCACCAGCCACACGCTGGCAAAGGCGTGGAGGCCGAACGAGATTCCGACCGCGAGCGCCGCCCACTCGATCCCGAGCGGCGACAGCGCGACCATGCTGCCGAGCAGGACCGTGATCATGCCCAGCTCGAGGAACATGAGCGGCCGGTTGCGCTCCTGGGCCAAGAGGTACGACGACACGACCCACGCGACCGGCCGGAACACCGACACCACCACGAGGATGGTGAGCAGCGGTGCGACGCCCTGCCATTCGTCGGACAGCATCAGCTCGATTAGCGGATCGGAGACGACGCCGAGCCCGACCGCCATCGGGAAGATGATCAGCGACAGGAGCGCGGTCGAGCGCTCGAGAGCGCGCGGCCGCCGCTCGGGCTCCATCCGGGCCAGCGACGGCAGGAGCACCATGCCGATCTGCTCGCCGACGTAGACCGCCGGGATGTCGGCGAGGTTGTAGGCGAGGTTGTAGAGCCCCGTGGCGTGGGCGCCGAACAGGCGGCGCACGGCGAGGTTGCCCCAGTAGCGCGAGGCGTTGCTGGCGATGGCCCCGACCGCGAGGGGCCATCCGAAGTTGAGCATGTCGCGGAAGCGCGCCATCCGCAGGGGCGTCCGCTCGAGCCAGCCGCGACCGGCGGCGGCGAGGATGATGACCGTGACGAGCGCGTACTGGGCGAGATGGCCATAGACGACCGACATGCCGCCGAAGCCGCCGGCGGCGAACGCGACCGTGGCGGCGGCGTAGACCACCTCGCCGAGCGCGTAGGCGATGCTGATCGCGCGGAAGTGCAGCGAGCGGATGAGCAGCTTCTCGGGGATCGCCGAGATGCGGCGAATGCCGATGGTGAGCGCGAGCAGCGGGATGTACTGACCGGCGTGGTCGGAGTCGACCAGCCACGCGACCGGCTCGGCGAAGAGCGCGCCCAGGGCGAGCCCGATCCAGGCCAGCCCGATGCTGGCGACCTGAGCGTGCCAGACGACCTCGGGGTCCAGCTCGGTGCGCCCGCGGACGATCACGTACTGGCCGAACCCGATGTTGGTCAGCCAGTTGATCGTCAGCACGATGATCATCGCCGAGCCGACCTCGCCGACGACGTCGGGGGTGAGGAAGCGCGTGATGATCAGCGTGCCGATCACTCCGAGCGCACGACCGCCGACCGCAGACAGGATGGTCCAGACCGCGCCGCGCGCGGCTCTGGCGGCTAGTGACATCGAAGTGAAGCTACACCGGTTACTCGACCACGACCTCGGCCGCGAACTCGTATGTGCAGCGCTCGTTGTTCACGAGGAACGCGAAGGCAGCGTGGCCACACTCTAACAGCAATGGTGCTCGACGATCAGGCCGTTGCGCGACGCTTGGAAGCCGCCCTTGGCGACGACGCGCGATCAGTCTGCACCTGGTGCGTGATCGTCTTCGACCGCCGCGGCGACGCTGTTCGGGTTCGCGGCGATGATCGGCGCCAGCGCGGCCGGGATTTCGGGCGCGGCCTTCGCCACGGGGGCGTGATTGGCCTCGGCCGCGGCCGCGGCGGGCGCACCATGTGCGGCTCTGGCCGCGTCACCGCCGTGCGCCGTGCCACCAGCCGGTGCGGCCTGCGGAGCCGCCGCGGGATGGTGCGCTGTCACGGCCTGCGCTGCGCCGGGAGTCGGATGCCCTGCCTCGTTCAAGGGCCGCGAGCTGCGCACGTTGTAGACGTACCGGTCCTTGCTCGAGTCGGCGCAGATCTGCACCGTCGAGTACGTGCCGCCACCCGTGGTGTTGTCGGCCTGGTTCGCGAACCTGGCGCCTCGATATCCGTTGCGACCCCAGCGCGAGTCCACCCAGCCGGTGAACATCATGCTGTGGTTGTCCTGGCCTGGAGGCGTGCCGTGGTGCCAGTGGATCATCACCCAATCGCCGGGCGCCAGGCGCTCGACGATCGAGCGATCGACGGCGCGGTGCGAGCGAGAGCCGTTTGCGCCGGCCTCCGCTTCCAGCCGATTGCCGTCGCCGTAGCGGAACAAGCCGTCCGGGCTCGCCAGGTGCTCGCGGCGCCGCTGTGCGCGCGAGATGTAGGGCTCGTTGCGGGCGTAGGTGACGACGCGGCCAACCAGTCGCCACAGTCGTTGGCACGGGTGGCGCGTGTCTCCACGACCTGGCCGTTGCGGCGGCGCGCCGGGCGGCCGCTGAGGTTGTTGTCGCGCATGTGGAGCTCGGCGGAGAACGTGAAGCGCAGCGACTCGTCCACCGTCGCGAAGAACGTCGCGAACGTTCCCACCGGCGGAAGACGGCGATCGCCCAGGAATCCCGCGACCGCGCGCTGCTCGTCGGGTGAAAACAGCGCGCTGATCGGCCGTCCGGCGGCGACACGCCGGAAGCTGCTGGCGCATTCGGCAAACATCGCCAGGAAGCCCTGGTCGGTGAACGTCGCCGCGTCTGCGGCGCCAGCGCGCGGCGGGGTCTGCGGGGCCTGCGGGGTCGGCGGGGTCTGCGGGGCCTGCGGGGTCGGCGGGGTCTGCGGGGTCTGCGGGCCATGCAGGGCGTGTGCCTGCGCGGGGATGGACTGACGCGCGACCGTGCGCGGCCTCATGGTCGGTAGCGCGGCGGCGCGCGAACTGCCGGTGACGATCGCGTCGGCGAACTGTTCGGCCTCGACCTCGGCGGCATCATCGGGCTGACTGATGTCGAGCGCGAACTGGGGCGCGGCCGCCGCCGCGCCTCGCTGCTGCACCGTGTGCGCCAGCTCGTGCGCGATCAGACGATCGCCGTCGGGCGTGCCGGGCTGGTACTCGCCGGCCCCGAAGTGCACGTCCTGCCCGAAGGCGAACGCGCGTGCGCTCACGCCCTCGGCTGCCTCCGCCGACGTGTCGCCCGTGTGCAGACGCACCCCGCTGACGTCGGCGCCTGCCGCGGCGAAGCGCTCCTGTAGATGCTCGGGGACGGCTGCACCGCCGTCGCCGCCGCCGAGCCAGCCGAGCGGGAGGTCGCTGCCGTCGGCTTCAACGGCGGCGAGCGAATCGGTGCTCGCCGCCGCTCCGGCGCGCCGGCCGGCGGGAGCAGATAACGCAGCGCGTTGGACGGCCCTGTCGGGACGCGAGACGTGGTTCACGACCTCCTGATGCGGAACCACGACGCGAGATCTTCCCGCGTCCGAGCCGGTTATCGCGGGCCCCAGCTCAGGACGCGGCTACGGCCTCGGCGGCGCGGATGCCGGAGAGGAGCGCGCCGTGGACCGTGCCGGGGAAGCGGCGGTGCGTGGCCTCGCCGGCGAAGAACAGGCGGCCCGCGACTGGTCTTGTCGCGCACTTCACCAACAGCGAACGGTCTCCCCCTTCACGATCGCCAGGTCCTGCCGATTCCGCGGTGCATGGGGAACCGACGTGGTGCGTTGGGGGTCGGGTTCGTGCTCTGGGTGGCCGCGTGCGGCGGCGATCCGCTTCCGCACGCCGGCGGGGTAGTGGCGACCCTGGTCGAGGCCTCGGGGCCGGACACCGAGCTGCGCTATCACATCGGTTACCGCGTGACCGACGCGGCTGGCGCCATGATCGGCACCTCGCAACTCTCCTTCGCCTTCCTGGCCGGCGCGACGGCGGTCGACGCCGGGCCGCTGACCGTCGATGCCGCGAACGAGCCGCTGACCGCACCGCACGTCGACGCGACGGTCACTGCGATCGACGCGGTGCTGGCCGTCGACATGGGCGACGTCCGCTACACGACCACGGTGCGCGTCGGCGCCCTCGGCGGCGGATCGCTGGTGGGCGCCAGCGATCTCACCATGGCCGGCGCGATGCAGCTCGGGTACTTCGGGACCGCCGCCGACGCCGAGCTCGTCGACCTCGTGCTCGACGTGACGCCCGACGGGGACGCGACCGAATGCGACGGCGAGCTCCCCTGCGGCGGCGAGCTCTTCGTCGACTTCATCCCCGGCGCCGCGCCCGACATGCAGTACGAAGACCGGCTCATGTCGGTGACCGCCATGGGCCTCGACTTCGACGGTTCCCCGTTCGGCCAGGTCTTCTTCGAGCTCGAGGAGACCGCCCCCTTCCGCAAGCTGGGCGCCACGCAACTGGGGAAGGTCCTCAGCGTCGCGCAGGGACAGCTCGGAAAGCTCTACGACAACGACACCGTCGCCACCGGCGCGGCGGCCAGCGCGCGGCGGACGATCACCAGCTGGTGGCTGGGGTTGTTTGCCAAGGACGTGGCCGGCAACTCGTACAAGGCGCTCAAGGCGGTGTACGGGGTCGGGACCGCCGAGGCCGCCGGCGCCGCCGCGCTCAAGAAGTTGCTCGAGACGCTCGAGAAGGGCGCCAAGGATGCCGCCAAGGATGCGCTCGAGCGCGAAGATCTCGAGACGCTCACGCGTGACTACGGCGATGGCAAGCTCGTCACCATCGCCTGCGACCGGACCCGGGGCAGCGGCAGCCTGCTGATCAGCGGCCAGACCGTGGTGAAGGAAGCCAACGGCCAGTGCAAGTCGGCGGACTACGCCATCACCTGCCGCTTCACCGTCGACGCCGACTGCAACATCATCACCAGCGGACCGTTCACCTGCGAGACGCCGGTCACCACCAACGTCCAGATCGTCGACTGCCCGAGCTGGGGCGTGGCCGCCACCGGTGGCGGCCTCAAACCGTCGGCTCGCTCGTTCGCGGCGCCCGCGGGGGTGTGCCACCCGCCCGGGTGCACGATCACGGACGTGGTCGAGCTGCACTGATGGCTCCAGAACACAAGCGCCACGGTTTCCAGTACGATATGAACATGGGGATCATGGGGAACACTCGTCTAGCCTGGGTAGTGTTCGTCGTCCTGTGCGCCGCGTGCGGCAGCGTGCGCTCGCCCTTCATCGATGGCGGCGACGTCGATGCGGCGACCACCGATGCGGGCACCGGCGTGGACGGCGCCGTCGCCTGCGCCGAGCGGGCCTGCAGCGCCGTCGTCGACAGTTGCTGTCCAAGCGCCTGCAACGCCGCCAACGACATCGACTGTGCGGCCACGTGCGGCAACTCGGTGCTGGAACCAGGCGAACGCTGTGATCCGCTGAGCACGTGCCCCTCGTCGTGCCCCGCCGTCGGCTGTAGCCAGTTCGCGCTCGACCAGCCCGGCACCTGCTTCGCTCGCTGCATCGCGTCCGGGACCCAGACCGCGTGTGTCAACAGCGACGGCTGCTGTCCGGGCGGCTGCAACGCCAACACCGACAGCGACTGCTCGCCGGCATGCGGCAACGGCACCGTCGAGAACGGCGAGACCTGTGACCCGCTGGGGTCGTGCCCGTCGAGTTGCCCGCAAACCGGCTGTCAACTGCGAACGCTGCAGAGCCCGAACACGTGCCAGGCCGTGTGCGTGCCGGCCGGGACGCAGACCGCGTGCACGTCGGGCGATGGCTGCTGCCCGTCGGGCTGCACGATCGCCAACGACAACGACTGCATGTCCGGGTGCGGCAACGGGATCCTCGAAGCCGGAGAAACCTGCGATCCGATCAACACCTGCCCGACGTCCTGCCGCCCGGACGGATGCCAGCTCTTCGCGCTCTCGAACCCTGGCACCTGTCAGGCCCAGTGCACCGACGGTGGAACCCAGATGTCCTGCATCAACGCGGATGGCTGCTGTCCCTCGGGGTGCACCTCGGCGAACGATAGCGACTGCGCACCCGTGTGCGGCAACGGGATCGTCGAAGCCGGAGAGACCTGCGACCCGTTGGCCCCGCCTGGGCAGAACTGCGTCTGCGGCACCGAGGCATTCCCTTGCTACACCCAGACCGGAACGCCCGGTCAGTGCGACGTGCGCTGTCACCAGCCGGTGACCGCGTGCGGGATCAACGGCGACAGTTGCTGCGCGTTCGACTCGATCGGCGGATGCTCGAATCAGACCGACGCGGAGTGTGCCGGCCCTCGCTGGGACCACGTGGCGTGGCCCAACGACGTCACCTACACCGCGCAGTGCGAGACCGTCCGGATCTACGGGATCGACCCCAACGGCTCGTACGTGTTCACCACCTGCTCGCCGTCCGGCGGCCTGGGCACCGGCGACCCCAAGGTCGAGACGGTCATCGATAGCAACGGCGACACCTACGGGATCAGCAACGACGATTGCGCGGACTCGACCGCGCTACCGCACCTCGCCGGCTGGTCGTGCACGACGTCCGCCGGGGCCCTCCGCCATTTCTGCGTCTCGCCGAGCCCCGGCGGCTTCCGTCCGCGCAGCGCAAACGTGTTCTTCTTCGACGTGAAGATCTGTCCCTACAGCGCAGGTAGCGAGGGCACGTCTCCGTTCTTCATCTGGTTCAACGCCAACACCACCCCGAACCCGGGTTGACCAGAACGAACTCCTTCATCTTCTCGTAGGCCATGGGGACGAGGTACTGGAGCCCCTCGCTCAGGATCTGGACGCCGTCGATCTCCGTCCCCGTCGGGTTCGGTCGACGCTACTCGCT
This sequence comes from Myxococcales bacterium, assembly GCA_947483555.1. Taxonomy (GTDB): domain Bacteria; phylum Myxococcota_A; class Polyangia; order Haliangiales; family Haliangiaceae; genus UBA2376. The sequence goes on from CANKMW010000034.1 coordinate 48,246, forward strand.
ACAAGCTCCTGGCTACAGCCCCGCGCGCCGCCCCGATCTCAAGCTGCCATCAGGTGCTGCCATGGCGGCGGCGGCCGAGCCCGCATCATGCCGCCAGCCGCGCCCGCACGCCGTCGGCGATCGCGTCGACGACGCAGATGCGGTTGGACGGATGTTCGATCGTGTTGCAGGTCACGACCCGCGCCGCGCCGGCGGCCAGCAGCTCGTCGTGGGCCCGATCGGCGAACACGGCGTGCACCGCGACGCAGATCGGTTCCAGCGCGCCGCGGCCGCGCAGGTGGTGCAGCGTCTCGGTCATGGTGCGGCCGGTCGAGATGATGTCGTCGACCAGGACCGGCGTGTGGCCATCGTAGCGGGTCAGATCAGGCGCGGTGACGCTGACGTCGCGATCGCCGCGCCGCGTCTTCTCGAGCACCAGGTACGGCGCGTCGACCAGGCCGGCCACCGCAGCCACCCACTGCTCGCTCTCGGCGTCGGGGCCGATGAGCAGCGGCCTGGTCACGTGCGCGCGCACCCAGCCCGCGATCGCCGGCGCCGCGTGCACGACCTCGGTCGGGATCTTGTAGATCGCGTCGAGCGACGGCCAGCGGTGCAGATGCGGATCGACCGTCACCAGCCAGTCGACGGCGCCCGACACCAGGCCGGCGAAGTAGGTCGACGTGATGCCCTCGCCCGGATGGAAGCGGCTGTCCTGGCGCATGAACGACAGATAGGGCGACACCAGCCCGACCCGACGCGCGCCCAGGTCCTTGGCGGTGGCGGCCAGGAACAGCAGCGGGAGGATCTTGTCGGCCGGGCGGTCGAGCCCGCACACCAGCACCACGTCGCGCCCGGCCACCGGCGAGTCGATGCGGACGTAGATCTCGCCGTCGGGGAAGTGGCGGACGAAGGCCGTGCCGGCTTCAGCGTCGAGGCTGGTCCGCAACTTCTCCGCCGCCGCCTCGCTGCCGGGGACCGAGAGCACGACGCTGGGCACCCGATCACTCTACGCCGCTTCCGCCGGCCGCGCCGCTGCGGTCGACGAATCCAAATTCACGGCTTCCCTGAGCGCGGTTCCTGATCGATGAAGCCGGGATGCGCTCACCGATCTCGATCCTGCCGCCCGCGCTCGCCGCCGTACTGCTCACCGCCGCCTGCGACGTCGAGCTGGCGACCACGACCGCCGAGCTGACCGGCGATCCGGTGGTCGATTGCCCGATCGTCGACGCCAGCGCCATCGCCGGACACGAGGCGACCTTCTACCGCTGCGCCGAGGACACCCTCGCATGCGGCCGCGATGGCTACCTGATCGGCTACGGCGCCCGCTACGCCGAGCGCTTCTATCGCTCGACCCGCCCCTGGATGTCGGCGGCTGGCAAGCGCTGGATCGATGCCACGCTGGTCTGTCTGCAGGACACCTTGCGCGACCGGATCGATGCCGACAGCTCGTGCGCCGACGTCCGCACGCTGGCGTTCGACTCCCACCCCACCTGCTACGTCGACGGCGGCTTCTGCCGCTTGCCGTGGTCGGACTGGCTGGCGGTGCTCGCCACCGTCGACGGCCGCGAGTGGCTGTCGCAGGACGCGCGCCGCCAGCTGACCGCCACCGCGCGGGCCTGCCTGCTCGGCGTCGCCCCCTGAGCGGCCCCTGAGGCTCAGCGGTGCTTGAGCGGCGTGAGGCGAAGCAGCACCGGGATGACCTTGCCGCTGGTGATGATCTGCATGTGGCCGTACTGCGACTTGATGTAGAGCAGCTTGGCCGACTTCTCGCGCTTCTTGAGCTCGGCCGTCGACGCCGGCATCCGGTCACGCACCACCGCGAACGGGTACTTGCGAGCGAACGCCGACGAGCTGGCGGCGGTGTCCGAGCCGACCACGATCAGCTTGTGATGTTTGGCGCGCTTGCCGGTGCCGATGAACTCGTCGAACGCCTGGTTACCGCCGTAGAGCGCGTCGAGCAGGATGACCTGCGTCACCAGCCGGTGATCGACCCACTGCATGACGGTGCGGAACGCACCCGAGTGGCCGACCACGACGATCGGTCCATCGGGCATGCGGATGTTGGCGCGCGACATCGCCTTGCGCAGATCGGTGAGCGCCGGCCACTTCACCGACTCGTCGTTGCCCGAGGGCGCGTCGGGGACGATGAAGAGCGCGTTCTGCCCGCTGGCCTTGAACTGTCGCGCCAGGTCGTGGCTCTTCCATGCCCCGTCGGAGTTGGTGTGGTAGCCGTGGACGTAAACCACGGTGCCGGCGGTGGCGCGGTCGTATCCGGGCGGGACCCAGACGTGGATCGCGCCGGCCTCGGTCTCGACCCGCCAGTGCAGGCCGCCGGCGACCTTGTCCTCGGCCTTGTCGAGGCGGCCGGTCTTCTTGACCGGCTTTCTGACCGCCCGCTTTTTCGCCGGCACGGCGTCCTTCGACTCGTCGCCACGCTCCTCGCTCAGGACCGGCGGGGGCACCGGCGCCGGCTCGGTCTCGGCGCGCGCCGCCGCCAGCGCCAGCGGCGCCAGGGCGGCGACCAGCGCGACGATGCGTAAGCTCCTCGTCACGGCGTGGCCTTCGGGGCGGTGATCATCAGGTGCACGTTGCCCTCCGCGTCGGGATATCCGTACCTGAAGCGGAGCTTGCGGCGCGGCTGGCCCAGCCACAACTTTCTGAACGCCTCGTTCTCGGTCGCGCTGGCGCCGAGATAGCTGCCCTTGAACGCGCCGTACGTGGTCTGCGCGAACCCGGCGCGGCGGGCGTGGCGCGGCGGGATCCCGGTCGAATCGGAGATCATCCACGTGGCGTGGGTCAGCAGGTAGTCGCGGATCGCCGAGAAGTTCCCCAGCCACAACAGATAGCTGGCCGCCTTGGTCATCGCCGCGACCTGGCCCTTGGCCTCGAGGTGCTTGGCCAGCGCCGAGCCCACGAACCCATCGTCGGCGAGGTTGGCGGCGATGTGACGGTGCACGATCAGCGGCGCCGTGGGGTCACCGGCGCGGCGGAACGTCAACTCCGAGTTGGTGAACGCCACCGAGTAGTCGGTGTCGACCCACGACGCCTTCTTGCGTCGAGCTCGGGTGGCGGCGAGATCCGCGATCTCCTGGCTACCGAGGTGGTGCAGGGTGCCGTCGGGCTGGATCGTGAAGTAGCGCAGCCCGACCGGCTCGTAGCCGAGCCCGGCCAGCGCCGTGATGAAGAAGGCGAGCTGCCCCGGCACGGCGCCGCGCTCCAGCTTTTTCATGTTCTCGCTCGCCGAGTCGTGGTTGGCGAGCAACTGCCGCGCCGCCGAGCGGTAAGCGGCGAGCGCATGCTTGAGCTGGCGTGGTGTGGCGGCGACCAGCCGGGTCGGATCACCGGCGTGCTCGAGCGAGATGGTGGTGATCTCGGTGGCGTCGGGATACGTGATCAACGCCGACAGCAGGTCACCGCCGCCGAACGGGTACACCACCGTCGCCGGCAGCCCGGCAGGGCGCACGGTCGCGAACAGCTCGCGCGCCGGCACCACGTAGCTGGTGTCGAGCTTCGCGTACCAGGGCGTGACCTGCTTGCAGTGCGCCTCGATGGTCGGCGCGTCGAGGCCGGCCGGCAACGCGGCGCCGCCACCGCAGGCCACGGCGCGGTAGATCAGCCGGGCCTCGGCGGCGAAGTCGTGCGGTGCCTCGGCGGCGGCCGGCGCAGCTCCGCCGGTGACGGCAACGGCGATAGTGGCGAAGGCCAGGGCACGCATGAGGGTTCGACGCAGGGACCGCCTCCGGTATTGCAGGTGCACGTCAGTTGAGGTCGCGATGCGTCGGCCGCGCCGTGCGCGGCGCCACACCGGGACGCTCGGCGCGCGCCGACTTCGGCCCGACCAGGCTGCGCAAGGTGGCGCGGGCGACCACCTCGCCGCCGGCGTCGGTCATGACGACCGGCACGGTGTACTCGGTGCGGGTGCTCGAGGTCGGCACCGGGCACTCGCTGGTCGCGGTGATCGTGCCGCGCGCCTTCTTGAGGTACTCGATCGACATCCCGCTCACGATGAAGCGCGCGTCGTCGGGCAGCGCGTACGCCAGCGCGATGTTGCCGGCCAGCTCGGCGAGGTTGGCGAGCGCGATGGCGTGGATACACCGAAGGTGGTTGCGGACCGCTCGCCGATCGTCGAGCTCGACCTGGCAGAAGCCCGGCCGCAGCGCGGTCACGCGGGCGCCGATCGAACCGCTGTAGGGCGCGATACGCCCGATCATCCGCGAAAACAGCACCTTGCCGCCAGGGATGCCGGCGAGCAGGTTCCAGGCGTCACGCAGGACGTTGCGGTCGCCGTCGATGGTCAGGGTGGGTATGAGCTTGCCGAGGACAGCCAGCATCCCGGGAACGTACCCGGTGCCGGCGCCAGGTAAAGGTCTTTCTTGCCGCGTTCATTTCGGGGCGGTCCGGGCCGTTCGAGGCCCGGACCCCTCGGGCGCCGATCGCTCACCGGACAGCATCAAGAGCGCCCAGGTCAGGAGCGCGCCTCCGCCCGCGACCATGACGACGCCGTTGCGAAGCTCGGCCCCGTCCTGGTCACAGCTGGGGTTGCTCGCGCTGGGGTCGCAGCTCATGCCATCGACCAGCAGGGTCGCGCCCATCACGGCCGCGAACCCGCCCACCACCGACAAGCCCTGCTTGTGGTTCGTGGTCAGGCTGCCGGCACAGGCGGTGGTGACCGCGAGCGCGACGGCGGTGACGGCCAGCCGGCCGCGGGCGATCGTGAGCAAGGGCGACGGACGCATGGTGCTCGGCGGATTGCAACGCTCGCGCCATCGGCGGTATGGCGGACCGTCGCGCGAATGCCGTGGATCCACGATGGTCGCGATGACCCGTGGGAGCCGAGCGCGCAGCACGTTGCGGCTACTCTCCCAGCCACCGACCGGAGTTCGGAGGGTCACAACGACGACGACCCGACGGCACGACCGCACTGCGCGGTGCGTCAACGCCCGAGCCGTGTCGCACGCGGGTTCTTGCCCTTGAGGGCGATCCAGATGGCGCGCAGCGCCTGGCGAGCGCCGCTGGCGATCCGGAAGTCGACCACCTCGGACAGGTCGGTGGTCGCCGGGTTGATCTCGACGGTCGGCCGGCGCTCGCTCTTGGCCAGCAGCACCGGCCGGGCCACGTACGGGAACAGCGCCGAGGTTCCGATCGAGAACACGATGTCGAAGCCGCGCGCGATCTCGGCCTCGAAGCGCTGGAACGGTGCCTCCGGCAACGGCTCGCCAAACAGCACCACATCGGGCCGCACCACCGCTCGACAGCGCGGACAGCTGGGCGGGAACGCGAGCGTGGCGTAGTCGGGAACCGTCTGGCGCCAGTCGCAGCGCGTGCAGCGTAGATCGTGGATGTCGCCGTGGATGGCGATCACGTTCGTGGAGCCGGCCTGGCGGTGGAAGCCGTCGACGTTCTGGGTGAACACCACGACCCGCGCGATATGCTCCTCGAGTAACGCCAGGATCTCGTGGCCGCGGTTGGGCACCGCCGACCGACACGCCAGCTCGACCTCGTGGATGTACTTCCAGACCACGTCGGGGCGGCGCGCCATCATCTCGCCCGACAGCAGGGTCTCGATCGGCAGGCCATCCTCGGGGTTGCGACGGTCGTAGAGCCCGCCGATGCCGCGGTAGGTCGGCAGCCCGGAGTCGGCGGAGATGCCGGCGCCAGTGATGAACAGCGCGCTCTTCGCCTGCGAGAGCAAGCGCGCGATCTCGTCGATCAGCTTGCGATCGAGGGTGTCGCGGCGCCTGGTGGGGCCAGCTCCGCCGGTCATCGGCGCCAGGATAGCGCGGATCGACGACGATCAGTGTCCGCCGCCGCCACCGCGGGTCGGCCGGGCGTTCCAGATCGTGAGCGCCAGCGCGAAGCCGATGACGGCGACCGGGATCATCGCCGCCGGCCAGATGTACCAGTTGTCGAGGTCCCTGGCGGCCGGGTTCGAGACCAGGCAGTCGTTGGCGTCGCGGATCTTGGCGGCCGGCAAGGTCGCGCCGTAGAGGAACGCCTGCGCCGTCGAGCCCATGTAGACGAAGCCGTCGATGACGCCGACCGCCATGCCGGTGTTCTTCTTGCCCGCGAAGTCGGCCGACGCGGTCGCGGTCAGCATGCCGTGGACCCCGATGATCGCCATCGACATCACCGCGACGATCCAGCCGATGGCCTCGGGGGCGGCGAACATCGGGATGATCATGAGCGCGCCGGCGACCATGATGGCGTACAGCACCGCCGACACCGGGCTGCGCCGCGAGTTGAACAGGTGATCCGAGATCGCGCCGGCGAACATGCCGCCGGTGATGCCGGCGACGCACGACACCATGCCCCAGTTCTTGAACACGAACGAGTCGCCGACCCCGACCCCCTTGCCGAAGTCGACGCCCCAGATGAGGATGGCCTGGCGCAGGAAGCCGGTGCACAGCTCGATGCACGAGATGGTGAGGATCACCGGGTGGGTGAGGATCTTGACGAAGACCTGGCGGACGGTCAGGTGCTCGCTGTCGGAGGTGGCGTCGCCCAGATCGAAGTTCTGGTGGCCGGTGTCCGATGGCTGGTTGCGCACGAACAGGAACGACAGGACGAAGAACACGACCAGGATCACGGCCGGGATCCAGAACAGCCACTCGATGTTCATGTCGGTGGCGATGCGCTTGCCGACGTCGTACGCGAAGTAGAGGCCGAGCGAGATCAGGATCCCGAAGATGCCGCCGAACGTGCCGCGCTCGCGGAGGTGGAACCACGCCGCGTTGACCTTGACGATCGACACCGCGCCGAAGCTCTGGAAGTACATGTTGATCGCGAACGCGATCGAGAACGCCTTCACCGGCGACATGCCGAACGTCTCGCCGGTCGCGGCCATGTAGCCCATGAGCGCGTTGGCGGCCGCCGAGCCGGCGGCCGAGATGAGGATCGTCGCCCGCCCGCCCCAGCGGTCGGTGAGCGGACCGTTGAGCAAGAACGAGAGGCCGTAGACCGCCGAGCCGACCCCGAACACGGTCCCGAACTCGGCCTCGGTCAGGCCGGTGCCCTGGAACTGCTTGATGTTGTAACGGCCGAAGTAGAGGAACGAGTAGGTGAGGCCGAGCGGCAGCCAGTTGAGGATGCGGCGGCGGCGGAACGCGATCGAGTGGCCGAGGTCGACCTTGGGCAGGCGCCACACCACGATCGTGATGACGAGGATCAGGATGCCGATCGGGATCAGATCCTCGGCCAGGTCGCGGGGCGCGCTCGGCGGCTTCTTCTTGCACTCGACCTTCTTGGCGTGCACCGCGACCACCGGCGGCGCGGGGGCGTCGATCGTCGGCCCCACCGCCGGCGGCGTGGCGGGAGCAACCAACACTGGCGCGGATCCCGTGGCGGGCTGCGCCGTCGCCGGCGAATCGCCGAACCAGCCAAACCAGATCGCCGCCCCGAACAGGACCTCGATGACGAAGACGATCGCGAGCGTGCGACCCCGGGTGGCTCTGGCGGTGGACATCGGCGGCTGCGCCGGAAGCTACTCGTGGCGATGGCGCGCCGGCAAGAGCACCGCGGGTGACGTTCGTGTGACAACGCCGATCGCGGTAGGCTGTCGCCGTGGTCCACTCCCGGTGCTACCTGCTGGTTGGCGTCGCCGCCCTCGCCGCCTGTAGCGGCGCGCCGGCGCGACCTCCGGTGGCCCCCGATCCGTGGCAGCAGCTGGCGGTTCGCGATGCCCCGATCGCGATGTTCCTCTACCCCGATCCGATCGAACGCTACGCGCCCGGTGATCGCGGCGCCTACGTGGTCCGGGTCCCCGACCTGACCGAGCGGCGTGCGGTGCTCGCGGCGGTCGGCGGCGGCGACGACCTCAGTGGTGAGGATGGCTTCGTGGTCCGCCTCGACGCCGCGGCGCGCGACGCCGTTGCCGCGCGGCCCGGCGTCACCGCCGTGGCGATCCTGCAGCCCGCCGACCGCCGCTCGCTGCTGATCGACCGCGCCACCGAGCTACCCGAGACCCGGATCGATCTGTTCCTCGACGCCACCGGCGACGAGGTGGCGGCGGTGGCGGCCTGGATCACCTCCCGCGGCGGACGCGTCCTGTGGCAGGGCCGCATCGCGCTGCGGGCGCGGCTGCCGCGGGAAGCGGTCGCCGAAGCGTCGCGACTCTCGCCGGTGCGGTGGATCGAGTAGGATCAGCGCGATGCTCCGCCGTCGGTTTCGTTGCCTCACCCTCGGACTCCTGATCGCAGCACTGGCGTTGTCATTCGCTGCCTGCAAGAAGAAAGCCTCCGCGCCCGGAACCGGCGGCAGCGGCAGCGCGGCGGCGGCCCCGGCCGTGAAGGTGACCCTCGCGCTCGACGACAAGGTCGTGGTCGAGTCGGCGGCGCTCGGCGCCACGGCGGTGCCACTCGACCGGCTCGCGACGGTGCCGGCGCTCGACACCTGGATCGCCGTCGAGGCGATCGACCAGGCCGGCAAGGTCCACACCGTGCTGGCACCGGCCAAGAACCATTCCGGCGCCGTCCCGGCGCTGGCCGCCGACGATCGCGGTGCGATCTTCGGGCTGCTGCGCGACGGCAAGCTCGAGCAGCCGGTCGCCACGGTGGTCAAGGTCACGGTCAAGACCCGGTCCGACGCCGGCAAGCCCGTCGAGGGGATGGACCACGGCGGCGCCGGCGGCTCGGGCGTCGGCGACTCGGGCGGCGGTGGCGATCACGGCACCGGGGGCAACGCTGCCGACAAGGGCGTCCGCGCCACCCCGACGGCTGATCTCAAGATCGCCATCGAGGGGCCCGGCGGCTCGTCGACGTTCACCGGTGACAAGATGGTCGGCCTGCCCGAGGTCAAGGCCCCGACCGGCGACACCGAGACGCCGGGCTGGAGCCTGGTCGACGTGCTCGCGGCCGCCGGTCTCGAGAACGTCACGGCGGTCACGCTCACGGATGACGAGAACGCGGCGCTGCGCATCGAGCGTGCCGACTTCGACCCCGCCAAGGCGGTGCTCTACCTCAAGCTCAACCGCTCGGGCGTGATCCGCTTCCGCCTGTTCCGCAAGAGCGGCGACGTGTGGGAGATCGCCGGCGAGCTACGCGGCATCAAGAAGATCAAGGTCGCGCCGTAGCCTCGGCGCGGATCCACGCCCGGAGGGCAGCGCGGGCCGCAGCGCCGTCGTCGCCGAGACCGGCGTACAGCGCCACCGCCTCGCCGGCCAGGGCGAGTGCGCGACCGCGGGCACCGCCGGTGGCGACCAGCGCGCGGGCCAGGGTGGCGCGGGTCTGCGCCCGCGTTCGCGGTGGGATCGCGGCGGCGCCAGCCGGGCTCGAATCGAGGGCGAGCGAGCGCTCGAGCAGCGTTCGGGCCACCACGGCGTCACCGACCGCGAGCGCGGCCACTGCCTCGCAGGTGAGCGCATAGCTGAGATCGACCAGCTCCGGCCCGGCCACCGCCTCGTCGATCAACCACGAGCGGTGGCACAGCTCGCGGCCATGGCGGTGGTCGCCGCGGTCGAGCGCGAGGTTGCCGGCGTTGTAGAGCGGGACCGCCAGCGCCTGGTGGTCGCGACCGAGGCTGGCCTCGAGACCGGCCAGCGAGCGCGCGAAGGTCGCCGCCGCTTCGTCGAGCTTGCCGAGCGCCTGCTGCGCCGAGGCCAGCGAGCCGAGCGCGCTGGCGGTGCGAGGATTGTCCTTGCCGAACGCGCGCTCGCGGATCTCGATCGCACGCTGATAGGCAACGAGCGCGTCGGCCGGCGCGGTCGGTTCGAGCGACGCACCGAGATTCAGCCACGCGCTCGCCACCTCCGGGTGGTCGGGACCATGGACCTCGACCAGGATCGCGACCGCCTCGCGGTGGGCGTGGATCGCCTCGCCGCTGCGGCCGAGCGCGTCGAGCTCGATCCCGATGCTCGACCAGGTGGCGCCGACCTGATCGTGACGCGGTCCCAGCGTGCGCGCGAAGCGCTCGCGGGCGTCGGTGAAGACCGCGAGCGCCTCGTCGTCGCGGCCGAGCTGGCTGAGCGCGATGCCGCGGTTGGCGACCGCGCGGATCGTCTCGGCGTGATCGGCACCCAGCGCGCTCCCGAACCCCGAGATCGCGAGCTCGAAGTCGACCAGTGCCGCGGCGGGATCACCGGCAGCGATCGACACCAGACCGCGTGCGTTGGCCAGCCGCGCCAGCTGGGCGGGCGTCGCACCGGCGCGGACCACCGCGGCCCGCACCAGCGGCTCCAGGGCCCGGGCCTCGGCGGTGCGGTGCAGGCGGTAGCCAACGATGCCGTAGGCCAGGGTCGCGATCTCTGCGGCCAGGCGGTCGTCGTGGGCCAGCGCGGCCTGCTCCGCGGCGCTGCCCAGGGTGCGCAACGCCGCCTCGGCGTCGCCGGCGCGCTCCTGGAGCGCGGCCACGCGGTGCAGCGCTTCGGCGCGCAACGGCGCGTACTCGATGGCGTCGGCGTCGGCGCGCGCCCGGGTGGCGATCGCCAGCCCCTCGACGTGACGACCGGTGTGCTGGTGCGCAGCCGCTCGCGCCAGGTCGTCGCGCACGGCGGTGATGCGAGCCCGGATCGCCGGATCCGCGGGCGCGGGTAGGTGGACGCGCAGCGCCGCGACGTCGTCGCAGCTCGCCGGCGGGGTCAGCTGCTGGACCGCCTCGGCTGCGACCGAGGCCCGGACCTCGCCGCCGCGGAGCAGCTCGATCAGCGCGCCCAGCTCCGTGGTTCGCCGATCCAGGCACTCCATGCGCTGCTGCAGCGCCGCGTCGGACTGCTCGTGGCGAACATGCGTGGCGCGACAGCAGTCTTGCCGCGATGCTCGCAGCGCCGCGGCGCGGCCATCGAGCTGCTCGACCACCCGGTCAGCGGTGACCGCGTCGCCCGGCAACGCGCCGCGCACCGCCGCCGCGATCGCAGGCGTCCAGACCTCGACCACGCGATCGCCGGCGTGCCGACATGGATCGACCTCGTCGCGGCCGAAGGCCAGCCAGGCCGCGCCGAGGCCGAGGCCGATCACGACCGGCGAGATCCAGGCCAGCCGGCGCAGCGCCGAACCGCGACGCCGGGCCTCGCGATCGCGCGTCAGCTCGTCGAGCAGCGCCGCCATCGACGGGTGGCGCGCGCCCGCGTCGCGGGCCAGCCCTCGCCTGACCGCGGCGTCGAGCCAGTCGGGCACGGCGGCGTCGGCGGGCGCCACCGCCACGGCATCATGCTCGGTCGCCGCCGCCAGCTCGGCGACGGTCTCGCCGGCGAACGGCCATTGCCGGTACAGCGCCTCGTAGAGCGCGACGCAGAACGAGAACTGATCGCAACGGGCGTCGGCGCGCCCGCCGCGGTGCTGCTCGGGGGCCAGGAAGCGCGGCGTCCCGACCACCGCGCCGGTGACGGTCAAGCGCAGCGCCGACGACGGATGAGCGCCGTCACCGACGCCATGGCCATCCTCGCCGGCGACCTCGAGCTCCGTGGCCGAGGCGGCGAGCCCGAAGTCGATCACGCGGACCCGATGATCGTCGCCGACGATCACGTTGCCGGGCTTGAAATCGCGGTGGACCAAGCCGACCGCATGGCCGGCGGCGAGGCCGCGCCCGGCTTGCACGAAGACGTCGACGATCGCGCGCCAGTCGCGTGGCTCGGCGCGCAGCCAGGCCCCGAGCGTGACGCCGCGGATCAGCTCCATCGCCACGAAGACGTCGGCGCCCGCCTCGCCGACGTCGTAGACGGTGACGACGTTGGGGTGCGACAAGCGCGCGATCGAGCGCGCCTCGCGGACCAAGCGAGCGCGCTTGAGCGACTCGACCTCGGAGGTCGCACGTGGCCGCACCAGCTTGACCGCGACCTTGCGATCGAGCTCGGGATCGTAGGCCTCGTAGACAACGCCCATGCCGCCGGCGCCGAGCTCGCCGAGCACGAGGAAGCGGCCGACCGCGGCGCCGCGCTCGAGGTGCGCCCCCGCCGCTCGCGGCACGAGGCCGGCGACGGTCTCCTCCGTCACCTCGGTCACCGACGCGGTCGCTTGGTCGAGGCGTTGCTCACCCGCCATCAGGCTCATGGTAGCAAGACCGCCGGTCGGCGGGGCTGGTTGCGCAGTAGCACGCGCCGCTACGCGAGTAGCCGCGCCGGCTACCGCGGCGCGCGCAACCCCGGGCGTCGACGTGTCCCGGGGTTGGAACGGGAGCTGCGTGGACGGCAGAGCCCCCGTACCATGGAGTCCCGATGTGCCAATCCGCCTTCCCCGCCCTGCTGGTCGCGCTGGCCGCCGCCGCATGCGGCAGCCCCGATGACAGCGTCGCGGCCGACGCCGGCGGCGACGCCCGCCCGAGCCCGCAACCGACCGGCGAGATCACCTTCATCGTGGTGGTCGATGGCGACGTGCCGTCGCCGGTCACGGTGATGACCCACGACGACCGCGGCGTGCTGGCATGGCGCGCCGATGCCGGGCGCGGCGGCACGTTCACGTTGCCCGCCGACGCCGGCTACAGCGTCAGCGTGGTGTCCATCGATCCCATCAACGTGGCGTGGCACGACGTGTACACGATCTTCGGCGTCACCCCCGGCGTCACGTATCGACACCAGGTCACGCACCCCGGGCTACCGCATGGTGAGGTCGTGGTACCGGTGCCAGCCAACGTGACCGCGCCGCTGGTCGAGATCCAGGTGGCGGGAGTCAGCGCATCCGTCGTGGGCGGCGGCCCGGCGACGGTCACGCTGCTGCGCTCGGCAGCCGAGGTCGGTGTGACGCCGATCGTGTGGGCCGCGTACGACGTCGACGGCAATCCGCTGGGCGTCAGCGCGGCGGTGATCGATGCCCGCAGCCCACCGACCATCGCCCCCGACTTCGCCACGCCCGCCTCCGTGACCTGGAGCGGCGGTGGCGACCCGAGGCTCGATGCCGTGCTCCGGATCGACGGCGACGTGGCCTGGCTGCCGGGGTTCGATCCGACCGGCTCGGTGCGCGGTCGCGCCCACACGATGCCGTCGCTCGGGATCGAGCACTGGCTCATGGCCGAGCTCGTCGAGGGCGACCGGGTTCGCTACCTGGTCGAGTCGTTTGCCGCCGTGCCGGCGATCTGGGGCCTCGGGGCACGGCCGCTGCGCACCCCGACGGTCTACGAGCTCGGCGTGCTCCCGGACAACGTGCGCTGGTACATCGATGGCGGCGGTGGATTCGACGGCTACGTCATCGCCGGCTATGCCGGCCGCTCGGGCCCCGACCGCGGCGCCATGTGGAGCGCGATCGCACCGCCCGACGTCACCATCGCCTACTGGCCCGCGCTACCCGCCGACCTCGACGTGTACTGGACGGCGCCGGTCGCGGCGGTGACCGCCTACGACAGCGATGACCTCGACGGATGGGCGGCGCTCAGCTCCAGTGGCGAGGCCTGGGGCCCGTGCCCGGGATCGCGGGTCGAGACCAGCGGTCGTTCCGCACCGCTCGTACCTCCCGATGGGGCGCACCCTGGCGCGCCGTGTCCCGGCCCGTAGTCAGGTGCCGGCGCGCCAGCCGGGCGCGACCAGGCGGCGCTTGCCGTCGGTGGCGAGGCGAACGCCGGGCTCGTCGAGCTGCTCGCGGTCCCACAGCTTGCACGTCACCTGCTTGTGCTGCTGGTCGAGCGCCTCGCAGTAGTTGGTGAACTCGCAGCGTCGGATCTCGGCGCCGGCGCCGAGCCGCATCTTCAGCCACCAGTCGGGATCGGCGAGCGACTGGCGCGCCGAGGCCACCAGGTCGCAGTCACCGCGGGTCAGCGCGCCCTCGGCCTGCGCGAAGTCGCAGATGCCGCCGGCGCCGACCACCGGCGTGGTGTGGCCGGCGGCGCGCACCGCGGCGCGCACCGCGGCGGCCAGCGGCAGGTTGCGACCGAACGGCCCGACGGCGTCGGAGTAGATGGTCGGCATGCACTCGTAGCCCGACGGCCCGGTGTACGGGTACACCGACCAGCCGACCTTGGGCAGCTTGGCGTCCTCGAACTTGCCGCCCTTGGAGATCGACAGGAAGTCGAGGCCAGCGGCGGCGAAGCGCGCGCCGAACCAGGCCGCGTCGTCGATGTGGCTGCCGCCCTCGATCACGTCGTCACCGAGGAAACGGCAGCCCAGCACCGACGCCGGCCCCAGCGCGGCGCGGGTCGCCGCCACCACCTCCAGCGGCAGCCGCACGCGCTGCTCGCGCGCCCCACCGTAACCGTCGTCGCGCGTGTTGAGCGCCGACAGGAACGACGCCATGGTGTAGGCGTGGGCGAAGTGCAACTCGACGCCATCGAAGCCGGCGGCGTCGGCGCGGGTGGCGGCGGCCGCGAACAGGCCGGGTAACACCGCCGGCAGCTCGGCGATGTGCGGCAGGTGGGTGTCGGTCACGCGCTCGCGATAGCCGCGCTCGAGGTCCTCGCGTTCGCGCGCATCGAGCACGGTGGCCAGCGCGGCGTCGTCGAGCGCGGCCAGCCGGGCCCGGATCGTCGGCTCGTCGGCGGCGCGCAACCCGGGGTCGCCGGCGAGCCCGGCGAGCGCGTCGCGATGGCGCTCGGTGATGGTCAGGAAGCGGGCCAGGAACTTGTCGCGCGGCGGGCGGCGGCGGATGGCCAGGAAGTCGATGCACTGGATGAAGATGAGCGTCTCGCCAGCCGACGCCTCGCGCACCGCCGCCACCAGGTCGCGCAGGCCGGGCACGAAGCGATCGTGGCCGATGCGCAGCAGCGGCCCCGACGGGATGTCGCGGATGCCGGTGGCCTCGACCACGATCACGCCCGGCTTGCCGACCGCGAAGCGGCAGTACCATTCGATCACCTCGGGCGTGACCAGCCCGTCGTCGGTCGCCCGCCACGGCACCATGGCCGGCACCCAGGTGCGGGCGTGGGCGGTGCGCGGCCCGAGCGCGATCGGCGAGAACAACCGGGCCGCCGCCGCCTCACCGGCGGTCGGCCAGGCCACGACCGGGAGCGTGTGCTTCTGTCGCTCGCGAGGCTGCCACATCGGGCGGGTGATACCACGACCGCGGCGAGCGACGTTCACACCGTGCGTCCGGACCACGCGTGGGCCACAGTGCCGCATGGCCACCATCCAGCCCGGTTCACCGGCTCCCGACGTCACGCTCACCGGTCCGGACGGGCCGGTGCAGTTCAAGAGCCTGGTCGGCGAGCGCGTGCTCGTCTTCTACTTCTATCCCAAGGACGAGACCGCCGGCTGCACCGCCGAGGCGTGCTCGTTCCGCGACCTCTACCACGACTTCCTCGACGCCGGCGCCGACGTGATCGGCGTGTCGCGCGACACCGCCGAGGCGCACGCCAAGTTCAAGGCCAACCATCGGCTGCCGTTCCGCCTGTTCACCGATCAGGGTGGCGCCGCGGCCCAGGCGTTCGGCGTCAAGAAGAACCTCGGCTTCATCGCCGGTCGCGTCACCTTCGTGATCGACAAGGCGGGCATGGTCCGCCTGCGCTTCGACTCCCAGATCCAGGCCAGGAAGCACGTCAGCGAGGCGCTCGAGATGGTGCGGCTGCTGGCGCGCACCACCTGAACCCGCCCGGCGCTATCATCGGGCGATGTCGCCACTCGCGCTGTGTGCGTGGACGCTGTTCGTGGCCGCCCCGTCGGTCACCGCGCTGCCCGATCCGCGGCCGGCCAGCCTGGTCGTCGACCGCGCCGCCGTGCTCGACCCGGCCACGCGGACGCGGATCGACGGCTCGCTGGTCGCGCTCCGCTCGACGACCGGCGCCGAGGTCGCGCTGGTGACCGTCGACGACGTCGACGGCACGCCCAAGGCGTTCGCCACCGCGCTCTTCGACCACTGGCACCTCGGCCGCGAAGACACCAACGACGGCGTGCTGGTCTTGATGGTCATGAGCAAGCGCCGGCTCGAGATCGAGACCGGCACCGGCATCGAGGCCGCGCTACCCGCGTGGTGGCTGTCCGAGATGCAGGCCCAGCACATGGTGCCGCGGTTCAAGCAGGGCGACTTCGCCGGCGGCCTGGAGGCCGGCGTCGCCGCGATCGGCGATCGTCTGCGCGCGCTGCCGGGTGAGGGCGAGCGCGACAGCCGGCCCGGCGAGTACCGATCGGACGGCACCCTGGTCGAGCCGGGAACCGACACGGCCGGGAGGCAGCCGCCGGTCACGGCGGCGGCCGGCAGGCAGCCGCCGTTCCCACCGCCGCTCGACCGCGGTCCGGCGGCGCAGCCGACCGACCACACCGTGCCGCTGGCCACCGGGCTCGGCGCCACCGGCCTCGCGCTCGGCGGTGGCGGGCTGTTCCTGGTCGGCCGCAAGCGCCGTCGCCGCTGCGCGCCGTGCAAGCGCCAGATGCTGCCGCTCGACGAGGTCGCCGACGACGCCCACCTCGAGCCCGGCCAGCGCACCGAGGAGCGCATCGGCAGCGTGAACTACGAGGTGCTGGTGTGCCCGGGGTGCCAGGCCTCGCGCACGCTCCGTCACGGTCGCTGGTTCAGTGGCAAGAGCCGATGTTCGGGCTGCGGGTTCAAGACCGAGAGCGAATCGTCGACGACCCTGGTGAGCGCCACCTACCATCACGGCGGGACCGTCGAGATCACCGAGACCTGCGCGCACTGCAACCGGCGCCACACCTACACCCGGTCGACGCCGGCCTTGACGCCACCGAGCAGCTCGTCGGACTCGAGCTCGTCATCCTCGTCGTCGTCGGACTCGAGCTCGTCATCCTCGTCGTCGTCGGACTCGAGCTCGTCATCCTCGTCGTCGTCGTCGTCCGGCTCGTCGAGCTCGGGCGGCGGCAGCTCGTCCGGCGGGGGCGCCGGTTCGAGCTGGTGAGCGGGCACCCGGTCAGGCTCGCGCGCGGCCAGTCGCGCAGCCGGTCGCCGGGAGATCTGATCACGGCACCGTCGTGATCGCGCATGGCCCGACCCGGCACGCTGCCGCCACCCACTGCTCCAGCTCGGGCAGATCGAGCGGACGCTCGCCCGACGGCGCCTGCAGATCCGGTCTGGCCTGCGCCGCCAGCTCGATGGACCGCGCCCGCTCGCGCGGCGACGACCACAGCAGCCGACCGAGCCGCGCCCGCGCCAGTGCCGGGTAGACCGCGACCTCGGCGGTGGCCAGGACGCGCACCGCATCCTCGAGCAGCGACCGCGCCGTCGCGCGATCACCGCGGGCCACGGCGATCATGCCGAGCGCCGACCAGGCCCGGCCGACCGAGGCATTGCTGTCGCCACGCAGGCGACGCCGCACGTCGAGCGCCTGGCGCCACAGCGCCTCGGCGGCCACCAGATCGCCGCGCGCCAGGCGGACCTCGGCGAGGTCTCCGAGCGCCATGCCGATCCGGAGCTGATCGGGGCCTGGCAAGGCTCGGGCGCGGCTGACCGCGACCGTGAGCAGCTCCTCCGCCAGCGCGAGATCGCCGGCCATCAAGTGCAACCGGCCGAGCTCGACGTGGGTATGGACGCGTCCGGGGTGGTCCTCGCTCAGGCCGGTGGCCACCGCCAGCGCGCGCTCGAGCAAGGGTCGAGCGACCTCGAAGTGACCGAGATCGCGCTCGGCCATGCCGATGACGTAGTCGGCGAGCGCGACCCGGAAGTCGTCGGGACCGAACGCCTCGACGGCGCCGCTGCGAGCGCGCCCGGCGATCGCGATCGCGTCCTGCGGTCGCGACAGCTCGTTGAGAATCTCGGCATACTTGGTCAGCGCGAGCAGCAGGTCGGGATCGCGCGGCCCGAGCGCCGCCTCGGCGGCCGGGATCGCGGCTTCGAAGCGGGCCACGGCCCGACCGTAGTGATCGTCCCAGGCCTCGGTATCGGCGAGGTAGTGCTGGAGGTTGAGGGCCAGCCGCGGATCGTTGTCGGCGCGCACCACCGCCGCCTCGGCGACGCTGGCGATCATCGCCGATTCGCCGAGCCGTCCCAGCTGACTCAGCAGGTGCACGAGCGCCACCCAGCAGCGCGCCAGCGTGGCGTCGTCGCCGACCTGCGCCGCCAGCCGGATCGCCTCGCGGAGGGGGACCTCGGCCTTGACCAGCTCGCCCTGCTCCATGCGGGCGCGCGCGAGCAGGAACAACGCGGCCGCGTGGCGACGCGGGGCGCCGGCGGCGTCGCGCTCGGCGGCCTCGGCCTCGGTCACCGCGGCGGCGTAGCGCGCCAGGTCGATCAGCACCTGGACCTCGGCGAGCCGCTGATCGAGCCCCGGGTCGTCGGCGGCGGGCAAGGCGCGATCGGCGATCAGCGCCGCGCCATCGGCGCAGCGATCGAGCGGCTCGAGCCCTTCGGCCACGCGGACCGCGATCGCCGCGGTGTCGACGTCGATCGCGCTGGTGAGCTGACCGGTGAGCGCGCGGACGCCGGTGAGGCCGCGCGCCAGGCAGCGACCGCGCGCGCCCAGGGCGTCGGGCGGCTCGCGCCGCGCCTCGCGATCGCGGCACAGCCCCCGCGACAGATCGACCCACTGCGCGGCGTGGCGATCGAGCGCGGCTTCGATCCGGATCCGGGACGCCGCGGCGGCGTTCCCGAACGCGAGGGCCAGCGATTCGCGCCGCGCCGCATCCCACACGCCGATGAGCGGCCGGGCCGAGTCGGCGCATGGATCTGCGGCCG
Organism: Myxococcales bacterium; assembly: GCA_947483555.1. Classification (GTDB taxonomy): domain Bacteria; phylum Myxococcota_A; class Polyangia; order Haliangiales; family Haliangiaceae; genus UBA2376. The sequence continues at coordinate 66,692 of CANKMW010000034.1, forward strand.
CCTCGCCGCCGCGCGTCACCAGCAGCGCGATCGTCGCGGCGACGATCAGGGCAACGCCGGCCACGGCCGCGAGCACGACACCGCGGCGGCGCGACCGCGGCGGCGCGATCGCCGCGAGTAGCTCGCTCGCCGACGCGAAGCGATCGGCGGGGTGCGCGGCCAGGCAGCGACGGATCGCGGCGGCCCAGCGCGGCTCGAGCTCGCCGAGGCGCGCCGGGCTGGGCCACGGCAGCTCGCCGGTGGCCAGCTCGTACATGACCACGCCGAGCGTGTAGAGATCGGTCGCCGGGCTGACTGCCTCGCCGGTGTGCTGCTCGGGCGCCATGTAGTCGGGCGTGCCGGCGACCCCGGTGACCGCGGCCTCGCGCGCCGGCCCACCGCCCGGGTCGACGACCTGGTCGCGCGTGATGTCGCGCGCCAGCCCGAAGTCGGTGATCACCGCGCGAGTCCGGCCCCGGCGCTCGACCAGGATCACGTTGGCCGGCTTCAGGTCGCGGTGGACCACGCCGGCGGCGTGGGCGGCCCCGAGCGCGACCGCGATCTCGGTGACGATGGCGGTGGCCTCGGCGGGCGGCAGCGGGCCGGTGGCGGCCAGGTGCTCGGCCAGGGTCGCGCCGCGCAGGAGCTCCATGGTGAGGAACACCAGCTCGCCGTGGCGGCCGAGATCGAAGATGCGGCACACGCCGGGGTGAGTCACCTCCCGCGCCAGCTGGATCTCGCGCTTGAAGCGGTCGATCGCACCCGCGCCCCAGCCGACATCGGGTCGCACCGTCTTGAGCGCCACGGTCACGCCCAGCTCGCGATCGTAGGCCTCGTACACGGCGCCCATTCCGCCCCGGGCCAGGAAGGCGGTGATGCGATAGCGGCCGGCGAGCTCGGTGCCGTCGGCGAGCACGGCCGGGCCGGCCACCGCCGCGGCCAGCTGCTGCGCCGACAGCGGCACCGTCGGTGCCCCACCGTCAGGTATGCGATCGTCGCTCATGCGCCCGCTCGCCGGAGATTGTTTCACAGTCTCGGCGGCAGCTCGACCCAGACCACGCCGCGCAGGTCGCCGACCTGGTAGCCGGTCGCCTCGTCGCCGGGGTAGCGCTCGGTCAGCGCGGCGGTGACCTCGGGTGCCAGCTGCGCGCCGTGACAGGCCAGGCACAGCTCCTGGATCACCAGCGGCTCGGCGTAGGCGGTGCGGCCGTCGGGCAACCGGCGCGCGTAGCTGGCGCCGGCGAGGTCGCGGCCATCGCGGCGCATGGTCTCGAACCGCGTCAACGCCTCGACGGTCCAGCCGGCGGCCCGGTTCTTCGGGTTGCGCGGCTTGTGTGTGGCGCGTCCGACCACCACACCGTCGACCGCGAGCGCCGCGGCGAGCGCTGGTGCCTCGATGTTGCAGGCCGCGATGGCGGCCGGGACGCCGGTGGCCATCGCGCGGGTCAGCGCCTCCAGCAGGCCCTTCTTGAGCTGACCGACCGTGGTCTTGCCGCGGGCGATCGACTCGGTCGCCGGCGGCTCGACGCGGGCGCGCTTGTCGCGGCAACCCGCGAGCGCGGCCAGGACGACGACGGCCAGCAGCGCAGCCCACGTCGCAGCCCGCCCGGCCGTCATGACGCCCGCAGCGCCGCGACGACCTTCTCGATCGCGTCCTTGGCGTCGCCGAACAGCATGCGCGTCACCGGCTTGTAGAACAGCGGGTTGTCGACGCCGGCGTAGCCGGCGGCGCGCGACCGCTTGTTGACGACCACCAGCTTGGCGTTCCACACCTGCAGCACCGGCATGCCGTAGATCGGCGACGACGGATCGTCCTCGGCGCCGGGATTCACGATGTCGTTGGCGCCGATCACGATCGCCACGTCGGTGTCCGGCAGATCGCCGTTGATCTCGTCCATCTCGAGCACGATGTCGTACGGCACCGACGCCTCGGCGAGCAGCACGTTCATGTGACCGGGCAGACGGCCGGCGACCGGGTGGATCGCGAAGCGCACGTTGACACCCTTCTTGCGCAGCAGGTCGGTCAACTCGCGGACCGCGTGCTGAGCCCGCGCCACCGCCATGCCGTAGCCGGGCACGATCACCACCTGCTTGGCCTCGAGCAGCCTGCCGGCCAGCGTCGCGTGATCGATGTCCTGCACCTCGCCAGCCGGCGGCGCCACCGCGCCCGCTTTGGCCTTGGGAGGATCGGCACCGAAGCCGCCAAAGATGACGTTCCAGATCGAGCGATTCATCGCCCGACACATGATGTAGCTGAGGATCGCACCCGAGCTGCCGACCAGCGCCCCGGTGATGATGAGCAGGTCGTTGCCGAGCATGAATCCGGCCGCCGACGCCGTCCATCCCGAGTAGCTGTTGAGCATCGACACCACGACCGGCATGTCAGCGCCGCCGATCCCCGCCACCAGATGGACGCCGAGGACACAGGCCACGGCGGTGCCGCCAGCCAGCGCCCAGGTCTGCCCGTCGCGGGCGTAGAGCACCGCGAAGACCAGGATCGCGGCGAACATCGTCAGGTTGAACCAGTGGCGTGCCGGCAACAGCAACGGCTTGCCCGATACCGAGCCGCGCAGCTTGAGGAACGCCAGCACCGAGCCGGTCAGGGTGATCGCGCCGATGACGACGTCGAGGTAGACCTCGATCAGCTCCTTGAACGGCAGCCGGCCGCCATGCTTGCTGGCCGCGAGCTGGAGCGAATAGCCAACCAGCACGGCGGCGACGCCGACGAAGCTGTGCAGGAGCGCCACCAGCTCCGGCATCTGCGTCATGCCGACCCGGGTCGCCATGACGCCACCGATGGCGGCGCCGACGCCGATCGACGCGATCAACAGCGGACTCGGATCGGGTCCGGTCAACGTGATCGTGGCGACGATCGCGATCGCCATACCGATGATGCCGTACAGGTTGCCGCGGCGCGCGGTCTCCTGGCTCGACAGGCCGCGCAACGACAGGACGAACAGCACCGCCGCGACCAGGTAGGCCAGGATGGCGAGCGCGTTGGCGAGCAGGTGGGGATCGATCTGGAACATCCCGGCCTACTTCCTGAACATCGCGAGCATGCGGCGGGTGACCAGAAACCCACCGGCGATGTTGATGGTCGCGAACATCGTCGCGGCGACTGCGACCGCGACCGAGGCGTCGAACTCGCTCTGCCGGGCGCCCAGGATCCCGCCGACCACGATGATGCCGCTGATCGCGTTGGTCACGCTCATCAGCGGCGTGTGCAGCGCCGGCGTCACGTTCCACACCACCTGCCAGCCGACGAACACCGCCATCACGAAGACGGTCAGGTGCTGGAGCAGCGCGGCGGTGTCCTCGCCGACGGTGGCGTCGGCCTTGCCGAGGCGCAGGCCGAGCCACAGCACGGCGGCGACGATACCGACGGTGGTCATGACGATGCCGGCGGTCTTCGAGAGCGGCGGCGGCGCGGCGCCATGGCCGTGACCGCGGCCCTTGACCACCGGGCGTTCGGGTACCTTCACCGGCTCGGCGGCGAGCGGCGCCGGAACCGGTGGCGACGGCTCCGGTTTCGGTGGCGGTGGCGGCCAGGTCTTCTCGCTGGCGTGCACCACCAGCGCACCGCGCACGATGTCGTTCTGCAGATCGACCTTGAAGCCGGCCGCGCCGCCCATCTCGTCGAGCAGGTGCCACAGGTTGGTGCCGTACAGCTCGCTGGCGACGTTGGCCATGCGGCTGGCGAAGTCGGTGTAGCCGACCACGGTCACGCCGTGGTGGACGACCTCGGTGCCGGGCTGGGTCAGCTCGCAGTTGCCGCCCTGCTCGGCGGCGAGATCGACGACCACCGAGCCGGGCTTCATGGCCTCGACCATGTCGGCGAGCCACAGCTTGGGCGCCGGCTTGCCGGGGATGAGCGCGGTCGTGATGACGATGTTGACGTCCTTGGCCTGGGCGCGGAACAGCGCCATCTCGGCGTCGATGAAGTCCTGGCTCATCTCCTTGGCGTAGCCGCCCTTGCCCTCGCCCGACTCCGCGATCTCGACGGTGAGGAACTCGGCACCGAGCGACCGGATCTGATCGCCGACGCTGGGCCGGACGTCGAAGGCGCGGACGATGGCGCCCAGGGCCTTGGCGGCGGCGATCGACGCCAGCCCGGCGACGCCGGCGCCGATGATGAGCACCTTGGCCGGCGCGACCTTGCCGGCCGCGGTCATCTGGCCGGTGAAGAAGCTGCCGAAGCGGCTCGCCGCCTCGACCACCGCGCGATAGCCGGAGATGTTGGCCATCGACGACAGCGCGTCGACCTTCTGGGCCCGGCTGATGCGCGGGATACAGTCCATCGCCAGCACGGTCACGCCGCGCGCCCGCAGCGTTTCCACCAGCCCCGGATTCTGGGCCGGGAACAGGAACGAGATCAGCGTCTGACCCGGGCGCGCCAGCCCGGCCTCGTCGTCGGTCGGCGGCCGCACCTTGAGCAGCACGTCGGCGTCGCGCCAGACCTCGGCGGCCGACGCGACGATCGCGGCGCCGGCCGCGACGTACAGGGCCTCGGGGTAGCTCGCGCCATCGCCGGCGCCGCGCTCGATCACGACCTGCCACCCCGCCTTGATCCAGCGAGCGACGGTCGACGGCGAAGCAGCGACGCGGCGCTCGTCGGGACGGATCTCCTTGACGATGCCTAACTTCATCTTTGGGCCTCGGGGGCGAGGACGATGCCCGCAGCCGTCCCGGTGCGCAAGGGTATGACGGTGCTACGTTTTGCCTCATGCGCGCGGTGACGCACATCCAGCTGCGCCACGGAACCCGACTCGCGTTCGAGGACGGCCGGCTGGTCGGCGCCGTGGGCCGCGACGGCGGCGACCAGATCTCGCTGGCCTGGGACGGTGACGCGCTGGTCGGGCTCGAGGTTCCAGCGCCCCCCGGCGACGTGGCGGCGCTGGTGCTCGGTGAGCACGTCCCCCACCTCCTGTTCGGCCGGGCCCACCCGGTGATGGCTGGCGGCGGCGCGCCGGTCACGTGGATGGGCGAGGTTCAGTGGGCGCGGCCCGCGCTGATCCCGCCGATCGAGCACCCGGCGCGACTACCGGGCGGCGCCGGCACGACGATCCTGAACGTGATCGCGCGACTCGCCGAAGCCGCCGGCGTGCCGAGCCTGCGCTACGCCGGACCGTATCCGACCGCGGCATTGTGGCATTCGCTGGCGCAGTCGTTTGCCCCCGGCGGCGACCCGGCCGCGTTCACCGCCGGCGCCCTCGAGCGGGCCGCGCGCGCCGACATGACGCCGGTCGCCGTCGACTTCGTGCCGGCGCCGTTCGAGCGGGTGCGGGTAGCGCCCGGGGTCACGGTGCAGCTGCGCGACCGCGTCGAGCGGGTGCAGGTCGGCGGCGACACGTACGCGGCGGATGGCGGCGTGCGCCGCCTGATCGCCGTCGAGGACGGCGGCGTGGCCGCCGAGGTGTGGCTGGGCGGCGCACCGTGGGCACGGATCGCCACCGTCGACGCGCGCGGCGCGCTGATCGACGGCCCCCGGCCGGTGCCGCCGCCGACCAGCGCGATCGTCGGCCAGCAGCTGCCGGCGTCGCTGCGGATCGCGCTCGCCGAGCTGGTCGCCGATCAGCTCGCGCCACCGCTCGCCGCCGCCACCGCCGCCGTGCTCGCCGAGCTGCCGGTCGAGTGGGGCGACGCCGGTGCCGCGGCGGCCCGCGATCGCGGCGACCGCGTGATCGTGCACGCCGCGCTGTGGGAGCGGCTGGTGCCGCGCGGCCTGGCCGCGGTGGCGCTGGCGCTGGCCGAGGCGCTGGCGCCGCCGGTCGCGGCGCGCGCCCAGGCCCGGCTGGCCGCCACGCTCGCCATCGGCCTGCTGTGCGCGACCGCGTGCACCGCACCGCCGGCGGCGCCGGTGCCGCTGCTCTCGCATCGCGTGCCGGCCGGCCCGCGGGCCGAACCGCCGGTGCTGCCGCTGCTGGCCGACACCCTGCCGGCGGCCTTCGATCGCCGCGCCCGCCTGGCCCGCTTCGATCGCGTGTGGCTCGACGAGCAGGCCCCGATCGCCAGGCGACCCGACCGCGCCGGCCTCGACAACGCCGAGTACGTCGTGGTCGAAGAACGCGACGACCGCGTCCGCCTGCGTGTCGACGATCCGTGGCTGCGCGTGCTGGTCTGGGTCCAGCGCGATCAGCTACGGCCGACGCTGGTCCGCGCCGTCATCGCGAGCGGCCACCAGCGACCGATCGCCCCCACCGCCGCGATCCGCCTGGCCGCCGGCGCGCCGCTGACCCTCGAACCCGGCCCCGACGGCGCCCGCATCACCGTCGACGACACCGGCCTGACCGCGTTCGCGACCGTCCCCGGCGACGCCATCGGCGACCTGTGGCGCACCCTGCCGGTCGTCGACGTCGTCGGCAAGCCGCCCGGCAGCCTCATCACGGGCGCCGAGATCCGCGACGCGCCCTCGCCGTCCGCGCAGGTGCTGGGCCGGGTCGAGACCCGCCTCGGAGTCACCGCCGACGATCCGGCGGCGCCGCCCGGCTGGCACCTGATCACCGTCGACACCACCTACGTCTCGATCACCGGCTATGCGCCTGACAGCGCCTGGTCGCCAGGTGGCGGCGTGGTGTCTTCGTCGAGCATCTTGCCGGCGCACGGCGACGGTGTCGAGCTGCCCGCCGGCAGCTGCCTGTACGCGCGCCCCGACGGCCCGCTGGTCGGAGTCGTGCTCGTCGCGCAAGCGAACGCGACCGCCGACCGCCGCGGCTGGGTGCGCTGGGAGTGGTCGAGCTGGTGGGGCCGCGTCAACCTGTTCGCGCGCCGCGCCGGCGACCGCCTCGAATCGTGCCCCGGCACGCTGCCGCCGACATGAGCCGAAACCGAAACCGTCGCCGAAACCGAAACCGTTGCCGAAACCGAAACCGTCGCCGAAACCGAAACCGTCGCCGAAACCGACCTCACGCCCCGGCGTCGTCACCGTCGCCACCAACCCACCCTCCACCTCGTGCCGCCCACGCCCCGACATCGATCTCGAACTCCCAGCGCCCGCGCCGGGTCGGCTCATCGAGCGCGCGCGCCAGCCGGATCAGAAACTCGGCGCGCGAGATCTCGGTCGCACCCAGGCGCGCCAGGTGATCGGTGTGCACCTGGCAGTCGATCAACGTGACGCCCCAGGCATCGAGCTGTGCCACCGACGCAGCGAACGCGATCTTCGACGCGTCGGGCGCGTGCGCGAACATCGATTCGCCAAAGAAGCAGGTTCCCAGCGACACGCCGTAGAGCCCGCCGACCAGCGCCTCACCCTGCCAGGCCTCGAACGAGTGTGCGAATCCGAGCTCGTGCAGCTGCTGATACGCGGCCAGCATGTCGGGCACCAGCCACGTCCCGTCTTGGCCCGGCCGCGGCGTCTCGGCGCAGCGCCCCAGCACGTCGACGAACGCGGTGTCGATGCGCAGCTGGTACGGCTGCTTCCGGATCGATTTCTTGAGCGAACGGTTGATGACCAGCTCGCGCGGCGCCATCACCATCCGGGGATCCGGCGAGTGCCACAGGATGGGCAGCTTGGGCCCGTACCAGGGAAAGATGCCCTTGCTGTAGCCGAGCAAGAGCCGCTGGGGCGTGAGATCGCCACCGACGGCGAGCAGGCCATCCTCGGCCAGCTCCACCGATGGGAACACCAGACGTTTGTCGAGCCGGAAGACCGGAATGACTCGAGTCTACCCGAGCGCTCGCGTCAACAGCGGATCGGCGCCAGGTGCGCGCGCCGGATGCCGGTCACGGACGCCGGTCACGGACGCTTGATCAACGCAGCGATGAGCGCCATCGCGTGCGCGCGGGGCGCGGTGAGACGGAGGGCACCCGGGATGACGATCGCCACGTCGTTGCCGCGATGCTCGATGGTGAGCTCGAGGTCACCGAACACCACCTTCACGGTCGCCGCGCGCGATGCGGAGATCTCGGGGATCACGAGCACCGGCTGGCTGCCGTGCGCGAACTGAGGCTCCGGCTCGGGGGCTGGCATCGGTTGAGCCGGCACTGGTTGACCCGCGGGCCTCGCCAGCGAGTCCATCTCCTTGAACGGCGGCTTCCGCGTGATGCTGTAACGGGTACGATCCGACACGACTTGAAATGATAGAGGAATCCCCCTGAACACGCATCATCAACTTTCGGCTCCACGGCGACGACGGATCCCGCTCCGGATTGCCGGGAAACCCAAGGCAACGTCGAGGTTTGCGTGGCCCCGCCCAGATCGTGAGGCCAGGGGCGGCGCCCCTTGACACCGCCTGGGCGCTCGTCTAGAAACCATGGACCTCGCGTCGAGGACGCGGGCGGATAGCTCAGCGGAAGAGCATTGCCCTTACAAGGCAGTGGTCGCAGGTTCGAACCCTGCTCCGCCTACGAGCCCTGAAAACTGGAGCGGTAGTTAAGTTGGTTATAACGCCGGCCTGTCACGCCGGAGGCCGCGGGTTCAAGTCCCGTCCGCTCCGCCAGTCGTTCCTGGTTCGAACCCAAACGCCGAGAAGAGTCAGCAGCGAAAGCTGCTGACTCTTTTAGGTTTTCGGCGATCGGGCTGGATGCTCCCGAGCGTAGAGAATCGGGGATTCAGTCAGAACAGCGGAGCACGACGCCCATGCTCTCGCGCTCTGGGGGAGCGGCCCTGGAGTTGACAGCTGGCCATGCTCCGGATCTGGGTCCGGAGCATGGAGGTCGAGGGCGGCCCTGGAGTTGACAGCAAGCGGCCCTGGAGTTGACAGCGAGCGGCCCTGGAGTTGACTGCAAGCGGCCCTGGCGGTGACAGGACTGCGCTCATCGGGTTCAAGCTGATCGATTTCCTGTCGAGCGCACGTTCAATGCGGCAGCCTGGTGACCTGACGCGGACTGATCGAGAACGCGCTATCAAGACGTCGAGCCCATGTACCTCCTGCGCAAGTTCAGGCACGCGATCGAGAAGGGAACGCCGACTGGCGCGCTGGTCCGGCGGGTGGCCGATGCACTGGCCCGGGCAGGCCACAAGGATCTGCGCTTCCACGTGTTCTTCTCGGACTCCACACACAGCGCCAGATCCGCACCTTCGCCGAGCTCGAGTTCGTACCCAAGGCCGAGAACATCGTGTTCGTCGGCCCGACCGGCGTCGGCAAGACCGGCCTCGCCTCCGGCCTCCTGCTCAAGGCGTTACAGAACGGCCACCGCGGCATCTTCATGCGCGCCCAGGATCTCTTCGACGAGATGTACGCCTCGCTCGCCGACCGCTCGACTCGCCGACTGCTCAACCGCCTCGCCAAGGCCGACGTCCTTGTGATTGACGAGATGGGGTATCTGAACCTGCGCCCCGAGCAGACCAACATCTTCTTCAAGCTCATGGAGGAGCGCTACCGCCAGCGCCCGACCATCATCACCACCAACCTCGACTACGCCGAGTGGGCCAACTTCCTCGGCAACAAGACCCTCGTCGACGCGCTACTCAGCCGCCTTCGACATCAGTGCCACACCGTCAAGATCGACGGCCCGTCGCTCCGCGACACCGCCGCCTAACACGCCTCACGCTTTACTTCCCGCCGCCCTCGCCGCCGCCAGCGTCGAGGGCGGCGCGCGTTCGGGGCGCATCACGCAGCCGCCTTCGTTCACCCGCAGGCCATCGCCCGAGCCGGCGTGCTCAGGCTGCCCACCGCCGACGAAAATCCGAACAGGCCACCCGGGTCATTTCTGGAGAGCAGGGGTGGGTCAATTCTGGAGAGCGGCGAAGCTGGGACGTTCGCCGGAGCCGAGATCGGCTCGACATCCAGATGGAGACGCGGGTGGCGCCAACCCTCCAGGCGAGGTTGTCCGCCGCAGGGCTCCTGCCGTAGCGCGCCACTGCGTCGCCGAGCACTCAGCCGAGCTCGGGCCCGGCCGCCGGAGTCCCAGGCCGCATCGAGCCGAGCATGCAGGAGCGCGCGCAGGGCGGCGTCGTGATCATCGCCCTCGTCGTCGACGATAAGATCGAGAACGGTGCCATCGGGAAGGACCGTTGCCTCGTGGAGGACGATCCGACCGTTCCCGGCGACGCGTCGCCGGCGGAGCGGGCATCACGATGCAGCAGTCGCGAACATCACCCTGACTTCAGCGCTCAGCCCAGCGATCGTCTTGATCCACACGAGCGCCTCCTCGGCCGTGGGTCCGCCCTTGCGCTTGCCCATCGGCGACGGATATCGATACGCGGTGGCGTAACTCGACAGCGGTTCGAGGACGCCGAGCTTCGCGCGCCACGGATTATCCGGCGGCAGCTCGGCGACGAGCAACGCGATGTCGTGATCCGCGGTCACGCGCAGGCCGAGGCTGAGCCGCACGGCCTTGACGAGCTTCTCTGCGGCCTGCTGGAGGTGAAACGCCGCGAAGCGGTTCGGCGGATCGACGAGTCGCCTCGCGGCGTCGAGCTCGAGATCGACGTCGTCGAGGTACGCGACGATGACGCGCGGATCGGGCCTCGGAGGATCAGCCGCCATGGACGACGACGCCCGTCGAGGCCACGATCTCCGCCAGCGTCCCGAGCGAGTGCCGCCAGGTCTCGAACTCGCCTCGAGTCATCGTGAGGACCTCGACGCGCTGCAGACGGAGATCCCGAAGCCGCTCCCAGACGGACACGACGTCGAGATCCTGCTCGGGCGCGTCATCGGGCAACACGGCCATGAAGTCCCAATCGCTCTGGGCGCGCGCTTCGCCGCGCGCGCGGCTCCCGAACAGCCAGATCTGTTCGGGGTGCAGCACCTCGACGATGCGCCCGATCATCTCCGGCGGTACGCTCGGCGATGGATCTGCGTGGGCAACAGCCTGGGTCATCCCCACCAGCATACCGGGGATCGCGGACCTGCTGCCACGTGGCTGCCAGACGGCCCGAGACGAACGAGGACCAGCAGGGAGCAGTCAGGACTGACCCCACACCCAACCCTGCATGGTCATTGCAGGGACGCGAGATGGTTGAAGACCTCGCGAGGTTGGGGTGGGCCCGTCCGCTCCGCGAGTCGTTCCTGGATCGAACCTGAGAACGCTAGGGGAGTCAGCAGTAAACCTGCTGACTCCCCTACGTTTTCCGGCATCGGACGATCTGCGCTAGAGCGCCGAGCGCCCACGTGCTGAGCGACAATTACATCTCCCCAACGACGACAATTACATCGCCCCATCCTCGGAGGCGTAGCGCGACGCCTGGTGCCGGCTCCACCCACGGGTGCGAGGCTGGCTTCAGCGGCGGCCCAAGACGGATCCACTTGGCGGCGGGATAGTGACCCAGCCGAGCGCGTGAGCAGCGAGGGCCGGCCGCGCGAGATCGAACGGCTCGGCGCGCGCCCGCTCGGCGGCGCCGGCGCGGAGCGCGATGACGTAGCCGTCGAGAGTTTCGCTCGAACATCGGCCACGAAGAAATACAGCACGTACTCCTCGTCCCACGACCTGAGCCAACGCACGGCGGGCTTCAATGCATCCATCGGCACGCTCCTCTCGGCTGTGTGATCCTCGCCGGGCGTGTAGACTCTTCGAGAGCCTTGGCTGACGTTTCGGATCGTTTCCGACGTCGATCCTGGAGGTCATCTCCAACGACAGGAGCGTCGGTGATTCGACGATACAGCGGAGACAAGAAGAGCATTGAAGCGCGGTCCAATGACAACGGCCGTACCTGGTCCGTGAAGCTCTTCGACACCGGAAGGCTCACCGAGTATTCGGGCGGAACGCTCGCCGAGATCGACGCCTTGGCCAGCAAGCACCGGATGATGCTCGATCGGTAGCGGCTGCTGGCCGGACTTCGCCCCGCAGGGCCGGGCGACAAGACTTAGTGGCAACTGCGTGGCAACGAAGATTGGACCATACTGGCCCGTGACTCTCGTCCCCCTGCGCGGCTGTCCCGGCCGATGGGTCGTGGTTGATGCTGACGCTCGCAATCGGCCCATTTCTACTCGTGATAGCGGGCACTTGCGAGCCGAGGGTGGCGCGTGACATCCGGACGCCGCCGACCGCCGAGCGCGGCTCGCGCGCTGGCGCTCGCGCTCCTCCGCGCGCGTCGCGGCGAGATCGCGACGACGCCGGCCACGAGCCAGCTTCCGATCACGAGCGGCGCGGCAGGCCGCGCCACACACGCACTGCGTAGTCGCCGCCGCCACCGCCGCCACGAACGTCTTCCGGCACTCGGTACATCGACGGCGCATCTCTGGAGCGTGCCCCGCCGGGGCTGGCGCCCCCACCGCCCGGGTGGATCGCCACCGTATCAAATCCGAGCTGCTTGACCACGCGCCACACCGTCTGCCAGTCCGCCTTGCTCCTCTGCGGCGCCGTCGGCGCCGGCACCGGTCCCGCGCCGATGGTCCCGCGCCCGCCCGTCGCTGCGACCGCCGCCCCGACCGGCCCCGTCGCGTGGACCGACGACGACTGCGATCAGGACGACGACGGCTTCGACGTGACCAACCAGTGGCTCGGCTTCTTCGGCGGCGACGTCTACGGCCAGCCCGGCTCGGACGCGATCGAGGCCGAGATCCTGGCCAGCCCCGCGTACAGCGGGCGCGACGACCAGTGGAACGCCGGTCTCGAGTTCTTCGCCAAGCTGTTCGACGACCCGCGGGTCGCCGCCTGGGACGCGCGGGTGCTGCACCGCGACGACACGGTGCCCCTCTTCTTCTTCACGGGCCGCCACGACTACGACACGCCCGCGCCGCTGGCTGCGGCCTACAGCGCGAGGGTCCGGGGGCCGCACCGGCTGGTCTGGTTCGAGCAGAGCGCGCACTTCCCTTTCTACGAGGAGCCCGCGCTGTTTGCCGAGCGGCTCAAAGGCGATCAGCTTGGGGACAGGTTCATGGGGTTCATGGGTCGCAAGAGGCTAGAACTGCCTGGCTTTTCGGGCGTACCGCGATCAGGGCCCAGGGCGGCAGCAGCGGAACCCATAACTCGGCTCCAGCACGTTCACCGCGGCCCGCGAGGTCCGGAAATCGCAGGTCGCGCCCGCCGCCGGGCTGTCGTACGCGCCGCCGCGCAGGACGGCGATGTTGGTGCCACCCGTGGTCTGCCCGGTGATCTCGTTGGTCCACTCCTTCAGGTTGCCCGACAGGTCGAGCGCGCCGGGCGCCGCCACGCATGCCGCCAGGGACCCGGTCGCCACCATGGAGTCGTCGTCGTTGCCGCCAGGGATGCTGTCGTGCGGCTCGGTGTTGCACGCCGCCGCGCTGAAGCTGTTGCCGTAGGGGTAGACCGTGTTGGCCATGCCCTCGCATGCAGTCTGCCACTGGGTCGCAGTGCACAGCGCCTTGCCGGCCGACATGCACGCGGCCTGAGCGACGTTGAAGGACACGTTGCGCCACGGCAGCACGCCCGGGTTCGAGCACGAGCGCGCCGCCGACACGCCGGTCGCCATCGCGGTCGCGTCGGGATGTGACGCCTCGTAGGTGTCGACGTAGTAATTCAGCGCGCCGATCTGCACGTGGGTCATGGAATCGACGATAGCGTCGGGGCCGCTGTTGTTGTCGACCACGCCGTCGCAGTTGTTGTCGAGGCCATCGCAGGCCTCGGCGACCGCCGTACCCGCGTCGGGCAGGACACTCAGGTCGCACGTGGTCTGCGACGGGTCGCCCGGATCGCAGATGCGCTCGCCGACGTCGCGGCACACGCCGAGCCCGCCGTTGTCGCACTCCTGACCGAGGTCAGTGAACGTGTCGTCCTCGATGCCGTCGCAGTCGCCGTCCTCGCCGTCGCAGCGCTGCTCGGCCAGGACGATGCCGTTGGGCACGCTGGGATCGAACTCGACGGCGGCGTCGTAGTCGCACCACCACCGGGTCTGGGGGCCGCGGGTCTCGCAGATCATGGTCGTGCCCGCGCACGGCGTGCCGGCGGTGACGCGGCACTGGCCACCGGGCGGCGGCGGCAAGGTCTCGTCGACGATGCCGTCGCAATCGTCGTCGAAGCCGTTGCAGTCTTCCACCCGCGCCGGGAACAGCGGGCACATGTACTCGCAGGTCAGCGGGTCGGCGTCGAGATCGGCGAAGCCGGGCTGGCACACCACGAACTCGCACTGGCCGGCGGCGCAGCGCTGGACCGCGCCGGTGCCGATGCAGCGGTGGTTGCAGGTGCCGCAGTTGCTGGAGTCGTTCTGCTTGTCGAAGGCCTGGTCGACCACGCCGTCGCAGTCGTCGTCGAGCTCGTTGCACTGGTCGTCGATGCCGATCGGCGTGCACAGCGGCGCGTCGATGCCGGCGTCGCCATCACCGATGCCGCCGTCGCCATCGCCGCCGCCGTCGCTGTCGTCGTCGTCGCCGTTGTCGCCATTCAGATCGAATGGACGCAGGCCGCAGCCAGCCAGCGCCACGACCAGCAGGAGGGCGTGGGTCTGGCGCCGCCGCCGCAGGCCCAGCGCGCCGAGCGCGAGCAACACCACCACGAGCGCGGCACCGCTGCCGCCCGGGCCCGCGGCCGAGCAGCCGCCACCGCCGCCCGGCTGCACCCGATCGGGCCGTCCCGCCGGCCGATCGGGTGCGCAGATCGCGTCGCCGTCGCGCACCGCACACGTGAACGCCTCGCTGCACTCGACCAGCTTGCACGGGTCCTCGATGCAGGCGCCGTCGGAGCAGACCTCGCCGGCGTCGCAGTTGATCGCCACGCACGGATCGTCGCTGCACGTGCCGTTCACGCACACCTCGCCCGACGGACAGGTCACTTCGGCGCACGCGTCGGGCACGCACGTGCCCTGCGGGTTGCAGCGCTGCCCCGACGGACACTGCGTGTCGTCGCAGTTGGGGACGCACGTCCCGGCGTCGCAGCTGCAGCCCAGCGGCTCGGTGCAGCCGGGATCGCAGTCGACGCCGGCGCACGGATCGGGCACGCAGGCCGAGTCGAGGCAGATCTGGCCCGACGGACAGCCAAGCACGTCGCAGTCGACGCAGGCCCCGAAGCGGCAGGTCTCCAATGGATCGCAGGTGACGCCGACGCAGGGGTCGACGCACGTGTCGTTCTGGCAGATCTCGTTGGGCAGACAGGTCGCGCACGCGCTCGGCACGCAGAAGTTGCCCTGCGGCGTCATCTCGCAGCGGAAGCCGGCCTGGCACGGGAACTCGTCGGACGCGCACATCAAGCGGCAGCCGCCGTCGATGCACGACGTCATCACCGGGCACGCCGCGTTGTCGTCGGGGATGCCGTCGCAGTTGTCGTCGACGCCGTTGCACTGCTCGGGGTTGGGATCGACCGCGCCCACGCACACGATCGCTCCCCCCACGCACACGTTCATACCGAACTGACACGGCGACATGCTCGACGTGCCGCACGGCATGCCGACCTGCGGGTCGTCCTCCTCGAACGCACCGTCGCAGTCGTCGTCGATGCCGTTGCACTCGTCGAACGGATCGGTGGGCACGCAGCCGGGCGTGCACGAGATGCCCTCGTCGATCGCGCCGTTGCAGTTGTCGTCGAGGCCGTTGCAGACCTCGGGCTGGGGCATGGCACCGGGCATGGTGATGTTGCACGTGACCCCGGTGCCGCCGGCGTTACACACCAGCGTGCCGGTGCCGCGACACGCGCCCAGCCGGCCGTCGTTGCAGGCGTTGCCCTTCTCGGGAAAGTCCTCGTCGACTCGCGTGTCGCAGTCGTCGTCGAGGTTGTTGCAGGTCTCGAAGATGATCGAGCCCGAGACGATCGTCGCCAGGGCGTTGGCCAGCTGCTCGTCGCTGCCGACCAGGAAGGCGGTGCTGGTGCCGCCGGCGGCCGCGATGGCGTTGAGCTGCGCCTCCTCGGAGATCAGGACCGAGAACCCGACTACGTAGGTGTCGATGCCCTTCATGCGCAGGGACGTCGCCGCCGCCACCGGGTTGCCCTGGCAGCTCTCGGCGCCGTCGGTCACCAGGATCACGCCGTAGCGCCGGCAGCCGCCGGTCGACGCCAGATCGCAGCCCTTGATGGGCGTGAGGTAGTCCTCGACCGCGGCCAGCGAGTTGGCCAGCGGCGTGGGCCCGGTGCCGCGCAGCTCGCAGTCACCGCCGCCGGCGAAGTTGCAGTAGTTGCCCTGGATCTGGGTGTTGTCGAAGTTGGTCTC